>JBKAGF010000066.1:0-15968 GCA_046290265.1 Roseovarius sp. | reverse complement strand
TCCAGCGTTCGAGACGGCTTTCCTGCGTGGGGTCGTAGTAGATGCCCAGGTCGTCGCAGACCAGCGACAGGGGCGGCACCAGTTCCGCGCCGAGACCGCGCGAGCGCAGAAAGCCGTCCTCGATGCGTGTGACGGGCATGCCGCCCGGCGCCTTGCCGGCCCAGCACATATGCGCGCGGCCGGTTTTGCGCGCGACCGCTTCGGCCCGGGACGGATCGTCCCTGAAGATCATGCGCTTTTGCGAACCGAATACGCTTTGCAGGGGCTTGCGTTTCCAAAGGCGCATGCCCGAGGCGACCCAGCCCCGGTGATCCTGCCGCCACGCGGTCGTGCGCGCCTCGAGGATGGAAATGGCGTCTTCCATCTCGCACAGCCGGTCGCGGTGGGGATCGTACCACGTGGGATACAGGATCATCGCGGCGGCAAAGAGCTGGGCCCGCGACAATGCGCGGCCCCGGCGGCGAAGCGCAATGGGGTGGCGGTCCTCGGTAAGGCCCCAGCCGGCATAGAAGGGCTGGCCGAAGACATGCGGCCTGTGACCGGCATAGATCGCCTCGAACCCCAGCTGCGACGTGACGGCATAGACGGAGACGGCGCCTTCCATCAGGGCCCAAGGGCTGACGGCGTCGGAGAACAGGCGGACGCGGTCGGAGGCATCGTCGGGCCCGAAATAGCCCTTGCGGTGGCCCTGGACCGTCTCGGGATGGGTCTTGATCAGCACCGGGCAGCCGGGGTTTTCCTCCTGCGCGTAATAGAGCATCTCGCGGAAGGTATTGGCATCGGCGCCGCCATGGGTGACAGAGGCATCGCCGCGGGTCTGGTCCAGCACCAGGACATAGCCGGGATCGGGACAGGGCGCGGCCGGATCGAAGGCGGTGTACTTGGTCAGGTGCGCCTCGGCCATGCGGGCGATGCAGCCGCGTGCGCGGTCCATCAGCGCGGTGTCGTCCAGCGGATGCGTGGCCAGAAGCGTTTCAAGATCCGAGGGCGCGGAGCTGTCGAAATGCACGCCGGTGCGGTCGACCAGCAGGCCCAGCGGCGGCTCGCCCCCGCGGCCGGGATAAAGCGAGCGCAGGAAGGCGTCCTCGATCCGGACGAGCCCCGCACCGCTGCGCGCCGCCATCGCCTCGCCCCGCGCGGCATAGGCCGAGCGGCCCCAGACGGCGATCAGGTCGTCCGCGCCGGGGCGGCCAAGCTGCAGGGGCAGGCCCGCCAGTTCCATGATGCGGCGGATGCGGCGCTGGCGCAGGAAGCCGGCGTTGAAATAGAAAACCCGCCGGGAAGACTGGTCTCCGGCGGGTTCCGACTGGGTGTTTCGCGTCATCAGGATCCGCTGAGCGTATCGCCTGCGGTCGAGATGGAGCCGACGGCGCCAAGCGTGCCGGTGAGGGCGCCGATGACCTTGCTCCACTGGGTGAAGGGGGCCTCGGTCACGTAGAGCGTATCGTCATCGCGGATGGCGAAATCGCGGGCCATGAACATGCCGTTGGGCTGCGTGAGGTCGAGCACGTAGACCAGACGCTGCGCGCCCACGAGGTCATTGCGGCCCAGCACCTGGTTGGCGATCTCGGCCGGTTCGTTGCGCAGAACGAAGACGCCGGTGGGATCGGCTGCGTTGGCCTGAAGGCCGCCGACCTGGGCGATGGCCTCGATCGCCGAAATGGTGGGCGAGGGGAACGGCATGCGGGCCTGTCCGCCAGTGGCGCCAAGCGCGGTGAAGGCGCGGGTGTCTTCCTCGACCAGAACGCGGTCGCCGCCGCGCAGGGCGATGTCGAATTCCGGGTGGCGGAAGAGATCCTGGAACCAGACCTTGGAGCGCATGCCCCCCCGGATCACGGTCACCTGGGCAATTTCGGGTTCGATCGTCACGCCGCCAGCGGCGGCCAGCATCGTCGAAAGGGTCCGGGTGGGACGTTCGATCGGGTAGACGCCCTGAGCGCCCACGGCGCCCACCAGCGAGACGGTCGCGCCGTCGCCGGCAAGGCGGCGGACCTCGACCTGCGGGTCGGGGGTCTGTTCATCGAGTTTCGACGTGATGATGCGCCGGATCGCCTCGGGCGTGTTGCCCGCGGCGCGGATGCGGCCCGCATAGGGCACGAAGATGAAACCGGCACCGTCGACCTGCACCTCTTCCAGGAGGGTCTGGTTGGCACCCTCGCCGGCCAGCAGGCCGTCATCGACGTTTTCCCAGATCGTCAGGCCCAGCGTGTCGCCGGGGCGAATGGTGTCGGAGCCGACGAGTCCGGCATTCCTGAAGCCGTCGGTGAAGCCAAGCGCAGGCTGGACGGCGGTGGCCCGCGTCACGCGGTCATTGACCGAAACCACGAAGGCATCGCCGGACCTCTGGACCGAACCGGAGTAGATCTGCCGCTTGCTGGGGCCTGAGCGGGGAAGGAAGCCACACGAAGCGACCATGCTTGCAATAAGCAGGATCGCGACGGACTTCGCCCATCGTTTGGATTGCATTTTCACTGCCCGGTCTCCTCGACCTGTTTTTTTCTGCCTCGATTTTTCTGCCACCGTAGCGTGAAGCGGCGTGAAAATCCAGAGCCTTAGAGGAGGGTCTTCAGGTGACGGCCTGCAACTGTTGCCTTGGAGCCGCGGTGCCGGTCAGAAGCGCATCATAGGGATCGTCGGGACTGAGCATCATGTCCACCGCCTGTCGCAGCAATTGCCGGCGGCCGCTGGAGGAATAGAACCCGCCCGCGACCTGGCTGGTTTCAAGCAGGTAACGGCGGTAGTCGCCATAGGCCTTGCGGTCGGGCCGTTCTGCCCCGGCGAAGAAATCGCGCAGCGGCTTGGTCGAGACGAATTCGGGCTTGGCATAGACCGCCTCGCCGAAGGTCTTGAGCGGAATCCCACGCCAGAGCACCTGTTGCGCGGCGGTGGAATTCACGGTGACGGCGCTGCGGGCCTCGTTCAGAAGGCGCGCCAGCTTGCCGCCGCGGACGTAATGCACGCGGTCGAAAATGCCGTGCTGACGGGCCAGCCGCCGCAGGGTGGCGCGGATCGGGGTGCGGCCGTCCTCGAGCGGGTGGGCCTTGACCACAAGGTGATGGTGTTTGGGCGCGCCTGCGGCGAAACTTTCGATCACGGTTTCGAGGAATTCGGTCATTGTGGAAAACGGCGAGTGCATCTGGAAGGAGGCGTCATGTTCGAGCTGCAGGAGCGCCAGGTGGTAGGGAAAGCCGCCGTGCCGGATGCGCATGGTGGCGATGCGACGGTCGATGGCCTGAAACGGCATCAGAACCAACCGTTTGAGATAAAGGGCAAATTCCTGCCTGACGGTCAGTGCGCGGTGGGGCCGGAAGTTGCGGTAGCGGCGATTGAACAGCAAGACGCAGCCGTGATACGCCGCGCCATAGAAAATGTGCTGGCGCATGTCGCCCCAAGAGGCCGGCGGCAGGGCGGTGTCCATGTCCGAGTTTTCCAGCGCCTTGCGCATGTCCCTGACGCCCATTTCCATCAGCCGGGAATGCCCGTTCGAGCCGCCGCGCTCGTACGTGATCCAGTAGGGGCGCAGGTAGCCTTCCTCGAATACGTGGATGGTCAGGCCGATCGCACGGGCCTCCTCGACCGCCTGGGCGTGGATCATGCGCGTATCGCCATAAAGCACCAGGTCGGTGACGCGCTTGTCCTGCGCCAGTGCGCGGAAGGTGGTCCGCCAGTCTTCGAGCGTGCCGGTGAAGGGAATATAGCTGGCCCGGTCGCGCCAGAAGGCGGCGTCGCCGGCGTTGAAACCCACGCGCCAGACATCCGCCCCGGCACGGCGGAGCATGCGTGACAGCTTGGAGAAGAACGGGCCGTGGGGGCCTTGCAAAAACAAAAAGACCCGGTTGTCGCCGGTTGGTGAGCTCATACCCTTCTGCCTCTTTCACGCATGACTGCGTTTAATCTTTTGGACTGTAATAAACCAGTATTTAGACGAAATTAAGGCCCGGGACGTTGGGGCGGTTCTTGCCTTGGGCGGGCAGGCCCGGTAGGTCGGAAGCAGACCAGAAGGAGACAGCCATGTTCACCGGGATCATCACGGATATGGGCGAGATTCGCGGGCTGGAAAAGCGCGGCGACCTGCGGGCGCGGATCGGCACCGGCTATGACATGGCGGGGGTCGACATGGGCGCCTCGATTGCGTGCGACGGCGTATGCCTGACGGTGGTGGAAAAGGGGGCGGACTGGTTCGACGTGGACGTGTCGGCCGAGACGCTTTCGAAGACCAACCTCGACACCTGGGGGGAGGGCAGAAAAGTCAATCTGGAAAGGTCCTTACGGGTCGGAGATGAACTGGGCGGGCATATCGTTTCGGGCCATGTCGATGGCCTGGCCGAGGTCGTTGGCGTCGAGGATGAAGGCGACAGCACGCGGGTGAAACTGCGGGCGCCCGAGGCGCTGGCGAAATTCATCGCACCCAAGGGGTCGGTGGCGCTGAACGGCACGTCGCTGACGGTGAACGAGGTCGACGGCGCGGTGTTCGGCATCAATTTCATCCCGCATACCAAAGAGGTCACCACGTGGGGCCGGGTGGCCGTGGGCGACCAGGTGAACCTGGAGATCGACACGCTGGCGCGCTACGTCGCACGGCTCGCAGAATCGGTCTGAGGCAAAGGCCGTTAACGCCGCTGATATTAACTTTTTCGGACGTCGGTATCGCGTCGGTATTCCGGTGGCATCGCGTCGGTGGCGTTTTCGCGGTTTGGCCCGGTTCACGGCGCGTGCGCAGACTTTGCCGTTTTGAAACCATTCTCTCGACACGCGATTCATGCGTAACGGGGTCGCGCCGCCCTACGTTGAATGCGGCGGGGACCCGGGCCAGCGGCCCGAGAAAATTCTGCGAATTTTCTGGCGCGGGTGGCGGAGCGGAGTGTCCCTGAAAATTCGCAGAATTTTCTGGCGATCAGTCGTTGTCGCTGAGGCCGGCGCCGGCGCCTGTCAGGCGGCTGGCCTCGGTTTCAGGGGCATAGGTGCGCTGGGCGAAGGCGTCGAGGATGGCGACGGCCTGCGGCATCGGTGCGGCACGGTAGAGACGGGTGAGAACGGTGCCGCGTCGGGCGTCGGTGGCCGACAGATGCACGCTGTCGGTCCGGGCGCAGTCGAGGGCGGCGCCGGGGTCGTCCAGCAGGGTCTTGCCGCCCGCCCGGGTGATCGTGCAGCCCTGCCAGTCGAGCGACAGGGGCGCGCCGGTGCGGTCTGCCGCCCAGACCATGTAGGGCACCAGCAGGAGCGGCCAGGCGACGGGGCCGAGCGTGACGGTCCGGCCCACGGCCCAGTCGGCGGCCAGATCGCAGAGCGTCGCGCCGGTGACGATGGGGCAGAGCAGGCCGCCCGAGGCGCTCCATGTCTCGGCCAGAGTTTGCGGGCCAAGCGTGGTGGCGGGGGCGCCATCGTTGCGTGTCAGGACGTCGGCCAGGGCGAGCGCGCCGGGCCAGCCCGCCGCGCAGGTCCAGCGGGCGGCGCGGCCGGCTTCCTCGGCCAGGCCCCAGGGGTAGCCCGCGCCGCGGGTGGCCTTGCGGGCGAGCGCCTCGATTTCATTCAGCGACCACGTCATGGCGCGCGCCCTGGCAGGGGCGGCAGGGTCCAGTCGTCGCCTGCATCCGCCAGTTCATGGGGAAAGGGGGCGTGCTGGAACATGTTGATGCGTAGCCAACGGTCCGAGCGGGGATCGAAATGGCAGGCGCCGAAAAAGCTGAGCTTCAGCCGCAGCATGTCGACGGGCAGCATGTCGGCGGCGAGCGTATTGTCGCGGATCTCGGCATAAGGCAGGCGGGCGGCGATCTGGGCGCGGCGGGTGATGTGGCGGTGCTGGGGGTGGGCCAGCAGGAATTCGGCGACGGTGGACTGGGGGGCGTCCTTGAGAGCGGCATGGGCCAGCACGGCGTCGCGGCCGGGGCCAAGGGGCTGTTCATAGGGCTCGATCGGTTCCAGCGCGCGTTCGCCAAGGCGGGGTTCGAGCTTGGCCTGGGACGTGTACCAGACGCGGGCCTGCGCCTTGGGGGCGGTCCAATCGGTGGCGAGCGCCCAGCCGTAGACGTCCTCGATGATGGCCTTGAGGCGTTCCGTGGACATGGTGCCGTCGATGGGGAAGCTGGCCTGTTCGTCGGCGGCCATGCAGTGGGTGAGGTCGTCGACCAGGTCGCCGTAGGGTTCGAGCAGCAGCGAGGCGAGCTGTTCCTGGCCTTCGAGCGACAGGTGCGCCTCGCCCCAGAGCCAGAGGCGGTTCCAGGGGTGGTCGGTGGTGAGGTCGGCGGTGCCCAGATGCGCCATGAGCGCTTTCATGTCCGAGCGCAGGTCGGTGCATTTCTGGATCTGCATGGGGTGGGCGGAGTGCCAGCCCTCGGCGTGAACCTGCGCGCGGGCGGCGAACTGCTGGAAGGCCTGCGCGGTGGCCTCGGGGGCGGTGGGTTGGGAGCGGACGCGGGCAAGCGCCTCTTCCCGCGCGGCGACCCAGGCGTTGAGCAGCGCCGGGTGGTTCACGAGGAAGGGCGCCATGCCGAGGCCGGTGGAATTGCCGATGCCGAAGCGGCGGCGCAGGGCCGGGTCGAGCGGCACGGCGGTTTCAGGCGCGCGGGCGCGGGCCATGTGCTCGACAAGGTCCATGACGAAGCAGCGGGTGAGGTACACGGATAGCATCTCGATCTGGAACGGCCCGGCGCATTCGGGGCGGTGGCGGGTCTGTTCGCGGTCCGCCGCGCCGAACTTGCCCGAGCCGTAGACCGCCGTGGTGCGCATCAGGTAGCCGACGGCGCGGACTTGGTCCTCGTCGGGCTGGTGGCCGGCGCTGAGCGCTTCGACCACGTGATCCCAGAGGCGGACCGAGCGGTTGGCGCGGGAGAGCGACAGCTCGCGGTCGGAGATGCGGCCGGATTCCTGCAGGGGCACGTTGCCGCGCAGGCGGGCGATGTCGGCCTCGGTGGGGATGCCGTCGAAGAGGGTGAAAGTGGCGTCCCAGGCGGTGGCGATGACGCGGTCGGAGCGTTGATCCGCCGGCAGGTCATGGGCGAAGGCGACGAGGGAATAGGCGTTTTTTGGGCCTTGCGCGGTGTAGACGGCGTGGCCGACGCCGTGCGCGTCGATGTCGAATTTGGTCTGGGTGATGGTCCAGTCGTCGCGCACCAGCCGGCGCAGAAGTTGGCGCATGAAGGAGAGCCGGGTCTGGTGCGCGGCGCCGAGACGGGCCAGCGTCATGACCGTATTGGGGTCACGGGGTGGGACCCTTTGCTGCGCCACTTGTTTCATGCCGGCTCCTTCAATGCCGATGATAGGGGTGTTGGGGCGATCCGTCCAAGGACCGCCCCGGGTGGTGGTGTCAGTTTGCTTCGCGGCCCTTGGCCAGCGTGATGCGCAGCGCATCCCAGAGCGAGGGCAGCAGCACCAGCGACACCGGCACGGCGGTGACGACGATGAAGCTTTGCAGTTTCGAGATGCCGCCCGAGCCGGTGTAGATCAGGATCAGGGCCATCACGCCCATGGCGATGCCCCAGAAGATGCGGACCGGCAGCGAGGGGATATCCTCGTTCGACATGGCGACCGAGATCACGTAGGTCATCGAGTCGCCCGTGGTGGCCACGAAAACCGTCGTCAGGATCAGGAAGAGCACCGAGACGAGGAAGCCCGCGGGCAGCGACTGGGTGATCGCCAGCAGGGCGGCGGGCAGGTTGAAGCCTTCGAAGGCGCTGGAGATGGCGCCCTGGTTGTTGAGTTCGGCGCTGATGCCGGTGCCGCCGACGATGGTGAACCAGAAGCAGGTCACGATGGGCGCCACGATCGACAGCATGATGACGATCGAGCGGATCGAGCGGCCCCGGCTGATGCGGGCGATGAACATCGCCATGAGCGGGCCGTAGCCCAGGAACCAGCCCCAGAAAAACACGGTCCACCAGCCGAGCCAGCCGGGATCGCCGAAGACGCCGGCCTCGCCGCGATAGAGCGCCATGCCGAAGAAATCGGTGATGTAGGTGGTCATGCCGCTGAAGAAGCCCTGGAAGATGAAGCCGGTGGGGCCTGCCACAAGGATGAAGAGCAGGAGGAGGGCTGCGAGGATCACGTTGAAGCGGCTGAGGACCTGAATGCCTTTCGACAGGCCCGTGGCCGCCGAGAGCGTGTAGATCGCGACGAGGCCGAGGATGACGGCGGCTTGCGTGCCGAACGTGTCGGGGAGGCCGAAGAGCGCGTTGAGGCCGTAGCTGACCTGCAGGCCCAGGAAACCGATCGGGCCGACGGTGCCCGCGACCACGGCGATGATGCAGGACGCGTCGGCGATGAGGCCGATGGGCCCCTTGATGGCGGCATCGCCGAAGAGCGGGTAGAGCAGGGTGCGCGGGGCCATGGGCAGGCCCTTTTCATAGTGGTAATGCATCAGCATCACCGTGGTCAGCGCGCCGAGGATGGCCCAGGCGAGGAAACCCCAGTGCATGAAGCTTTGCGCCAGCGCGGGCGCGACGACCTCTGCCGTGGCGCTTTCGGCGCCGAAATAGGGGGGTGTCGACAGGAAATGCGCCATGGGCTCGCCCGCCGCCCAGAAGACGCCGCCGCCTGCCAGAAGCGTGCACATGATCATGGCGCCCCATTGGAAGACGGGGAATTCTGGCGTGCTGAGGTTGCCCATCAGGGCCTTGCTGCCGGGCAGGACGATCAGCACGAGGCCGATAAGGAAGGTGGCCAGCAGCAGGAGCTGCCAGTAGAGGCCGAAATACTTGGCCGAGACCGCGAAGCTGGTATCGACCATGTTCGACAGCAGGTCGAGGTCGTAGAGGGCCACGAGGCAGAACAGCGCGATGAAGCCGCCGGTGATGGCGAAGAGGGGTTTGTTGATGTGATGCGTGCCGCCGGAGCCGTGGGTGGCCCGGGCGTTCTGGGTGTGGGTGGTGTCGGACATTTATGTCTCCCTGTGGAATGCTCCTGAAAGGCCGGTCGGCGCCCTCAGGAGTCCGGTTCTTGTTGGTCCGGGGTGAAATTTTCGTCGAAAAAGCGCAGCCAGTTGTCGCCCATGAGGCCGGCGATCTCGCTGTCGTTGAAGCCGACCTGTTTGAGGCCGTCGGCGAGGTTCGGGAAGTCGGCGTTGTCGGTGAACCAGTCGGGCTGCGGCGGGAAGCCGGGGTTCTGGGCCGAGCCTTCGCCATAGTCGATGCTCTTGGTCCAGCGGCCGGTGCGCATCCATTCGACGATGCTGTCGGGCTGGTCCTGGCAGAGGTCGGAGCCGATGCCGAAATGCCGGGTGCCGTAGGTTTCGGCGGTGTCGGCGATCATCTGGCAGAAGCTTGTCAGTGTGCAGTCGGTGCCGCCTGCGAGATGATGGGGATAGAGCGAAAAGCCCATCATGCCGCCATTCGAGACGACGGCGCGGATGACGTCGTCGCGCTTGTTGCGTTTGGCGGGGTGCCAGCCGTGCGGGTTGGCGTGGGTGATGGCGATGGGGCGCGCTGAGTGGTCCGCCGCCTCGATGGTGGAGCGGTCGGCGGAGTGGGACATGTCGACCACGAGGCCGACGCGGTTCATTTCGCGGATGACCTCGCGGCCCATGCGGGTGAGGCCCGCATCCTCGGCCTCGTAACAGCCGGTCGCCAGCAGGGACTGGTTGTTGTAGGTCAGCTGCATGAAGCGCGCGCCAAGGTCGTGCCAGACCTCGACGAGTCCGAGATCGTCCTCGATGGGCGAGGGGTTCTGGAAGCCGAAGAAGATGGCGGTGCGGCCGGTCTCGTGCGCGGTGCGCACATCGCCCGCCCACCGCCCCTTCAGGATGAGGTCGGGAAACTGCTCGAACCAACGGTTCCAGCGTTCGACGTTGAGGACGGTTTCGCGAAAGGTCTCGTGGTAGGCGATGGTGACGTGCACGGCATCTAGGCCGCCTTGCCGCATCTGGCGGAAGATCTTTTCCGACCAGTTGGCGTATTGCAGTCCATCGATGCGGTAGGTCATGCGAACATCCTCGACGATGGAGCACACGCCGAGACGGGGCCGCCCCTGGGGGGGCGCTGCAACATCGGAGCTTTGCAAGAGGGCCGGATTGCGCGCGCGGTCCGTGTTGCGCGGGACGGAGGCCGGGCGCCCGCCCGTGGGGAGGGGCGGGCGCGGCTCGGCGGTGCCGAGCTACGGTGATTAGACGGGGCAGAGGCGGGCTTCATTCGGGCGAGCCCGCCGCGATGTAGGCGGTCTTCACGATGGTGTAGAAGTCGCGGGCGTGGATGCCTTGCTCGCGCGGGCCGTAAGAGCTGTCGCCGCGGCCGCCGAAGGGGACGTGGTAATCGGTGCCTGCCGTGGGCAGATTGACGGTGACCACGCCGGTACGGGCGTTGCGGCGGAAATGGCTGGCGCGGGCGAGGCTGCGCGTCACGATGCCGGAGGTGAGGCCGAACCTGGTGTCGTTGACCACGTGGAGCGCCTCGTCATAGCTGCCGACCTTGATGACCGAGGTGAGCGGGGCGAACATTTCCTCGCGGTTGATGGCCATGTCGTTGTTGGTGTTCAGAAACACGCCGGGTGACATGTAAAAGCCGTCGTGGTCGAGCGTCAGGCGGGTGCCGCCGCAGGCAAGCTCGGCGCCTTCGGCCCGGCCTTGTTCGACATAGGCAAGGTTTTCTTTCAGTTGGGATTCGGAGACGACGGGGCCCATTTGCGTGCCTTCGGCCAGCGCATGGCCGACCTTCATGGCTTTGGCACCGGCGACGAGTTTGTCGACGAAGGCGTCGTGGATGCCGGCATGCACGACAAGGCGCGAGGAGGCGGTGCATTTCTGCCCGGTGCCGCCAAACGCGCCGCCATGCGCCAGCGTGACGGCGAGGTCGAGATCGGCGTCGTCCATCACGGCGAGGGCGTTCTTGGAGCCCATTTCCATTTGCAGGCGGGTGAAGTTGTCCACCGCCGAGGCGGCGATGTGGCGGCCCACCGGGACCGAGCCGGTGAAGGAGATGGCGTCGATGTCGGGGCTCTCAACGAGGCGCTGGCCGACCTCGCCGCCTGCGCCCATGACAAGCTGGAAGAGGCCCGCCGGGATGTCCTGTTTCGCGATGATCTCGGTGAGCGCCACGGCGGAGGCGGGCGTCAGGTTCGCCGGCTTCCAGATGACGGCGTTGCCGTAGGCCAGCGCCGGAGCGATCTTCCACGACGCGGTGGCGGTGGGGAAGTTCCAGGGGGAAATGACGGCGACGGTGCCGACCGGTTCGCGGCGGACGTCGACCTCGACGCCGGGGCGGACGGAGTCGGCGTTCTCGCCCAGCTGGCGCAGGACCTCGTGGGCATAATAGGTGAAGAACTGCCCGGCGCGGTAGACCTCGCCCTTGCCTTCGGCCAAAGGTTTGCCTTCTTCGCGGGAAAGCAGCGTGCCAAGGTCCCCGGCGCGGGCCATGAGTTCGGTGCCGATGGCCATGAGCACGGCCTGGCGACGCTCCAGCCCGTAGGTGGCCCATTCGGCCTGGGCGGTGCGGGCGGCGGAGATGGCCTCATCCAGCTGGGCGGCGCTGGCCTGGGTGAAATGGCCGACCAGATCGGAGAGGTCCGAGGGGTTGCGGTTCTCGATCGAAGACGGTCCTTCGGCCCACTGGCCCGCGATGTAGTTCAGCTTGAGGTCGGTCATGGCGCATCCCTGGCAATTGATTGGCGAAGTCTTGCCAATGCAACGTTTCAAGGCAAACGCAAAGTTCTGCAGAGTATTTCAGAAATATTGAAATTCAAGCCCGTCAGTACGTCAACGTGATGTCCTGTTCCCGGATCGTGCGGACCAGCGCGGCGGCGGCCGGGGTCAGTTCCGAGGCGGGCGGCGTGAGCATCCAGACCTGGCGGCGGATGGTGGCGTCGACGAGGGGCAGGAAGGCGAGGTCCGGCCCGGCGTCGCGCATGGTAAGCTCGGGCAGGAGGGTGACGCCCATGCCCGCGCGCACGAGGCTGAGAAGGGCGGCGGTGCCCGATACGTTCAGCGTGGCGCTGTCGAGGAGGGGGCGGAAATCCGGGTCGTGCACATCCTGGCAGAGGCCGTTGGCGATGAAGGGGATGCCCGCAAGGTCGGCCCAGCCGAGCGCGTCCCAGTCGCGGGCGAGCGGGTGATCGGAGAGGCAGACCACGCCGAACCGGTCGGCGAAGACGAGGCTGCGGTCGAAACCGGGCTGCGGGCCCAGCGAGGCCAGCGCGATGTCGGCGCGGCCGGCGGCAAGGTCCTGCGCCACGCTGGCGCTGTCGGTGTCGCGCATGTTGATGCGCACCTTGGGGTGAGCTTGGGCGAAGCGATGCAGGATCGCGGGCATGAAGCTTTGCGCGACCGAAGGCGTGACCGACAGGCGGACATGGCCGGCCTCGGCGCGCGACAGCCCCTCGATGGCGGCGATGGTGCTGTCGAAATGCGCCAGCTCGCGGCCTGCCTCGACCCGGATGAGCTCGCCCAGGCGGGTCAGGCGGGACTTGCGCCCGGCCTCGAAGAGGGGGGCGCCGATGTGATCCTCGAACTGGCGCAGCATCATCGAGATGGCGGAGGGGGTGCGGGCCAGCGCCTCGGCGGCGTCGGCGAGGTTGCCGCGCTCGGACACGGTGAGAAAGCAGCGGAGCATGTCGATCTTGATGGCCATTGATTTCAGCTTTCCTTGAATGGGCGGGGTATTTTGCCGGGTGTGCTTAAGAAACCGCAGGGCGGGCGGTGTGTCCAGCGTGACGGTCCAGCTTGACGGCGCGGGCGGGCGCGGGTTCCATGCGCGGCACATGACGAGGAGGCAGGCATGGCACCGGATATCGTGATCGTGAACGCAAAGGTCCTGACGATGGACCCGGACCGCCCGAGGGCGGAGGCCGTCGCCGTCGCCGCGGGGCGGATCGTGGCGCTGGGCACGAGCGCCGAGATCGGGGCCATGGCGGGGCCGGGAACGAAACAGGTGGATGCGCAGGGCGCGACGGTGCTGCCGGGGTTCATCGACAGCCACGTGCATCTCTTCGCCGGATCGGTGGAGATGGGATACCTGGACCTATACGGCGTGCAGGGCGAGGAGGCGGTGACGGCGGCGGTGCGGGCCTATGCCGACGACTGCCCCGAGGACCGGGTGGTGTTCGTGGTGCAGGCGGCCTACGAGCTGATGGGGCCGGGGCGCGAGACCACGCGGCAGGACCTGGACCGGGTGCTGCCGGACCGGCCGCTGGCGCTTTATGCCGGCGATCATCACACCATCTGGGCCAATACCGCCGCGCTGGAGCTTGCCGGCATCCTGCATGGCGGGCCGGTCGAAGCGGGGGCGGAGATCGTCATGGCCGGGGATGGCACCGCGACGGGCAAGCTGCTGGAGCCGTCGGCCTATGCCCCCGTCCTGAGCCTGACGCGCAATGGCGGGCGCGACATGGCGGGGCTGGTGACCGGGGCCGATCCGGTGCCCACGCCGGGGCCGGAGGAGCGGGCCCGCGACAAGGCGGCGCTGATCGCCGGGCTGAAGCATTGCGCCAGTCACGGGATCACCGGGCTGCACAACATGGACGGCAATTTCTACCAGATTGAGCTTTTGGCCGAGCTGGAGGCCGAGGACGCGCTGATCTGCCGCGTGGAGGTGCCGTTTCACATGAAAAGCCACGATCCTATCGACCGGCTGGAGGAGGCCGAGGAGATGCGGGCGCGGTATGCCAGCGACCACCTGTGGTGCAACCGGGTGAAGATGTTCATGGACGGGGTGATGGAAAGCCGCACGGGGCTGATGCTGGAGAACTATCCGGACGTCGACAGCAACGGCGACGCGGTGTTCACGCCCGAGCAGTTCAACGCGGCCTGCGTGGCTGCGGACGCGCGGGGGTTCCAGATTTCCACCCATGCGATCGGGGACCTGGCGGTGCGGCGGACTCTGGATGGCTATGCCGCGGCACGGGAGGCCAATGGCGTGCGCGATGCGCGGCACCGGATGGAGCATATCGAGGTGATCCATCCCGACGACCTGCCGCGGCTGGGAGAGCTGGACGTGGTCGCCTCGGTCCAGCCGGGGCACGCGGCCTTCGGGCATTACTTTCCGCCGCATGGCATCCGCGAGGTGCTGCGGCCCGACCAGTGGCCTTATGCCTATGCCTGGCGCGCGCAGCGGCAGCACGCGGCGCGGATGGTATTTTCCACCGACTGGCCGGTGATGCCGGTGGACGTGATGCCGAACGTGCGGGCGGCGGTGGACCCGATGGACCTGGGCGAGGGCTGGCCGGACCAGTCGCAGGGTCTGGTGGAGACGCTGGAGAGTTACACGGCGGGCAATGCCTGGGTGGAGTTTGCGGAAGACAGCAAGGGGCGGCTGGCGGAGGGGTTCATGGCCGATATTGCGGTGATGTCGCATGACCTGGAAGGCATGGAGCGCGTCCGAGCTGGGGTCCCGGCGGTTCCGCTCTGTGGCGGGCGGGTCACCTGGGAGGCGTGACGGCGCGCGCGTGGCTGGCGCAGGATTTCGAGTATTTTTGGAACAGTGAAAGCTGGGGGGGCGAGTCCTGTCGGGCGTTGCCTGCGGGGGCGCGTGGGGACATCGAGTATTCTTGTCAGGAAAAAGCGGGGGCGTGAAGGGCCTCTTCCGTTGCGCGGGCCATCCGTGGTGGGGCAAAGGCGGGCAGCGATCGCGCTTTGCGCTTGCGTGTCGCAAGACGCCTCAGCTGGCGGCAAGGATGCGTTGCAGAATCTCGACCGGGAGTTTGACCGGGTTCGCGGCCATGGAGCTGGAGGATTGCGCCTCGGCCGCGATGACGGCGTGGTCGGCGGGGGCGAGGCCCATCTGTGCCAGCTTTGGCAGGCCGTGGTGCCGGGACCACGCGGCGATATCGGCAGTGCCGAGCGCCTCGGACGCGCTGACGCGGATTTCGGCGATGCGGCGGGCCTGAAGGCTGTCGCGTGGCAAGCTCGCGAGGTTGGCGGCCAGCGTGGCGGGCAGGAGCGCGCCGCAGATGGCGCCGTGGGGGGCCGATGGGACGCGGCCGCCGATGATTCCGGCGAGGCCGTGGACGGCACCGAGGCCGGCATTGGCGAGGGCCAGCCCTCCGGTGAGGCTGACGAAGGCCATGTCGTCGCGGGCGTCCGCGTCTTCGCCTTGCATCAGTTTGCGCAGGGCACGGAGGCCGCGCGGGATGGCGGCGCGGCAGAGCGCGTCGGTGAGCGGGTTGGCACGTGACGAGATGTAGGGCTCGATCACCTGGGTGATGGCGTCGAGGCCCGAGGCGAGGGTCACGGGCTTGGGCGTGCCGTCGGTTAGGGCCGGATTGACGAGGGCGATGTCGGCGAGCATGGCCGGATCGCGGAGAGAGACCTTGCGGGCATGATCGGGCACGCCGATGACGGCGTTCTTCGTGGCCTCGGCGCCGGTGCCGGCGGTGGTGGGGACGGCCATGAAGGGGGCGGGTGGTGTGGTGAGCGGCTGGCCGCGGCCCACGACTTCGAGGTGATCGAGGGGGCTTGTTGTTGCGTTCAGGAGGGCCGCGACAGCCTTGCCGAGGTCGATGGCGGCGCCGCCGCCGATGGCGACCACGTGGGTGGCGCCCGCGTGGCGGGCGGTGTCGAGCGCGGTTTCCAAGAGGGCGAGGTCGGGTTCGCGGGGGCAGGCGAAGGCGGTGGTTTGCAGCCCGGGGGCGTCGAGCAGGGCCGTCGCGTGGCGGGGGGTGGCGCCATGCACGACGAAGGCGTGGGCGCCGAGGGAGGCGGCGAGGGCCGGGGCCTTGGCGAACTCGCCGCGGCCAAAGAGAATGCGGGCGGGGGCCGTCAGGCCGAAGGGAGCTATCATACCGACATCGTGGCTTCGACGGCGCGTTTCCAGGCGGCGTATTTGTCGTCTCGGGCGGTGGCGTCCATCGCCGGCTCGAACCGCCGGTCGAGCGCCCAGCCTTGGGCGAAACCGGCCTGGTCGGGGTAGATCCCGGCCTGCATCCCGGCGAGCCAGGCGGCCCCGAGCGCGGTGGTTTCCTGCACCTTGGGGCGGTCCACGGGGGCGCCGATGATGTCGGCGAGGAACTGCATCGCCCAGGCGGAGGCGGACATCCCGCCATCGACGCGCAGG
>JBKAGF010000065.1:0-17109 GCA_046290265.1 Roseovarius sp. | reverse complement strand
CGGCCGCACCGTCGGCGCCGGCGTGGTGTCCAAGATCCTCGAGTGATCTGAGGCAGAACGATGCGTCATCCCGGAATTGATCCGGGATCTCTGCGAGAATTGGGAAGGGCGTCCGCCACGGGCGCCCTTTTCTTTTTCCGGCCGGGGTGAGATCAAGGCGCATGACACATCCCTTTCCCGATCCCGACACGCGCCACCCGCTGATCCTGCCCGATGGCAGTGCCCATGCGGGCACGGTCTTCCTGAAGGCGGTGATCGACCATCCGCGCTTTATCGTGGGCGATTACAGCTATGCCAGCGCGGCGCATCCGCCTCAGGACTGGGCGGCACGTCTGGCGCCCTATCTGTTCCCGGTCTCGGACGAACGGCTGATCCTGGGCCGGTTCTGCCAGATCGCGGATGGCGTGGTGTTCGTCACCGCGTCGGCCAATCACCGGCGTGACGGGTTTTCGACCTTTCCCTTTGCCGTCTTCGATCATGCGACGGCGGCGGGCCGTCCCAGCCTGCCGGAATGGTCCGGGCCTGACACGGCGCTGGGGCATGACGTGTGGCTGGGCAAGGATGCCAAGGTGCTGCCGGGGGCCACCCTGGGCAACGGGGTGATCGTGGCCGCGGGAGCGGTGGTGCGCGGCACGGTGCCGGATTACGCCGTCGTGGCAGGCAATCCCGGGCGGGTGGTGAAGATGCGGTTCGAAGCAGATACCATCGCGCGGCTGAACGCGCTTGCGTGGTGGCACTGGCCGATCGCGCGCATCATGGAGCACGAGGCGGCGATCTGTGGCGCAGACTTGAACGCGCTGGAGCGGGCGGCGCCCTGAGCGGCGACGCAGAGCAGGGTATCCGGGAGCCGCGCGCCGGGTGTCGCCTGCGCCTGCGGCGGTCGCGCTCTGGTGTCCGGCGCGGGCCGGTGATACAGGGCCCGGCTCGCCCCGCGCACCGCGGGACCCGGGGCCGGGTTACACATCCCGGCAGGACGAAAAATCATCGGAAAGGACCGGATTGGGGACTTGATTCCGGGCCCGCGTTGCCGTACCTGAGGCGTCGGCCTTAGGGGTATAGCTCAGCTGGTAGAGCGACGGTCTCCAAAACCGTAGGTCGCGGGTTCGAGCCCTGCTGCCCCTGCCAATCCTGCCAGGACATGACTGATCACGACCGCCCCGCGCAGGCCTTGAAAAGGCCGGAAACGCGGCGCCCTGGCACGGCGCCTGTCTTGAAATTAACCATAATGCGTCTCAAAGTTTTCCCATTCTCCCTATAATTGAAAATCGTGGAATAGCGCGAATTCAAGAAGTTGGGGAACGTTTGAATGAGAATCCTGGTGGTTGATGACGAAAAGATCTTCGTCGCTCTGTTGAAAGAGTATCTGAAAGACATGGGATTTTCGGACGTGACGGCCGCGTATTCGGGCGAGGACGCGCTGGCGATCATCGAGCATCAGTCCCATCCCTTCGACTGCCTGCTGCTGGATATCAACATGGAAGGGATCGACGGGATCGAACTGTGCTGGCGTATTCGCGAAATGCCCAGCTACCGTGTCAGCCCGATCATCATGATCACCTCGGGCGAGGCCCGCGTGCACATGCACGATGCGTTCGAGGCGGGTGCGACGGATTACATGGCCAAGCCGATCGAGTATTTCGATCTGCGGGTGCGCATCCAGATAGCGATGCTGCTGGTCGAAACGTTGCAACGGGAGGCCGAGAGCCGCCTTGCGCTGCAGACCGCGCTGCAGACCGGCCAGGAGAGCGGCAGGTTCGACCCTGGCATGCGGATCACATTCTCGGAAATTGCCGGCATGCGCGACTATTTCCAGCTGGAGAACCGGCTTCTGCGGCTGAGCGAAGAGGCCACGGCGATGACCCTTCTGTCGGTCGAGATCAACGGCCTGAAACGCGTGAGCGAGCGGCTGAGCCAGACCGAGTTCCTGCAGATCGTGAAGCTGACGGCGCAGATCCTGAGCGAGAGCCTTCCGGCGGGGGGCGCGACGCTGTCCTATGTCGGCTACGGCAAGTTCGTTTGCCTGATCGCCGTGCGCAACCAGATCGTTCCAAACCTGTTGCAGGCGCGAATCCGCGAGTCCTTCGCCACATTCGCGGGCAGGGCGGAGCCGCTGGCCTCGGCTGGATTGCAGCTGGATGTGGCGGCGCTGTCGCAGAAGCGGATGATGACGCCCGATGACGCGATCCGCCTGATGCGGCGCTATGTGCGCAGCCTGGGGACGAACACGGATGTTCTGTTGCCCCCGATAAACAACGTGCAGGATCGCCTGTTCCTGCAAAGCAAGTCGGTGTGAGGCGCCTCTGAAGGATTCGGGGCGCCGGCCGACCCCGGCGCGCGCCATGTCGGGCGCGGGGCGGGGCGTGAGCGCTGGATCCTGAGTATTTTTGCCAAGAAAAAGCGGGGCTGGGGCGCGGTTGTGTCTGCGCGGCCCGGGCCTTTGCGCGTTCCGGTCAGGTGGCTCAGGGCGCCGCTGGCATGTCGATGCGCGTGCCGGTGCGACCTTCGAAGACATGCAAACGTGCGGGGTCGGCCGAGGCGGTGAGCGTCTGGCCCGGGGCGGCCGCAAGGCCGGGGGCAATGCGCAGGAGGACAGGCGTTTCGCTGCTGCCGAGCGTGGCGTGCAACAGCGTGTCCGCGCCGAGATGTTCGGTGAAGACCGCACGCAGGGGCAGGGTGACAGGCCCGCCGGCGCCGGCCGTCAGGTGTTCGGGGCGCAGGCCCAGCGTGAGCGGTGTGCCGGAGGCGGCGTCGACCGGGGCAGGCAGGGGAACCTTCGTGCCATCGCACAGCGTGGCGACGCACCTGTCCTGCGTGAGCGTGGCGTCCAGCATGTTCATGGCCGGCGTGCCGATGAAGTCGGCCACGAAACGCGAGGCGGGGCGGTGGTAGAGATCCATGGGCGTGCCGATCTGTTCGACGCGGCCATGGCTCATGATGATGATCCGGTGGGCAAGGCTCATGGCCTCGACCTGATCGTGCGTGACATAGACGAAGGTGGCGCCGAGGCGCTGGTGCAGCGCCTTCAGTTCGGCGCGCAGCTGCGTGCGCAGCTTTGCGTCGAGGTTCGAGAGAGGTTCGTCGAAGAGAAACACCGCCGGGTCGCGCACGATAGCGCGGCCCATGGCGACGCGCTGGCGCTGGCCGCCCGACAGCTGGCGGGGCGTGCGGTCGAGATAGTCCCCGAGCCGCAGGGTCCGCGTGGCCTCGGCAATGCGGGCGTCGATCTCGGGTCGGGGCAGGCCCTCGTTTCTGAGGCCGTATTCCATGTTCCGGCGCACGGTCATGTGCGGGTAGAGGGCGTAGTTCTGGAACACCATGGCGATGTCGCGATCGCCGGGCTCCAGCCCGTTGACGCGGCGATCTCCGATGTGAAGATCCCCGGTGGTGATGGTTTCCAGCCCGGCGATCATGCGCAGGATGGTGGATTTGCCACAGCCCGAGGGACCGACGAGGACGATGAACTCGCCATGCGCGATGTCCACCGAGACGTCGGAGACGGCGATGACGTTGCCGGGATAGGTCTTGCCCAGCCGGGAGAGGTTCAGATTGGCCATTGATTACTTCTCGCTGTCCACGAGCCCTTTTACGAAGAGCTTTTGCATGGCGACCACCACCACCACCGGCGGGATGAGCGCCAGCATGGCGGTGCCCATGATGAAGTGCCAGACGGGCAGGGCCTCGCCGGAATTGGTCATGCGCTGGATGCCCATGACGATGGTGTAGAGGTCTTCCTCGGTGGTGACGATCAGCGGCCAGAGATACTGGTTCCAGCCGTAGATGAAGAGGATGATGAAAAGCGCCGCGATGTTGGTGCGGCTCATCGGCAGGAGGATGTCGATGAAAAACCGGACCGGCCCGGCGCGGTCGATGCGGGCGGCCTCGACCAGTTCGTCGGGGACGGTGAGGAAGAACTGGCGGAAGAGGAAGGTCGCGGTGGCCGAGGCGATGAGGGGGATCGTCAGGCCCGCGTAGGAGTTGAGCATCCCCAGTTTCGTCACCACGTCGAAGGTCGGCAGGATGCGCACCTCGACCGGCAGCATGAGGGTGACGAAGATCATCCAGAAGAACCCCATGCGGAACGGAAAGCGAAAATAGACGATGGCGTAGGCCGAGATGATCGAAATGGCGATTTTGCCGAGGGTGATGGCCAGCGCCATGATCAGCGAGTTCAGCATCATCCGGCCCAGCGGCACGCCGCCCGCCTCGGGCAGGCCGATGGTCAGAAGCTGGCTGTAGTTCTGCCAGCCCCGGTCGCCGAACCAGAGGGGGATGGGCGCGCGCGCAAGCGCGTCGGGGCCGTGGGTGGAGGCCACGAGCGCCATCCAGACCGGGAAGCACAGGAAAGTGACGCCGAGGATCAGCGCGGCATGGGTGAGGAAGGTGAGGAAGGGGCGGTTTTCGACCATCAGTAGGTCACCTTGCGCTCGACATAGCGGAACTGGACGAAGGTCATGGCGATGACCAGGGCCATGAGGATCACCGACTGCGCCGCAGAACCGCCGTAATCCTGACCGACGAAGCCGGTGGCGTAGACCTTGAAGACGAGGATAGAGGTGGCGTCGGCGGGACCGCCCTCGGTCGTGGCGTGGATGAGGGAAAACGTGTCGAAGAAGGCGTAGACGAGGTTCACGACCAGCAGGAAGAAGGTGGTCGGCGTGAGCAGCGGGAAGGTGATGGACCAGAAGCGGCGCACGGGGCCGGCGCGGTCGATGGCGGCGGCCTCGATCAGCGACTTGGGGATGGATTGCAGCCCGGCGAGGAAGAAGAGGAAATTGTAGCTGACCTGTTTCCAGGCGGCGGCGACGATGACCATCAGAAGGGCCTGGTTGCCGTTCACGTAGTGGTTCCAGTCGATGCCGAGGGCGCCCAGCCAGTAGGCGACGATGCCCAGGCTGGGATTCATCAGGAAGTACCAGATCACGCCCGCGAGGGCGGGGGCCACGGCATAGGGCCAGATGAGCAGCGTGCGGTAAGCCGTGGCGGCGCGGATGACGCGGTTGGCGGCCACGGCGAGGCCCAGCGACAGGGCCATGGCGAGGAAGGCCACGGAAAACCCGAAGATCAGCGTGGTCCTGAACGACCGCAGGTAGGAGGGGTCGTTGAAAAGGTCCGCATAGTTGCGCAGGCCGACCCAGTCGCGTGAGAAACCGAACGCGTCCTCGAGGAAGAACGAGCTTTCCAGCGCCTGGTAGGAGGGCCAGAAGAAAAAGACGAGGGTGACCGCGATTTGCGGGGCGACAAGCGCATAGGGCAGCCACCGGGAGCGGAAGACGCCGCGTTTCTGCATGGTTGAGCGTGGGGCAGGGTGGGTTTGACACCCACCCTGCGCGGCCTTAGGAGTTGGCGTCCTGGAACTTGCGCAGCAGCGCGTTGCCGCGTTCGACGGCGGCATCCAGTGCCTCTTGGGCGGTCTTGTCACCGGCCCAGACGGCTTCGAGCTCTTCGTTGATGACGTCGCGGACCTGAACGAAATTGCCGAAGCGGATGCCCTTGGATGCCGGGGTGGGCGTGTTCAGCGACAATTGCTTGATGGCGGTGTCGGTCAGCGGGTCGGTCTCGTAGAAGCCCTGTTCCCGGCTCAGGTCGTAGGCGGCGGTGGTGATCGGAACATAGCCGGTTCCCTGGTGCCATTCCGCCTGTTGTTCGGGCGAGGACAGGAAGTTGAAGAAGTCGGCGACACAGGTGTACTCGGGCTGGTCGTGGCCTTGCAGGACCCACAGGGTCGCGCCGCCGATGATCGAGTTTTGCGGTGCGTCGGCCACGGCAGTGTCGAGCGGCAGCATGGTCTGGCCGAATTCGAAATCGGTGATCTCGTCCTTGAAGCCGCCGTAATAGGCAGAGGAATTGATCCAGAGCGCGGTTTCGCCGTTGACGAATTGCGCCCGGCTGTCGCCGCGGCGACCACCATAGGCGAAAAGGCCGTCTTCGCCCATGTCGGCGATGCGCTGGATGTGATTGACCACGTTCTCGTTGTTGAAGGTGAACTCGGTGTCGAGACCGGCAAAACCGTTTTCCTGGGTGGCCATGGGCAGGTCGTGCCAGGCCGAGTAGTTCTCGATGTTGACCCAGGACTGCCAGCCGAAGGAGAAGGGTTTCTCGACGCCGTTCTCTTTCAGCTTGCGGGCGGCGTCCTCGACCTCGTCCCAGGTCGTGGGGATCTCGGCGCCGGCGGCGTCAAGGGCGGTCTTGTTGTACCACAAAACGGGGGTGGAGCTGTTGAAGGGCAGGGACAGCAGGTTGCCGTCGGTGTCGGTGTAGTAGGAAATCACCGCCGGAAGATAGGCCGAGGGATCGAACGCGACGCCGGCATCCTCCATCAGCTTGTAGACCGGGTAGACCGCACCATTGTCGCCCGCGGCCATCATGGTGGCGGTGCCGACCTCGAAGACCTGCACGACATGAGGCTGTTCGCCTGCGCGGAAGGCGGCGATCGCGGCTGTCATGTTCTCGGTGTAATTGCCCTTGTAGACGGCATTGACCTGGCAGGTCTCGGACCCTTCGTTGAAGGCCGCCGACATGGCATCGACGCGTTCGCCAAGGTCGCCGCCCATGGCGTGCCAGAACTGGAATTCCGTCTTCTCGGCGGCCAGTACGGGCTGTGCGGCCAGCGCGAGGGCCGTGGAGGCCGCGAGAATGCGATTTTGTTTCATGGGAGACTCCGTCTTCGGTGTTTGTGATCAACTCGGAAGGCCGCGCCGTGCGGGCAACAGCCGGTCCACACCGCTTAGAGGTGATTTGTGACAGTTGGATGATGATGAGAGCCGCGGGCGCGCTTTGCGTGTGACAAAGTTCCGCCTGAAGATGGCCATTATCTGGCCGCAATTCGGCCTTAGCAACACCATGAATCGCCGAACGTGCCTTGAAAAGGTCAGCGGAGGGGATCACCGCGTGGGGGCGTGGAACATGATTGAGTGCTGCCATGACCGTGACAGAGACCCGCCACAAGCCACTGCGCAACGATCTTTACATCCGCAGTGAAGAGCTGCCCGGAACGCCGGCGATCCACGGGGCGGCGGTGGACGATATCGAAAGCAATGCGGACCAGTTGGTGCGTCAGCTTCTGATCGAAGAGAAACGTCGCACGATGCCCGACCGCCTGCCGCCGATCGCGCCGCAGGAAGAAGTCCTGACCTACGATCCGATGGGACCTGAATTGCGCCGCGAGCGGCCACAGGAATCCATCGCACAGATCCTGAAGGCCGAGCGGGCCGGGGCGGATGGGACAGGCCCGCGCGGAGCCCGGTTTCACCTGCCCGCAGTGCGCTTGCCCAAGATGCGCCTGCCACGGTTGCGCCGCGCCGCCGTGCCGACGCCCGGACGAAACACCTGCACGAAGCCGGTTGCGGCTGAAATCGCAACGCCGTCGGCCAGGTGGCCTTCAGCGGGCTCGGGCCTGGCCAGACGGGTGATGTGGTATCGTCCGACGCGCAAGCATATCGCATTGGCGGCGGTGGCGGCGCTGGTGCTTTACCGACCTCTGATGGTGCCCTTGCTGGCGCTGGTCGCGGTGTGGGTTGTGCTGATCGCGTACCTGACGCTGGGGCCGGACCGCTGGACCGAGATCCTGGTCAACGCGTGGCTGCGCCTGCAGGCACGCCGCCCGGAACTGGCCGAGCGGGTGCGGCTGCGCGCCGACCGCTTTGCCGAGGGGTTCGACCGGGTGCTGGACCGGCTGCCGGAAGCCTGGGCCGAGCGGCTGGCGCTGCCGGACTTCACGGCGCATACGCAAATGGACGAGGATGCGCCGGACCCGTTCGACCGGCTGGCCGCCGAAGCGCGGCGGGCCTGAGGCGCGTTCGCGCCGTCAGGCGAGGGCGCGGGGACACACCTGCATCGGGCCGGGCGGCCGCGCGCCGTCTCGGGCCTTGAATTTGCGCGTGGCGCGGCGTATGTCGCGCGTCACGAGGTTTCCAACGAAGAAAGTCGCGCACCGATGGCCGTCACCAATCCGCTTCAGTTCATCCAGCAGGTCCGTTCGGAGGTTGCCAAGGTCGTCTGGCCGACCCGTCGCGAAGTGCTGCTGACCACGGTGATGGTGCTGATCATGGCCGCCTTGACGGCAATTTTCTTTGCGCTGGTGGATCTGGCGATCCGCAGCGGGCTGGAAGGGCTTCTGGGCCTGTTTGGCTGAGACCCGCGGATTCTGTCGCTTGAGCCTTGAAATGAAGGGCAAAGGGCGGTAGGTGACCCGACACTTCCAGCAGCGCGCGGCGATTCGGCCCGCGCGCTGATTTGTTTCCGGAAGGTGCTTTTGGGCCGCGGACGGCCCGCAGGATATGAACTTTCCGGGCTTGACCCGGGCAAAGAGGGATGGTGCTCAGCATGGCGAAACGGTGGTATTCGGTCAGCGTTCTTTCCAATTTCGAGAAGAAGATCGCGGAGCAGATCCGGCAATCCGTGGCCGAACAGGGCCTTGAGGACGATATCGACGAGGTTCTGGTGCCGACCGAAGAGGTCATCGAGGTGCGCCGGGGCAAGAAGGTGACTGCCGAGCGGCGTTTCATGCCCGGCTATGTGCTGGTGCATATGGAGATGTCCGACCAGGGTTATCACCTGATCAACTCGATCAACCGCGTCACCGGCTTTTTGGGCCCGCAAGGGCGTCCGATGCCGATGCGCGATGCGGAAGTGAACCAGATCCTGAACCGCGTGCAGGAAGGCGAGGATGCGCCGAAACTGCTGGTCAGCTTCGAAGTGGGCGAGAAGGTCAAGGTCAACGACGGCCCGTTCGAGGATTTCGACGGCATGGTCGAGGAAGTGGACGACGACAACCAGCGCCTGAAGGTGACGGTGTCGATCTTTGGCCGCGAAACGCCGGTCGAGTTGGAATTCACCCAGGTGACCAAGCAGGGCTGACGGGTCCGCCCGTTCGGGCGCTTGCGTAAAGATTTGCGGCCGCGCCAGTTGCGCGGCCGTTTTCGTTGGGCAACACTGGCAGCGGTCCTGTCCTGCGCGGAGTTTCGACGATGACACCGGTTCAGCTGTTGCTTGCGGTCGCGATGGCCCTGCTGGTGGTGCCGGCGGGGGCCGGGGCGCGGATGACCGCGACCGAGCGGCAGCTGGCGCTCTACGATTGCAGGGCAGGGGACAGCGCCGCCTGCGAGGCGCTGGTGCTGAGCCACCCGCATTACGCCGAAGGGTGGATCCGGCCACAGGACGCGGACCGTATTCGCAGCGAGGCGCTGGCGGAAACGCGCGGCGACTGCGACGCGGGCGACATGCGGGCCTGTACCGATCACGGCTCGCTTCTGGCGGTCCGCACTCCCACGGATACCCCGGAGGTATATGCGCTTTATGCCCGCAGTTGCGATGCGGGGGACGGGTTTGCCTGCGGCCTGCTGTCGGACCTGAATTTCGCGCTGATCGGCACGGCGGGGCTGTCCTATGCCGTGTTCTATGACGCACAGGCCAAAGCTTGCGCGGAGGGTGACGCGACGGCCTGCATGTCGCAATCGCGGCTGAACGTGCTGGTGCGCCAGGTGGTGCCCGACAGCGCGATCTGGTTCGACCAGTTGCGCGGGCTGTGCGACGACGCGGATGCGGCGCGGGCCTGTACCCTGCTGTCCTATATCCAGAGCCACGAAGGCGCCGAGGAATACGCCATTTTCGATCCCGACTGGCCTGCGCAGATCGAACGCAAGCAGCGATACGCATTGTGGGATGCCGAAAAGGCCTGCAGGCTGGGCAATCCGGTGGGGTGCTACAATGCCGGGCTTGGACATGACGAGGGGCAGGCCGTGATCCGAAGCTGGAAGCGGGCACAGGAATATTATGTGCGCGCTTGCCGGGGCGGCTTTGCGCTGGGATGCGACGAGATCAATATCGAGACCTACTGGCGACCGAAGGACAACATCCTGGCGATGCAGAAGGCGTGCGAGGCGGGCGATTTCAGCGCCTGCCACTATGCCGCGGCGAATACCTTTGCGCCCCTGGTGCTGCACCCGGCGACCGAGGCGGACTGGGCGCGGATGGAAGAGTATCGCGCCGTCCTGCGAGAGGTCTGCCGGGACGGATGGATCCGCGGTTGCAGCGACGCGGCGACCATGGCCCGGGCGGCGCGCGAGCTGGAGGAGGCCGAGCGCCACGCAACGGCCGCCTGCAACCTGATGGAAGCGACCGGCTGCCTTGTGCTGGGCAACATCCTGAAACTGGATCGCGGGACGAGCGAGGCGGTGACCCTGGCGGCGGCCTTTCATCAGTTGGGCTGCGAGCTGAAATCATGGATCGCCTGCAACAATCTTGGGGATTCGTATGAACGGGGCACAGGGGTCGGGGCGAATTCGGACCAGGCGGCGCGGTATTACCTGATCGCGTGCAACAACGATGTGGCGCGGGGCTGTCGCAATCTGGCGCGACTGAACGAGACGCGGTCGCCGGACGACGCGGAACCCTATTGGCAGCAGGCGTGCAACCTGGACGCGCAGTATTGCCGACGGGACTAGGGCCGGGCGGGCGAGAGGGGACTTGTCAAACCACCTTGGGCGGTGTAGGTGGCGCCCTCGTACCTTTGCCCGGCCCGGGCCGGGGTGCATTCCATGTGGGAGGCGAGGCGGTCGCGACCGTCGGACCGGACCACATCAACCCATAGACGTCGGAACGCGTTTCGGCGTTGTTGAAAAGGAGATTGGCAATGGCCAAGAAACTTGCCGGCACCATGAAGCTTCAGGTGCCCGCCGGTCAAGCGAACCCGTCCCCGCCGGTTGGTCCGGCCCTGGGTCAGCGCGGCATCAACATCATGGAATTCTGCAAGGCGTTCAACGCCAAGACGCAGGAGATGGAGCCCGGTGCGCCGTGCCCGACCGTGATCACCTATTACCAGGACAAGTCCTTTGAAATGGACATCAAGACGCCGCCGGCGTCCTATTACCTGAAGAAGGCCGCGAAGCTGAAGTCGGGCGCCAACGCGCCGGGCCGCGAGACTGTCGCGTCGGTCAGCCCCAAGCAACTGCGCGAAATTGCAGAAGCGAAGTGGCGGGACCTGAACGCGAACGACGTCGACGCCGCGATGAAGATCATCGCCGGTTCCGCGCGCTCCATGGGCATCGAGGTGAAGTAAGATGGCGAAACTTGGAAAACGTACCCGCGCCGCCCGCGAAGCCTTTGCCGACAAGCACAATGTGACGGTTGAAGAGGCCGTTGCACTGGTGAAGGGCAATGCCAGCGCGAAGTTCGACGAAACCGTCGAGATCGCCGTCAACCTTGGCGTCAACCCGCGCCACGCCGACCAGATGGTCCGTGGCGTTGTCGGCCTGCCGAACGGCACCGGCAAGGACGTGCGCGTTGCCGTCTTCGCCCGTGGTGCCAAGGCGGATGAAGCCAAGGAAGCCGGGGCCGATATCGTCGGCGCCGAGGACCTGATGGAAACCGTTCAGGGCGGCACGATCGAGTTCGATCGCTGCATCGCCACGCCGGACATGATGCCCATCGTGGGCCGCCTGGGCAAGGTTCTGGGTCCGCGCAACCTGATGCCGAACCCCAAGGTCGGTACGGTGACGATGGACGTGGCGGACGCCGTGAAGGCCGCCAAGGGCGGTGAAGTGCAGTTCAAGGTCGAGAAGGCCGGTGTGGTGCATGCGGGTGTCGGCAAGGCGTCCTTCGACGAGGGCAAGCTGGTCGAGAACGTCCGCGCCTTCATCGATGCCGTGCAAAAGGCGAAACCGGCCGGCGCGAAAGGCACCTACATGAAGAAGGTGGCGCTGAGCTCGACCATGGGTCCGGGCGTCAGCATCGCGATCGACAGCGCCGTCACCGAGTAAGCCGGACAAGCTTTGAAATTGAAAAGGCCCCCGAGAATTTCGGGGGCCTTTATCGTTGGAGCGGTCCGTCAGCCAGAGGCGCTGACTCTGCCGGTCCAGTCTTGGTCCGGCCTGTCGGGTTCGTTCAGACGCGTCCGCCGGACAGTCTCCAGCGACGCGGCGAGCGCCTCGGCGCCGGTGTTGCCGGGTGTCCATTCGAGCGGGATGATGTCGCCGGTCGCGACCGTGACGTTCATCGGCCGGCCATCGTTGAAATGCGTCTCGACGTGCTGAAGGGCCGCGCGCATTCTGTCGCCGATCTCTTCGAAGCCGGATCGCCATCCGTCCTCGACCACGCAGAGAAACTCTCCGTTGCCGGCATACGCGACCAGGAACTGGTGCCCGTCGAGCAGTATCGAAATCGCCTCGCAGATGTCCGTTACCAGGCATTCGAATTCGAAAGCGGTGCAACGGGCATGAAGGTCGGCGACGTCGTCGATGCCGATGGCAAAGGCGACCGAACCCGCGACCCTCTTGCGGGCCATGACGGCGACGTAGTTGTGCAGCGCGCGATGGTCGATCACGCCGTCTATATCCTGCGGATGGAACGGGGCGTGCAGGGGCAGGGCCTCGTCGCCCGGTGCGATGATATCGACCCCGGGCGCGCCGGTGTCGGGCGGGACGGTTTCCGAACCCGCGACGAGGCTTTCGATCAGGGTGATCCTGTGGCGAAGGTCGTCGATGCCGAACGGTTTGGGGATGAAATCGCTGGCGCCGGCCGCGAACGCCTGGTCAAGCGATGCCTTGTCGGACATCGCGGTCAGCATGACGATCGGTGTCAGCCGGTGATCGGGACGGTCGCGCAGGATGTGGCAGAGATCTATGCCGTTGGTTCCAGGCATCTGGATGTCGATCAGGAAGCAGTCGATCGGCGGGCCGTCCGGGTCGGCGACCACACCGAGCGCATCGACCACGCAGGACACCTTTGACAGGGTATGCCTGCCGTCCTGCGTGATCAGCAGTTCCAGCAGGTCAAGGATTGCAGGTTCGTCATCTACGGCGAGCAGGTGCATGTCGTACCCTTGTCAGGTGTCCGGTCCGGGTGGCGGTGAGGCCGGGAAAATTAACCGCCCTGACACAGTCAGACGGAGAAAAAAGGCGTGAGCGAGGCAGGAACACGTCAATATTCCAACTGTTTTGCCAGAGGGCGCCAGCGGCGGCCGGCGGTTCGCCCACGGTGGGCCGCGCAGCGGTTCCACCTCGAGGCTTGCGTGTCGGGAATGGGCGTGGCACAATGTGATCGAAGCCGCGCGGGTCTGCTTTGATCCGCGCCGGACCGCCTGTTGCAGCGGTCCGACAAATTCCCCCTTGGCATTTGCCGCCATGCGGCATAAACACCGGCCTTGCACGTCTGGCTCGATTCGTCGGGCCATTTGTGTTTCGTCCGAGACGGTGGGTGACCGGGATTTGCCGGTCATAAATCCTGCCCGAGACGGGAAAGACCAGAATTCTCGAGGTTCTCCTTGGTATCAAGGCGTGCCCCGGCTGGCTCAGCCCCGTTAGCGGACCCTTTGCCGGGTCGTGAATGGCCCGGTGGTACTGAGCCGGGGGACACCCCCAAATTTGGAGTGAAACTGTGGATAGAGCCCAGAAAGAGAAAGTGGTCGACGAACTCGGCCAGATCTTCGAAAGCTCTGGCGTCGTTGTGGTTGCCCACTACGAAGGCCTTACAGTTGCGGAGATGCAAGACCTGCGCGCCCGTGCGCGCGAGGCCGAAGCATCTGTTCGCGTTGCCAAGAACAGGCTCGCAAAGATCGCCCTTGAGGGTAAGCCGTGCGCAAGCATCGCCGATTACCTCTCGGGCATGACCGTGCTCACCTTTTCCGAGGACCCCGTGGCAGCAGCCAAGGTCGCGGAAGGTTTCGCCAAGGACAACAAGAAGTTTGAGATCCTTGGTGGCGCCATGGGTGAGACGGCCCTGGACCGGGCCGGTGTCGAAGCCACGTCGAAACTGCCGTCGCGCGAGGAGCTTATCTCCACCATCGCCGGCATGCTTGGCGCACCCGCTTCGAACATCGCCGGTGCGATCGGCGCACCTGCAAGCAACATCGCGAGCATCCTTTCGACCATCGAAGAGAAGGCGGAAGCAGCGTAAGCAACTGCAAGTCCTGCGTACGGGTTGCAATACCGACGTTGGAACACATCTTAGAACGGAAAGAGCTGAAAAATGGCTGATCTGAAAAAACTTGCTGAAGAGATCGTTGGTCTGACGCTTCTCGAAGCACAAGAACTGAAAACCATCCTGAAAGACGAATACGGCATCGAGCCCGCAGCCGGCGGCGCGGTCATGATGGCGGGCCCGGCAGGCGGCGACGATGCCGCAGGCGGTGGCGAAGAGCAAACCGAATTCGACGTCATCCTGAAGTCGGCCGGTGCCTCCAAGATCAACGTGATCAAGGAAGTCCGTGCGATCACCGGTCTTGGCCTGAAAGAAGCCAAGGACCTGGTCGAAGCCGGTGGCAAGGCCGTCAAGGAGCAGGTCTCCAAGGACGAAGCCGACGAGATCAAGGGTAAGCTGGAAGCAGCTGGCGCCGAAGTCGAACTCAAGTGATCCCGGCGTCGGCGGGATCATCCCGGACACGATCCGGGGTCTCCTGCCGGCGTGACGAGGCCCCGGATCAGGTCCGGGGCGGGATCGTATGAAATCAGGCTGGACCGGGCAAAATCCCGGTCCAGCCGAACCTGTCTCAGAGAGGGCCTTGCGCCGCGTGGCGGTTTCTGCTGGCCGAGACCCTCTCTCAGGCGAGGTTCAACGATCGGGTGGTCCCTTGTGGGATTGGGACCAAGAATGGATCGTTCCCGCCTCTCTCGGGTGGCCCTGCCGCTGTGGCCCGACAGCGTGCAGGACCGGTGAGAAATGAAAGGTGACTTGTCACATGGCGCAAAGCTTCCTTGGCCAGAAACGTCTTCGTAAATACTATGGCAAAATCCGCGAAGTGCTGGAGATGCCGAACCTCATCGAGGTGCAGAAATCCTCTTATGATCTTTTCCTGAAATCCGGCGACCAGCTTGAGCCCATGGACGGCGAAGGCATCAAGGGTGTCTTCCAGTCGGTCTTTCCGATCAAGGATTTCAACGAGACCGCGGTTCTCGAATTCGTCGATTACGAGCTGGAAAAGCCGAAATACGACGTCGAGGAGTGCATGCAGCGCGACATGACGTACAGCGCACCGCTGAAAGTGACGCTGCGGCTGATCGTGTTCGACGTTGATGAAGACACCGGCGCGAAGTCCGTCAAGGACATCAAGGAGCAGGACGTGTTCATGGGCGACATGCCCCTGATGACGCCCAACGGCACCTTCGTGGTCAACGGCACCGAGCGTGTGATCGTTTCCCAGATGCACCGGTCGCCCGGCGTGTTCTTCGACCATGACAAGGGCAAGACGCATTCGTCCGGCAAACTGCTGTTCGCCTGCCGCATCATTCCCTATCGCGGCAGCTGGCTGGATTTCGAGTTCGACGCCAAGGACATCGTGTTCGCGCGGATCGACCGCCGCCGCAAACTGCCTGTGACCACCCTGCTCTATGCGCTGGGGCTGGACCAGGAAGACATCATGACGGCCTATTACGACACGGTCGATTACAAGCTGAAGAAGAAAAAGGGCTGGGTCACCAAGTTCTTCCCGGAACGTGTGCGCGGCACGCGCCCGGCCTTCGACCTGGTCGATGCCAAATCCGGTGAGGTGATCGCCGAGGCCAGCAAGAAAGTCACGCCGCGGGCGGTCAAGAAGCTGATCGACGAAGGTCAGGTGACCGAGCTGCTGGTGCCTTACGAACATATCGCGGGCAAGTACGTGGCTCGCGACATCATCAACGAGGAAACCGGTGCGATTTATGTCGAGGCCGGTGACGAGCTGACGATCGAGCGCGACAAGGATGGCGAGATCATCGGTGGCACCGTGCAGGAGCTGATCGAGGCGGGCATCACCGATATCCCGGTGCTGGACATCGACAACATCAATGTCGGCCCGTACATGCGCAACACCATGGCGACCGACAAGAACATGAACCGCGAAACCGCGCTCATGGACATCTACCGCGTCATGCGTCCGGGCGAGCCGCCCACCGAGGAAGCGGCAAGTGCCCTCTTCGATACGCTGTTCTTCGATTCCGAGCGCTACGACCTGAGCGCCGTGGGCCGGGTGAAGATGAACATGCGTCTGAACCTGGACAAGCCGGACACGCAGCGCACGCTGGACCGTGAGGATATCGTGGCCTGCGTCAAGGCGCTGGTGGAACTGCGCGATGGCAAGGGCGATATCGACGATATCGACCACCTGGGCAACCGCCGGGTCCGCTCGGTCGGTGAGCTGATGGAAAACCAGTACCGCGTCGGCCTTCTGCGGATGGAACGCGCAATCAAGGAGCGTATGTCGTCGGTCGAGATCGACACGGTGATGCCGCAGGACCTGATCAACGCGAAACCGGCCGCGGCCGCCGTGCGCGAGTTCTTCGGCTCGTCGCAGCTGAGCCAGTTCATGGACCAGACCAACCCGCTGTCGGAAGTGACGCACAAACGCCGCCTGTCGGCGCTTGGACCGGGCGGCCTGACGCGCGAGCGCGCGGGCTTCGAGGTGCGCGACGTGCACCCCACGCACTATGGCCGGATGTGCCCGATCGAGACGCCGGAAGGCCCGAACATCGGCCTGATCAACTCGCTGGCCACTTTTGCGCGGGTCAACAAGTACGGCTTCATCGAGACGCCCTATCGCAAGGTGGCGAATGGCCAGGTGACCGACGACGTGACCTACATGTCGGCGACCGAGGAAATGCGCCACACCGTGGCGCAGGCCAACGCGTCGCTGGATGACAGCGGCAAGTTCGTCAACGAGATGGTCAACACGCGGCAATCGGGCGAATACATGCTGGCCCCGGTCGAGCATGTGGACCTGATCGACGTCAGCCCGAAACAGCTGGTGTCGGTTGCGGCCTCGCTGATCCCCTTCCTGGAAAACGACGACGCCAACCGCGCGCTGATGGGCTCGAACATGCAACGGCAGGCGGTTCCGACGCTGCGTTCCGAGGCGCCGCTTGTCGGCACCGGGATCGAGGGCGTCGTGGCCCGCGACTCGGGCGCGTCGGTTCTGGCACGCCGGGCCGGTGTGATCGACCAGGTGGACGCAAGCCGGATCGTGATCCGGGCGACGGAAGACCTGGAGATCGGCGACCCGGGCGTGGACATCTACCGGATGCGCAAGTTCCAGCGGTCGAACCAGAACACCTGTATCAACCAGCGTCCGTTGGTGAAGGTCGGGGACCGCGTGTCCAAGGGCGAGGTGATCGCCGATGGCCCGTCGACCGACATGGGGGACCT
>JBKAGF010000064.1:0-17800 GCA_046290265.1 Roseovarius sp. | reverse complement strand
CGCTCATGGGTTTGTTGAAGAGGATCAGCATGGGATGCGGGGGGTGGTGGGGTGGAACCCGGTCAAGGTGGGGTGAAACCCCACCCTACGTGTTGCCGTTGCCGGTAAAGCGGGTGGCGTCGGCGGCGGCGCGGCGGATGGCGTTGGATTTGTGCACGGTCTCCATGTACTCGGCCTCGGCGTCGCTGTCATAGACCACGCCGCCGCCCGCCTGGATGTAAAGCTTGCCGTCCTTCACCACTGCCGTGCGCAGGGCGATGCACACGTCCATGTCGCCGGTGCAGCTGAAATAGCCCACGCCGCCGCCATAGACGCCGCGCTTTTCGGGCTCCAGCTCGTCGATGATCTCCATCGCGCGGACCTTGGGGGCGCCGCTGACGGTACCGGCGGGCAGGCCGGCCAGCAGGGCGGAAAGGGCATCGTGCTTGTCTGACAACTCGCCCACCACGTTCGACACGATATGCATGACGTGGCTGTAGCGCTCGATGATGAATTCCTCGGTGGGCCGCACCGTGCCGATCTTCGCCACGCGGCCCACGTCGTTGCGGCCCAGATCCAGCAGCATCAGGTGCTCGGCCAGTTCCTTTTGATCGGCCAGCAGGTCTGCCTCGTTGGCGCGGTCCTCTTCGGGCGTGGCGCCGCGCGGTCTTGTGCCGGCGATGGGCCGGATCGTGACCTCGCCCTTCATGACCCGCACCAGGATCTCGGGGCTGGCGCCCACCACCTGGAAGCCGCCGAAGTTGAAATAGAACATGAAGGGCGACGGGTTGGTGCGCCGCAGGCTGCGATAAAGCGCGAAGGGCGGCTGGGGGAAATCCTGCGTCCAGCGCTGGCTGGGCACGACCTGAAAGATGTCGCCCGCGCGGATATAGTCCTTGGCCTTCTCCACCGCGGCCTTGTAGCTTTCGCGGGTGAAGTTGCTGACGGGCGCGCCCCCCTCATGTGCATCGCCCAGGTCGCGGGCCTGCTGGGGCAGGGCGCGTTCCAGGTCGCGCACCGCGTCCATCACCCGCTCTGCTGCCTGGGCATAGGCGGCGCGGGGGCTTTGCCCGTCGCTGACCCAGGCGGGGGCCACGACGATCACCTCGCCCTTCACCCCGTCCAGCACGGCCACCACCGACGGCCGGATCATCACCGCGTCGGGCAGGCCCAGCGGGTCGGGGTTCACGTCGGGCAGGTGTTCGACCAGCCGGATCATGTCATAGCCCAGATAGCCGAAAAGCCCCGCGCTGGCGGCAGGCAGGCCCTCGGGCAGGTCGATCCGACTTTCGGCGATGAGCGCCCGCAGCGTGTCGAGTGGCGAGCCGTCCAGCGGCTGGAACGCGTCCGCGTCGAACCGGGCCTGCCGGTTGATGCGGCTGGTCTGCCCGTGGCACTGCCAAATGAGGTCGGGCTTCATCCCGATCATGGAATAGCGCCCGCGCACCTCGCCGCCCGTCACCGATTCAAGCAGGAACGCATCGCGGGCCGCGCCCGTCAGTTTCAGCATCAGCGACACGGGCGTATCGAGGTCGGCGGCCAGCCGGGCGTAGACGACCTGGTTCTGTCCGGCCTCGTAGCCTTTGGCGAAATCCTCGAATGACGGGGTCAGGTCCAACGCGTCAGCCCTTACTGAAAGTTGTTGTGCACGGCGTTGAGCGCGCCCTGGTCGAAATTGACCCCGGCGCGGGTGCGGATGTCGTTGGCCAGCACCTGGAACAGGTCCTGTGACAGGCTGCTCGCCGCCTCGTTGCGCAGGAACGTGTCGATCTGCTGCAGGTCCTGGTCGTCGGGGTCGGGGCCCTCGATCGTGTTGAGCTTCAGCACGAATAGGCGGCCCTGTCCCTCGATCAGCCGGGTTTCTCCCGCTTCCATGCCGAAGACGGTCTCGATGAAGGTTTCCGGTGTATCCTCGATGAACCCGCGGCGGGTGACTTCCTCGCTGCCGTCGACGCTCAGACCGACCTCCTCGAAGCTTTCGCCGGCGGCCAGCCGTTCGGCCTTGGGGGCCGCGTCCTCGCGCAAAAGTTCCGCGACCTTTGCCTCGGTCCAGGCGGCGGCGACGGCATCGCGGACCTCGTCCAGCGGTTGCAGGGCAGGGGGCAGGACCTCGTCCAAACGCATGGCGAAGATGCCGCCATCCTCCAGTTCGATGACTTCGGGGTAGTCGTCCTGGCCCAGGCTGGCGGCTGCGGCGCGGAACCCCTCGTAGGCTGCGATCTCGTCGCTCATGCCCGGGTGCCAGTCGATGGTGGCCACGCGCATGGGCGTTTCGGTGCCCAGATCCTCGATGGTGGCGCCGCCGGCCAGCAGGTCGTCGATCTCGTCGGCGCGGCCCTCGACCACGCGGCGGGCGCGATCGGCGGCAAGAACGTCGCGCAGTTCCGGCTCGGCATCCTCGAAGGTGGTTTCCTGTGCCTGCAGCACCGCGTTCACGCGAAAGAGCGCGGGGCCAAGGCTGGTGTCCAGCGGTCCCACCACCTCGGAGGGGGCGGCCTCGAACACGGTGTCGGCGGCAGCACCCAGATCCGCGGCCTCGACAGTGCCAAGATCAGTGTCCGACAGGTCAAGCCCGCGTTCGGCAACGAGATCCTCGAAGCTGGTCTCGCCCTCGTCCAGACGGGCCATCGCCGCCTCGGCGCTTTCGGTGTCGCGGAAGATCAGGCGTTCGACCAGCCGCCGCTCGGGCTGGACGAACTCGTCGATGCGCGCCTCGTAGGCCTCGCGCAGCGCGTCCTCGTCGACCTCGACCGTATCAAGGATCATCGCGGGGGTCAGCCAGGCATAGGTGATGCGCTTCATCTCGGGGTTGGTGAACAGCGCCTCGTTCTCGGCGTGGAAGGCGGCAAGCTCTTCCTCGTCGGGTTCGGGCAGGCCGATGTCAAGGTCGTTGCGGTCGAGCACGGCCCATTCGATGCCGCGCCGTTCGCCCAGATATTGCTGCATCGTGTCGATATAGATCTCGGGAACGGTCACGCCGGACAGCACGGCGGCCTGGATGAAGCTGCGGGCGATCTCGCGGCGGATGTCGTCCTCGAACTCGGCTTCGCTCATGTTGATGCGGTTCATGGCAAAGCGGTAGGCCTCGCGGTCGAATTCGCCGCTCGGGCCGGTGAACTGGGGCATGGAGCGGACCTGATCGGCCAGGTTGGCGTCGCCCACCGAGATGTTGTTGACGATGGTTTCGTGATCCAGCGCGCCTTGCACGGTCAGCTGTGCCATCACGCGTTCGGGAATGTTCAACTGCTGTGCCTGGGCAAAGCTGACGGATTCGCCGCGGTCCGCCTCTTCGGCCCGGATCTCTTCCTGAAGGCCCTGGAAATAGTCCTGGACCGAGATTTCCGCCTCGCCCACGGACCCCACGGTGCGCAGGGTGCCCGACAGGCTGGTGACGCCGAAGCCGCCGAGACCGAGGATCAGAAGACCCATCAGGATCCAGACAAGCGGTTTCGTGATACTCTTGGCTGCCATGTGGCCTCCCCCGGGCTGCTCTTGCGGTTCAGGCCTGTCTAAGGCCGGATTCAGCGAGGGGCAAGGGGCCAGTCGAGCGCGGCGAGCCGGTCGAAAAGGGTACCGATTTCAGCGCGGTTGACGTTGGCGAAGGCGACGCGGAGTTCCTCTTTGCCCTCGGGCGCATCGGCGGGCTGGAACATGGTGCCGGGCAACAGCAGGACGCCGGCCTCGGCGACCAGTTTCTGCGCCAGTTCGTCGGACGGCATGGCGAAGGGATGCCGCAGATAGGCGAAATAGGCGCCGCAGCCCATGAGACGCCAGCCTTTGCCTTCGATCTTGTCCATGTTGTCGGAAATCGCCGCGCGGCGGTCGAGGATCTCGGCCCGCTCGCCGGCCAGCCATTGCGAAAGGTTCTGCATCCCCCACAGGGCGGCGATCTGGCCCAGCTGGTTGGGGCAGATGGTGACGGTGTCGAGGAACTTCTCGGCCTCGGCCAGGCGCGCGCGGCTGGCGACCATCGCGCCCACGCGGTGGCCGGTCAGGCGATAGGCCTTGGAAAAGGAATAAAGCTGCACAAGGGTCTCGTCCCAGTCGGGATCGGTGAAGAGGTCATGCGGCGCGCCGCTGCGGGCGTCGAAATCGCGGTAGGTCTCGTCGACGATCAGCACGATGCCGTGGCGCCGCGCGAGGTCGAAGAAGGCGCGCACCAGCTCGGCGGGATATTCCACGCCGCCGGGATTGTTGGGCGTGACCAATGAGACGGCCCGCGTGCGGGGCGTGATCAGCGCGGCCGCCCGCTCGGGGTCGGGCAGCAACGCGTCGTCGGTGGGCAGCGGCACGGAGGTGACGCCCTGCATGTCGAGCCACATCTTGTGGTTGAAATACCACGGTGTGGGCAGGATGACCTCGTCGCCCTCGGTGCACAGGCCCGCGATGGTGGCGGCGAAGGCCTGGTTGCAGCCCGAGGTGATGGCGACCTGTGCCGCGGCGATCTCGCCGCCATAGGCGTCGCACCACTGGCGGGCCACTTCCTCGCGCAGATCCGGACGGCCCAGCACGGGGCCGTAAAGATGCGCCTGCGGCTCGTTCAGCGCGGCCTCGGCGATCACCTTGCGCAGTTGCTCGGGCGGCGGGTCCACCGGTGCGGCCTGGCTGACGTTGATCAGCGGGCGCTCGGGCGGGAAGGTGACGCCCTCCAGCCAGCGCCGCGCCTCCATCACCGGGGGCGAAAAGGTCGTCTCGGTGCGGCTTGTCATGATTGCGTCCTCAGGCCCCGCGATAGGGCTCGACATATTGCAGGGCCATGTCCCACGGGAAAAAGATCCAGGTGTCCTGGCTGACCTCGGTGACGAAGGTATGGACCAGCTCGCGCCCCTGCGGCTTGGCATAGACGGTGGCGACATGCGCCTTTGGCAGGGCGGCGCGGACCACTTCCAGCGTCTTGCCGGTGTCGACGAGGTCATCGACGATCAGTACCCCCTCGCCATCGCCCACGAGGTCGGGATCGGGGGATTTCAGGATCTTCGGCTTGCCTTGGGTCTGGTGGTCGTAGGATTTCACGCTGATCGTATCCACCGCGCGGATGTCCAGCTCGCGCGCCACGATCATCGCGGGGGCCATGCCGCCGCGGGTGATGGCGACCACGGCCTTCCAGTCGGCCTCGCCAGGTGTTTCGTCCTGCAATCTCCAGGCGAGCGCGCGGGCGTCGCGGTGCAGCTGGTCCCAGCTGACGTGAAAGCCTTTTTCGTGGGGCAGGCGGTCTGTCATGCGATGTCTCCCGTCCGGGGCAGATCAGCTTTTGTCGATATCCGGCGCGTCCACGGCCTTCATGCCCACGATATGATAGCCCGCGTCCACGTGCAGGTTCTCGCCCGTGGTGCCGCTGCCCAGATCGCTGAGCAGATAGAGCGCGGAATTGCCCACATCCTCGATCGTGATGTTGCGGCGCAGGGGCGAGTTCAGCTCGTTCCATTTCAGGATATAGCGGAAATCGCCGATACCGCTGGCGGCCAGCGTGCGGATCGGTCCGGCGGAAATGGCGTTCACGCGGATGCCGTCGCGGCCCAGATCCTCGGCCAGGTACTTGACGGATGCCTCAAGTGCGGCCTTGGCCACGCCCATGACGTTGTAATGCGGCATCACCTGCTCGGCGCCGTAATAGGTCAGCGTCAGCATGGAGCCGCCATCGGGCATCATCTTTTCTGCACGATGCGCCACGGCGGTGAAGGAATAGACCGAGATATCCATCGTCTTGATGAAATTCTCGCGGCTGGTGTCGACGTAGCGCCCGCGCAGCTCGTTCTTGTCGGAAAAGCCGATGGCGTGGACCAGAAAGTCGATCTTGCCCCATTTTTCCTCCAGCGCGTCGAAGAGCGCCCCGATCGAGGCCATGTCGGCCACGTCGCAGGGCAGGACGGTGTCGCTGCCCAGTTGCTCGGCCAGGGGGGCCACGCGTTTCAGCAGCGCCTCGCCCTGGTAGGAAAAGGCCAGTTCGGCACCGGCGTCGGCGCAGGCCTTGGCGATTCCCCACGCAATGGATTTGTCATTGGCCAATCCCATGATCAGCCCGCGCTTGCCCGCCATCAGTTGATTTGACATTCAGTGCCCTCGGCCCACTTCGATTGTCTGACTGCTTTAGGCGATTGGCCAAGGTGCATCAAGCCAAAGACCGGCCAATCGGTGATGTGGGCGGCCCATGTCGCGCGGTGACGCGGTTCCGCTTGCCTGTTGGCGCGATGGGGGCTAGCGCAGGAGACAGGCAAGACGGGATTAATAGCATGACCGACAGAAGCGGAAAATTCGCAGGTGACGATCCGTTCGAGATCGCCCGCAGATGGCTGGCCGAGGCCGAAGAGACCGAGCCCAACGATCCCAACGCCATGGCGCTGGCCACGGTGGATGCGGACGGGCTGCCCAATGTGCGCATGGTCCTTCTGAAAAGCATCGGCACCGACAGCTTTGTCTTCTACACGAATTACGACAGTGCCAAGGGGGCCGAGATCGCGGCCACCGGAAAGGCGGCGCTGGTGCTGCACTGGAAGTCGCTGCGCCGGCAGATCCGGGTGCGCGGCACCGTCACGCGCGAGGAGGGTCCCGAGGCCGACGCCTATTTCGCCTCGCGGTCCCTGAAAAGCCGTCTGGGGGCGTGGGCCTCGCGCCAGTCGCAGCCGTTGGAATCGCGCACCGATCTGATGGCGGAAGTGGCGCGCGTGACCGCTGCGAAGGGTGCGAATCCACCGCGTCCCGAGTTTTGGGGCGGGTTTCGTATCGCACCGGTTGAAATCGAATTCTGGGCCGACGGCGCGTTCCGTTTGCACGATCGTTTCGTCTGGCGCCGGGAAGCGCATGAAAACACTTGGGAAATCCAGCGACTCAGTCCCTGAGATTCACGTGACGCAGGAATGCAAACCGTTGAATGCTATGGGAATTACTTGAACACATTCGCGAAATTGGCGCAGTATTGTCCATCTTCATCGTAATCGACCCCGATCGGACGAAAAAAACGTGGACAGCGCGGCAAACGGCACCAGGCAACTGCATGGCCACGTAAAGTGGTTCGACCCCGTCAAGGGCTTCGGTTTCGTCGTCGCCGACGAGGGCGGTCCCGACATCCTTTTGCATGCCAACGTGCTGCGCAATTTCGGCCAGAGTTCGGTCGTGGACCGCGCCGGCATCCTGCTGACCGTCCAGCAGACCGAGCGCGGCGTGCAGGCTGTCGAGGTGCTGAAGATCGAGCCGCCCGAGGACGCCGACGCGCATGGCCTGGCCGATCTTGACGGCATCGACCCCGAGGTGATCCGCGCCGCGCCGCTGGAACCGGCGCGGGTCAAGTGGTTCGACAAGGGCAAGGGGTTCGGTTTCGCCAACACGTTCGGACGGGACGAGGACGTGTTCGTTCACATAGAAGTGTTGCGACGCTCGGGCCTTGCGGACTTGCAACCGGGCGAGGCACTGGCCATTCGTGTTATCGAGGGTAAACGCGGCCGGATGGCCACGGAGGTGTGTGGATGGGAAATGGCAATCAAGGAACCCGGCGGCTCCTGAACGCTGCGGCGGTTCTGGTCCTGTCGGCGGGGGCCGCCCTGGGGGCCTGCCGCGAGAACAAGGTCGATCTGCGCGGCGACTGGGGCACGGCCAGCTTCACCGTGGAACTGGCCGATGACAGCGCCACACGCGCGCAGGGTCTGATGAACCGCGAAAGCATGGCGCGATCGGCGGGCATGCTTTTCGCCTATCCCGCGCCGCGGCCGGTCCGGTTCTGGATGCGCAACACGCTCATTCCGCTGGACATGATCTTTCTCGACGAGACCGGCACCGTGCAGGGGGTGCACCACGAGGCGCAGCCGCTGGACGAGACGCTGGTCTTTGGCGGCGACCGGATTCAATACGTGCTGGAGATCAACGGCGGCATGGCGCGCCAGCTGGGGATATCCGAAGGCAGCGAACTGCGTCATCCGGTGATCGGCTCCGGCGCGGCGGTCTGGCCCTGCGACGCGGAGTAGGGACGCGTGGGGCGTCCCGGGCCTGACCCGGGACCTCGTGCCGCAAGATCCCGGATCAAGTCCGGGATGACGTGTCGCGCAGATTTTGCGCGCGTCGCAATGGGGCTTTCCATTCGCCGCAAACCGCTCTACACGGGGCGCCACGGTCCGGGGCGTGGCGCAGTCTGGTAGCGCACCTGTTTTGGGTACAGGGGGTCGTAGGTTCGAATCCTGCCGCCCCGACCATTTTCGTTACATGCTGAATCTGCCGGCGCGGGCGCTCCCGCGGCGGTTGATTCTGTGGATATCTCCCCCGAACCTGTTGCCGTAACGCACGGCTACACTATCTGGAGTTCGGCGCGCCGGCCTGACACCAGATATGGTGGAATTTCGGGCGCGCGGCCCGTGTTTGCCGAACTCACCGGTTCAGAACCGGCTAAGCCTTGCGGATGAAAGCGCTTTTTCCGCCCCCATTTCAGGCAGCGCGCGAAACGGCCCTGGGGATGAATCGGCAACCCCGCGAACCGACCGTTGTGGATAAGCCGGTCAATCCGTTTTTTTCGCCAAACACGGTAAAAAATTCGTTGACCGTCTATGGTCCGATACGTCAGTTTGTGTGGGCGGGTCGGCAAGCCACAACATATAGTGGCGCGGGACTTGGCAGGGACAGATACCCACTCAAGGCCGGGTTTACCGGAAACACAGCGTCATGGCGGATGCGTCGGGGCGTCAGGGGAACTGTTTTGCCTTTTCCACCACGGACCCGCAGTGCGCGTGGCCCGCTGGCCACGAAACAGAATAACGCTGGATCATGGGGCAGCCACAATGAAGATCGAACGGAAGTTTACCAAGGCAGGTCAGGACGCATATGCGGAGCTGGATTTCGTCACCACGAGTTCTGAAATCCGCAACCCTGACGGCACCACCGTCTTCAAGCTGGACGAGGTCGAAGTGCCCGCCAAGTGGAGCCAGGTCGCCAGCGACGTGATCGCCCAGAAATACTTTCGCAAGGCCGGCGTGCCCACCGAACTGAAGAAGGTCGAGGAAAAGGACGTGCCCGAGTTCCTGTGGCGCTCGGTCCCGGCCAGTGACGACACGCCGAAAACCGGCGAGACCAGCGCCAAGCAGGTCTTCGACCGGCTGGCCGGCGCCTGGGCCTATTGGGGCTGGAAGGGTGGCTATTTCACCACCGAGGAAGACGCCCGCGCCTATTTCGACGAGATGCGCTTCATGCTGGCGCGGCAGATGGCGGCGCCCAACAGCCCGCAATGGTTCAACACCGGCCTGCACTGGGCCTACGGCATCGATGGCCCCGGCCAGGGCCACTACTACGTGGATTTCAAGACGGGCGAACTGACCAAATCGAGCAGCGCCTATGAGCACCCGCAGCCCCATGCGTGCTTCATCCAGTCGGTCAAGGACGACCTTGTCGGCGACGGTGGCATCATGGATCTGTGGGTGCGAGAGGCCCGCCTGTTCAAGTACGGCTCGGGCACCGGCACCAACTTTTCCTCGCTGCGCGCGGCCAACGAGCCGCTGTCGGGCGGCGGCAAGTCGAGCGGCCTGATGGGGTTCCTGAAGATCGGCGACCGTGCGGCGGGGGCGATCAAGTCGGGCGGCACCACGCGCCGGGCGGCCAAGATGGTGATCTGCGACGTCGACCACCCCGATATCGAGGATTTCATCAACTGGAAGGTCATCGAGGAACAGAAGGTGGCGTCGATCGTCGCCGGCTCCAAGATGCACGAGGCCAAGCTCAATGACATCTTCGGCGCGATCCGCGCCTGGGACGGCAGCACTGAGGATGCGGTCGACCCCAGCAAGAACGCACAACTCAAAGACGCCATTCGCGGCGCGAAAAAGTCGGCCATTCCGGAAACCTATGTCAAGCGCGTGCTGGACTATGCTCGCCAGGGCTATGAAAGCATCGAGTTTCCGACCTATGACACCGACTGGGACAGTGAAGCATACGCCTCCGTTTCCGGGCAGAACTCCAACAACTCGATCCGCGTCACCGATGCCTTCCTGAAGGCGGTCAAGGACGACGCGATGTGGCCGCTGACCAACCGCACCGACGGCAAGGTGGTCAGGGAAATCCGCGCCCGCGACCTGTGGGAGAAGGTGGGCCATGCCGCCTGGGCCTGTGCCGATCCGGGCATTCAGTACCACGACACCGTCAACGCCTGGCACACCTGCCCGGAAGACGGGGCGATCCGCGGCTCGAACCCGTGCTCGGAATACATGTTCCTGGATGACACGGCCTGCAACCTGGCGTCCATGAACCTGCTGCAATTCTTCGACGGCACCAATTTCGATGCGGAAGCCTATGTGCACGCCACGCGTCTCTGGACCGTGACGCTGGAAATTTCCGTTACCATGGCGCAGTTCCCCAGCCAGGAAATCGCGCAGCTGAGCTACGAGTTCCGCACGCTGGGTCTGGGCTACGCCAATATCGGCGGCCTTCTGATGAACATGGGCTTCGGCTATGACAGCGACGAGGGCCGGGCGCTCTGCGGTGCGCTGACCGCGATCATGACCGGCGTGGCCTATGCCACCTCGGCCGAGATGGCCAAGGAGCTGGGCCCGTTTGCAGGCTACAAGCGCAACAAGGCGCATATGCTGCGGGTCATGCGCAACCACCGCAACGCCGCCTATGGCGCGACCGAAGGCTATGAGAAGCTGGCCGTGAAACCCGTGCCGCTGGACCTGGCCAACGTGCCTGACGGCCGCCTGGCCGACCTGGCGATGGCCAGCTGGGACGAGGCGCTGAAGCTGGGCGAAAAGCACGGCTACCGCAACGCCCAGTCGACCGTGATCGCGCCCACCGGCACCATCGGGCTGGTGATGGACTGCGACACCACCGGCATCGAGCCAGACTTTGCGCTGGTCAAGTTCAAGAAGCTGGCCGGGGGCGGCTATTTCAAGATCATCAACCAGTCGGTGCCCGCCGCGCTTGAAAAGCTGGGCTATGGCAGCGCCGAGATCGAGGAGATCGTCGCCTATGCCGTGGGTCACGGCACCATCGGCAACGCGCCGGGCGTCAACCACACCACGCTGGCCGGCCACGGCTTTGGCGCCAACGAGCTGGCCAAGATCGACGCGGCGCTCGGCAGCGCCTTCGATATCCGCTTCGTCTTCAACCAGTGGACGCTGGGCGAGGAGTTCTGCCGCAACGTGCTGGGCATCCCGGCGGAAAAGCTGAACGACCCGACCTTCGACCTGCTGGCCTCGCTGGGCTATTCCAAAAAGGACATCGAAGCGGCCAACGACCACGTCTGCGGGACGATGACGCTGGAAGGCGCACCGCATCTCCGCGAAGAACATTACGTGGTCTTCGACTGCGCCAACCCCTGCGGCAAGAAGGGAAAGCGCTTCCTGTCGGTGAACTCCCACATCGACATGATGGCGGCGGCGCAGTCGTTTATCTCGGGCGCGATCTCCAAGACGATCAACATGCCCAACGACGCCACCATCGAGGATTGCCAGGCCGCGTACGAGCGCAGCTGGCAGATGGGGGTCAAGGCCAACGCGCTTTACCGCGACGGCTCGAAGCTCAGCCAGCCGCTGGCGGCTGCGCTGGTCGAGGATGACGACGAGGCCGCCGAGGTGCTCGAGACCGGCTCGGCACAGGAAAAGGCCGCCGTTCTGGCCGAGAAGATCGTCGAGAAGGTGATCGTCAAGGAAATGGTCCGCTCGCACCGCGAGAAGATGCCGGAGCGCCGCAAGGGTTACACGCAAAAGGCGGTCGTCGGCGGGCACAAGGTGTACCTGCGGACGGGCGAATACGGCGACGGCTCGCTTGGCGAGATCTTCATCGACATGCACAAGGAAGGCGCGGGCTTCCGCGCGATGATGAACAACTTCGCCATCGCGGTTTCCGTGGGCCTGCAATACGGCGTGCCGCTGGAAGAGTTCGTGGACGCCTTCACCTTCACCAAGTTCGAACCCGCGGGCATGGTGCAGGGCAATGACAGCATCAAGAACGCCACGTCGATCCTGGACTATATCTTCCGCGAACTGGCGGTCAGCTATCTCGACCGTACGGACCTGGCGCATGTCAAACCCGAAGGCGCGTCGTTCGACGACCTCGGGCGCGGCGAAGAGGAAGGCGTGAGTAATATCAAGGAGATGTCGGGCGAAGCGGCCTCGAAATCCCTCGAAGTGCTCAAGCAGATCAGCTCGACCGGCTACCTGCGCAAGCGTCTGCCCCAGGAACTGGTGGTGCTGAACGGCGGGGCGGCGCTCGCCACCGCGCTGAACAGCGCGGATCCCGAGACGGCGCTGAAGACACTGGTGCCCGAAACCAAGTCGGTCAGCGCGACCACGACCAGTTCGGTCTCCTCGGGCTCGATGGGCATGAGCGCGGCCACCAAGGCCAAGATGCAGGGCTACGAGGGCGAGGCCTGCGGCGAATGCGGCAACTACACGCTGGTGCGCAACGGCACCTGCATGAAGTGCAACACCTGCGGCGCGACGTCGGGGTGTAGCTGACGGAACACACATCCCCTGGGGGGATGTGCAGGGGCGGTCCCGGTTTGGCGTTAGGCCGGCCGCCCCGACGAGACAGGCCAGCGGCGCGAGACATCGCGCGAGGTCTGACGACTAGGGTGGGGGCAGACTATCGCTCTGACCCATCCTGACATGGGGCGGGTGCGCTCGCCCCTGACGACGCTCAGGCCGCAGGCAGAAACCGGGCGGTACATAAAGAGTGAGCCTGAGCGGCGAAACTTACCCGGGGGGCTTCGGCCCCCCGTTTTTCTTTTTCTCTCAGGGACGTAGTTGCCACTCTTCCCAGACGAAGGGATAGGACCAGAGGCAATGATGCGTCTTGTCCAGCCGGGCGCGGATATCGTCGCGCAGCACTTGCATGTCCGGCTCGAACAGGTGGAACTGCACTTGCAGGCGGTCGATCCTGGTGATGTCGCCAGACTCGATCAGCGCGGGCAGCAGGTCATATTCGCCGCCCTCGATATTCACCTTCATCAGCGCGATCCGGTCCACCGGCGTATGGGCAAAGAAATCCGAAACCGACATGGTCCTGGCAAACGCGCGGCCATGATCGGCGACCGAGGAAGACGCGTCGCCGGCATCCGACAGCTTCATCGTGCCGGTCGTCGACCCGATGGCCAGCTCGTGCACATGCACGTGGTCGCGGCCCGCGAATTTCTGTTCCAGCGCCTTGGCGAAACCGGGATGCGGCTCGAACAGGTGCATCTGCGCGGCGGGTTGCTGGCGCAGCACCGTATCGGTCCATTCGCCGCGAAACGCGCCCACGTCGAACACCGCGTCACCGGGGCCGAGGTTGCCATACTGCACCAGCCGCGCCTGGCCGTTTTCACGCCGCCACTTGCGGTAGGCATCGTGAAAGACGCGCTTCCACGGGTTGCGGCGCCGGTCGAGCCATCGTTTCAATGAAGCCATCGTCACGCTCTTTCGCTTGGGTCTTGGGCGGCGTCATAGCCAAGATCGCTGCCCAAGGCGAGAGCGTATGCGTGCCGGACCCTTACGGCGTCGCGCGCTGGACCATGCCGAAAAGGTCGCGCGGGTCGTCCGGGTCGGCCAGAAGGTCAAGGTCGAGAAAGCAATCCGTGCCGGGGATGTGGTCGCGGATATAGCGCAGGGCGCTGAAATCCTCGATGGCGAAGCCGACGCTGTCGAAAAGCGTGATCTGGCGGTCACTGGTCCGGCCGGGTGCGGCGCCGGTCAGGACCTGCCAGAACTCGGTGACCGGATGGTCGGGGTCCATCTGCTGGATCTCGCCCTCGATCCGGGTCTGCTCGGGGTATTCCACGAAGATGTCCGAGCGTGTCAGGATCGCCGGGGCCAGTTCCGTCTTGCCGGGGCAGTCGCCGCCGATGGCGTTGATATGCACCCCTTCGCCGATCATGTTGTCGGTCAGGATCGTGGCATATTGCTTGTCCGCCGTGCAGGTGGTGATGATCTGCGCGCCTTCCATGCTGTCCTCGGCGCTGTCGCATTCCACCACGTTCAGGCCCAGCCCCTTGAGGTTGCGCGCCGCTTTCCGCGTGGCGGCCTTGTCGATGTCCCACAGGCGCACCGTTTTCAGCCCCAGGATCGCCTTCATCGCAAGGCTCTGGAACTCCGACTGCGCGCCGTTGCCGATCATCGCCATGGTGTCCGCACCCTTGGGGGCCAGATGCTTGGCCACCAGCGCCGAGGTGGCCGCGGTGCGCAGGGCGGTCAGCACCGTCATCTCGGTCAGCAGCACCGGGTATCCGGTGTCCACATCCGCCAGAAGGCCGAAGGCGGTCACGGTCTGCAGCCCGTCCTTGGTGTTCTTGGGGTGGCCGTTGACGTATTTGAACCCATAGGCCTCGCCGTCCGAGGTGGGCATCAGCTCGATCACGCCCACGTCCGAGTGGCTGGCCACGCGCGGCGTCTTGTCGAACAGCTCCCACCGGGCGAAATCGGCCGCGATGTATTCGGCCAGCCCGGTCAGCATCTTCTCGATGCCGATCCGATGGACCAGACGCATCATGTTCTCGACGGACACGAACGGCACGAGCGCCTTGTCGGAGGGGGCGAGGATGGGCATGTCAGGCTCCTTTGAAATCAGGCGAAGGCGCGGGTCGGACGGTCGAAGATGCGGCGGCCAAGCGCCGAGGCGGTCAGTTCCACCATCACCTGAGCCGTGCGTCCGCGCTCGTCGAGGAAGGGGTTGAGTTCGACCAGATCGAGCGAGGTCATGAGGCCGCTGTCGCAGATCATCTCCATCACCAGATGCGCCTCGCGGATCGTGGCCCCGCCCGGAACGGTGGTGCCTACGGCGGGCGCGATGCCGGGGTCGAGGAAGTCGACGTCGAAGGACACGTGCAGCGCGCCGCCTGCCGCCGCGACCGTGTCGAGGAAGGCGGCGAGGGGCCGGGCGATGCCCTGTTCGTCGATGCTGCGCATGTCGTGGCGATGTGCGGGCGTGGATTGCAGGAACTCGCGCTCATCGGGGTCGACCGAGCGCAGGCCGAGGAAGCAGATGTTCTCGTAGGGGACCGGGTTCTTCACCTCGGGGAACCCGTCGAACCCGTCGCGCCCGGTGGCATAGCCCAATGGCGTGCCGTGCAGGTTGCCGGATTCGGTGGTTTGCGGCGTGTGGAAATCGGTATGCGCGTCCAGCCACAGCACGAATTGCGGCCGGTTCACGCGGGCCGCGTGGTTGGCCACGCCGATCACGCTGCCAAGCGACAGCGCATGGTCGCCGCCGAGGAATATCGGCAGGCCGCTCTCCATGGCCTTTTTGGCAGCATCGGCGATGCTCTCGGTCCAGCCGATGGTTTCCGCCGGCTGCACCAGGTGGCCGGGCAGGGAGGCCGGCGCTGTCGCCGGGGCAGGGGACAGGTTGCCCCAGTCCTCGACACTGTGGCCCAGCGAGGCGAGCGATGTCTCGATCCCCGCCACGCGCAGCGCGTCCGAGCCCATCAGGCAGCCGCGTCGCGCCTTGCCGCTGTCCACGGGGGCCCCGATCAGAATGCAGTTGGTCTGGGTCATCGCACCGCTCCTTTCACTGTTGGCCAGAATGTTGTTGCGAAAATGGTCGGAATGAAGCAGGTATTTTGACCGGAACGAAACCAAAATCGGCAAAACGGAGGGGGAAGGCTTCATAATGGATGCGGTGGATCAGAAACTGCTTTCAGCCCTGCGCCACGACGCCCGCGCGTCGCTGTCGGAACTGGCGATGGCGCTTGGCGTGTCGCGCACCACGGTGCGGTCGCGCATCGACCGGCTGAAGGCCTCGGGCAAGATCGTGGGCTTTACCGTGGTGGTCAAGGAGGACACGATCCGCGATCCGGTGCGCGGGCTGATGATGCTGGGGATCGAGGGGCGCGGCACCGAGCGGGTCGAGCGGCGCCTGCGCGGGCTTTCGGCGGTGCGCGCGCTGCACAGCACCAATGGCCGATGGGACCTGATCGTCGAGATCGGGGCCGCAACGCTGGAGGAGCTGGACAGCGTGCTGGCCGAGATAAGGCGCTTCGAGGGCGTGGCCACGTCCGAGACCAGCCTGCTCTTGAGCACCAAGAAACAGGCGGGTTAAGCCGTGCGCCTCAGGGCCATCACCCAGAACACCGCAAGCAGCAGCGAGGCCAGCATGTTCCAGCTGGCCATCGACAGGCCCAGCATCTGCCAGGCCACCTCGTCGCAGCGCACCAGCGGCGCGGACATGATCTGGTCCATCAGATCGTCTGTGCTCATGCCCGCGGTGCTGCCGGAGCTGCAGGACGAGGGGCCTTCCCACCAGCCCCGTTCGACGCCGGTGTGATAGCCGCCGATCGCGGCGGTGGTCAGCGCCGCCAGCAATCCCGCGCCCAGAAGCAGGCGCACCGCCCCGGCGCCCAGCGGCACCAGCAGAACCAGCACCCCGATGCCAATCGCCACGCCATGCGGCCAGCGCTGCCAGATGCACATCTTGCAGGGGGCAAGCCCGCTAAGGTGCTGGAAGGCCAGCGCGCCCAACAGCAAGGCCAGCGAGCCGCCGGCGGCGAGGATCACAAGGGAAGTACGGGTCACGTCAGCCTCGAACGATTGGGTACAACGGAATTAGACCGGCTGTGCGGGGCGGCGCAAGGCATCAAATTTCCGTGTCACAACCCGATCCAACCGCGGATCAGGCTGACCAGCGTCGCCCCGGCGAAGATCAGCGTGGCGATCCAGGCGGTGCCCAGAACCGCGCCGATCAGGACCAGAATGCCGTCGCGCTGAAGCAGGCCCATCGCCACCACCACCACGGCAAAGCCGGGCACGGTGTTGGTGCCGGGCAGGGGAACGAGGATGGAGGCGCTGAACAGGACCAGCGCGAGGCCGACAATACGGTCCAGCGGCCTGCGGGTCAGGACGCCGAGACGCGGTTTGCTGACCGCCTCGATCCGGCGCAGCCATGGCCCGGCGCGGACGGACAGCCGGTGCAGGCTGTCGCTGGTGACATTGCGTGCGGCCAGCTTGCCCGGCAGCCACGGCACCCGCCGTCCCGTCACGATCTGGACCGAGATGAACATCAGCGGCAGGGCAACGACCTGCGGCACGCCATACAGGAACGGGATGCAGCAGGGCAGGGCCAGGATCAGCAGGAACAGCCCGAAGGCGCGTTCGTGCAACTGTTCCAGGATCCAGCCCAGCGACGCCGTGCCGCCACCGGCCCGGGCCGCCAGCTGATCCAGCCGGTCCGAGATCGCAAGATCTTCCGCAACGGTTTCGGTCATGGTCCGGGGATCCTTGTCCAGGTGTCGGAACGGGGCCGACGCGTCTCGGGTAGCAAATCGCATGACCCGGCGCCAGCACCAGTTCTGCTATTGTCCTCGGGCGGCGAGTTGGGTAGAGGTTGGGCCCGTGCCCAAGTGGCGGAATGGTAGACGCAGGGGATTCAAAATCCCCCGCCGCAAGGCGTGCCGGTTCGAGTCCGGCCTTGGGTACCAATGACTTAGCGGATTTACGGCTGGGTCGGGATTGGCGCGTTCACACGATGCGGACAGAGGTGTCATTCACGATGGAGGCCATCGTCAGCCTCCGGGGTCGCGATCCGACGGCAATTCTGAAGCACTGTATGCCCGCCAGACACATCCACGGAATGCTTGTTGCGGCCAGACTCAGCTAAATCGCCAGCCCAAGGGAGGGGCTGACGATGGCCGGGCCGCTGCGCGGCTGGGTGCTCGATACAGATGTCGCACAAGGGCTCGACCCAGACTTTCTCCGCTAGGTGCAGGAAGATCGCAATTGCGGACGAAGCGGACGATGATTTCCGACGGTGAGGAGACGGGCATCGCCGGGGCGTGGTGCGGCGACCCGGCGATGGTGCTGGGCAATTCATGCCGGCCAGGCACATCCGACCTCAGAGCGTGGCACGTCACCTGCCAAATCGCCGTGCCGTCGCACCAAAGGTG
>JBKAGF010000063.1:0-18446 GCA_046290265.1 Roseovarius sp. | reverse complement strand
CCGAAAAGCCCAATCAAATCAAGGGTCGGGGTTCTCCGGTTCGCCAGCGCAAGCCGTTGATTTCCCTCACCCCGCACAGTCCTGCACGGCTCACCACTGTTTGCAAAGAATCATGATAATGCGGGTGACCCTTGTGCCCGAAACATCCGCTGTTTGACGTCAGCCCACACTTAAACCGTGAAGGCAGAAGATGCCGCGAAATGCGGGGTTCCGACATGGATCGGTCAGTAAAGAACGAAAACCTCAACAGAACGCGTTGAAGACACCGACCCGTTATGGGGGCAGGCCAGAGCCTATGCGTTTTCAAGCTTAGGCTTTGCTACGCGGACCTGTCGCCAAGACTTACCGGGGCGAACATGCAGGCACCAAGGGAAATCGGGGGATTTTCTCCTGTCAACTATCGAGGAATGTCCGGGCTGGCCGGCGCGACATAGGGAAGCCGCGCCCGCGCCTTGGTATCGGCAGCGCCTGCATTCCTGACATAACGCGTGTCGTCGTCCAGCCGGACCAGGTTGACGTAGCTGGGCTCGCCCCCCGTCAGACGATGGATTGCAAGCCTGCGTTCCTGGCTGGCACGGATCGTTTCGTGCAACTCCTCCGGCGACCAGCCTTCAAAGAGGGTCTCCGTCAGGTCCTTCTCGACCTCGGCCACCGCCGGATCGCCCGCAAGGTTGTTCAGTTCTTTGGGGTCGTCTGCAAGGTTGAACAACAGCGTGTCCTTGCCTTCCAGCCACATCAGCTTCCATTGACCCTTCTTGACCATGCGACTGACGCCCGTCGAACCATCCGCGGCGAACTCCGAAATGACGACATCCGGCAAGGTTGCGGTATCGCCCTCCAGCGCCCCGCTTAGGGATGTTCCGTGGCATGGTGCGGCATAGCCTTCGAACTTTCCCCCGGCCGCGAGATCGAGAAAGGTCGGCATCATGTCCACCAGGGAAATATTCTGCGCAACGCGTGCGGGATCAAACCGCGAGGGGGCGCAGACGATAAAGGGCACATGCGACGCCCATTCGAAGAAATGCTGTTTGAACCACATGCCGCGCTCGCCCATCATCTCTCCGTGGTCGGCGGTGAAGACAATGATCGTGTTCTCCGACAGCCCGGTGTCTTCGAGCGCCCGCATCAACTGGCCGACCTTGTCGTCGATATAGGAAATCATGCCGTAATAACCGTGGCGCGCCATGCGACGGTCGTGATCGGTCACCGTGAATTCGTGCCGCGACTGGCAGTAATGCAGGTTGCGGCTGAGGTGATCCATCTCCTCGAGCCGAAGGGGCGGTACCGCGGGAAGTTCGATCTCGTCGTGATCGTATCTGTCCCAGTATTCTTGCGAGATGACGAACGGCGAATGCGGGCTGGTGAAGGACACCGTAAGCAGGAAGGGCCGGCCGTCATCCTTGCGCGCAAGGTCGAAAAGGGCCTGAGTGCCGTGGAACGCGACCTCGTCGTCGTAATCCATCTGCAGCGTTCGAATGGCCGGGCCACTTTCCTTGACCGGCGCCATTGTCAGGTTGGTCGGCTTGAACTCACGTCCCTTCGACCAGTCCACGGTCCAGGCAAAGTTCGCGGGGTAAATCTCGGTGGTGAGACGCCTTTCATATCCGTGCAGCTGGTCCGGACCGACAAAATGCATTTTGCCGGACAACTCCGCCCGGTACCCCATGCCGCGCAGGTAATGCGCAAAGGTCGGTATGTCGGCATGAAACTCGCTCGCATTGTCATACATGCCGATCGAGAAAGGCAATTGCCCGGCATGCATCGAAGCGCGCGACGGGCCGCACATAGGCAGGTTGCAATAGCAATTCTCGAACAAGACGCCATTGCGGGCCAACTTGCTGATATGAGGGTCCTTCACGGTCGTGTTGCCATATGCGGACAGCGCCATGGCGGTCAGTTGATCGGCCTGGATCAGGAGGATGTTCGGAGCAGACATTTAGGAACTTTCAATCTGGCAATCTAAACCGGTTCCGGAGACGGGAGGCCCCCGGAACCGGACGGGCAAGAGGCGGGAGGCCCCTGGCCCGTTATCGGACGATCATGTCGAGCTTGTCGGCGACTGCGCGAAAAGCATTGTACTGCTTCTCGACGAACGTCCGGGTCTCTTCGGGCGAAAGGATCCTGGGGATCGAGCCCAGTTTCTCCATCGCCGCCAGCCACTCCTCGTCGGAGCCGAGCTTGTCCAGGGCCTCGATCCATTTCGTCTCGGCCTCGGCGTCAAGGTCGCCCGGCCCCCAGACGCCCGACCAGCCGATCACCGTCTCAAGCTGGGGATGGCCCGTTTCGCTGGCTGTCGGGATATCCGCCACCGCATCCACGCGTTCGGGCGTCGTGATGACCAGCGCGCGCATCTGGCCGCTTTCGATCGGGCCCAGCGCCGCCGCCAGCGGGTTGAACACGAAATCGGTATTGCCCGTGACGACCGATGTGGTGGCTTCGCCACCGCCCTTGAACGGGACATGGATGACCGAATCGGGTGAAACTCCGAGGTGATCCAACATGATGAGGGCGCCCATGTGCTGGAGCGTGCCGACACCCGCCGAGGCATATCTCAGGCGCTCGCCGCCCTGAAGCGCTGCGACCAGCTCTTCGAAGGTCTGGTAGGGCGAGTCGGCGGCGACGACGACGGTGAACGGATTGGTCTCGACGAGGCCCAGCATCGTGAACTCGTCCCAGGTATAGGGAATCGTTTCGTTCATCGCGGGCACTGCCGCCTGCGATCCGACACGCCCCATAAGCAGGTTGTACCCGCGTTTCTGCCCTTTCGCGACCATGGTGGACCCGGTGACACCGGCCGCACCGGTCTGGTTGACGACAAGGACTTCGCCATCAAGGTAGGGCGGAATGTGCTTGGCGATCATGCGCGCGGTCAGGTCTGCAGCGCCGCCCGGGCCGTAGGGCACAACCAGCGTGACAGGCTGACTGGGGTATTCGGCCTGCGCCGGTGTCGCCGCCATCGCGCAGGCGAAGCCCAGCGCAGCCAACGTTTTTTCCAACAAGTTCATAGTTTTCTCCCTGGCTTTTCTGATCCGTGGCGTTCGCCTCCGGAATGAAACTCGACGGTTTCCGAAATCCTGCATATTATATTTACTTGCGCAAAGCAATTAATTATGATCACGATGATCTTGTTGATGGGAGAGAGGCAACATGGGATCTCCGAAGGATATAGGCGCGACCAACCAGAAACTGGTGTTGGGGCAGGTGATGCGTCAGCCCGGAATATCCCGCAGCCTGATCGGCTCGCGCCTGAATCTGAATGCCGCAAGCGTGTCGCGGATCGCGCGCAGCCTGATCGACAGCCGCCTCATTCAGGAGGTCGATGCAGCGGAAAAGCCGACCGGCCGACCCGGCCGTCGCTTTGTCGGGTTGTCGCCGCGGGGGGCCGGCGGCTACGTCATCGGCATGGGCCTGAACGCTTTCCGGCAATCCGTGACCCTGGCGGACCTGGAGAACAACAAGCTGGCCGAGTGGGTGTCAGATGAAGAGCCCGGGGAAGACGGGCCCGCCTTCATGCGCACCTGTGTCGCAAAGGCCGCCGAAATGGTGGCCGAACATGTTGCCACGCCTGACCGGCTGTTTGGCGTCGGTATTGCCATCGCGGCCGAGCTGGACGCGGAGGCCGGCATCATCAAGCGGGCACCGGCCCTGAACTGGAGCATGCCGATAGACGTCGGAAAGATGGTTCGGGAAACATTGGGCGTGCCCCTCGCGCTTGAATTGCCCGCCCTTGCGATCAACATGGCCGAGGCGGATTTCGGCTGCGCGAAAGATGTGGCCAACGTCGCCACCCTGCACTGCAGCCTTGGCTTTGGGATGGGCGTCCGGACAACGGACGGCACCGGGGCGCAGGTGAATTTCGGCTGCGTCCTGAACAAGATCCCCGCACCCGACGGCAGCCAGCGCTTGCTCAGCGAAGTATGTGGAGGATTGTCCGCGCTCGGCGAGGTCCTGACCTCCAGCGAGCTGGCGCAGGCCTCCGACAGCCGCCTCGGTCGGCATCTGGTCGAACTGGTCGACCGCTCGCGAGATGACAAGGCGCTGGCCGAGATCTTCAGGGCCAAGGGCCGGATGGCGGCCCGGTACATCTCCCTGACCCTTGCCGTAATCCGGCCCGAGGTGCTTTTGCTGGCCGGACCGCTCATCCGATCCCCGGAATACCTGGCGGGGTTTCGCACCGGCCTCGAAGAGGCCGTCGGGATGACGGGCGGTCCGCCGCGTATCGACCAGACAAGCCTGACACCGACGGGCGCCAGCCGGTTGCTGGCCCTGCGCGAGCATGTGCTGAGGGGCAATCTCGACCTCAGCGAACTCAAGTCGGAGAACGCGGGATGACGGACAGGCGCAAACGCGACATCCTGACCGCGCTCCTGTTCGTGGGGCTCGGGTTACTTACGATCCTCGTGTTCATCCCGAAAGGCGTCGCGGTTCCCGGCAACGTGAAACAATCCGCTCTCAGCCCCGTATTCTGGCCGAGGATCATCGCCGCGGGCACGGTGGTCGCCGCAATTTTCCTGCTTGTCGAAAGCATTCTGGCGCGTCGCACGGGGCCTTCGGCCGATCGCGATGACGACGAGGCCGCAGTTCGTTTCAACCTGCCCGCGGCCAGCGCCAGGACGGCCATCCTGATCGTCGCGCTGGCGATCTTCTACTGGAGCCTTGCGACACTCGGTATCGTGGTGGCGTCAATGATCCTGAGCTTCGCCATGATGCTGTTCTTCGGCGAGCGCAAAATCTGGATCGTCGCGGCCCTCAGCCTCACGATCCCGCTGCTGCTTTACGGATTCTTCTTCTACGTGGCCGGCGTACCCATACCGCTCGGCATCTTCGGCGACTGAGACCGTCTTTCCCACGGGAGCAATATCATGATCGACCTCTTACAGGAATCTCTCGGGCTGTTCTTCAGCCTTCAGAATATTCTCGTGGTCGGGATCGGCGTCGTGATCGGCGTCATCATCGGCGCAATCCCCGGAATGACAACTCCGATGGGGGTCGCCCTGGCGCTTCCCTTCACCTTTTCGATGCAGCCTGTGACGGGCATCCTGCTGTTGCTCGGTGTCTACAAGGGGGGCCTCTACGGCGGTTCGCTCACCGCGATCCTGATCAAGGCCCCGGGAACACCGGCCGCGTCCTGTACCGTGCTGGACGGCTACCCCCTGACCCAGAAAGGCAAGGCGCGGAAGGCCCTCGACATAGCACTCTACTCGTCCTGCGTGGCAGACATGATCTCCAACATATCGCTGATCCTCTGCGCCGGGGTCCTGGCGAGTTTCGCCATGCGGTTCGGTCCGCCCGAGTTCTTCACGCTGATCGTTTTCTCGCTGACCATCATCGCGGGCGTTTCAGGCCCAAGCCTGTCCAAGGGTCTGCTATCTGCCTGCCTCGGGCTGCTTCTCGCCACCGTGGGGCTGGATCTCGTCTATGGAACGGAACGGTTTGTCTTCGGCGAATATCGCCTCATGGGCGGGCTGAACTTCATCCCTGTGCTGATCGGCCTTTTCGCACTGCCCGAGATCATCGATCGCGCGGCGCGCCGGCCCCGGCCATCCGGCGCGCTCAAGCAGGATCTTGGCCAGGGGGCGACCTGGTCCGATTTCAAGAAGGTGCGCAAGAGCGTCGTCCGCGGCAGCCTCTTCGGTGTCGTGCTGGGGGCCATTCCCGGCATCGGCGGCGCCCCCGCCGCCTTCATGTCCTATGCCGAGGCGCGCCGGACGTCCAAATCGCCCGAAACCTTCGGCAAGGGCAATATCGAGGGCGTCGCCGCCGCCGAGGCAGGCAACAACGGCGTGGCCGGGTCCACCATGATACCTCTCCTTGCGCTCGGTGTGCCCGGAGACGTGATTACCGCCGTCATCATGGGCGCGTTCATGATCCACGGATTGCGCCCCGGACCGTTGCTGTTCGAGCAGAACCTGTCGATGATCTATGCGCTCTTCATCGGGATCATGCTAAGCTCCGTCTACCTTCTGATCGTGGGCAAGCTGGCCATCAGGTTCTTCAGCCGCGTCGCACTCGTGCCGAACCGGATTCTCTATCCCATCGTGTTCGTTCTGTGCGTGTACGGCGCCTACGCCGTCAACAACACGCTGTTCGACATCGCGGTCATGCTGGCGATGGGGCTCGTGGGCTTCGCGATGCTAAAGCTGGATATTCCCGCGGCGCCCTTCCTGATCGCGTTCGTGCTCGGTCCATTGCTGGAAGACAACTTTCGGCAATCCCTTCTGATCGCGGACGGGGATTACGCGATCTTCTTCAGAAGCGCGATCTGCATCGCATTCTGGTGCGTTACCGCACTTTCAATCTTTCTGCTGGTGCGCAGCCACGTTCTGGCTGCCAGGACGGGCCGAGCATCAGCCCTAACGACCGGAGGCTGACCAATGACAAATGAGCTGGGCGCGCGAAAATTCGCCTTTGCCGTGATTTCCGACACGCATGTCAACCCGGACGACGATCTGTGCAATTCCCCTTTTCCGGTGAATGCGCGTGCCAACCGGCGATTTCGCCACGTGATTGCGGACCTGAACACGCGCAAGATCGAATTCGTCGTTCACCTGGGCGATCTGATCCACCCCGTCCCCAGCTCCGGCGCGCCCTATGCGAAGGCCGCCCAGGCCTTCAAGGAAATCGCCGCCGATCTGCGGGTACCGCTGCACATCCTGCCGGGCAATCACGACATCGGCGACACTCCGATCAAGGGCGCGCCGAGCGGTCCGATCGATCAGGAGGGCATCGACATCTGGCAAGCGCATTTCGGCGCGCAATACGGCGCCTTCTCGCATGACGGGATTCGCTATGTCCTGTTGAATGCCCAATTGCTGAACTCCGGCTTGCCGGCGGAACTCGAGCAGAAAAAGTGGATCGAGGCCGAACTGGCCGCGACGCAAGAGCGGGTCTTCCTGATGTTGCATCACCCCGCCTATATCTGCACCCCGGACGAGACGAACCATTACGACAACACCAATGCGCCCGCCCGCGAATGGCTGCTCGATCTTCTGGTGGCGCACGGGGTCGAGGCCATGTTTTCCGGTCATGCGCATAATTTCTGGTACAATCGGTATCACGCGACAGACTATTACCTTGCGCCATCCACCAGTTTCGTGCGCCAGGACTATGCCGAAATGGCGCGAGCGACCCCGCCCGCCAACAGCGAATTCGGGCGCGATGACAGTGCGAAACTGGGCTATTTCATCGTCACCATCTATGAACAGGGTCACACGGTACAGATCATTCGCACCAACGGTGCCGAGCTGGCGGTGAACGACACGCCGGCCGAAACCGCACCGCTTGGCCCGACGCCGCGCGAGAACACGTCCCCCCTGATCGGCTTCGACCTGCGCAAGAATTGGGCCGAATTGACCGATATCCCGCCATCCGGGGGCCTTGACGAGTTCGACCGCAAGGTTGCCCGCAACGACTATCACCTGCTGTCCCTGATCGAGATGGGGGTCCGTAACGTGCGTGTTCCCCTCAGCGACCTGCGTGACCCCCTGCGGTTCGAACGGCTGAAGCATCTCGCACATCTGGGCCTGCGCCTGACCTTGTTCGGATATGAAATTCCGTCGAAGGAAGACATGGCCCTGGTGCAGAAGGCATCGTCCGTTCTGACGGACTGGGAGATGACGATCGACTGGTCCGACTTCGGGACGATCCTTGACGAAATCGAGCAGGCGCACGCGCAGTCAGGCCTGCCCATCTACCTGTCGCGGATGCGCTCCAAGGCGGACATCCAGACTGGCGGCACCTACTACCACGTCATCAACCACGGTTTCGGCCCGGAGGATGGCAATCTGTTGGCGGCGCTGTCCGGGACCTGCGTGTCGGGCGCGGTATTCCGCCTTTCGCGTGCCGACCCGGTCACGGAAACGCTGTCCGCCATCAACCGGATCTCCCGCGCGTGCGACCTGCAGGCGTCGGTGCACCTGCGCACGGTCGGAGAGAACCCGGCCGAGGCACAGGAAGACGAGGAAACGGCGCTGCAAAGGGTCGAGGACGCCATGTCATTCGTGCAGGACCATCCCGGCCTTCGCGTCTTCAGCGAGGCGCTCGTGGAGGTGGACAGGGGGTATTTCCCCAGGATCGGGGCAATCGACCGGAACATGAACCCGACCTCGTTTTCCAGGCTCGTCCAGGCCTATCATCTTGCGACCGCGCGACCCGCATAGGGTGTCGAAGCCTGCGGCACGCGGCGCGTCGCCTCTTTTGCCCTTGAAATGCGCGCTGCAGGGCGCTTATCGGCGGACTGCCCCCATTTGCGGCACAAGCGGATCGAAAGGCATTGATGTCTCCGGTCAAGAATGGGACACGTCGCTCCGTATCTGACGACCCCGGGTCGGCACGCAATATGAGGACGACATGCTGATCACAACCGATCCCGGCTGGGAAGACCCGCAATGGCCCGGCGGCGTGGTTCGCGTCGTCATGCCCCGGCACCAGGCCACGACAAAGGAAGTGGCGGAATGGCGCAAGACCTCGACGGTCTTCGAATTCACCCGCAATGTCGGCGGCATCACCGTGCTGCGCGACGTCCTGAACCTCCGCGACCGCTACAAGCAGTTCGAGCCCCGGCGCTTTCTCTTTTCGGCCGAGCGCATGTCGCGTGACTCGCTGGAAACCCTGGCCCAGAGGGCGCTCGACGATCCCTGGATGATCGAACATCAGACCGACCCGCTGGATGGTGCGCTTCTGCGCCTTCAGCTTGGCAAGAACATCACGTCCAACGCGCTGTTCATTCATTTCTTCCGCAACCTCGGAAACACCCAGGAACTGGACCCCGAGCAGGTCGTCGACTCGGTCCGGCAATACCTGGGACGGCCCGGAACCGAAGATAAGGCCGCGACATGAACCTTGACGAACTCTGGCTCGAGCTGGCCCCCGAAGCCGTTACCGCAAACCGCCCGGATTTCCGCTACAACCGCGACTTCTACCTGGCCAACTCGCCCGACCTCGTCGAAGGCAAGATCGACCCGGACAAGCATTACGAAAGTCATGGCCGCCGCGACGGTCGGCTTGCGACCGCCTATGACCAGGTGTCGCGCAACGTGCCGGACCTGGACGACCGGCTTGCCACCATCGCGCTCGAACCGCGCCTGCGCGAGGCCATCAGGGCCGGCGAACCCGACGCGGCGAAACTGCTGTTCGAACTGACCGCACTGGGCGATCCGGTGGACCTGGCCGTGTCGCAATTCTCGGCGCGGTTCTACCTCGGGGCCAATCCCGACGTGCGCGATGCCGGCGTGCATCCCTTCCTGCACTTCATCCAGCATGGCATCCGCGAGGCGCGCCGCACGCTCAGCGACGTGCGCCAGAACCGCTTCGAGGGGCGTCGCCGGTTCGATCCCAGCCGCCCGACGGTCATCATCGGCGTTCATGAATGCTCCAAGACCGGTGCGCCGATCGTCGGCCTGAAACTGATCCGCAGCGCGGCCAAGACGCACAATGTCATCACCGTGTCCCTGCGCGGCGGCGAATTGCTCGAACGCTTCATCGACGAGTCGGTCGAGGTCCTGATCTCGGCCAACCCGGACGAGGATTTCGACTATCTTCAAAGCGAGATGCTGAAGCTGGCGGACACCGCCATCCTGAACTCGGTCGAGTGCTTTCCCTTTGCAAAGCCGCTGATCCGCTACGGCATTCCGTGGGCCTCGTACCTGCACGAATACACGGACTATTCGCTGCCCGCCTACAAATGCATCTTCATGGCCCTCTATTCGGACCTTCTGGTGTTCTCCTCCGCCCAGGTGCGCAACAGCTGGAAGTTCCTGATGGCGGATGTCGACTTCGATCTCAAACGCGATTCGATGATCCTGCCGCAGCAGGAATTCCGCGTCGGCGGGATCGAGGCAAAAGAACATGCCGAGGCCATCAGAACGCTGTCCGACCTGATCGGCATCGACTGTACCAACCGGCGCGTGGTTCTGGGCGCGGGTCACGTGCAGTGGCGCAAGGGCACCGATCTTTTCGTGCTGACCGCACAGATCGCGCGCAGCATGGACGACGACACCGTGTTCGTATGGATCGGGGACGGCCAGAACCACGAGGATGTCCATTTCGGCGTCTGGCTGGACAAGCACATGCGCGAGGCCGGCGCCAACGCGCCCGGCGGTACGCTGCATTTCCTCCCCGCCGGCCCCTATTATAACGACCTGTGCAAGGCAGCCGACGCGTTCTTCCTGTCCTCGCGGCTAGATCCTCTGCCCAACGTGGTGTTCGACGCGGCCGAAAACGGCTGTCACACCGTGTTGTTCCAGAACGCCTCGGGCTTCGACGACCCGCGCTATACTGAAGAGGCCGGGATCTCGGTGGTCGAGTACGGCAACCTCGATGCCGCCTGCAAGGCGCTGCTGAACGTGCCCCGGAAAACCCCCGCGGCCCGGCATCAGTCGGCGGCGACCGATCAGGTCGGCGATATCTTCCAGACGATCTCGGACGCGCTCAGGACGCGGCTGCAGGACCAGAAGCAGATCGTCATCGGGGGCGGGCAGTACGATGTTCCGATCCTTTTCTCCTCCGGCGAGGAACTGACCAGGGCCCGCGAGGCCGAGCGCGACAAGATCTGGACCTTCGGCCGCCGCTTCGTATGGCCCAGCCTGCGCGCCGCGCAGGCCCGGCTGGCGGAATCGGACAACTGGGTGGACAAGACCTGCCGGATCGAGAAATACGCCCCCTTCAAGGCGCCCGAGGCGCCGGAATATTCGGTGCACATCCATGCGCATTACACCGACGGTCTGGGGGGCGACCTGCTCTATTACAGCGGCCTTCGCCGGGCGTCGCGCATCGTGGTGACCACCGACAGCGACAAGAAGGAACGGCAGATCGCCCATATCGCCCGCGATGCCGGGATCGACCTCGAGGTGATCCGCATGCCCAACACCGGCCGCGACATCCTGCCTTTCCTGCGGCTGTTCTCCGACGGGCACGCCGGCGAGGACGAACTGTGGTGCCATATCCACCAGAAGAAATCCATCGGCACCATGCGGTCGGGCGAGACATGGAAGAAGTTCCTCTTGTCCATCCTGCTGGGATCGGACACCGAACGCTCGGATGCGCTGCGCCACATTGCCGATCCCAAGGTCGGGCTGGTGGCGCCCTTCGACCCCTACCAGGTCAGCTGGGCCGGCGCGCGCCGCCTGTTGCCGCGTTTCGAGTCCGAATTCGACCAGCCGCTTCCGGACCATCCGATCTTTCCCGTCGGCAACATGTTCTGGGCGCGCGGCGCTGTGGTGGCACGGATGAACGACATCTTCGGTCCGAACTATCCCTGGCCGAACGAACCCCTGCCAAATGACGGCACCGAGTTTCACCTGATCGAACGCCTGTGGCCCGCCGCGGCGGCCCTGGCCGGCTACAGCTCCGTCTTCCTCGAGAAGGCGGACCAGAAAAGAGGTTAAAGGTCATGAAGTTCATCCTTCACGTCGGCATGGGCAAGACCGGTACAAGCTCGATCCAGAACGTGCTGAAGGCGCGGACGGATCAGCTTCACGCCCAGAATGTCCACTATCTGGGCATGTGGTTCGTCGACACCGCCAACAACGCGCAGAACATCCCCGTCATGCGCGAAGTCCTGCATCAGCCGCCGGGCGAACAGGCCAAAAGCGCACATGACTTCGCCGACCGGGCCACGGCCGAAGGGCAAGAGGCCGGCGCCCAAACGCTGATCTTCTCCAACGAGATGCTGTTCAACGCCGGCCAGCATTTCCAGCCTTTCCTCGACGTCCTTGCCGAACGGTTCGACCTGAAGATCCTCGCCTACATGCGTGACCCGCATCAATGGCTGCCTTCCGCCTTTTCGCAATGGGGCATCCGGCACAAGTTCAACACCGGCCCCCTGAAACCCTTCTCGACACTGGCCCGGGATCTGATCGGCCAGTATGACGGCGTTCGCTTCTGGGCCGAGACCTACGGCGACATCTTCGAACTGCGCAAGCACGACACCTCGGTCGACGTGGTGCAGGATTTCGCCGCCGCCTGCGGGATCGAGATCGACCCCGGCGACGCCCGCTTTCTGGAACGCAGCGAACCGGCCGAAACGGTCATGCGCGCGGCTTTCAATGCCCGGTTCGAGGAAGAGGTCCTGCCGCACAGGTTCAACCGCATTTTGTCCGGCAAGCTGTCCGAGGCGCATTCGGTCGACCATCTGATGGAAATCTGTTTCGGCCAGGACGGCGGCGCCGAGATCGTCGCCGAACGGGCCGAGCTTTTCGACTACATCACCAAGACCTTCGGCCCCGATTTCGACTTCTCTTCCGACACCAGCCGCGCCAAGGACGGCCCCGACGCCAACGCGATCCGCGAACGCCTGCTGGAATATCTGCTCGAGCTCAGCATCCGCCAGGGCCACCGCATTACCGCGCTCGAGAACAAGCTGCGCAAATTCATGGATGGAGACTGACCATGCGCGTGATCGTTCATGCCGGAATGCACAAGACAGGGTCGTCGTCTATCCAGCAGACGCTGCACAAGCATGCCTTCCCCGGCATCACCTACGCGCCCTGGCGCACGTCAAACCATTCCGGTCAGTTCGTCTTGCTCTTTCACGAGGAACCCGAACACCATGTCGGCTTCCAGAAGAACGGCGCCCCTGCGGACAGCCTGCGCAAACAGCGCGCCGAATGGCTGGAAAAATTCGACCGCGCACTGGGCAACTGCTCGGATACGTTCGTCATTTCCGCCGAAGCGATAAGTGCGGGGCACCCGTCGAACGTGGCCGCCCAGCGAAAGATGGTCGCCCACCTGCGAAAATTCACCGACGATATCGAACTCGTCGTCTATGTTCGCCCTCCCGCGGGGTACATGCAAAGCGCCTTTCAGCAGAAGGTCAAAGGCGGGGGGCTCGCCAGTTTCGATCTCGAGCGCAGATGGCCGAACTATCGCCAGCGTTTCCAGCCTCTCATCGACTCGTTCAGCGATTTCAAGGTCAGTCTGAGGCTCTTCGACCGCAACAAGCTGACTGGCGGCGACGTGGTCACGGATTTCGTCCAGAGCCTCGGCGCAGAAATTGCGCCCGAACAGGTCATCCAGGCCAACGAAAGCCTCAGCATCGAAGCCTTGTCGCTGCTGTACACCCAGCGGCGCCTTGGTCACGGGCTGATCAGCGGCTTCCCCAAGTCGATGTCCGCGAACGCGCGGCTCATCAGTGCCCTGCAGGACTTCGGCAGCGGCAAGGTCCAGTTCAGCCGCGAAGCGCTTATCCCGGTTTTCGAGACGCACGCCGAGGATCTTGCCTGGATGGAAAGCAAGCTTGGCGTTTCCATCAGCGATCTTCCCGATACCGACCGCGATCATGCAATCGCGACGGAAGAGGACATCTTTGCCGTGGCCGAGACCCAGGCCGAGAAGCTGGACGCGTATCTCCGCGCCCATGTCGACAACAAGGAAACCCGGCAGCATGCCGCGCTGTCGCGCAATCTCGACCTGCTCTATCTCGATGCCATGGCAAGCTGCTTCGACTCGGCCCCGAACAAAAGGAAAAAGCCGAAAAACAGGCGCTGACCAAGCTGTGACAGCCTCCCCGACCGCAGCGGATTGACTTCATCCGTTCGCCTCTTTCGACACCAAGACTTGGCCAACTTTAATCAGGAGATATCAAAGTTATGGCAACTCACGACCACAAGCTTGTAATGACAGTCGCGCGCGCCCTGTGGCTTGCGACGCGCGAAGACCTCCCCAAGGGCAAGGACGCCCGCAAGGAGGATTTCAAGGCCAACAAGAAGAAGTACAAGAAAGACGCGACCAAGTTCATCCGCTCGCTGAACCGGCAGGGCATTTCGGTGACGTCCAGCGCGACGGCCAGTGAAGAAATCGACCTGGATAACGTCGATCTGGAGACCGACGACTGATTGCAGTCTGAAACATGTCGGCCGTGGACCAGTTCCACGGCCGACCTTACCGTCATGCCGCCGCCTGATCGGCGAGAACGCACCGACATCTCTACATCAGCGCGCCGCGACATGCGTTCGCCGGCACCCCGATATCGCCCCGGACCCTACTTCAAAATCTTCCGCAGCGCCCGAAATTCGCGCACTAGGTGATCCCGCGGGCCGTCACCGTCACGCGCAAGCTCTGCATCCAGCAGCGCGTCGATCGCGTCGCGGTTGGCATGGGCATCCTGCAACAGGTGCTCGTGCCCGCGAATGGCTTCCGGGCCCTCGTCATCGGGATTGTCCAGCACGTCAATGCCAACCCGCGTTTCAAGCCACCTGATATCCTCGGCATTCTCTTTGAATATCGGGGCGACAAGCTCTCGCGAAAGCTGCGGTTTTGGCCCCGGTATCGTGGCCAGTGCACTGACGAGCATCTCGTTCGACCGGCCCGCGCCGGCAAAGCCGCGCTGGAAACCATTCCCCAGAACGCGCTGGGCGTATAGCAGCGCGACAGCCGGCAAAGACAGCGTCTCGTTCACCCGGTTCGCCTCGCCCGGTGGCAGTTCGTGACCCAGTTCCGCATAGAAGTCCACGACCACGTCCCCCCCTGTCAGCGCGTCCTTCTCGAAGGCTTTCAATATCACGTTCTCGCGCCCGAACACGGTGTCGAACTTCTCGATGCGCCCCCGATAGGGTTTGTACAGGTTATCGAAGTTGAACAGGTTCGGCAGGCCGCCCTTCAGATTTTGCTGAAACGCACTGGTCATGAACGAGACCGGCTGGCGAATATAGCAAAGCAGGCTCTGCTCGTATCCAAGGTCGGCATAGTAGGCATGCAGACGGCCGACCGTCCTGCGGTTCACGTTGAAAAGCCGCTCGGCCGAGAAGATCGTGTTCTTTCCCGCCTTCGCGGCGGCCTTCAATGTCCGGCCCAGTTGCTCGGACGCGATTTTCTTCTGCCGCAGCACATCTTCCCGGCTGGCGCCCTGGTTGACGAATGCCGTGGCGGTCCACGGCTCATCCTCGAACATGAGCATCAGCTGACGCCCCATGTTGCCCTTGTTTCTCCCGGGATAAACCCAGTCCTCGGGGCATTTCTTCATCAGGGTCTGCTGGATCGAGCTTGAACCTGTCTTGGGCATGCCCGCGTGGATGATGGCTTTCATGACGAGTCCCGCACCATAATTCGGCCGACCACCGCAGACGGTCACCCGGCATGCCCCTGCTTCGGCCCTGGCGTGACCTAGCACAGGCAAATGGCCGGATAAAGCCGCCTGCGACGGGCCTGGGCCATGTTGCGCCGGGTCCATTCCGCTGCGCGCCCGGGCCGCTGCGCAGCTCACACCCCGGCACGGATTCATTAGCGAAAACTTAACGCCTCCGGGCGCTGCCATAACGGTCCGGCAAGACAGCCGGAAGGACAGTGCCGACCACCAATCCCACGCCGCCTGCCCTACGGAGACGTCCCATGTCCGACATCACGCCAAGCCTGTCCCTGCCGCTTCTGCAGCCCGCCCAGGCGCAGAAACACGTCACGCATAACGAGGCGCTGCAACTGCTCGATATGGTCACCCAACTGACCTTCACCACGTTTGAGCAGGCCGATCCCCCGACCTCTCCCGCCGCGGGCGAGGTTCACGTGGTCGGCAGTCCAGCCACCGGTGCCTGGGCCGGACAGGACGGCAGGATCGCCCGGTTCGACGGCGCCGGCTGGCATTTCACGGATCCGCGCGAAGGCTTCATCGGTTACCGCAAGGACCTGCAACGCCTCGTGATCCATAACGGCACGGCCTGGACCGCCTCGCTGACCGACCGCATCCAGGATGCGGCGCGCCTCGGCCTGAATGCCACGGCCGACGCCGTCAACCCGTTCACCGCGCAGCTGAACTCCGCCCTCTGGACCGCGCTTGAAACCGGCGATGGCGGCAATGGCGGCGTGATCCAGACGATGAACCGCGAGGGGCCGGCCCATGACGTCGGCCTCGTCCTGCAGGAGGCCTATGTCACCCGCGCCATCCTCGGGCTCTTCGGCAACGATGCCCTGCGCCTCTCGGTGTCCGCCGACGGCGCGCAGTTCGTCGACGGGCTTGTCATCGACAACGGCACCGGCATCGTCAGCCAGCCGAACCTTCCACGTTTTGCCGGCACCACGAACTTTGACAACCCGGTGACCGAGCATGTCTGGACCACGGTCGCCATCAACACGCTCGCCTATAACGAACAGGGGTGCTTCGACGCGGCCACCGGCCGCTTTACCGCGCCAGTCGACGGGACCTATCTCTTCGGCGGCAACGTCATCTATATCGAAGGCCCTGCCGTGTCCCGCTCTCGCGTGCAGCTTCTGGTCAACGGCACGACGACGATGCCCGGGTCGTTCTACGAAAATTCCGGCCCCCATGTCAGCAATGCAACCGGCACTCCGGTCAACGGGTTTGCCGCGCTCACCGCGGGCGACACGGTCGAACTGCAATATTACCTGCGTGGCGATGACGGCTTCTGCGCCGCAAACGACACGGCATTCTGGGGGGTCAAGGTGGGCTGATCCACAGGGCCGGCGGCCCGGGACGCTGGCCTCGGCGCCTTCCAGGCCGCCGGACCGCGTGCCTCAGCCGAAGCCCAGCTTTGCCGTGTCGACCTTTTCCAGTTCCAGGTCGTCCTCGACCATCATGCCGATGCCGTCGTTCAGGGACACTTGCGGCGACCAGCTCAACAGCCGTCTGGCGCGGCTGATATCCAGCACGTTGGATTTCACGTCATACCGCGTTTCGCTGGAACTGGCATTGATCTCGCGCCCGGTCATGCCTTTGATCAGTGCCAGCAGCGCATTCAGCGATGTGCCGACACCCGACCCGATATTCAGCGTGTTGATCGAACCCGGCGGCGGGTTGCCGCAAACCTCGGCCAGGGCCGCACAGAAATCCGAGATATGCAGATAGTCGCGCATCTCCTCGCCGGTTCCGATCACGGTAAAGGGTTTTCCCGTCGTCGCAGCCTCCAGCAGGATCGGGATGACCCCCTGTCCCTTCTTGGGCACCTTGCTGCCATAGGGGTTCGACACCCGCAGGATCGTCAGGCGGAAATCATACTGGTTGGCCAGGAACACCAGCGCATTCTCGACCGATATCTTCTGCAGCGCGTAATACCCCTTGGGCCGCGGCGCGTGGGTTTCGGAAATCGGCAGCTCTTCGACATCGCCATAGATTGCCCCGCCCGACGAGATATAGACCAGATGCCCGCGCCAACCGCGCGCCAGGATCGCCTCCATCATCTCGATATGCGGCGTGATCTCCCGGATCGACAGGTCCACGTAGCCGTCGAACCGGGCGCGCGGATCCGAAAGCCCGGCGAAATGCACGATCGTGGACGACACCGAATCGTCGTCCAGCCACTGGGCGTCGAACACCGACGGAACAACGGAATGGCGCAGCGATGCGTCGGCAACGGGCAGGGGGCGCCGTGCAACGCCATGCACCGCCCAGCGACCCAGATCGGTCAGGCAACGCAGCGCCTCGAAACCCAGCACACCGGACGATCCGGTGACGAATATATCCTTGGTCATGTCGCTCTCTGCCAACCGCTTCGAACACCACTTCTCGTGCAACTAGCTACCGTCGGGTTCAGCCCAGCCGTCAGTGATCTCGCCGACGTGGCTCCAGGAAATGCTGCAACTGCAAACTCGTTATACCGATTCACCAAACAATTGAATAACATTCTATGCCAGAACGGTAACAGCTCCAAACCTTGCCGAAATCCGCTGCACTGCGCCGGTTCCCGCCGGCTGCGATTGCACCGCCGGCCGCGGCCGGTCCGACCCGGGCACGCGGCGTTTGCCATCCCGGCGCACATTTGCCATAGGGGCGCGGAAACTCAGCATCGGGATCGTCATGACCAGACCACGCATCTTCATCACCGGCGGCGCCGGCTTCATCGGATCCCGCCTCGCCCTTGCCCTCGGCTCCGACGCAGAGGTGACGGTCTACGACAACTTTCATCCGCAGGCCCATGACGGCAACCCCGAGAATAGGGAGCGCGTCGCGGCGGCCGGCGTCACGGTGGTCGACGGCGACGTGCGCGATCCAGAGGCGCTCGGCGCGGCCATTGCGGCAGCCGACCCCACCGTGGTCTACCACCTGGCCGCCGAAACCGGCACCGGACAGTCCTTCGACCTTCCGGCGCGCTACAGCGACGTCAACGTCATGGGGACCGCCCACCTGATCGAGGCGATTCGCGCCAAAGGTGCCCGCGTGGGCCGGGTGATCGTCGCAGGCTCGCGCTCGGTCTATGGCGAAGGCGCCTATCTCGATGCGGCAGGCCGTCCCGCCATGGCGGTCGAACGCGACCCCGCGCGCATGGCGGCGGGCGATTTCACCGTCCGCGATGCCTCGGGCGCGGTCCTGACGCCCACCCCCACCACGGCGGCCTGCCCGGTCGCCCCCGCGTCGGTCTATGCCTCCAGCAAGCTGATGCAGGAATACATGCTCAGCCAGTGTTTCTGGGGCACCGACGTGGCCGTCGGCATCCTGCGCCTGCAGAATGTCTATGGCCCGGGCCAGTCGATGAACAATCCCTATACCGGCGTGCTGTCCATCT
>JBKAGF010000062.1:0-18904 GCA_046290265.1 Roseovarius sp. | reverse complement strand
ACCGCCCAGTCCCATGCTCATGGCCACAGGGACCGCAGACAGCATGTGCGCCTCGTCGACCCGGCCAAACCCCAGCATGTCGCGCAATGACGACCATGACGGCGCGGGCACCAGGTCCAGCCCGATCGCCTCGTCCTCTGCAAAGCCAAGCTCATGGGCGACGATCAGCGGCGCCGCGTCGACCAGCGGCATGTAGGCGACTGGGATGGTGACGCGCCTCATCCCAGCAATCCCGCAGCGGTGACAAGCGCCTCTGCGACGTCGGCCACCTTGCGCCCCTGATCCATCGCGGTCTTGCGCAGCAATGCATAGGCTGCGTCCTCGTCAATCCCCTTGGCCTTCATCAACAGGCCCTTGGCGCGATCGATCACCTTGCGCTCTTCCAGCGCCCGTCGGGTTTCCGCCAGCTCATTGCGCATCTGGCGCACGATGCTGAAACGGGCAATTGCGGTGTCGATCACGGGCTTGATACGTTCTGGCGCCAACCCGTCGACGACATAGGCCGACACGCCAGCCTCGATCGCCTCCCGTGCCAAGCCGCCGGCCGCTCCCGAGACGAACATCGCCACGGGCCGGTCCAGCGGACCGGAGGCAATCGTCAGTTCTTCCATCATGTCGCGGGTCGGGTTGTCGATGTCGATCAGGACAATATCCGGCGAATGCTCGGCGATCTTGCGTGCAAGGCTCGTGTAGTTTCCGATCACGTGGACATCGCAATCGCCGGTCTGCTCAAGCGCATCGACGATCCCGGTCGCCCGGTCGCGATCTTCTTCCACCACCACAATTGTGAGACGAGCCTGCATCAGTCTTTACTGCAACCGGCTAGCGCAGCACTCAAGAGAACAGATTTCTTTTCCGGTGAACCCGTTCGCTTTGAACGATCGACAGGGCCTTTGCGTCCAAATTTTGGGCAAGTGCAGGTGTCGTCGAACTGCGGCGCGCATCAATGTCGGCTCTGACGTCGCTGCTTTGCGGCAAACAGAAACCAGGTAACGTCAGGCTGGGCCGCAGCGTCTTGAACGGAGTTTGAAGGTCCACTCCGGACCGTTTCCGGACGTTCTACTTGACCCCGTGGAGTGCATGAAATACTCCTCTGAATCGCCGAGCGGGCGTTGTGTAATGGTAAGACCTCAGCCTTCCAAGCTGATGATACGGGTTCGATTCCCGTCGCCCGCTCCATGAATTCATTGCAGACTTGACGTTCAGGCCGCGTGGCCATTGCGCCGTTGGGAAATGGCTTTGCGTGGCTTTCAGCGTCTTGAAGCTTGCCCGCCGCCACACGTGACCGGCCCGGGTCCGTGGCGTTCGTTCCGGCTGTCAACATCACCCGGTACATGCCTGAGACATTGTAACGCGCTTGACCGTGGGGGCATGCGAGGCCAAGAGAAGGGCCGGGACCAACTGGTGCGGGGCGTCATGGTACGCAGGGCCGAAAACGGCGCAGACATGATCGAGCGGGAAAAGTCGAGGCGGATGGGCGTCCTGTCGGAGCTTTGGCCGTTCCTGCGCCCCTATCGCAAGCTGCTGCTGCTGGCCGTGGCGGCGCTGGTTCTGACGGCCTGCGTGTCGCTGGTTCTGCCCCTGGCGGTGCGGCGGGTGGTCGACAATTTCTCGGCCCAGGACGGGGCGATCCTGGACAAGTATTTCCTTGCGGCGGTGGGTATTGCCGGGCTTCTGGCGGTGGGCACGGGGCTGCGATATGCGCTTGTCACGCGGCTGGGCGAGCGGGTCGTGGCGGACATGCGCAAGGCGGTGTTCGACAAGGTGATCGGACTGAGCCCCGCGTTCTACGAACGCACGATGACGGGCGAGATCCTCAGCCGGGTCACCACCGACACCACGCTGATCCTTTCGGTGATCGGGTCGTCGATCTCGATCGCGCTGCGCAATTTCCTGATCTTCTCGGGCGGGCTGGTTCTGATGCTGTTCACCTCGGCCAAGCTGACGGGGATGGTCCTGCTGCTGGTGCCGCTGATCGTGGTGCCGATCCTGGTGCTGGGGCGCAAGCTACGGCGGTTGAGCCGCGAGAACCAGGACTGGATCGCGGCCAGTTCGGGCACCGCCTCGGAGGCATTGCTGAACGTGCAGACGGTGCAGGCCTTCACCCATGAACGGCCCAGCCGCGAAGCCTTCGGCACGGTCACGGAACGCAGTTTCGACGTGGCGCAGAGACGCATCTGGGTGCGGGCGCTGATGACGGTTATCGTTATTTTCCTGGTGTTTACAGGTGTCGTCTGTGTTCTTTGGATCGGTGCGCGCGATGTGCGGGCCGACGTGATGAGTGCGGGCACCCTGGTCCAGTTCGTGATCTATTCGATCATGGTCGCAGGCTCGGTCGCGGCCCTGTCGGAGATCTGGGGCGAGCTGCAGCGGGCCGCCGGGGCGACGGAGCGGCTGGTGGAATTGCTGCAGGCCGAGGACGAGGTGCGCGACCGGGCCGAGCCGGTGGCGCTGCCGCGGCCCGTGAAGGGGCGGATCGCCTTCGAGAATGTGAGTTTCACCTATCCCACCCGGCCCGATGCGCCCGCGCTGCACAAGCTGGACCTGGTGATCGAACCAGGCGAGACGGTGGCGCTGGTGGGCCCATCGGGCGCGGGCAAGACCACGATCATCCAGCTGATCCAGCGCTTCTATGACCCGCAATCGGGGCGGGTGACGCTGGACGGCGAGGCGCTGGACGCGCTGGCGCGGCCGGACTTTCGCACCGCGCTGTCGCTGGTGCCGCAGGAACCGGTGATCTTTGCCGCCTCGGCGCGTGAAAACATCCGCTTTGGCCGGATCGATGCCGATGATGCGGCGGTCGAGGCGGCGGCGCGGGCGGCGGCGGCGCACACGTTCATCATGGGACTGCCCGAGGGGTATGACACGCAGCTGGGCGAACGCGGCGTCATGCTGTCCGGCGGGCAGAGGCAGCGCGTCGCCATCGCCCGTGCGATCCTGCGCGATGCGCCGGTGCTGCTGCTGGACGAGGCGACCTCGGCCCTCGATTCCGAGAGCGAGCGCGCGGTGCAGCAGGCCGTCGATGCCCTGTCGCGCGACCGGACCACGGTGATCGTGGCGCACCGGCTGGCCACGGTGAAGAAGGCCGACCGTATCATCGTCATGGATCAGGGCCGCATCGTGGCGGAAGGCACCCATGACAGTCTGGTTGCCGAGGACGGGCTTTACGCCCGGCTGGCCCGGCTGCAATTCACCGACGGCGCGGCGGCCTGACCGGCTGCAAAAGCTTTTGCGAGAGCTTTTTGGCGAATCCTTTCGGACAAGGATTGGGTGCGGGCCATGGTGCCCCGCCGGGTTCGCATTGCCGGACGGTTGTGGCACATCGAGGGTTACCGACAGGTTAAGAGCGCGTGCCGGCCGCGATGCATGCCTTGCCCGGATGCGGAAGGGGCACGTTCCGAACTGGTCAAGCGCAGGTGGATCGGCTAGGGAAAGCCCTTATGACAAAAGGTTTCGAACCATGACCCAACGCGCCGGTTTCATTGCCCTTATCGGAGAGCCCAACGCGGGCAAGTCCACGCTGCTCAACCGCATGGTGGGGGCCAAGGTCAGCATCGTGACGCACAAGGTGCAGACCACCCGTGCGCGTATCCGGGGGGTGGCCATCGAGGGGGATGCGCAGCTGGTGTTCGTGGACACGCCGGGGCTGTTCGCGCCGCGCCGCAGGCTGGACCGCGCGATGGTGGCCGCCGCGTGGAGCGGGGCGGCGGATGCGGACGTGATCGTGCTGCTGGTCGAGGCGCATCGGGGCGTCACGGAAGGGGTCGAGAAGATCCTTGAGGGGCTCGACGCCTTGCCCAAGGGACGGCGCGTGGCGCTGGCCATCAACAAGATCGACCGGGTGCAGTCCGAGGCGTTGCTGGGGCTGACCAGGGACCTGAACGAACGGCATGAATTCATTGAGACTTTCATGATCTCGGCCGAGAAGGGGCACGGGGTCGAGGACCTGCGGAAATGGCTGGCGGGCGAAGTGCCGGAGGGGCCGTGGCTGTACCCCGAGGACCAGATCGCGGACCTGCCGATGCGGATGATCGCGGCCGAGATGACGCGCGAAAAGCTGACCCTGCGGCTGCACCAGGAACTGCCCTATCAGCTGACCGTCGAGACCGAGAACTGGGAAGAGCGCGAGGACGGATCGGCCCGGATCGACCAGATCATCTATGTCATGCGGGACGGTCACAAGGGGATCGTGCTGGGCAAAAAAGGCGAGACGATCAAGGCGGTCAGCCAGGCCGCGCGGGCGGAGCTGGAAGAGTTCCTGGGGCGTCGGGTGCATCTTTTCACGCAGGTGAAGGTGCGACCGAACTGGCTGGACGAGGCGGAGCGCTATTCCGAGATGGGCCTTGATTTCAAGGACGGGAACGGTTGACGGGCCTTGGCACAAAGGCCCCGGATCGGGGTCCGGAACAGGCCCCGGATCGGGGTCCGGGGCGGGATGCGCGATGACCCGGCTGACGGCGGAGTTCTGGGTGCAGGCCTATCTGACGCGGCTGCGGCTGATGGATATCCCGGGTTTCGTGGTGACGCATGGTGACGATACCAGCGGTGCAGTGCTGGTGAAGCTGAACACGCTGGACGGACAAGCGGTTGTTTTCCAACGTACTTTCGACTTGATGAGCGGCGATCGCATATGGGTGACGCTGGCCGAGGGGGACGAGCGCGATGTCGATCAGGCCGTGGCCAGGCAGAGGTCGTTCGACCCCGACCTGTGGGTGATCGAGGTGGAAGACCGGCAGGGGCGGCACCTGTTGGACGAGCCGGGCTTGCGGGATTGAGGGCGGGTGGGTTGGCACCCACCCTACGGGGGCGGACAAAGGTTAACGGGCCTGGATTCAGTGAAAACGGGATGTCGGTATCGCGTCGGTATCCGGGTGGTATTGCGACGGTGCGGTTTCAAAGGGGCCGGCGGATTAACGGGGCGTGCGCGGTAAAGGGGCGGTTAATGCCCTGGGCGTTGGTCCGGGTGGCCGGCACGTCCCGGATCAGGTCCGGGACGCGGGCGGCGATGTGGCAGCCGGGGGGGTGCTACGCCTCTTCCTGCCGGGCGATCCACCACGTGGTGCCGCTGGGGTCACGGACGCCGCCGCGCAGGTCGCCGTCGCCTTTCGACTGCATCGGCTGGATCACCTCGGCCCCCGCCGCCACGGCACGGTCGAAGGCGGCCTCGGCATCGGCAAGGTAGAGGTGCAGGTTGGCAGGCGGGCCGTCGGGCATTTCGCCCATCATCACCACGCTGTCGCCGATCCGGCATTCGGCGTGCATGATGCCGCCGCCATCGCGTTCTATCACCCGCAGGCGTTCGCCATGAAAGACCCTGGCGCAGAAATCGAGCACCGCCGCCGCATCCGCGACGATCAGGTAGGCGGAGACATCGGGATATCCATCGGGCTTGTGCATCGGTTCACTCCACGGTGATGACCTTGCGGGCCAGTACCTGCTGTCCCGCGACGTCGAGAAAACGCAATTCGTAAACGCCCGGTTCCGACGGCAGGTCGATCTGCGCGGTGGTGACGCCATCGGTGATCCGGACGGCCTGAAGCCAGGTGAAGATCGCCTGGTTGCCGCGCGCCAGGGTGATGCGCTGGTCGGTGCTGGTGCTGTCCACCTGCCAGCCGACATCGATGGTGCTGCCCGGCGCCGCGGTGTCGGGCGCGGTCAGGGCGGCGCCGGTGTTGAGGGCGGCGTCGGCGGGCAGGATTTCGACGGTGTGGCGGGCCAGAACGCGGGTGCCTTCGCGCAGAAGGTAGCGCAGTTCGTACATGCCGGGATCGTCCGGCGCGGTCAGCTTGCCGGACGTTGCCTCGCGGACAGTGAAATACGCGCCGAACCTGCCGTCCTCGGCCCCCATTTGAACGAGGTTGACGTAATCGTTGGCGGAGACGGTGCCGGACCATTCCACAGTCATTTCGTCGCCCGCGCGCGCCTGTTGAGGACCGGAGACGGTGACATCCGGCTGCGTCACCTCGATCATCGCGGTGGCCATCACCTTGGGACCTTCGCGCAGGAGGTAGCGCAGCTCGTACATGCCGGGATCGGCGGGGGCGGTGAGGCTGGTTTCGGTGTCGTCGCGGACCTGCTTGTAGCTGCCGAAGGTCTTGGGCTCTGCCCCCACGGGAACGATGGTGACATAATCCTGCGGGTTGATCGTGCCGGTCCATGACACGGAGAATTCCGCGCCGGTTGCAACGGTTTCGGGGCCGGCGACGGTGACCTGCGGTTCGGTCACCTCGATCATCGCGGTGGCAAGGACGCGCGGGCCTTCGCGCAGGACATAACGCAGCTCGTAGAGGCCGGGATCGGAGGGCATGGTCAGCGTGACCGTGTCGGCGTCGCGGGTCATCTGGTAGCTGCCATAGGTGCCCGCATCGGCGCCCACGGGGGCGATTGCGATGTAATCCCGGGTGTTGACGGTGCCGGTCCAGCTGACCTCGACCCCGGCGCCGGTGGCGGCGCTTTCGGGGCCGGTGATCGTGACCTCGGGGGTCAGCAATTCGATGGGCGCGCTGGCCAGGGTCTTGCCGCCTTCGCGCTGGACATAGCGGATTTCGTGCAGGCCGGGGTCGGCGAGGGCCAAAAGGCTGCCGTCGCTTTCCCCGCGGACCATGAAGTAATTGCCGATGTCGCCTTCGTCCGTACCCGCCGGAACGATGGTGATGTAGTCCTTTTCGTTGACCGTGCCGGACCAGCTGACCGGGATGTCGGCGCCGGTCAGGGCGGTTTCCGGGGCCTGCAGGGTGACCTGCGGATCGGTGACCTCGATCGGGCGGCTGGCGATGGTGCGGCTGTCGACGTTGAGGATGTAGCGGATCTCGTACAGGCCGGGATCGGCGGGCGAGGTCAGGTCGAAACTTTCGTGCTTGTTGGCGGCGCGGTAGTTGGCCAGCGTTCCGGGCTCGGAGCCGGCGGGGACGATGGCGATATAGTCGCGCGGGTTGATGGTGGGGGACCAGCTGACCGTGACCGGCGAGCCTGTCTGCACAGTGTCGGGAGCCTGCAGCGTGACCTGCGCCTCGGTCACTTCGAGCGGGTCGGTGCCCAGCACGGTCTTGGTTTCGGTGTTGTAATAGCGCGCCTCGTAGGCGCCGGGTTCGCCCGGGGCGGCGATGGAGAGCGCGCTGTTCCTGCCGATGCGCAGGTACTGGCCCAGTTCGGTGCCCGCCGCACCGACGGGCGTGATGGCGATATAGTCGGCCTCGTCCACGGTGGGCTCCCAGGTGATGGTGGTCATCGACCCCGCGACGGTGGTGTCGGGGGCATCGACGGCAACCTGCGGCGCCTGCGGCTCGGGCTCGGGGTCCGGCTCGGGCGTGGCGACGGCGGTGGCGACGGCGGAAAGGGCCGCGCCCAGCTCAACGGCATTGGAGGCCTGGATGTACTGCCCGCCGGTTTCCTCGGCGATGCAGGAAAGCGAGGCGGTGTCCTCGTCCGCGCCAAGGCCGAAGCCCACCACGTGGGCGGTGAAGCCGACGCCGCCTTTTTCCAGCGCGCGGGCCAGCTCGCACGGGTCACGCTCGCAGCTTTCCAGACCGTCGGAGATGAGCACCACCGTGGCGGGGCGGTCGGTGTAGGAGAGCCGGGTCGCGGCCTCTTCCACGGCGTCGGTCAGGGGGGTCTTGCCGGTGGGGGTGATCGCCTTGATCCGGTTCAGGATTTCGGAGCGCTGCGCCGCGCCGGGCTCGACAATGACCTCGATATCCGTGCAATCGCCGCGGGCGCGGTGGCCATAGGCCATGAGGCCGACGCTGCGGTCGTCGGCCCAGTCGCCCAGGAGGTTGTCGATGACGTTGCGCGCGATCTCGATCTTGGCGGTGCCGTCGATCTGGCCCCACATGGAATTGGAGCCGTCGAAGACCACCATGACATTGTCATTGGCCAGGGCGGCCGGGGCCGCAAGCAGGGTGGTGGCGAGCGCCAGGGCGCGGGTTGGGAAAAACGTCATCGAGTACCCCTTTTTCGAAAAAATCCATTCGGCGGCAGCTAAGCACAGCTTTGAGGCCCGGTCATGTCCGGATTTCCTGACTGTCTGTCGGGGCAGGCCTTGGCAGGGTTCACTATTTGATGTCCAATGATCGCCCGGAGGCGGGAGCGGCGCGATGGAATGGCGTGATCAGGGAATAGTGCTGGCCAGCCGCCCGCATGGCGAGGCGGCGGTGATCCTTGACGTGTTCACGCCGTCGAAGGGGCGCCACGCGGGCGTGGTGCGGGGGGGCGCGTCGCGGAAGATGGCGCCGGTGCTGCAACCCGGCGGGCAGGTCGACGTGACCTGGAAAGCGCGGCTGGAGGATCATCTTGGCGCTTTCGCGGTAGAGCCTGTGCGGTCGCGCGCGGCGGCCGTGATGGGCGACAGGGTGGCGCTGGCGGGGCTGAACGCGGTGACGGCGCTGCTGATGTTCTGCCTGCCCGAGCGCGAGGCGCATGGCCGGCTTTACCGCCAGACCGAGGCGCTCCTGGATCTGCTGGGACAGGGGGAGGTGTGGCCGCTGGCCTATCTGAAATGGGAGATGGCGCTGCTCGACGAGATGGGATTCGGGCTGGACCTGAGCGAATGCGCGGTGAAGGGGCGGGAGGCGAACGACCTGAGCTTCATCTCGCCGCGCACGGGGCGGGCGGTGTCGCGCGCCGGCGCCGGGGAGTGGGCGGACAAGCTGTTGCCGTTGCCCGCGCCGCTGCTTGGCGAGGGGGTGTGCAGCGATGGCGAGATCCTGGAAGGGCTGGGGGTGACGGGGTATTTCCTGATGAACCAGCTGGCCCCCGAGATGGGGCACAAGCCGCTGCCCGAGGCGCGGGCGCGGCTGATCCGGCGGCTGGAGCAGGTGGCGGAGGGGTGAGGGGGGGCGGTTTTTCGGAGAGGTGGCTGATCGCGACCGGGTCGCTCATGATCGACCAGAGCGTGTTGGTCCGCTATGAGCCCATAATTGCCACAGTCACAAAGCGCCCGCGCGGAACAAGGGCGAAGCCCGCCGCGCATCGCGCCAGAGGCGCGTCATTTAATATGCGCGCCTATGGCGCGACGGGCCGTCCCGTCACGCCAGAGGCGTGCCGACTATAGTTGGCGCACCTTTGGTGCGACGGCACGGCGATTTGGCAGGTGACGTGCCACGCTTTCAGGTTAAATGTGCTTGGCAGGCATAAATTGCCCCCTACCATCGTCGGTTCGCCGCACCACGGCCCGTCGCTGCGCGTCTCCTCCGTGTCAGACAATAACGTCCGCTTCTCCCCGCACTGCCAACATTCGTGCCGCCCGCAACGAATGCCGGGATCGAGCCATTAAGAGACACTGGTATGAAGCCCCCGGCCGGTTAACAGCCGCGAAGCGGCCCGGCCATCGTCAGCCCCTCCCCTGGGCTGGCGATTTGGCTGAGGCTGGGCGCACCGATCGTTCCGAGGATGTATTTTGCAGGCATAAAGTGCTTCCGAATTTCCGTCGGATCGCCACCCGAGGGGCTGACGCTCGCCTCCGTTGGGACAGGTGGCTGGCGCATCAAGCGGCGTCGGCGGTGGTCATGTCCTGCAAAATCTCGGCGGCGATGCGGAAGGAACTGACCCGCGCGGCGTGGTCGTGGATCTGGCCGGTGAGGATGATCTCATCGGGCTGGTAGCGGTCCCTGAACGCGGCCAATTGCGCGCGGACCGAGGCCGGCGCGCCCACGGCGGACATCCGCAGCGCTTGGTTGACGGCCCCGGTCATCTGCGGGCCGATGGCGGCGTCGAGATCCTCGACCGGTGCGGGCAGCTTGCCGGGCTGGCCCAGGCGCAGGCGGGCGAAGGCCTGCTGCATGGAGGTGCGCAGATACGCGCCCTCGGCATCGGTGTCGGCGGCAAAGACGTTGGCGGCCAGCATGAAATACGGCCGGTCGAGCTGGGCCGAGGGCTGGAACCGGCTGCGGTAGATTTCCAGCGCCTGGTCGAGCGCGTCGGGCGCGAAATGCGAGGCGAAGGCGTAAGGCAGGCCCAGATGCGCGGCCAGTTGCGCGCCGTAAAGGCTTGAGCCGAGGATCCAGACCGGGACGTGGGTGCCCTGGCCGGGATGGGCCGAGACGGCGGCGGCGGGATCGGCGTCGGCGAAATAGCCCATGAGTTCGACGACATCGTCGGGGAAACGGTCGGCCTCGAGCCCGCGGCGCAGGGCGCGGGCCACGGCCATGTCGCCGCCCGGCGCGCGGCCGAGGCCGAGGTCGATGCGGCCGGGATGGATGGTGGCCAGCGTGCCGAACTGTTCGGCGATCGCAAGCGGCGCGTGGTTGGGCAGCATGACGCCGCCCGCGCCGATGCGCATGGTGCTGGTGGCGTCGGCGATATGGCCGATCAGGACCGAGGTGGCGGCGCTGGCGATGCCGGGCATGTTGTGATGTTCGGCCAGCCAGTAGCGGTGATAGCCCATGCCTTCGGCCGCGATGGCCAGGTCGCGGCTGTTGGCGATGGCGGTGGCGGTGTCCTGGCCTTCGGGTACGGGGGCGAGATCGAGCAGGGAATAGCGCATGGCGGATCCTTTCGGGTGTTCCCTGTCATCTGGGGGTCGCGGCGCGGTTGCGCAACCGCCCAGGCCGATCTGCCCTGTGGCCGGTGGCGGAGCCTCCGGCGGGGATATTTCCGGCAAGAAGAATGACCGGCGCCTTCATGGGGGGCGTCCGCCTGTTTTTTCCTGGCGGAAATACTCAAATTCCGACAGTGGTCACCTGGCGCTGCGGAAGGTCATCTCGCGCCCGTCTTCGGTCGAGAGAATGAGTGTCTCGCCAGCGACCTCGGCCAGGGTCATGTCGGCGAGGGCCGCGAGAAAGGCGGTTTCCTCGTCCAGCTGGGGGCAGGCGCGGCGGGTCGTGCCGATCTCGGCCGCCCGGAACCACGGATAGGGTTTCAGCTGGGTCGCGAAATAGCGGTTGCAGGGCGCCTCGCCGGTGATCTTGCCCTCTTCGGGAAAGGTGATGGTGGCCTTCGCGGCAAAGGGGGCGCCGTCGATGTCCTGCAGGTGCCAGGTCTTGCCGGCGGCACCGTGGCCCGAGATCGTCTCGTCCGCGCTGCACAAGGACAGCGACAGGGCCAGCGGCAGGGTCAGCAGGGCGCGCATCAGCGCAGCGCCAGCACCAGGTCGACGAGCGACCCGATGGCGCCGAGGTGGTCGGCCGGGCTGGCGACGCCGAGGGTCGTCATGCCGATGGCCGAGGCATAGAGGATCCGCGCCATCTCGGGGTTGTCGATCCCGGCATGCGACAGCAGGTTCCGGAGCGCGGCAAGGCGCGCGGTGTCCACGTCGTCGACCGCCGCGCGGGCGGTGTCGTCGGAACTGGCCCAGGCGCGGACCGCCGGTTCGATCGCGTCCGGCGCGGCGAAGGCCTGGGCGAGATTGCGCAGGCGGGCCGCGTCCGTTCCGGCGGGGGCGGCGAGATCGGGCAGCCGGTCGATGCTGTCGGCCTGCCAGGCGGCCAGCAGGGCGTCATGAAAGGCGGGGACGTCGCGGAAGTGCCAGTAGAACGATCCCTTGGACACGCCGAGGCGCACTGCCAGCGGTTCGGCCTTGAGCGCGGAGGGACCCTGTTCGGACAGCGCCTCGAGCCCGGCATTGAGCCAGTCGCGGGCGGTCAGACGGGGGGACGCGCGTGCCATGAATACCGGGATACGCCTGCGCCGGAATCATTGCAAGCCTTTCGCCGCGACGCAGCATTCCTGGGCGGGAAAGCTGTGCCGGCCGGGGCCGTCACAAAAGTTTTGCCAAAGTGTCACGGAAGGTTTTGAGAGAGGCAGTACCCCTGCGCCGAACTGCCGGGGGACATGAACGTGCTTGAAATTTCCAAGCTTACGAAGGTTTTCGGCCGCCAGACAGCGGTCGACAGCATTTCATTCAACGTCGCGAAGCCCACGATGATCGGGATCATCGGACGGTCCGGGGCGGGCAAGTCGACCTTGCTGCGGATGCTAAACCGGCTGACCGATGCCAGCGACGGCAGGATCGTGTTCGAGGGGCGCGACGTGACCGCCCTGCGCGGCGCCGAGAAGCGCGCGTGGCAGTCGGACTGCGCGATGATCTTCCAGCAGTTCAACCTGGTGCCGCGCATGGACGTGGTGTCGAACGTGCTGCACGGCACGCTGAACCGGCGGTCGACCTTTGCCACGATGTTCAACCTCTATCCGCAGGCCGACATCTATCGCGCCATCGCCATCCTCGACCGGCTGGGCATCGCCGAGCACGCGCCGAAGCGGGCCGAGGCGCTGTCGGGCGGGCAGCAGCAGCGCGTCGCCATCGCGCGGGCGCTGATGCAGGACCCGAAGATCGTGCTGGCGGACGAGCCGATTGCGAGCCTCGACCCGATGAACGCCAAGCGGGTGATGGACGACCTGCGGCGCATCCACGAAGAGGACGGGCGCACCGTCATCGCAAACCTGCACACGCTGGATACCGCGCGCAAATATTGCGACCGGGTGATCGGGATGCTGCACGGGCGGATGGTGTTCGACGGCACGCCCGAGCAGCTGACCACCGGTGTCGCCCGCGACATTTACGGTGCTGACGCGAGTTTTTCCGAGGCCGCGACCTCGACCGCGATCGAGACGCCGGAGCGCGAGATCGCCTGACCGTTGACCTGAAATTCATCTGCGCACCGGTCACGGGGGCCGGTGGCATCAACCCAACCGGAGGACCAAGATGAAGAAACTGATTGCTGCCCTTGCGGCGACCACCGCCCTGACCGCGCCCGCGCTGGGCCAGGAGATCGAGGAGTTCCGTATCGGGATCCTTGGCGGCGAGAACGCCCAGGACCGTCTGAGCTCGCACGAGTGCCTGAAGACCTATACCGAGGAAGCGCTGGGCGTCGAAACCAAGCTGTTTGCGCCGGCCGATTATGCCGGTGTGATCCAGGGCCTTGTCGGCGGCACGCTGGACATGGCGTGGCTGGGCGCGTCGGGCTATGCCGCGACCTATCTGCAGGACCCCGAAGCGGTCGAGCCGGTGCTGGTCAAGATCAACCTCGATGGCTCTTACGGCTACCATTCGATCGGGTTCGCCCGCAAGGATGCCGGGATCACCTCGCTGGAAGACATGGAAGGCAAGGTGTTCGGCTTCGGCGACCCGAACTCGACCTCGGGTTACCTGATCCCGTCGATCGAGATCCCGCAGGCGGGCGAAGGCATCACCATGGATTCGGGTGACTATTTCGGTGAGGTGAAGTTCACCGGCGGTCACGAGCAGACCATCGTGGCGGTCAACAACGGCGATATCGACGCCGGCGTGACCTGGGCCGACGGCCAGGGCAACTGGGAAGACGGATACAACTCGGGCGCGCTGCGCAAGGCCGTGGATGCGGGCCTGGTCGACATGAACGACCTGGTGGAGATCTGGAAATCCAAGCCCATTCCGGAAGGCCCGATCGTGCTGCGCAAGTCGCTGCCCGCGGACGTGAAAGAGACGATGGTGGCGCTGGTCGACGGCATGTACGAGAACGACCGCGACTGCACCTATTCGATCTCGGCCGGTGAAAGCCTTGGCTTCGACCCGATCACGCATGACGCGTATCTGTCGATCATCGAGGCGCGCAAGTCCGCGTCGCAATAAGCGATCCCTCCTGCTGGCGGCGGGTCCCGTGAAACCGGGCCCGCCGTTCGCATACCCGATAGAGGCCCCATGACAGATGTGATCCAACCCGGCGGCGCGGCCCGGCTGAGCGACGTGCAGGCGACCTACATGGCGCAGGTGTCGAAGCGACGGCTGTATTCCGGGATCACCCTTCTGGTGTTCATCCTGCTGATGGTGTCGGGCTTTCGCCTGGCCGAGGCGCGCAACGGCGGGTCCTTCATCGGCGGGCTGGACAATTTCTTTGACTATCCCGGCGAGGTGGTGGCCGAGGCGGTGGAGAAGGCCGGCGAACTGCCCGCGCATTTCGTGACATTCTTTCCCGCGCTCTTGGAGACGGTGAATATCGCGGCCGTGAGCACGCTGGTGGGCGCGCTGGCGGCGGTCGTGTTGTCGCTTCTGTCGACGCGGGGGCTGGCGCGGTTTCCAAGGCTGGTGCCTGTGTTCCGGCGAATCATGGACGTCACCCGCGCGGTGCCGGAGATCGTGATCGCGCTCATTCTGATTTTCGTGCTGGGGGGCGGGCCGGTGCCGGCTATGATCGCGATTGCGTTCCACACGGCGGGGGCGCTGGGCAAGCTGTTCTCGGAAGTGAACGAGAACGCGTCGCTGAAGCCTTTGGAGGGGCTGGAAAGCGTTGGCGCCACGTGGAGCCAGCGGATGATGCTGGGGGTGGTGCCGCAGGTGGCGCCGAACTGGCTGAGCTATGCGCTGATGCGGTTCGAGATCAATATACGCGCCTCGGCCATTCTGGGGTTCGTGGGCGCGGGGGGGCTTGGCTACGAGCTGAAGAACGCGATCAGCTGGGGGCAGGGGCAGTATGACGAGGCGGCGGCGATGTTCCTGATGCTGTTTGCGACGATCATCCTTTTCGACCAGCTGTCGAGCCATTTCCGGGACCGGCTGGTGCATGGGCGGAAGGTGGAGATGCACCGATGAGCGCGACGTCGATGAACATGACCGATACCGATGCGCTGATGGCGCAGACCGGCGATCTTTTCCGGCGCAAGCGGATGGTGGCCTTTGGCGTGCCGGCGCTGATCCTTCTTTACCTTGCATACGTGTTTTTCGCCTTCGACGTGCCGGGGCTGATGAGCCGCGCCAGCGCCGAGAATGCGCGCACGCTGCTGGCGGATACCGTGAGCTACAAGGTGCATGTGACGCGGGACAATCGCGATGGCGCGGTCGGGGTGGCCATCGAGGGCGAGCGCAAGGGGACATATCCCGAGGGGGAAAGCCCTGAGTGGGTGGAGCTGGGGCGCGACACGGTGATCGACCTTGGCGGCGGTCACGTGGTGGTCTTTGGTCCCGAGACGATCAGTTACGATGTGCCGGGCTATGGCCTGATCCGGGCGACGCCGAGCCGGAGCGAGGGCGTGGTGCAGGAATTCCCCGAAGGTGACCTGCCGCAGTGGATCAACGCATCGAAGAACCGGCTGGCGATCACGACCGAGGCGGGGCGGCTGTCGGTCACGCGCAACCGGGCGGAGGTGTTTCGGTATTTCACCGGCTGGGAGCTGTTCTTCTTCACGCTGGACAGTCCGTATCACGGGATGAGCGTGGGGCAGGTGCTGGGTCGGGCGCTGGATGGCGAGGCGGGCGAGATCTGGGAGGATTTCTGGCATAACGAGATGTGGCGGCATTCGGACGTGATGTGGGCCATATTCGAGACGATCCTGATGGCGTTTCTGGGCACCATGGGTGCGGCCATCGTGGCGCTGCCCGTCGCGTTCATGGCGGCCAAGAACTTTGCCCCGCTGAAGACAGTGCGGTTCGGGTTCCGGCGGCTGTTCGATTTCCTGCGCGGGGTCGATGCGCTGATCTGGACCATCGTTCTGACGCGGGCGTTCGGGCTGGGGCCGTTGACGGGCGCGCTGGCGATCTTGCTGACGGACACGGGATCTTTCGGGAAGCTCTTTTCCGAGGCGCTGGAGAACGTGGACGACAAGCAGATCGAGGGCGTGCAGTCGACGGGCGCGAAGCCGGTGCAGCGCTATCGCTTCGGCGTGCTGCCGCAGGTGACGCCGGTGCTCTTGAGCCAGGTGCTGTATTACCTGGAGAGCAACACGCGCTCGGCCACGATCATCGGGGCGATCACCGGGGGCGGGATCGGGCTGTTGCTGACGCAGGCGATCATCACCCAGAAAGACTGGGAAGAGGTGACGTATTACATCGTCCTGGTCGTGCTGATGGTGATCTTCATGGACTGGGTGTCGGGGATGCTGCGCCGGCGGCTGATCCGGCCGGACGATTCGGGGCATTAGGACAGCATGCCGAAGCTGAGGGCCGATGCGCCGCTGATCCATCCGGAGTGCGAGATTTCCGGCAGTTCATTTGGCGCCTATTGCGAGGTGGGGCGGGGGAGCCGCGTGGCGCAGTCGGTGTTCGGGGATTATTCCTATTGCGACCGGATGTGCGATATCGCCAATGCCGACGTGGGCAGGTTTTCCAATATCGCGAGTTTCGTGCGGGTGGGGGCGACGGATCATCCGCTGGACCGGGCGAGCCTGCATCATTTCATGTATCGCTCGGCCAGTTACTGGGACGATGCGGAGGATGATGCCGACTGGTTCGGCAAGCGCCGCGCGCGGCGGGCGGTGATCGGGCATGACACCTGGCTGGGGCACAATGCGCAGGTCAAGCCGGAGGTGAGCGTGGGGCACGGGGCCGTCGTGGCCTCGGGTGCGGTGGTGACGCGGGACGTGGATCCCTACACCATCGTGGCGGGCGTGCCAGCGGTCCCGGTGCGCGCGCGGCTGGCGCCCGAGGTGGCGGAGCGGGTGATGGGGCTTGGCTGGTGGGATTGGGACCATGCGCGGCTGCGGGCGGCGCTGGAGGATTTCCGCGGGCTGAGCGCCGAGGCGTTCTTGGAGAAATACGAGGGGTGAGGCGCGTGGTGGGTTGGAAACCCACCCTACGGGAACGGGGCGACGTGCACGGGAGGGCGCGTCCCGACCCAAAAGGGCGGCCCGAAGGCCGCCCGGATTGGTCAGTGAAAATGAATTTGCGTTCGGGGACAAGTGAACGGGACCTGTATGGCCGAGTCGTGCAACAGGGATGTGAAGGCAGGATAAAACCTGGGTAACAGCCTATTCGGCGGCCATGGCCAGTTCGGTGCCTGCGCCGAAGAAGCGGGTGGCGGCCTCGCCCGTCAGGTGGGTGATGCGTCCGGCGCAGATCGTGGCTTCGACCTGGCGGGTCTGTTCGTGGATCACCACGAGGTCGGCGCGGCGGCCATAATCGATCTGCCCGCGGTCGGGCAGGCGCATGATGCGGGCGGGGTTGGCGCTGATCAGGTTCCAGGCGTCGGGCAGGCTGCGCAGGCCCTTGTCCACGAGCGCGAAGGCGGCGCGCGCGAGCGAGGGGTAGTGATAGTCGGACACCAGCGCGTCGCAATGGCCCGCCTCGATCAGGTCCTCGGCGGAGGCGTTGCCGGCCTGCGAGCCGCCGCGCACCACGTTGGGCGCGCCCATGACCACCGGGTCGCCCACCGCTGTCGCCAGCCGCGCGGCGGCGCGGGTGACGGGAAACTCGCAGATCTTGGCGCCGATCATGGAATAGGTCTCGCGGGTTTCGGCGTCGGGGTCGTCATGGCTGCCGTAAAGGACGCCGCGGCGGTCGAAGCCTTCGGCCAGGCGGCAGAGAAAGCGGGGCACGTAGGTGGCGTTCTTCTTGGCGGTGCGCAGCGCGGCAAGGTGCTGGGCCGGCGAGCGGCGGGCGGTCTCGGCCCAGCGGGCCAGCGTGACGGGCTGGGTTCCGGCGGCGTGCAGCGCATCGTCGAGGTGGTTGTTGAACACCACATAATCGATCCCGTGCGCGTCGATCAGGGTCAGAAGGCGGTCGGCGGTGCCGGTCAGGTGCGTCTCGCAGCGGATCTGGAGGCGCAGGTCGGTCGCCATCCGGGGCCGGTAGGTGGCGAGTGCCATCGCCAGCGCCTCGGCCTGATCGGGATCGCGGTGGCCGCCCTCCCACGACCAGCTTTGCGCCAGCCATGCGGTGGTAATGCCGTTCCCGGCCGCATCGCGGTCGGTTGCGGCCAGCGCGTCGATCAGCGGGAAGGGGGCCGAGGGGCGTGGCGCGACGTGGCGTTCGAAGGCGTCACCATGCATGTCGATGATGCCGGGCAGGACGAGATAGCCGGAAAGGTCGACCTCGGGCAGGGGGCCCTTGCCGATGAGGCCCTGCTGCACCACGACCGAGCGGCGCTGAAGCTCGCCCTCGCGCAGGACGCGTGCGCCGGTCAGGCGCATGTCGCAGGGTTTCGGGGCCATCGGACTGCTCTCTGTCGTTTCGCCCCAGGGTAGTGGGTTTTTGTATCGTGCGAGTGACAAAGGGTTAATCCGACATGTCTTTTTCTGCCGCGTTGGCGGGCAGGGTGTCGCCGAGGGTCAGCGTGACCTGGTCGCCCGAGAACCAGGTGCGCCCGTATTCGAGCGGCTGGCCGTCCGGGTCGATGTTGAGCGAGACGGTGTGCAGGACGGGTGCGCCTTCGCGGATCTGAAGGTGGCCGGCCTGGGTGGGGGAGGCGAGGCGCGCCGCGACCCGCGTCCAGGCGCGGGTATAGTCGGGCACGCCGCTTGCGGCGAGGCTGTCGGTTATGGACGTGTGCCGGCGCAGGGCGTCGGGCAGACCGGGCAGGCGGGCGGCGGGAAAGACCGAGCGGAAGAGTGCGAGGGGTCGCCCGTCGGCCAGCGAGATGCCGTCATAGGAATGCACCAGGTCGCCGGGCGTGAGGGCCAGCGCCTCGGCCTCGGTCGCGTCGGCGGCGCGGGTCTCGATCAGGTGGGCGCGGCGGGATGGGAGACGCCCGGCGGCGCGCAGGTTGGTCTGGAACCGCACGCGCGTCCCCAGGGGGTAGTCGGTGGGTTTCTGCGCCACGTATACGCCCGCGCCGCGGCGGGGGAAGACGGTGCCGGCCTCGGCCATGTCCGCCAGCGCGCGGCGCACGGTGTGGCGGTTGACGCCGAAGCGGCGTGCCAGTTCCGCCTCGGTCGGCAGCTTGTCGCCGGGGGCGTAGCGGCCCGCCGCGATGTCGTCGGTGAGCGTGTGACGGATGGATTTCCAGACCGGGGTGCGGGGAGATGCGGGCATGTCATGAAACCTTCATGGCAATGGGGCTTGGCTATTCGGACGCGATGCGCTATAGATTTGTCTAGTTGTATAGTAAGTTAGACAACTTCGCAAGGTGTCTAGATGACCGAAACGACAGAAACCATTGAACGACAGGCGTGGATGAGCACGCTGGCCAAGGCCCCCGCCGCCGATCTGGCGCGGTTGTGGGGCGGGCTGGACATGACGCCCGAGCACGAGATGCTGCGCGCGCCCGAGGTGGGTGCGGTGATG
>JBKAGF010000061.1:0-19088 GCA_046290265.1 Roseovarius sp. | reverse complement strand
GGCAGGCATAAAGTGCTCCATAACTGCCGTCGGATCGCCACCCCAGGGGCTGACGATCGCCTCCGTCGTGGATGGCGGCAAGGTCTGCACAGCCACCTTTGCCAAGAACCGCAAACCTTCTGCGCATCAAAATGCAGCGCCTCCATCACCGCCACGACCTGCGAAAGCCGTGATGCTTTCATGCCCCGCCGTCAGGGCGGGCTTGCCACCCTCCCCGGCCCGAACTAGCGTGCCGCCATGACCGACACGGCTCGCCCCTTCACCGCCTCATCGCTGGACCAGATGCCCGACATGGACGCGCTCCTTTCGCGCTCCGGCCTCGACTTCATGCGCGACATGATCGCCGGTCGCCTGACCGCCCCGCCCATCGGCGCCACGCTCGGCTTCACCGCGCTCTCGGCCGATCCCGGTCGGGTGGTGTTCGAAGGCACCCCCGGCTTCGGCGCGCTCAACCCGATGCGCGGCGTGCATGGCGGCTGGTACGGCGCGATCCTCGACTCTTGCATGGCCTGCGCGGTCATGACCCTGCTGGACAAGGGCCAGGTCTACACCACGCTCGAATACAAGGTGAACATCACCCGCGCCCTGCCCCTGGGCATGGCGGCGGTGGCCACCGGCACCACCCAACATGGCGGCCGCCGCACCGCCACCGCGGTGGGCGAACTGCGCGGCCGCGACGATGGCAAGCTCTACGCCACCTCCAGCACCACCTGCCTGATCATGGACGCCGCCTGAACCCGTGATCTTTCCCGATGACAAGGTCGCGACCCTTCGCCGACGCGCTTGCCCGGCCCGCCGTCAAATCGGCAAGATATAGTCAAACACGCGCCCTGTTACGCGGCTACACGCATGTCCAGGATCTGGCGTGGAGGCCACTGAATGACGACGAATGTAAATGTCGCTGCGCGCGGCGGCGTCCTTGTCCGCGCCATCGGCACGCACCGGATTCTGATATCGCTGTCGCTTTTCCACGTGATCGCGGCACTGGCTGTCAGCCTGCTGCTCGGGGTGCCCTTTCGCGCCAGCGCGGCCCCGATCCTGCTGCTGCTCTTCAAGGTGCTTGTCCCGGTCTTCATGATCCTGATCATGTTTGCGCATTTCTTCTACCTCGCCATCCGGGTGCGCCCGCCGAACCCCGCGCGACGGTTCCTCGCGGATGCGCGCGAGACGCTGCTTGATCCGGAACGATTGGTGGCGGGCGGCGCAGCGCTTCTGTCGATCTCCGTGTTCTGCGGCAGCTTCACGTTTCTGAAAGAAACCATTCCCCTGATGAACCCGTTCTCATGGGATCCGCTTTTTGCCGGATGGGACCGTGCCCTGCATGGCGGCTACGATCCCTATGTGCTCGTGATGCAGATCTTCGGCACGCCCTTTCTGACGACCGTCCTCAACGCCGCGTACCATTTCTGGTTCTTTCTTCTCTATTTCATCGTTTTCATCTGCTGCTTCTGGAATGGCCAAGCCGCCCTGCGCCATACCTTCCTGATCGCCTATGTCCTGACCTGGACGATCGGCGGAAATGTCCTGGCGACGGTCTTTTCCTCTGTCGGCCCGGTATATTATGACGCTTTCGGGTTCGGCGCGGATTTCCAGCCGCTCGTCGGCACGCTTCACCAGTTTGCCGAAACCAGCCCCGTCTGGGCGCTCGACGTGCACCGGATGCTGCTGGATGCCTACCGGGACGGCCGCGGCATCAGCGGCATTTCCGCCATGCCCAGCATGCATGTGGCGACGGCGGTGCTGATGGCGGCCTTCGGCTTTGGCGTGCACCGCTGGCTGGGCTGGGTGCTGACCGGCTTCGCCGTGGTCACCATGATCGGGTCCGTCCATCTCGCCTGGCATTATGCCGTCGACGGCTATCTCGGCGCCGCGATCGCCATTGCCTGCTGGTGGCTGGGCCGGAAGCTGGCGCGACACCAGACCTCCTAGCCGCCATCCGACGCCCCGCGCCGGATCCTTTCGGAGAAGACCTGCCCCCGCCTACATCGCCGGCTGCGCATCCGGCGCGTCCGGCTCCACGCCGCCCCGCACGCTTTCATGCAGCCGCTCCGACGGGTCCCGCCCCACCACCCGCGCACGGCGAAAAAGGAATATCTTGCCCCAGCCCCGCCACTTGCCGATCGAGGGCGCCTGCGCATCGGTGGGATACCGCGCCCGCCAGCCCTCGGGCAGGATCAGCCCATGCTCCTCGGCCCGCTCCAGCATCCAGACCAGCGGGATATTGGCCAGCGGCCGCGCCGCGTGGAACCCGTCCAGCTGCCCGCCCACATCGCCATGGGTGCCCCGGAACCACACCTGTTCCACCCGGCCCTCGCCACCGCGCGACCCCGGCCCGGTCTCCCACATCACCGGCGCATAGACGGCGCGCGTCTCGTCCAGCGCCAGCGCGTGATAGCCATGCCGGATATGCGGCCCCAGCGCGTGGCTGTGAAATTCGTTCTTCGGCGTCAGCAGCCGCCAGATCAGCGGCCCGGACACGTCCAGTGCCTTGACCGTGTCCCACACGCCGACCATCTCGATCACGGCGCTGTCGTGGCACAGCTCCCGCCGGAACGCCTCCGCCGCGCCGCTGCCGGCCTCGTTGCGGTAATGGCGATAGGCGGTCTTCACATGCCGCACCGTCGCATGTTCCGCCCGCAGCAGCCCGACCCGGTCGATCACCCCGGCCAGCGACCGCACGGCATAGGCCCCGCGGGAAAATCCGAACAGAAAGATCCGGTCGCCGGGCCGGTAGCGCGACGCGAGGTACCCATAGGCCCGCCGGATCTGCCGGTTGATCCCCCGCCCCAGCATCACGTCGCCGGTCCGCCGCCAGTCCGGCCATTGCACGCCGGGCTCGTAATACAGCGACATTCCCGCGCCCACGCACGCGTTGAGCAGCTTGAAGGTCAGGCCGGCATTGCTCTCGTATCCGGGCTCCAGTGACGACATGGTGCCGTCCAGTATGATGACATGCGTGACGGCGCCCCGCGGCCCATGCCGGATTCGCGCCCGCTCGCCACGGGTCAGGCCCACCAGCCGCCGGAAGGCCCGGCTAACGCGTTTCGTCCAGCTCATCACGGTTCAACATTGTCCAAACCCGGTGCGGGGTAAAGGGCATGTCGGCCCGGCGCACGCCCTGATCGTAAAGCGCATCGAACACCGCGTTCGCGGTGGCCGCCATCGCGCCCACGGTCCCGGCCTCGCCACAGCCCTTCATCCCCATCACATTGGTGGTCGACGGCACGGGCTCGGTGCCGAAGGCGATCATCGGCACGCTATCCGCCCGCGGCATCGCGTAATCCATGAAACTCGCCGTCAGCAGCTGGCCGTCCGCGTCATGGACCACCCGTTCGCACAGCGCCTGCCCGATACCCTGCGCCACGCCGCCGTGGATCTGCCCCTCCACCAGCATCGGGTTGATCAGGTTGCCGAAATCATCCACCACCGTATAGCGCGCCACCGTGACCGCGCCGGTCTCGGGGTCCACCTCCACCTCGCAGACATGCGCGCCGTTGGGAAAGGACCGCGCCTCCAGCTCCGCGCGCCTCTTGTGGCGCAGCAAATCCTCGCGCCCGTCCGCCCGCGCCATCTCCGCCGCCTCCAGCAGCGTCGGCGTCAGGTTCGATCCCGCCGCGCGGAAGGTCTCGTGATCGAACGCCACCGCCTCCGCCGCCACGCCCATCTTCTCGGCCAGGTAGGGCCGGAACGCCGCCACCACCGCGTCCACCGTCACCAGCGTCACGTTGTTCTGCACCGTCACCGACCGGGACCCGCCCGTGCCGCCGCCCTGCGCGATCCGGTCGGTATCGCCCGCCACGATCTCGATCCGCTCCACCGGCACCCCGGTCTGGTCGCTCAGGAACTGCGCATAGACACTCTCATGCCCCTGCCCGTTCGAGATCGTGCCGACGTAAAGCCGCACGCCCGCTTCGGTAAACTCGATCTCTGCGCCCTCCGCCGGGTCGCCCAGAATGCTCTCGATGTAAAAGCACAGGCCAAGACCCCGCAGCCTCCCCCGCTCCGCGCTCTCGGCCTTGCGCGCGGCAAACCCGTCGCGGTCGGCCTTGCGCGCCACGCTGTCCAGCACCCGCTCGAAATCGCCCACGTCATAGGTCTCGCCGAATGCGGTGGTATAGGGAAACTGGTCGGGCCGGATGAAATTCCGCCGGTGCAGATCCCACGTGTCGACCCCAAGTTCGCGCGCCGCGTGGTCCATCACGCGCTCCAGCGCATAGATCGCCTCGGGCCGCCCGGCACCGCGATAGGCATCGACCGGCGTGGTATTGGTATAGAACCCCTCCACAAGCAGACAGGCGGCGCGGATGTCGTAGACCCCCATCATCACCTTGGAAAACAGGTTGGTCTGGATGTTCTGCGCCAGCGGGCTGTTATAGGCGCCAAGGTTCATCGCCGTGTCCACCCGGTAGGCCGTGATCCGCAGGTCCGCGTCGAACCCCATCACAAGGTCATGCGACAGGTCCCGCGCGCCCGTATCCGACAGCATCCCCTCGGTCCGGTCCGCGACCCAGGCCACCGGCGTCTCCAGCATCCGGGCCGCCTGCGCCACCAGCAACGTCTCGGGATAATCCGGCGCCTTGGTGCCGAACCCGCCGCCCACATCCGGGATCGTGACCCGGATATCCCCGGCGTCCATCTTCAGGATGCGTGCCGCATGCGCCTTGGTGTTCCACACGTTCTGCCCGCCATAGGCGATGTGCAGCCGGCCCTCTTCCATCTGCGCCAGCACGCTGCGGGTTTCCATCGGGTTCGAGATCACCCGGTTGTCCTCCAGCGCCATCCGCACCACATGCGCCGATCCGGCCAGCGCCGCCTCCACCGCGTCCGCGTCCCCCATGGCGAAATCGAACGCCCGGTTCTCCGGCGCCTCGGCGTGCAGCGCCTCTCCGCCCGCGCGGCGCTCCATGTGCACCGGCAGGCTGTCATACTCGACCTCGATCAGCTCCGCCGCATCCCGCGCCGCGTCCAGGCTGTCGGCCACCACCAGCGCGATCGCCTCGCCGACAAAGCGCACGCGCCCTTCGGCCAGAAGCGGCCGCTTCGGCGCCGCCCCCATGGTCCCGTCCCGGTTTTCCACCAGCAGCGCGGGCATGCCTTCGGTGATCCCGGCCTCCGCCAGGTCCTCCGCCGTCAGCACCAGGCGCACGCCCGCCGCCGCACGCGCCGCCTCGGCATCCACCGTGATCCCCGCATGCGCCTCGACCGACCGCAGCAGACAGGCCCGCAAACACCCGTCCGGCCACAGGTCCGAGGTGTACCGCCCAGCCCCCGTCAGGAACCGCCGGTCCTCGACCCGGCTCACGGGGCGCGAGCGGCCGAACCTGGCCATGCGCTGCTCGGTCATGCAAACACCTTCACCTCAGGGACTCGCGCCGAACCCTAGCGCCTGCCTCCCCGGTGTCCAGACCGCATCAGGCCAGTCGCGCCACCGTGACCGGCCCTTCCGGGCCATAGCCGTTGAACCGCGTCGCCAGCGCCCGCGAATAGGCGCCCATGCCCTCGAACAGCACGTAATCCCCCTCGGCCACGTCGCCGGGCAGGACCAGCGGATCGGGCAGCCGGTCCAGGCTGTCGCAGGTCGGCCCGAAGACCACCCGCGCCACCGGCGCACCCCCGCGCGACAGCCCCTCCGGGCTGACAAGCCGCACCCGCGTCAGCGCATCGATGTCCCGCGCCTCGGCCAGTGCGCCGTAAATGCCGTCATTCAGAAACAGGCTCCCATCCGGGCGCACCGCCTTGATGCGTGCCGCCAGCGTGAACGCCTCGGCCACCATCGCCCGCCCCGGCTCGCAGACCAGCGCGGGCGGCACCTCGAATACCGAGGCGCTCACCTCGGCCACGTGATCGAATATCGCCTCCAGGTCCGGTGCCGCGCCCGAGCGATGCGCGGCGAACCCGCCGCCCACATTCAGCCGCGCCAGCGTCACCCCGGCGGTTCGCGCCACCTCGGCGCTGGCCCGCACATAGGCGCCCCAGGCCGCCGGGTCGGCGCATTGCGTGCCGGGATGGAAACAGATGCCGGGCCGGAATCCCATCGCGGCCACATGGCGCAACAGCTCCGCCGCCGCCACCGGGTCAGCCCCGAACTTCGCCCCGAAATCATAGGCCGCGCCCGCCACCGGCAGTTTCAGCCGCACCGTCACCTCCATGTCGCGCGGCATGCCTGCCAGCTTGTCCAGCTCCGCCGCGCAATCCACCGAGGCCGAGGCCACGCCCATCCTCGCCGCCAGCGCCACCTCGTCCACCGACCGCACCGGGTTGTTGTAATGCAGCACCGCCCCCGGCGCCGCCGCGCGCACCGCCCGCATCTCCGCCGGGCTCGCCACGTCGAAGGCCCCCACGCCGGCGGCGGCCAGGTTGGCCAGCACTTCCTCGCCCGGGTTGGCCTTGACCGCATAGGTCACCAGCCCGCCGAATCCCTCCAGGAACCGCCGCGCGGTGGCCTGCAGGACCTCGGGACTGAAATACAGCACCGGCGCGTCCGGCCGGTGACGCGCAAGATGCGCCAGCGGCGTCTCCCACGGGGATGTCTGATGTTGCATGGCTCTGCCCCTCTGCTGGTCTTTTTTTCCAGTCTGACGCAAAAACACGTGATCTTGGCGGGGCAGTCTGCAAGATTTGACCTGTGTTTCGGTCAGAACGCCGAGGGAATCATGCAGACCGACGAACTTGACGAAGCCCTGATCGCGCTCCTGCAGGAAAACGCGCGCATGCCCGTCGCCACGCTGGCCCGGCGATTGGGCCTGGCACGCACCACCGTGCAGGCGCGGCTCGACCGGCTGGAAACCTCCGGCATCATCCTGGGCTACACCCTGCGCCTGAATGCCGCCCGCCGCGCGCCCCTGCGGGCCACCGCGCTGGTGCAGATCGAGGCCCGCAGCCAGCCCACCGTGTTGTCGCGCCTGCAATCCCTGCCGAACGTGCGCCGGGTCCATACCACGTCCGGGCGCTTCGACCTGATCGTCACGCTCGAGGCGGAAACCACCGAGGATCTGGACGACACGCTCGACCGCATCGGCGATGCCAAGGGCGTGCGCGGCTCGGAATCGCTCATCCACCTCGCGACCAAGCTGGACCGCGGACGCTAAAGCCCGCCCCGGAGCGGCAAAAACCCGCCTGACCGATTCTCTCCCGGCCGGGACAATCCCCGTCTTCGGCGCGCCGCACCGCGCGGTCCGGCGACCGGTCGCGCCCCCCTTCTACCGTCAGTTGCACGCGCCACGAACCGGCCGGATCAGCGCCGGATCCCGCCACAATTCGACCTTATCCGCGTACGACCCTGGTCGGACGACCCTGGTCCCATGGGGCGTACATGACCAAAAGCACCAACGTAGGATAGCCCCCCACCGCCGTTCCGGGTCATTGGCCATTCCACACCAACGGGTCACCCCGTCCCATCACAGTCTCGAACCCAAGAACACCGAAGAAAGAAACGACCATGACCATGACCCGTAAGACCATCCGCCTTGTCGCCCGCAGCTTCGCCCGTGACGAAGACGGCGCAACCGCCATCGAATACGGCCTTTTCGCCGCGCTGGTGGGCGCCGTGATCGTCGGCACGATCGCAACCCTGGGCGGCCAGACCAACACCGGTTTCACCACCATGAGCGACGAGCTCACGGCGCAGGGCATCGACGCACCGGCGGCCAACTAAGACCTCTCTCACCGGGGCGGCCCCGCATCTCTGCCGGGCCGTCCCGCCGCCCTCTCGTCCCTCCAGCCCCCCCGGCCCCACCATTTCGGAGTTCACCCTTCATGCCTTTCGATACCCAAGACGGCACCGCGCCCACGCTCGAAGCCTACGTCTGCACGGATATCGGCGCCGCCACGGCCCGCACGGTTCTGGCCGAAAGCGGCCAGGCGGCCAAGGCCATCCACGGCGGTGGGCTCAGCGGGGCGGCACGGCTCTTGCCCAACAGGTCCTCCGCCCGGTGCATCCTGGCCGAGATGGGCCAGCTCACCCTCGACATGGCCGGCGAATGCGTCGCGGAACTGTCCCGCGCAGGCATCAGCGTGATCGTGCTCGGCAAGGCCGAGGATATCGCCACCTACCGCACCCTCCGGCAGGCCGGCGCGCGCGACTATTTCAGCCTGCCCGCCGCCGCCGGCGATATCCTGTCCGCGATGATCACCAGCGTGCCCGAAGCGGCCCCCGCCGATCAGCCCGCCACCGGGCAGATCATCGGCGTGATCGGCTGCGCCGGCGGCACCGGCGCCAGCCTTCTGGCCCAAAGCCTCGCCGCGCTTTCATCCGCCCCCAAGGGCGCCGCGCGGCGCACTGCGCTGTTCGATGCCGATCTCGAATTCGGCACCCAGGCGATCGACCTCGACCGCGACGAAACCCGCGGTCTCTTCGACGCGCTCGGCGCCCCGGACCGGGTCGACTCCACCTTCATCGGCGCCACCATGGATCAGCTCTCCGATACGCTCTCGCTCTATTCCGGCCAGCTGCGCGGCGACCAGCGCGCCGCCGCCTACGAGCCCGGCATGGCCGCCCTGCTGCCGCGCCTGCGCGACGCGTTCGACACCGTCGTCGCCGATCTGCCGCGCGGCCTCGTCCTGCGCCAGCCCGACGTGATCGGCACGCTCGACCGCCTCGTACTGGTGCTGCCTGCGGGTTTTGCCGGGGTCAACGCCGCCAGCCGCCTGCTCGCCCGGATCCGCGCCGATCATGCCGACCTGCCCGTCCTCGCCGTCCTGTCACAGACCCGCAAGGACGCGGGCCTGCGCGCCAAGGACATCCGCAAGACGCTCGACATGCCGCTCACCGCGACCCTGCCCTGCTGCGCCCCGGCCCTGGCCCGGGCCCACAGGGCCGCCAAACCCCTCGTCACGCTACAGCCCCGCGCGCCCTGGTCGCGCGCGGTCCGCACCATCTGGGACGCAGCCACGCGCACCGACATTTCCGTGCAGCCTCCGGTCTCGCGCATCTCCCGCAGGGGCGTCTTCGGATGAAACACGAGGTCATCGAGATCCGGAACCGCCCGGCGCTCGAACAGGTGATGCAGATCGCCCGCCGGATCGACGCCGACGGCCTCAGCACCGAGGAAAAGGTCAACACCGCCCTCACCTTCGTGGTCGAGGCCGCCGATCCCCCGATCTCCCTGGGCCAGCAGCGCGCGCTTCTGACCCAGGCCATCGCCGCGCTCGGCGGGGTCGCACCCACCGCCACCGCGCACCGCGCCGCCCCCCCGGCCGCCCCCGCCGACAACCAGCGCAAACGGCGCTTCGCACCGCTGCGCTTTGCCCAAGGCGCCCCCGCCGCGCCGACCTCCCCCAGGCCTGCGTCGCCCTCCGCCGAACCACGGCTTCCCGCGCTCATCGCCGCCGCCCCGCCCGCCGCGAAACCCGCCTCCGACATCAGCGGCATGGTCGGCGAAATGATCCGCTCCCTGTCCGAAGAGCTCGATTTCACCGAGATGTCCGGCCTGCCCCACGACCAGCAGGAAAGCCGCATCCACGACGCGATCCACCGCCTTTCCGAACAGCGCAAGATGCATCTCAACGGACGCGAGGTGTCCGATCTCGTGCAGGCCGTGCTGGCCGACATGCTGGGCCTCGGCCCGCTGGAACGCCTGCTCGCGGATGACACCGTCACCGACATCATGGTCAACGGCCCCGAGCGCATCTACGCCGAACGCGGCGGCAAGCTCGAACTGACCGGCGTGCGCTTCCGCGACAACGCCCATGTCCACGCCGTCGCCAGCCGCATGGTCGCCGCCGTGGGCCGCCGCATCGACGAGGCACAGCCGATGGTCGATGCGCGCCTCAAGGACGGCAGCCGCGTCAACGTCGCCATCCCGCCCTTGGCCATCGACGGCCCCACCATCACCATCCGCAAGTTTCCCTCCGCCCCGATGAAGCTGGAAAGCCTCGTCCGGGGCGGCAGCCTGTCGGAACAGATGGCCGGTTTCCTCGGCCTCGCCGCCTACCTGCGGCTCAATATCCTTGTCTCGGGCGGCACCGGCTCGGGCAAGACCACGCTGATGAACGCGCTTTCCGCCTTCATCCCCGCCACCGAACGGCTGGTCACCATCGAGGACGCCGCCGAACTGCGCTTCCAGCAGCCTCATGTCGTCCGGTTCGAAACCCGCCCCCCCAATGTCGAGGGCAAGGGCGAGGTCACCATGCGCACGCTGGTGCGCAACGCGCTCCGGATGCGCCCCGACCGCATCATCATCGGCGAGATCCGCGGCGACGAGGTGCTGGACCTCCTGCAGGCCATGAACACCGGCCATGACGGCTCGATGAGCACCCTGCACGCCAACTCCCCGCGCGAGGCGATGACCCGGATCGAAAGCATGGCGGCCCTTGCCGGGTTCGACATGGCCTCGGGCGTTGTCCGCCGCCAGCTGGCCGATGCCGTGCACCTGGTGATCCAGATCTCCCGGATGCGCGACGGTACCCGCCGCATCACCTCGATCTCCGAGGTCGCCGGGCTCGAAGGCGATGTGGTCACCCTTCAGGATCTCTTCACCTTCGACACCGACCCCGACAGCACCAAGTCCGAGCTGCACGGGCAGTTCCGCTATTCCGGCTACCGTCCCAGGTTCGCCCGCCGCGCCGCCGATTACGGCGTGTCCGACGAACTCGACGCGGTGCTCGGGAGGTAACCGCATGAGCCTGTTTCTTCTCGTCCTCTCCGCCGTCGTCGTCACCTTCACCGCGCTTGTCCTGCTGGCGCTGGTCCAGCTTGACCGCACCCGCCGCCGCCATCTCGCACGTCTGCAACGCGGTCACGCCCAGCCCCGTGCCGAAGCCCCCCGCGCGCCCCGCCGCATCATCCGCGACGATCCCGACATCACCGGCCTCAATGCCCGGATCGAGGCGCTTCTGGCCCAGACCGGCCTCAGCCTCACGCCGACCGACCTGTGCATCCAGGGCACCATAGCGGCGGTCGCGATCTATGGCGTCGCGGTGCTCTTCGCCGGTCTCAACCCGCTGCTGGCCCTGTTGCTGGCCGTCATCCTGCCCGCGGGTCTGGCCACGCTCTTCCTGCGCCACGCCCGCAGCCGCTATCGGGCCACCTTCACCGAAGGCCTGCCCGAGGCGCTCGACATCTTCGCCCGCGGCTTGCGCGCCGGACGCCCCATTTCAGAATCCCTGCGCATCGTCGTTGAAACCGCCTCCGGCCCCGTCCGGGCCGAATTCGCCCGCTGTCACGGCGAAATCTGCCTCGGCACCGCCCTCTCCGACAGCCTTGCCGCGCTCTATGCCCGGATGCGCACCGCCGAGATAGGTTTCTTCGCCGTCGCCACCTCGCTGCAGGCCGATTCCGGCGGCAACCTGGTCGAGACGCTGGAAAACCTGGCCGAGCAGCTGCGCGAACGCCGCAAGCTGCGCAAGAAGGCGCGGGCGCTCTCGTCCGAGGCCCGCGCCAGCGCCATGATCCTCGCCGCGCTGCCCTTCTGCATCGCGCTCGCGCTCTTCGTGCTGAACGGCGCGTATCTCAAGCCGCTCTTTACCGACCCTCGCGGTCAGGTCATGGCGGCGGCCGCCTTCATAAGCGTGGGCCTCGGGGTCTACGTGATGGCGCGGATGGGGCGGCCCGATGTCTGAACAGACCGTCAACCTGCTCTCCTGGATCGCCTTCACCGGGCTGATCCTCGCCACGCTCGGTCTCGGCGCGCTGGTCGACGGCGAACGCAGGCGCGCGGCGCTGCTGATGCGCATGCGCCGCGCGGGCGGCGAGGTCCTCGGCCCCCGCAACCAGCGCCGCGGCGCCACCCGCACCGGCGCGCTCCGGCTCATCGGCACCGGCCTGCGCCGGATCGTCCTGCGCATGGGCGAACGCCTGGCCGTCATCCTCGGCGGCGAGGCGCGCGACACCGCCGCCGACTTGCGCTCCGCCGGGTATCGCAGCCGCGACGCCCTGCTGGTCTTCGCCTTCCTGAAAACCGTGCTGCCGGTCGGCGCCTTTCTCTGCGGCGGCGCCTTCGTGCTGGCCTCCTACCCGATCGGCCTGCCCGCGCTCGTTCCCTCGGCCATCGTGATCGCCGTGGCGCTCGGGCTGTCGATGGGCGTCGACATGGTCGTCGACAGCCAGCGCCGCGCCCGGCTGGCCCGCATCCGCCGCGGCTTTCCCGACCTGCTGGAACTGCTCGTCATCTCCTCCGAGGCGGGCCAGGGCCCGCAGCAGGCACTGCACCGCGTCGCCCGCGAACTGCACTACAGCGCGCCCGAACTGGCCGCCGAAACGCAACAGCTGGTGGCTGAAATCTCCATGACCAACGACCGCCGCACCGCCTATGACAAGCTGCGCGCGCGCGTGCCCCTGCCCGAAATCGCGATCTTCACCCAGGCCCTGGACCAGTCCGACACCTACGGCACGCCCTTCGCCCGCGCGATGCGCAACCTCGTCGCCGAACAGCGCGCCAACCGCCTGATCTCGCTCGAGGAAAAGGCCGCGCGCCTGCCCGTCCTGATGACCGTGCCGCTGATCTTCTGCATCATGCCGGCGGTCTTCGTCGTGCTGGTCGGTCCGGCCGCGCTCTCGATCTTCGACAACATCCTATCGGGACGCTGACGCCATGACCGCCCGCCTGATCCCCGCCCTGCGCCGCTTTGGCCACGACACCACCGGCGCCGTCGCGATCGAGTTCATGCTGATCGCCCCCCTGCTGATGGCGCTGATCTTCGGCATCATCACGCTGGGTTTCTACATGGGCGTCAGCCATTCGGTGCACCAGCTTGCCGCCGAGGCCGCCCGCGCCTCCGTCGCGGGCCTCGACGAGACCGAGCGGCGCGACATCGCCACCGCCTATCTTTCCCAAGGGGCCTCGCGCTATCCGCTGCTGAAGGACGACGCGCTCAGCACCGCGCTGGAATATTCCGACACCGCCACCGGCAGCATCACCGTCGATGTCACCTATGCCGCCGAAGGCACGCTGCTGGACGTCGCCAACGGCTTTCTCGGCCTCGGGATCGAGACGATCAGAGGCAGCGCCTATGTCTCCTACTGACCGTCTCGCCCGGTTCCGCCGCGACGAAAGCGGCGTCGTCGCCATCATCGTGGCGCTCATGCTGACCGTGCTCTTCGGCTTCGTGGCGCTCGGCGTGGACGTGGCCGCGCTCTACCGCGACCGCGCGCGGCTGCAGGCGGCGTCGGATCTCGGCGCAATGAGCGCCATCGCCGATGCCGGGGCCGCCCGCACCCGCGCCGAGGACGCCATCACCCGCAACGGGCGCGATGCGGCCACCCTGACGGGCCTGCAGATGGGCCGCTACCTGCGCAATCCCGCGATTCCCCGCGACCAGCGCTTCATCCCGCTCGACACAGGCGCCGCCACGGTCAACGCGGCCCTCGTCACGCTCGACGATGCCTCGCCGCTCTATTTCGGGCAGATCTTCAGCGACCGCACCGACGTCGTGCTCCGGCGCAGCGCCATGGCCACCCGCACCGGCGCCGTCAGCTTTTCGCTGGGCAGCCATCTCGCGGATCTCGACCCGGCCACGCTCAACGCCGTGCTGACCGCGCAATACGGCGCCGGCGCGCAGATCGCCCTCGGCGACATCACCCTGCTGGCGGAAACCCCGGTAAATCTCGGCGCGCTCCTGCAGACCCTCGACGGCCTGACCGGCGGCCCATCCGCCAACCCCGCCGATATCCTGAACGCGGTCACCACCGCCGACACGCTCCTCGACGCCCTCGAGGCAGAACTGCCCCCGGCCCTCATCGGGAGCCTCGCCGGCCTGACCGCCGCCGCTGCCGGCCAAAGCGTCGACGTCGCCGCCGTCGTGGGCGGCATCGACACGCAGCTTGGCCTGACGGCCACGGATTTCCTGACCGAGATCGACATCTCCGCCCTCGATATCGTCAAGGCCACCATCGGGGCCGAGGGCCTTTCCCCGCCCGCCACGCTGAACACCGGTCTCGACGTCGCAGGCATCCTCGGGGTCGATGCGCGGCTCTCGGCGGGCGAGCCGCCGGCGCAATCGGGCTGGGTGGCCCTGGGCGAGGCGGGCGTGCAACTGCACCGCGCCGCCGCCCGCCTGTCGCTGGGGATCGCGGCCGACCCCGGCCTGCTCGGCGCTCTCGGCACCGGGGTCGAGGCCACGCAGCTTGATCTGCCGGTCTATCTCGAACTCGCCGGCGCCACCGCCGCGCTCGACGAGATCACCTGCACCGGGTCGCGCGCCTCCGACATCGCCGCGGCCTTCTCGGTGTCGCACACGCCCCTGCACCCGGAAAACGGCACGGCCGTCGCCGCGCTCTATCTCGGCACCCTGCCCGCGGGGCTGAACCCGACCGCACCGGTCGACCCGGCCACGCTCGGCTTTGCCGATCTTCTGACCCTGCGCATCGAGATCCCCGTGCCGCTGCTGCCGAACATTGTGCTGGCCGATCTGGTGGTGCAGGTCCGCAGCCATGTCACCGTCGGCACCTCGGATACCGACCGCATCGCCTTCACCCGCGGCGACGTGCAGGACGGCGCGACGACCCGCCGCTACGGCTCCGAACTGCTGGTGACCAGCGCCGTCAGCACGCTGCTGTCATCGGAAAACACCGAGATCCGCATCCGCCCGGATCAGCAGGACCTTGTCACAGGTTCTGTAGCGCCCGTGGTCAACACCCTTCTGGCCAACCTGCCCGCCAGGTCGGCCGGCGCTGACGTTCCTCGACGGGGTCATCGACGGCGTACTGGCCTCGACCGGCCTGCGACTGGGCGTCGGAGAGCTGGACCTGACCGGCCACCACTGCGAACTTATCCGCCTCGTGCAGTGAGGCCGCGCGAGGCGTCCCGTCAGGCCGCGCTGCCCTTGCCGCGCCCGACCAGCGGCAGCACGTTGCGCGTATTGATCCGGGTCGCGGGCGCCTCGGTTTCGCGCGCCATGGAAACCACCTCGTCGGTGACGAAGGCAATCAGCTGATAGCGCGACTCGAGCCCCGATTTCTGATAGATCCGCCCCAGCTGCGACTTCACCGTGGTCACGGCGCTGCCACGCATCTCGGCAATCTCGCTGTTGGAAAATCCCTTGGCGACGAAAATCGCCACATCCGCCTCGGCCTGCGACAGGCCCCATTCATGCGCATGGCGCAGGATGACGGTCTCCTTGGCGACCGGCTCGCTCATCCCCGGCGCCAGCTTCTCGCGGCGCTTCTGGTCGAAATACCGGCTCAGCTGCGTGCAGGCGACATAGGCCACCACCGCCGTCAGCGCGAAGAACAGCGCGAACAGCCCGGACAGCACGGCCAGGTCCGGCGACGCGTCCCCATAGGCGAAATGCAGAACGATGAGCGTCTTCAGACTCGCAATCACCGATACAAGGAAAAAACCGAAAACCCAGATACGTGTCATATCAAACTTGCTCCTTTGCGCACCCCCGTTCGAACCGCGACATTTCCGGCGGAGTGTGGCGAGAATATGGATTTGCCGCGCTTTTGTTTCCAATTTGATGAAAATACCACCTTCAGCTGCCCGCATGCCAGCCGGCGCAACCCCCGCATGCGCGCCTCAGCCGATCCGTCCGCTATCCGGCGTAAAGCACGCACCAGCGTTCGATCAGCCCCTGCTGCAACTGCTTGGACCGCCGGTTCCAGCTCGCGGCGCCGTCCGGGCGCACATCCGACCGGCTGTCGATCGGTTCGCGCAGCTCGTCGTTGGCGGTCAGGATGGCAAAGGCCATCTCGGTTCCGTCCGGCGCCGTGACATAACCTGAAAGCGTGCTGACGAAATACAGCGTGCCGGTCTTGGCCGCCACCTTCACCGGATGGTTGGGCACCGGCGCGCCCTTGCTGTCATACAGCACGAAGGGCTTCAGGATCGGCTTCAACAGGCCGTCGCCATGCACCCGCGCCATGGCCTGCGCCATCGCCTCGGGCGTCACCCGCGACATCTCTCCCAGGCCCGAATGATCCAGCAGGTCGACCCCCTCCATGCCCAGCCGCTCCTGCGCCCAGGCCGTCATCTCGCGGCCCGACGCCGCCAGGCCGTCCAGCGTGCCCAGCCGTTTCCTGCTGGCGGTCATCCCCACCAGCTCGGCCGTCAGGTTGTTGGAATATTTCAGCATGTCCTGCAGGATCGGCACCAGCGGCTCGCTCAGGTGGCTGACCAGCACCGCGCCGCCCGGCGTCTCCGTCACCGGCGCGCCCGCCGTCAGGGTGATCCCCTGCCCCTGCGCCAGCGCGGTGAACACCTCCGCCGCATAGGCATCGGGCCGCCGCACCGGCAGCCAGCGCGATCCGCCATTGCCCAGCGCGCCCTGCGCCACGGTCCAGCTGTCGTGGTCGCCGCCATCCTCGTAGGTATAGACCGGCCCGTTGCGGTCGGCGACGCGCATCCGCGCCACCCGCACCGTCGGACGGAACCTGTCCGACCGCGCGTCCATCGCCACGGTATATTCCCCGCCCGAACGCTCCCACTCGAAATGCACCCGGTTGAAATTCAGGTTCAGACCCGACAGCGACGGGTTATAGCCCACATGCTCGGGCTGTTCGTCGTCGATATGCAGCGTGAAGGGCAGCGCGCCCGCCCAGGGCCGCAACTCCCCCGTTACCCGCGTGACCCCGGCCTTCTTCAGGCGGATCGCCATGTCGCCCAGCGCATTGGTGTCCAGCACCGGGTCGCCGCCCCCGGCCAGGATCAGGTCGCCGTCCAGCACGCCGTCCGTCACCGGCCCGGTTGCGATCAGACGGGTCTCGAACCGATAGTCCGTGCCCAGCGTCTCCATCGCGTAAAGGGCGGTGATCGACTTCATCACGCTCGCCGGCGGCAGGCCCTCGCGCGCCGCGTGTCCCTCCAGCAGCTTGCCGGTCTTGATGTCGACCACGCAGAACCCGACATCGCCGCCCAGCCGCGACCGCTCGATGATCGCCTCGGCGGTGGGCACCCGCCGCAGGCGCGCGGCCTCGGCGCCGCCCTCGGGGCGCAGCTGCGGACGCAGGGACACCTCCGGCGCCTTCGCCCAGGCTCCGCTTGCAAGGCCGGCCAGCGCGGAGGTCAACAGAAATCGTCTGGAAATCGTCTTACGCATGCGCGCAATTAATCAAAGCCGGGGGCGCCGCACAATCCGCAATCATGCCCCGGCCGGCGCCATTCCGTCGCATTGCGGTCTTCGGCCGATCAACTTTTCGAAAGATCGCCCCAGTCGCCCCGCGCGCGCAGCGCGGTCGAGGACAGCGCGTTCATCGGCACGTTCACGAAACACCACGCCGGAGGCGTGGCAAACCGCAGGCCCTGCGACTGCCGCGCCGGGATCCTGGCGGCCCGGAAAATCCGCGCCGGCTTCGACATCCGCGCCGAGATCCGCTGCCCCGGTCGCGCCAGCACGCCGATCGGCACCGTGTCCATGATCCGCCGCCAGTCCTGCCACTGGTCGAACTGTGCCAGATTGTCGGCGCCCATCAGCCAGACGAACCGCACCTTGGGGCGCAGGCGCTGCAGCACGGCCAGCGTCTCGGCGGTATAGCGCGTGCCGACCTGTGCCTCGAAATCGCTGACCGCGATCCGCGGATGGTCCAGCAGGTCACGGCACGCCGCCATCCGCCGCTCCAGCGGCTGCGGGCCCCGCGCCTTCAGCGGGTTGCCGGGACTCACCAGCCACCACACCCGGTCGAGGTCAAAGCGGCGCAGGGCCTCGCGGCTGATATGCACATGCCCCGCATGGGGCGGATCGAACGATCCCCCCAGAAGCCCGATCACCATGCCGGGCCGCGTCATCGGCAAGTCAACCTGCATCATTTTCCCCCGTCGCTCTGCCTGGAATCGCCGGGATGGCCGGCGATGTCCAGCCTTTTCGCCCGGCCGCGCAGTCTCGGGTTATGATGCAATTTTAGGGTTTTAGCAGCCCGACCGGCACGGAATATTAACATTCCGATGCCACCACACCCCCGGGCAAGAGGTGACAAGGGCACGGGCCGCGTGGCACAGCAGGATGGCAGACCGCACACGCATCCGCCGGATGCGACACAGGCCGCCATCACCGGCCGCGATGCCGGCGGGCGGCCGCCTGCCTCACGCGACCTGCCCTATTGCCGGCAATTCCTGACCTGCACCCGCGACGCGCTCATCGTCCAGGACATCGAGGGGCATCTCGAATGGATGAACCCCGCCGCCGAGGCGATGTTCTGCACCACGCTCGACCGCGTGCAGGGGATCAAGGTCATGGGCCATGTCCTGCCCGACGGCGCCCGCGTCGATCCCGCCAAGATCGCCGCCTTCCGCTATGACACGGGCAGCAACCTCTTTCATCGCAACCACCTCGCCCGCCACAAGCGCATGAACGGCGAAACATTCTGGAACCTGCACAGCTTCACGCTGCTGTCCACGCCAGAGGGTCACAAGGTCGTGGTCACCTGCCGCGACGTCTCCGACACCGTCGACACCGAACACGACCTGCGCCGCGCGCAGTCCCGCATGCAGCATGCCGCCCATCACGACGAACTGACCGGGCTGGCCAACCGCAAGCGCCTGACCCAGTTCCTGAAATCCGATCTCTGCCGCCGCACCCTGGCCGAGGGGCGCATGGGGGTCCTGCATCTCGACCTCGACAAGTTCAAGGAAATCAACGACACGCTCGGCCATGCCGCGGGCGACGCCTCGCTGGTCCACGTGGCCGGCCTGCTGCGCCGTTTCTGCGGCCCCCAGGACCTCGCCTGCCGCGTCGGCGGCGACGAATTCCTGCTGGTCTGCCTCGGCATGGCCACGGAAGAGGCCGTTCTGACCCGTGCCGAACTTCTGCTGAACGCCGCCACCGACCCCTTGATGTGGAACGACAAGGCGATCCGCGTCGGCCTGTCCATCGGGGCCTGCCTGGCCCAGGACCGCGGCGAGACCGGCGAAACCCTGATCCAGCACGCCGATCAGGCGCTGTATTCGGCCAAGACCCGCGGGCGCGGCCGCGTGGTGCTCTTCACCCCCGCGCTCGGGCGGCTTCAGACTGCGCAGAACCTGATCGCCCGCGAACTGCGCCTCGCCGCCACCCGGGACGAACTGACGGTCCACCTTCAGCCCCAGCTGGACCTGGCCCGCCGCCGCATCACCGGCTGCGAAACCCTCTTGCGCTGGCGGCACCCCCGCCTCGGCCTGCTGCCGCCGGGCGCGTTTCTCGACATCGCGCGCAGCGCGGGCGTGCTGGCCGATCTCGAC
>JBKAGF010000060.1:0-19120 GCA_046290265.1 Roseovarius sp. | reverse complement strand
CGGAGAGCGCGACCCGGGTGGCCGCTGCGACGGAGTGAACCCCATGGCAGACCTGAATATCATCCTGCCGGAGATCCTGATCTCGGTTTACGCCATGGCCGCGCTGCTGGGTGTGGCCTATACCGGCAAGGACCGTTTTGCGCCCCTGCTGGTGTGGATCACCGCGGGGGTCTTTGTGATCGTCGCCGCGTGGATCGGTTTCAGCGGCGAAGACGCGCGCACGGCCTTCGGCGGCATGTTCAATGACGACGCCTTTGCCCGGTTCGCCAAGGTGGCGGTGCTCTTGTCTGCCGCGGCGGTGCTGGTCATGGGGCAGGACTACATGGCGCGGCGCGATCTGTTGCGGTTCGAGTATCCGCTGCTGGTGGCGCTGGCGGCCGTGGGCATGATGATGATGGTCAGCGCGGGCGACCTGATGGCGCTTTACATGGGGCTGGAACTGCAGTCGCTGGCGCTTTACGTCGTGGCCTCGCTGCGGCGCGACAGCGTGAAATCGACCGAGGCGGGGCTGAAATATTTCGTGCTGGGCGCGCTGAGCTCGGGCATCCTGCTTTATGGCGCGTCGCTGGTTTATGGCTATACCGGCACGACGCTGTTTTCGGGGATCATCGCGGCGGCCGAGGGGCAGGCGCCCATCGGGCTGCTGATCGGGCTGGTGTTCGTGCTGTCGGGCCTGGCCTTCAAGGTGTCGGCGGTGCCGTTCCACATGTGGACGCCCGACGTCTACGAGGGCGCGCCGACGCCGATCACGGCATTCTTCGCCACCGCGCCCAAGATGGCCGCCATGGCGCTGTTCGCCCGCGTGGCGCATGACGCCTTCGGCGGGGTCGTGGGCGACTGGCAGCAGGTGATCGCGGTGCTGTCGCTGTTGTCGATGTTCCTGGGCGGCGTCGCCGCCATCGGCCAGACCGATATCAAGCGGCTGATGGCCTATTCCTCGATCGCGCATATGGGATATGCGCTGATGGGGCTGGCGGCGGGCACGGCGTTCGGCGTGCAGGCGATGCTGGTCTACATGGCGATCTACGTGACGATGAACGTGGGCACCTTCGCCTTCATCCTGTCGATGGAGCGTGACGGGCGGCCGGTGACGGATATCGGCAGCCTGAACCTTTATTCCCGCGCCCATCCGGGCCGGGCGCTGGCGATGCTGATCCTGATGTTCAGCCTTGCCGGCGTGCCGCCGCTGCTGGGCTTTTTCGGCAAGCTTTACGTGCTGCGGGCGGCCTATGACGGCGGGCTGGCCTGGCTGGCCGTGGCCGGGGTGATCGCGTCGGTGATCGGCGCATTCTATTACCTGCGCATCGTCTATTACATGTATTTCGGCGAAGAGGGCGAGCCGCTGGAGGCGGGCAAATCGCCCGTGCTGTGGGGCTTTCTGATGGTGTCGGCGACGATCATGCTGGTCGGCATCGTCAACATGTTCGGCGTGGAAGGCATGGCGCAGGCGGCGGCGGCGACGCTTGTCAACTGAGAGACACTGGATCCTGGCAAAAGGTGACGCGCCCCTGGCGCGTCGCTTTGTTTTTCAGGCGCCTCCGGCGGGAGTAGTTCGGGAACAATGAAAGAGCCGTGGCCAGAGGGATACGGGCGGCGGGTGCTGGACGAGGTGGACAGCACCAATGCCGAGGCGGCGCGGATCGCGGCCAGCCTGCAAGGGCCGGAGTGGATCCTGGCGCGGCACCAGACGGCGGCGCGGGGGCGGCGCGGGCGGGCCTGGGCCAACCCGGCGGGCAACTTCGCGGCGACGCTGGTGATGCGGCCCACGGAAAGCCCCGACCAGGTGGCGCTGCGGTCCTTCGTGGCGTCGCTGGCGCTGTACGATGCGTTCGTGGCCGCGACAGGCCGGCCCGAGGGGTTCGCGCTGAAATGGCCCAATGACGTGCTGCTGAATGGCGGGAAGCTGGCCGGGATCCTGCTGGAAAGCGCAGGCGCGGGCGGTGACCTCAGCCATTTCGCCATCGGGATCGGGGTAAACCTGAAGAGCGCGCCCGAGGCGGGCGCGGTCGAGCCGGGCGCGGTGCGGCCCGTGTCGCTGTTGTCGGAGACCGGGGCGGAGATCGATCCCGAGACGTTTCTGGACCTGCTGGCGCCGGCCTATGCGCGGCTCGAGGCGCAGTTCGTGACCTACGGGTTCGCCCCCATTCGCGCGGCCTGGATGGACCGGGCGGCACGGCTGGGCGAGGTGATCACCGCGCGGACCGGGCGCGAGACCTTTACCGGCACGTTCGAGACGGTGGACGCGGGCGGCAATCTTGTTCTAACAGATGCCAGATCGCGCCACGTCATCCCGGCGGCGGACGTGTTTTTCTAAGGCGAAGAGAGGGCGGTGCCATGCTTCTGGCGATCGACTGCGGCAACACCAACACGGTTTTCGCGATCTGGGACGGGTCGGAGTTTCTGTGCACCCTGCGCACCTCGACCCACCATGCGCGGACGGCGGATGCCTATTTCACCTGGTTCTCGACGCTGGTGAAGCATTACGAGATCGACCTGGACATCACCGATGTGATCATCTCGTCCACGGTGCCGCGGGTGGTGTTCAACCTGCGCGTCTTTGCCGACCGTTTCTTTGGCTGCCGGCCCATCGTGGTGGGCAAGCCGGAATGCGCCCTGCCGCGCCAGCCGCGGGTGGACGAGGGCACGCAGGTGGGGCCGGACAGGCTGGTGAATGCGGCGGGGGCCTATGACCTTTATGGCGGCAACCTGATCGTGGTGGATTTCGGCACCGCGACCACGTTCGACGTTGTGGCCGAGGACGGGGCCTATGTGGGGGGCGTCATCTCCCCCGGCGTCAACCTGAGCCTCGAGGCCTTGCACATGGCGGCGGCGGCCTTACCTCATATCGACGTGACGAAACCGCAGAAGGTGATCGGCACCAACACGGTGGACTGCATGCAGTCGGGCGTGTTCTGGGGGTACGTGGGATTGGTCAACGGGGTGTGCGACCGCATCCGGGCCGAGTACGAGACGCCGATGAATATCATCGGCACGGGCGGGCTTGCGCCGCTTTTCGCGCAGGGTGACCTGCTGTTCGACGAAATTCGGGAAGATTTGACGATGCATGGGCTGACCGTGATCCATGCCCATAACAAGAAAGGCTGATCGGGGATGAGCAGTGAGAGATTGACGTACCTTGCCCTTGGCGGGGCGGGGGAGATCGGCATGAACGCCTATGTCTACGGATATGGCGCGCCGGGCAAGGAGAGGTTCATCCTTGTGGATCTGGGCGTGACGTTCCCGGACATGGACGGCACGCCGGGCGTGGACCTGATTTTCCCGGATATCGCCTGGCTGGAAGAGCGGCGCGACCAGTTGGAGGCGGTGTTCATCACCCATGCGCATGAAGACCACGTGGGCGCGGTGGCGCATTACTATGACCAGCTGGGCGCGCCGATCTATGCGCGGGCCTTCACCGCCAATATCGCGCGGCGCAAGATGGACGAGCATGGCCACCCCGAGAAGGCGGTGCGGACCGTGTCGCCCTGGCCCGAGACGACCGAAGCCGGGCCGTTCACCGTGGGCTTCGCGCCGATTTCGCATTCGATCCCTGAAAGTTCCGGCCTGGTGATCGACACGCCGGCGGGGCGGATCGTGCATTCGGGCGATTTCAAGATCGACCTGAACCCGGTGGTGGGCGAGGCCTTTGACGCCGCGATGTGGGAGGAGATTGCCAAGCCGGGGGTGAAGGCGCTGGTCTGCGATTCGACCAACGTGTTCAACGCCCATGAGGGCCGCAGCGAAAGCACCGTGGGGCCCGAGATCGAGAAGCTGGTGGCCGGATGCAAGGGCATGGTCGTGGCGACCACGTTTGCCAGCAACGTGGCAAGGGTGAAGACGCTGGCCGAGGCGGGGCAGCGGGCCGGGCGATCGATCTGCCTGTTGGGCCGCGCGATGCGGCGGATGATCGAGGCGTCGGTCGAGACCGGAGTGCTGACGGATTTTCCGCGCACGATCAGCCCCGAGGACGTGCGGGACATTCCGCGCGAGAACGTGATGCTGATCGTCACCGGCAGCCAGGGCGAGCGCCGGGCGGCCAGCGCGCAGCTGGCGCAGGGCAAGTATAACGGGATCGAGCTGAAGCCCGGCGATACGTTCCTGTTCTCGTCCAAGACGATCCCGGGCAACGAGCGCGGCGTCATCCGGATCATCAACCAGTTCAGCGAACAGGGCGTGGACGTGGTGGATGACAGCAGCGGGCTTTACCACGTGTCGGGGCACGCCAACCGGCCCGACCTGAAGAAGCTGCACCAGATCGTCCAGCCGCAATTCGTGGTGCCGATGCATGGCGAGCACCGGCATCTGCGCGAGCATGTGAAGCTGGCGGGCGAGAGCCGGTTGCAGGGGATTCTGGCGCCCAACGGGACGATGATCGACCTTTCCGGCAACCGCGCCGAGGTGGCCGAGTATGTCGAGACCGGGCGGACCTATCTGGACGGGTCGGTGAAGATCGGGGCGCTGGACGGGATCGTGCGGGACCGGATCCGCATGGCGCTGAACGGGCATGTGACGGTCAACGTGATCCTCGACGAGAGTGACGAGCCGCTGGGCGAGCCGTGGTGCGAACTGATGGGACTGGCCGAAACCGGCGTGAGCCGCGCGCCGCTGGTGGACGTTCTGGAAGAGGATTTGAGCCAGTTCATGGGGCGCGCGAAGCCGCGGACGCTGAGCGACGATGACATGCTGGAAGACGGGCTGCGCAAGGCCGTGCGGCAGAGTGCGCAGGGCGAGATCGGCAAGAAGCCCGAGGTGACGGTGATCATCAGCCGACTGAGCTGACGCCCCGCGCGGTGGCGCGATCAGGCCCCGCGGGATTTTCCGGGTTTCCCGGGCCTCGGCATGCTAGGATGCCCCGAAACGGGAGGGCGCGCCATGATCGCAGGTGCACATGCGGTGTTGTGGGTGCGGCAGGACGGTACGGGTAACGATGCCTGCCGCTTTGCCGAGACGGAAAAGGGCTTTCTGATCGACGGGGCTTCGACCGGGGCGGACGGGACGGTTCGGAAATACCGGATCCGGACGCGCGACGACGGGACAACCCGTCGGGTGCGCATCGGTCAGAAGTCGCGTCTGGTGGCGCGGCGCAAGCGCGACGGGAGCTGGACGCTGAACGACACGGCGGTGCCGGCCGTGACGGGGGCGACGGATATCGCACTGGAATTCACCCCGGCGACCTTTACCCTGCCGCTGCGACGGCTGAAGCTGAAGATCGGGCAGGAGGCCGAGATTCTTGCCGCGAAGCTGGATGTCGCGGCCGGGCGGCTGGAGCCCCTGCAGATGATGCTGAAACGCGTGAGCGAGGCGGAGTACGACTGCGCCGAGACGGAGACGGGCCGCGGCGCGCGAATTACGGTCGATCCGGAAAAGATCGTTCAGGTCCACGAGGGGCACTGGATCGCGCAGGACTGACCGGGCGTGCGACGGGGGTCGCGGCCGGTCCGACCTTAGGACACCATCCGTTCATCAAAGCTTTTGGCGATGAAGCTGGGCAGGTGGTCGCCCATGCCGACGGGGCCCGACTTGTCCTTGTTGTCCTGCTTTTGACCGCCGCGACCGCGGTCGCGCGAGGAGGATTTGCGCTCGTCCTGCGGTGTCTCGTCGGACTTGGCGTCGGACGGTGCATCGGTCTTGGTGTCTTCGGGTTTGTCCGCGGCGGTGTCCTGTGCCTCGGGCGCATCGTCGGACTTGCGACGGCTGCGCGAGCGGCGCGGCTTTTTCGGTGCGTCCTCGGAGGGCGCATCGCCGGCGTCGGCCTTGGGCGCGTCGTAGCCGGCAGGATTGTCCAGCTTGGGGATCTCTTTCTGGATCAGGTTCTCCACCGCGGCGAGGGCCTTTTCGTCGCGCGGGTTGCAGAGCGTGATCGCCTTGCCTTCGCGCCCGGCGCGGCCGGTGCGGCCGATGCGGTGCACGTAATCCTCGGGGTGGCCGGGGACGTCGAAGTTGAAGACGTGGCTGACCGAGGGAACGTCGAGGCCGCGCGCGGCCACGTCGGAGGCCACGAGGATGCGCAGCGCGCCGGCGCGGAAGCCGTCGAGCGTCCGGGTGCGCTGGCTCTGGTCGAGGTCGCCATGGATGGGGGCGGCGTCATAGCCGTATTTCTTGAGAGACTTGGCGACGATATCCACGTCGGTCTTGCGGTTGCAGAAGATGATCGCGTTGGTCAGCTTGTCGCCCTCGGCGTCGATGAGCGCGCGCAGGAGCTTGCGTTTCTCGCTGTCGGCGCGGTCGCGGCGGGAGGGTTTGAACATCGCCACGCCCTGTTCGATCGTCTCGGATGCCGTCGCCTGGCGGGCGACCTCGATCCGTTCGGGGCTGGACAGGAAGGTGTTGGTGATGCGCTCGATCTCGGGCGCCATGGTGGCGGAGAAAAAGAGCGTCTGGCGGGTAAAGGGGGTGAGGCCGAAGATGCGCTCGATATCGGGGATGAAGCCCATATCCAGCATCCTGTCGGCCTCGTCCACGACCATCACCTTGACGTCCGAAAGGATCAGCTTGCCGCGTTCGAAATGATCGAGCAGGCGGCCGGGCGTGGCGATCAGGACGTCGACGCCCTTGTCGATGATCTGTTCCTGTTCCTTGAAGCTGACGCCGCCGATCAGCAGCGCCTTGGTCAGTTTGAGATACTTGGAATAGGTGTCGAAATTCTCGGCCACCTGGGCGGCGAGTTCGCGGGTGGGGCAGAGCACAAGGCTGCGCGGCATCCGGGCGCGGGCACGGCCCCGGGCCAGAAGCGACAGCATGGGCAGGGTGAAGCCCGCCGTCTTGCCGGTGCCGGTCTGGGCGATGCCGAGAACGTCGCGGCCCTGAAGCGCGGGCGGAATCGCCCCCGCCTGGATGGGGGTGGGGGTCTCGTAGCCGGCTTCTTCGACGGCTTTCAGAACCTTGGGGTTGAGGCTCAGGTCAGAAAATTTTGTCATGTATGTCCACAGGTTTGCGGACACGATTCTGGCCCGCCATCTCGAATGCGCCCTGAAATCAAAGGGCTTGGTGCATGTCCAGTATCCCATGGCCGCGGCCGGGTCAACGTGGGAAGGCGCTTGCGCGACAAAACCGCGCCTTGTGGGGGAATTTCTGGCGATTCGGCAACAATCAGGGGGAGTCAGGCAAAATCGGGGAAATGTCGCGCGCGCTTGGTGTCGAGATCGAGCCGGACCGCATGCAGGTGCCCGTGCGCGTCGAGCCGGGCGCGCAGGTCGGGCGTGGCGACGCAGACCTCGGTGAAGAAGGCGCGCAGGGCGTCTTCGCCGCCCTCGGCCTCGAGCATCGAGAAAAGGGCGTGCTTGTTGAGCGACGCGCCGTCGGGCATCGGCGCCGGTTTGAGCCCTTCGCGGTAGGAGCCGTGCGAAAGGCGGTAGCGGTAGAGCGCCAGCCAGTGGTCCCAGGAGCGGGCATGCATGTGCACGAGCGGCGACTCCGGCAGGTCGGCCGGGGCCGGATCCATCTTCTTGTCGGCGAAGGCGTTGTGGATGCGCAGGGACACCCCCTCTTGCCCGGTGCGGGTGAAGATCTTGCCCTCGACATGGCTGAGAAAGCCGCCGTTCAGGTGATCGCCATAGGTGGGATAGATGGCGTTCGTCCGGGCGCGGCGGGTCTGCTGCGCCAGGGCGAAGGACTTGCACCATGTCACGCCGGCGGGGGGCGGATCGTCCGAGTCCGGCTCCAGCGCCTCGATCGGGCGGACGCGGGCCGAGAGGGTGGACGCGGGCAGGTCGGCAAGCCGGGCGGCGACGGGCGTGTCGGGCAGCAGGAATTCGTCCACGTCGGCGTGAAAGAGCCAGTCCACCTGCGGGTCGCGGCGATAGCAATGCGTGGCGTTGAGCGTCTGGCGATGCTGGTGCGCGTCGGGGCGTCCCTTGGCACGCCGGCGGCGTTTCCAGTAGCCCTCATCCGTCAGGATCACCCGGCATTTGGGGTGCCGTTTCAGCGCCGCGCGGGCCTTGGGCGCGTCGGCGTCGAGGTAGACATGGACCCGGTGCGCGCCCAGGTCGAGATAGTGCGCGGCAAAATTGAGGATGTCGGTGTCGGGCGCTTTGATGGTCGAGACCACGCCCCATGTGGGTTCAGCGTTCATGGCCGGAGAATGTGGCAGGGTCGGGGGGCGTGCAAGAGGTCGATGCCTCCGGCGGGAGTATTTCGCGAACAATGAAAGTGGGCGGATCAGCCCTGCCGGACGGTGTGATGCGGCTGGGGGCGATAGCCTGCGGCGAGCGCGGCGATCGTGCAGGCGGGCGTGAGGGCCAGTGCCGGGCCGGATGGGCGTGGAAGCGACGCGGTATAGCCCTGCGGGGTATAGCGCCGCAGGTGCGGACCCCAGACCAGGTGGGGCGCGTCGTCATGCAGGACGAAGGCGCCGTCGGGCAGGGTATCCAGCGGGGCCGTGTGGCGGAGCTGCGCGCGCGTGCGGCTGACGCGGTCGCGATGCATCAGGCGGTCGATTTCAGCCAGTGTCGCGGTGCCGTTGGCGGCGTGGAAAAGCGCAACGAAGCGTCGGAACGCAGCGCGGCGGCATTCGCCGCAGGGGCGGTGACCGGCGGCGAGGGCCGTGGGTTCGTCGAGAAAGAAAAGCTCGGTGTAGTTGCGCGGCTGCATGAGGGCGCGGCGGCGGCCTTTGAATTCGAGCAGGCAGGTGACCCAGTGCGGGTGGCGCCAGCGGGCCTTGCCCAGCTGCCGATCGTCGTCATGCAGGATGCCGCGATTGCCCATCAGGGACCCGCGAACAGGGATGGCCGCGATCTCGCCCGTGGGCAGGACGCGGTTCTGCAGCGTCACACCATCATTTCCTTGGTCGCAGACAGGGTGATCTCGGGATAGTCCCGTTCGATGCGGTCGATGTCCCATTGCAGGCGGTGAGGTAGACCGTGTCGCCGTCGTTATCGAGCGCGATGTGCTGCTTGTTGGCATTGGTGAATTTCTCGACCGCCTCCTTGGGGCCGTGGACCCAGCGGGCGGAGGTGAATTGTGACGGCTCGAACCGGACGGGCAGGCCATATTCCAGCTCGATCCGGCTGCCCAGAACCTCGAATTGCAGCTGGCCCACGACGCCGACGATGAAGCCCGCGCCCATGGTGGGCTTGAAGACCTTGGCGGCACCTTCCTCGGCGAATTGCATCAGGGCCTTTTCCAGGTGCTTGGCCTTCATCGGGTCGCCCGCGCGGCAGTTCTGCAGAAGTTCCGGCGCGAAGGAGGGGATGCCGGTGACGCGCAGGGCCTCGCCCTCGGTCAGGGTGTCGCCGATGCGCAGCTGGCCGTGGTTGGGGATGCCGATGATGTCGCCGGCCCAGGCCTCTTCGGCGAGTTCGCGGTCGGAGGCGAGAAAGAGCACGGGCGCGGAAACGGTCATGGGCTTCTTGGAGCGCACATGCGTGAGTTTCATGCCGCGCTTGAAGTGCCCCGAGGCCATGCGCACGAAGGCGACGCGGTCGCGGTGCTTGGGGTCCATGTTGGCCTGAACCTTGAAGACGAAGCCGGAAACCTTTGATTCCTCGGGTGAAATCTGGCGCGGCTCGGCCGATTGCGGCTGCGGTTCCGGCCCGTAGGTGCCGATTCCGTCCATCAGTTCCTTGACGCCGAAGGAGTTGATGGCGGAGCCGAACCAGATCGGCGTCATGTGGCCTTCGAGCACCGATTGCGGGTTGAGATCGGGCAGCAATTCGCGGGCCATTTCGACGTCTTCGCGCAGCTTCTCGACGAGGTGCGCGGGGACGTGGTCGGCCAGTTTGGGGTCATCCAAGCCATTGATCGCAATGGATTCCGCCACCTTGTTACGGTCGGCGCGGTCCATCAGTTCGAGCCGGTCATTCAGCATGTCGTAACAGCCGACAAAATCGCGCCCGACGCCGATGGGCCACGACGCGGGCGTCACGTCGATCGCCAGCATTTCCTGAATTTCGTCAATGATTTCAAATGTGTCGCGGCTTTCGCGGTCCATCTTGTTGCAGAAGGTCAGGATCGGCAGGTCGCGCAGGCGGCAGACCTCGAAGAGCTTCTGCGTCTGGCTTTCCACGCCCTTGGCGCCGTCGATCACCATGACGGCGGCGTCGACCGCTGTCAGGGTGCGATAGGTGTCCTCGGAGAAGTCCGAGTGGCCGGGCGTGTCGACCAGATTGAAGCGGAAGCTGTTGAAATCGAACGACATTGCCGAGGCCGAGACGGAAATGCCGCGGTCCTTTTCCATCTGCATGTAGTCCGACCGGGTGCGCCGCGCCTCGCCCTTGGCGCGGACCTGGCCGGCCATCTGGATGGCGCCGCCGTAGAGCAGGAATTTCTCGGTCAGGGTGGTCTTGCCGGCATCGGGGTGGCTGATGATGGCAAAGGTGCGCCGACGCGCGATTTCGGGCGGCAGATCGGGGCGATTTGGGACGGTATCCAGCATGAGCGACGCTATAGAGGCGGCGCGGGGCAGGTGCAAGATTCAGGCGTCGGTATCGCGTCGGTATCCGGGTGGCATCGCGTCGGTGTCATTTTGGCGTGCCAGGGCGATGCTGTCAGGATGCGGCAGGAGGCGGCGCCCGACATCGAGACGCCAGTGGACCGGACGGGCCGGGAATGGCAGTGTCAGAACATTGCGTGAACATCAAAATGGGAGTTCGAACAGATGGATATGATGCAGCTTGCGAAGGATCTGGTGGCGGGATGCCGCGAGGGCCGGGCGAAGGAGAACCTGGACCGGCTTTACGCCGCCGACGCGGTGTCGGTGGAGGCCGTGGACATGGGGCAGGGTCGCGAGACCAGGGGGCTGGACGGGATCCGGGCCAAGCACGAGTGGTGGGAAAGCGCGATGGAGATGCTGGAGGCCGAGGTAACCGGCCCGATGTGGCACGGCGACGACCGGTTCGCCGCGATCTTCCGCTCGAAGGTCAAGGAGAAGGAGACCGGCAAGATTTCGGACATGGAAGAGGTCGGCGTCTATACCGTGAAGGACGGCAGGATCGTGCGCGAGGAGTTCTTCTATACCTATTCGGAAGTCTGATCCTAGCGCGTCGAGGCGGCCTTGAGCAGGCTGGCCATGTCGGGCTGCATGTCGGCCTCGTTCACCTCGAATTCGAGGTGGGCGCGGCTGCCATGGCCGCCGCCGGGCAGGGCGCGGGCCAGTTCGTCGTTGAGCTCTGGCGGCAGGACGGCGCGGGTGCGCGGATCGACCAGCAGCGTCTCGGCGGCGATGCCTTCGGCATAGATGATCTGGTGGGCGTCGAAGAGGATCTGGTAATATTCGACGAAGCCGCCGTCCTGCTGCACCACGCTTTCGCCGTTCACAAGGTGGCGGGCGCGGATCAGCACCTCGGACCGGCCGGCCCCGAGCGCATCGGACCGCTGGTAGACGAACAGGCGGTGATCGGGGCTGACCAGCAGGTCGCCGGTGTTGTTCATCGCGCCGGCGCGGATGCGGATCGGGGCAAACTCGCCCACGGCGCGGACCGTGGACTGGCCGATCCAGCGCACCGGCTGGGGCCCGCCGTCGCGGGTGAGCACGCGGTCGCCAACCTTGAGATCCTCGATCGGGATCTGCGCGCCCGAGGCCATGGTGATATGGGTGCCGCGGGTGAAGGAGACACAGGCGACCTCGGCGAATTTCTGGCGGGCATTGCCGGTGTCGATGCCCACGAGGCTGTAGCCGGTGCGCGACCTGAGCTGCGCCAGGGGATGGGCATAGACCTGCGCCACGTCCCCGGCGGCGTCGACCTCGACCAGGATCAGGATCTCGGAGGTCTGGCCATTGGCGGACATCATTGTCAGGCAGCTGTCGAGATGCACGGTGGCCCCGGGCGTGCCGAGGCGCGAGCCGTCCACGATCGTCAGCGTATCGCCATCGCCCGGCGCGAGCGACAGGCGGTGCAGGCGCGCGCCGACGCGCAGGTCGTAGGTGTCGTCGAGATCGAGTTCCTGCGCGAAGGAGATGGAATCCCCCAGATTGGCGCCGTTGACCACCGTGAAATCCGCCGCCCGATGGACGGGGATGGCATAGGCCGGACGCTCTGCGCCTTTGGTCATGGTGATCCTTTTCCTGTTGCGGTCCGTGGGGCGAACCTGCGCTGCCTTGGGTCGACGGCATACCGTAAGATCATGGCGTCAAGTGGTCAATATGGCGGTATGCTCCCGGGATTTGCTGGTCTTGGTCCGGGGCGGGGTGCTATTCGGGGGCGAACGATCTGGAGGTGATGGCATGGATCTGGGAATAAAGGGTAAACGCGGGCTGGTCTGCGCGTCGTCGAAGGGGCTGGGGCTGGGCTGTGCCCGGGCGCTGGCGGAGGCAGGGGTGGACCTGGTGATGAACGCCCGCGGCGCGGCGGCGCTGGAGACCGCGGCGCAGGCGATCCGGGACGATTTCGGCGTCGAGGTGACGACCGTGGCCTGCGACGTGACCACGCCCGAGGGGCAGGACAGGGTGATCGGCGCGGCGCAGGGGGTCGATATCCTGGTGACCAACGCGGGCGGCCCGCCGCCGGGCAAGTGGACGGACTGGGACCGCGAGGATTTCATCAAGGCGCTGGATGCCAACATGCTGACGCCCATCGCCTTCATCAAGGCGCTGGTGCCGGGGATGATGGAGCGCGGCTGGGGCCGGGTGGTGAACATCACCTCGCAGAGCGTCAAGGCGCCGATCCCGGTTCTGGGGCTGAGTAATTCGGCGCGCGCGGGCCTGACCGGATATGTCGCAGGCACGGCGCGGCAGGTGGCGGGCAAGGGGGTGAACATCAACAACCTGCAGCCGGGCATCCACGCGACCGACCGCGCCGATGCCCTGGACAAGGGCGTGAGCGAGGCGCAGTCGATCAGCCTTGACGAGGCGCGGGCGCGACGGGCTGCGACGATCCCGGCCGGGCGCTATGGCACGGCCGAGGAATTCGGCGCGGCCTGTGCGTTTCTGTGCAGCCAGCATGCGGGGTTCATCGTGGGGCAGAACATCCTGCTGGACGGCGGCGCGATCAACGCGACGCTTTAGGGCGCGTACACGGGCAATCACGTTCGCGTCGGGAGGCGCGAAGTGTCTGGCGCGGTTATCGGGGCGCTGCTATCGGTTCGAGACCTGGATCGAGAAGGAGCGCACCCGATGCAAACCACTGCCATCATTGTGATTTTCGGGCTTGTTGTGGTGGCGAGCCTTGTGGTGGCCCCGCGCCGCGCGACGGTTGAAGGGTTCTTTGGCGGCGCGAGTGAGACAGGGCGTGCGCCGACGCTGTGGGTGCTGGTGCTGAGCCAGGTCACGACGTGGATTTTCGCGCGGTCGCTGATGAATTCCGCGATCCTGGGGTATTTCTACGGCATCTGGGGCGTGCTGGCCTATGCGGCCTATTACGGCTCGTTCCTGACCGGCGGTTTCCTCGTGGGGCGGTTGCGGCGCGCCGGGGCGGGATCGGTGCAGGACTGGCTGCGCGGGCGGTTCGGGGGCACGGGCACGACGCTTTACAACATCGTGATCGCGCTGCGGCTGTTGTCGGAGGTGTTCGCCAACCTGCTGGTCGTCGGCCTGATCTTTGCCGCGGCGCTGCCGGAGGTGGGCATGGCGCGCGAGGCGTCGATCCTGCTGGTGGCGGGGCTGGGCCTGGCCTATAGCGCCTGGGGCGGGCTGAGCGCGGCGTTGCGCACGGACGTGGTGCAGATGCTTGTTTTCCTTGTGGTTTTCGGTGTGGCCTTTGGGGCGCTGGTGACCGCGCCGGGGTTCGACATCGGCGCGGTTCTGACGGCGGAGGGGGCCAGCGGGGCGTGGACCGGGCAGGTCCTGTTGGTTGTGGCGCTCTTGCAGGTGTTTTCCTACCCGGTGCATGACCCGGTGATGATGGATCGCGGTTTCATCGCTGATGACAAGACGACGCGGGCGTCCTTCCTGCACGCCTTCTGGATCTCGTTCCTGTGCATCCTGGGCTTCGGATTCTTCGGGATCGAGGCGGCGTTGCGGGGTGCCGCGTATGAGGGCGAGCTTCTGGGCACATGGGCGGGGATGTTCCCGGCCTGGGTCTATGTGGCGCTGCTGTTGTCGCTGCTGGTCAGTGCGCTGTCGACGCTGGATTCCGCGCTGGCCAGCGCGGCGCGGCTGATGGTGGACGAGCTGGGACTGGCGCCGCGCACACTGTCGGGCGGGCGCGCGGCGATGGTGGGCTTCATGGTGGCGGGCGCGGCGCTGACGCTTTGGGGCAACCAGAGCCTTTTCGATGCGGTGGCGGTCAGCGGTACGGCGAGCCTCTTTCTGACGCCGGTGCTGCTGGCCGGGCTGGTGATGGGGCGGCGGGTGCCGATCTGGGCCTATTCGGTGAGTTTTACGGCGGCGATGGCCGGCGCGGTGGCCTATTTCGCGCGGGACGCGGTGTTCGCGCCGACGCCATTGGCGGAGTGGCACAAGTACGAGCAATTGCTGGCGATATGCGTGGTCGTGCTGGTGGCGGGCTTTGCCACGGTTTTCGCGTCGGCACGCCGGATGGGCCAGGCGACAATATTTGCGCAAAAATTGGGCCGGTAAATTCGGATTTTCTGGCGCCCGGTCGTAAAAACCGGGGTTTTGCGGCGGATTGGTTCTTCCAACCGGCGGCGCGACCGCATAGATACGGTTGACGAAAATCCTGTAGAGTCCCAGAAACGGGGCCGGGATAAGGGAGACATGACATGCTGAACAATATCGGCCTTCCGGGCCTTCTGCTGATTGCCGTGGTCGTGCTGGTCCTTTTCGGGCGCGGCAAGATCTCGTCGCTAATGGGCGAGGTCGGCAAGGGCATCACATCGTTCAAGAAAGGCGTCGCCGAGGGCAACAAGGAAGTCGAGGACGCCAGCAACGACGTGTCCGACAGTGCCCGTGACGTCACGCCCCAAGACGAAAAAGACAAGGCGTAACCCCTCAGATGTTCGACCTGGGCTGGACCGAGCTCATGGTGATCGGCATCGTCGCGCTGATCGTCGTGGGGCCGAAGGATTTGCCGGGCATGTTCCGGACCGTGGGACGGTTCGTGGGCAAGGCCAAGCAGATGGCACGCGAGTTCAGCCGGGCGATGAACGACGCCGCCGACGAGGCCGGGGTCAACGAAGTGTCCAAGACGCTGAAATCGGCGACGAATCCGGTCGGCGCCGCGATGGACGAAGTGAAGAAGTCGACCGACAGCTTCACCGCCAAGACGATGGCCGGTCCCGCGCCGAAACGCGCCGAGTTCGACGACAACCGCAAGGAAATGGTCGAGAAGATCTCGAAACGGTCGGCCGAGATGGCCGAGGAGCGCAAGGCGGCGGAAGAGGCGGCCAAGGCCAAGGCCGCGGAGACGCCGGATGGCGACGCGGCCGGGACGGCGACGGCGAAGCCTGCCGGGAAGACGCCCGCCGCGAAGAAATCGGCCGCGAAGAAACCCGCGGCGAAGCCTGCCGAGAAAAAGCCCGCCGCGAAGAAACCCGCGGCAAAGAAACCGGCCGCCAAGGCGGGCGCGGGCCCGGCCAAGAAGGCCGCGCCTGCCAGGACATCCACCGCAAAGTCCGCGGCCAAGCCGGCGGCGAAAAAGCCCGCCTCGGATAAATCCGCATGAGCGCCACCGACGACGACGATATGGAGCTGAGCTCGGCTCCGCTGATCGAGCACCTGGCAGAGCTGCGCACGCGGCTGATCCGCTCGGTCCTGGCCTTCATGGCGGGGATCGTTGTGGCCTTCGTGGTGGCCGAGCCGATCCTGGAATTCCTGCTGGGGCCGATCGAGGCGACGCTGCGGACCTTGGGCGACCCGTCGCCGTCGCTGCAATATACCAGCCCGCAGGAATACCTGTTCACGCTGTTCCGCATCTCGATGGTTTTCGGCTTCATGCTGGCCTTTCCGGTGATCGCGGCGCAGATGTGGCGTTTCGTGGCGCCGGGGCTTTACCGCAACGAGAAGGCGGCGTTCCTGCCGTTCATCATCGCCTCGCCGATCATGTTCCTTCTGGGCGCGGCGTTCGCGCATTTCGTGGTCACGCCGCTGGCGATGAACTTTTTCCTGGGGTTCGCCGATGTCAGCTCGATCTTCGCCAACCTGCTGACCGGGGCGATCGGAGAGGTCGAGACGGTGGCGGACCCGACCCTGCCGGTTGTGCCCGACAACCTTGGCGCCGTGGTGCCCGAGACGGACGAGGGCATCCGCATCATTTTCTTCGGGAAGGTGAACGAGAGCCTGGATATCACGCTGAAATTCATCATGGCCTTCGGCATCTGTTTCCAGTTGCCGGTGCTGCTGACGCTGATGGGCAAGGCCGGGCTGGTGAGCGCCGAAGGTCTGGGCGGCGTGCGGAAATACGCCATGGTGGGCATCCTTGTGCTGGCCGCGCTGGTGACGCCGCCGGACGTGGTGACGCAGCTGATCCTCTTCACGGTGGTGTATGGGCTGTACGAGATCTCGATCTTCCTTGTGCGGCGGGTGGAGAAGACCCGTGAGGCGAAGCTGCGCGCAGAGGGCCTGTGGTTCGACGATGACGCGGCCGAAGAAACCGACCCGATGGAAGACGAGTTCGGCGCCGATGACGAGGATGACGCGGGCGACCTGGACGATCTTGACGAAGACCGGAGCAAGACGTGACCGCAGACCCGATGGAACGGATCGCCGCCGCGCTGGAGCGGATGAGCCCGGCGCCGATGGAGGCCCCCGATTTCGATGCGGCCGATGCGTTCGTGTGGCACGTGGAGCCGGACCGGCTGCAACCGGTCGGGGATGTGAACCGGGTGGACATGGATCTGCTGGTGGGGATCAACCGGTCGCGTGACACGCTGCTGGAGAACACCCGCCAGTTCGCCCGTGGCCTTCCGGCGAACAACGCGCTGTTGTGGGGCGCGCGGGGCATGGGCAAGTCTAGCCTTGTGAAGGCGGTGCATGCCGCCGTGCGGGCCGAGGGCGCGGATCTGAAGATCGTGGAATTGCAGCGCGAAGACCTGCCGAGCGTCGGGCGGCTGCTGGCCGTCCTGCGGGGCAGCGACGCGCGGTTCATCCTGTTCTGCGATGACCTGAGCTTTGGCCATGACGACCAGCACTACAAATCCCTGAAGGCGGTGCTGGATGGCGGGATCGAGGGCCGGCCCGAGAACGTGGTGTTCTATGCCACGTCGAACCGCCGCCACCTGATGCCGCGCGACATGATCGAGAACGAGCGGTCGAGCGCGATCAACCCCAGCGAGGCCACGGAAGAGAAGGTGTCGCTGTCGGACCGGTTCGGGCTGTGGCTGGGCTTTCACCCCTGTGATCAGGACGAGTACCTGTCGATGATCCGGGGCTATTGCGACGCGCATGGAGTCGAGATCGACGACGCCACGCTGCGGGCCGAGGCGATCGAGTGGCAGGCGACGCGCGGGTCGCGGTCCGGCCGGGTGGCGTGGCAGTATTTCACCGATCTGGCCGGGCGGCGGGGCGTGAGCCTGTAGAGACTTTCCGAAGGGTTCGGGACCTGCGAGGGGCCGGTGCGATGGAACCGGCCTTTTTGGTTCTGGCGTGTGGTGGGTGAAACCCCACCCTACGATGGCGTCTGACGGGGGGGTCACCCCAACCGACGCCGGTGTTGCGGCTGGCGCGATAATATTGCGGATATTGTTGCGTTGGCCGTCACGCGGCCTGCCGGTTGCCTATTGCAGATAGGGCAGGGGATCGACGCTGTCGAAGCCCTCGCGCACCTCGAAATGCAGCGCGGCGGTGCCGTCGCTGCGGATCGAGGCAAGCTGACCGCCGCGCGCGACCTGGTCGCCCTTGGACACTCTGACCTTGTCGACATTGGAATAGACCGTCAGCAGGTTCTGGTCATGCTTGACCACGATGATCGGGATGCCGTTGGTGTCCTTGGTGATCGCCGCCACGGTGCCGGCCTCGGCCGCGCGGACCGGTGTGCCGGCAGGGGCGGCGATGTCGATGCCGTCGTTCTTGCCCTTGGAATACTCGCGGATGATGTCGCCCTTGACCGGATAGGACATGCGGGCATTGCTGCTGGCGCTGGCGGTGGTGCCGCCAAGGTCGGGGGCGGCGGTGCTTTCCACCGGCTTGGCGGCGGGCACCGTGGTTTCCTCGGGCAGAGGCTGGGCCGCCGAGGGGGGCGTGGGCGTGGGGCTGCCCTGGCCCGGCACGGTGGTTTCCAGCGTCGTGGTCTGCACCTCCCGGGGGGCGGCGTCGGGCAGGGCCACGGGGATCAGCAGGTACTGCCCCTCGCGCACGGCGAAATCGGTGCCGAGGCCGTTCCAGTCGGCCAGGCTGCGGACCGAGACATCGTAAAGCCGGGCGATGGTGAAGGCGGTTTCGCCACGCTGCACCTGGTGGCGGACAGGCTCGACGCCGGACTGGCCGGTTCCGAGGCCGCGGTTGGCCGAGCTGCTGCGACCGGCGCTGGCATTCTCGATCGCGTTGCCGGCGACCGAGGCGATGTCGACGCCGGGGCGCGGTGTCAGCGGGCCGCCCGCGGGTTCGGCCACGCGGCCGGGCAGGGCGATGACCTCGCCCTGGCGCAGGGGGTCGCCGGGCTGGATGCCGTTGTAGCGCGACAATGCGCCCACGTCGGCGCCGATGCGGGTGGCGAGGCTTTGCAGCGTGTCGCCGCGCCGGGCGACGGCCACCTGGTAACTGGGATAGGAGATGATGCCGCGGCTGTCGGGCGTGGGCCGGTTGGCACTGGCGTTTGCCGCGGCCTCGGCGGTGCCGGGCCCGCCGCTGCGCATGTCGAGGTCGAAATCGTCGCAACCGGCGAGGGCCAGCAGGGCCATCGCGGCGACGAGGGTTCGCGTGGGGGTCTTGAAGTGGCTCATCTCGATCTTGTCCTCATCTCGGTCCCCTTGTTGGCCGGGGATCAAAGCGGAGGCCGGTGCGCATCCGGCCTGTCATTGTCGTTCCTGTCCTGTCAGTCCCGGCCCAGCCCTTCGAGCAGGGGCACGAAACGCACCGGGCGCAGTTCATCGTAGTCGTAGCCCGTCTCGGACCTGGTGACCCGGATCAGGCTTTGCACCGCGTCGGACTGCCCCACGGGTACCACCATGATACCGCCTATTTTCAACTGCGCCAAGAGCGGCCCGGGCGGATCCTCGGCCGCCGCCGTCACGAGGATGCGGTCGAACGGGGCCTGGTCGGGCAGACCGAAGCTGCCATCCGCTGTCAGTGCGGTGATGTTGGTCAGGTCGAGATCGTGGAAGATCCGGCTGGCCTCGGCCACCAGGGCCT
>JBKAGF010000059.1:0-19478 GCA_046290265.1 Roseovarius sp. | reverse complement strand
CCGGCGCGCGCGAGGCCGACTTGGTGATGTCGGCGATTGTCGGATTTGCCGGCCTGGCGCCGGGGCTGGCCGCGCTGCGGACCGGCGCGACGCTGGCGCTGGCCAACAAGGAATCGCTGGTGGCCGCCGGTCAGCTGCTGGTCGGCACCGCGCGGCGCGCGGGTGCACGCATCCTGCCCGTGGACAGCGAGCATTCCGGGATCTTCCAGGCGCTGGTGGGCGAGGATGCCGCCGCCGTCAACCGCGTGATCCTGACCGCCAGCGGCGGCGCCTTCCGCGACTGGCCGCTCGAGGATCTTGCCCGCGCCACCCCCGCCGAGGCCGCGACCCATCCGAACTGGGAGATGGGCCAGCGCATCACCATCGACAGCGCCTCGATGTTCAACAAGGCGCTTGAGATGATCGAGACGCGCGAGTTCTTCGGCATCGCGCCCGAGCGGATCGAGGTGCTGATTCATCCCGAATCCCTGGTGCACGCGCTGGTGGGCTATGTCGATGGCGCGATGATCGCCCATGTGGGTCCGCATGACATGCGCCATGCCATCGGCTATGCGCTGCACTGGCCGGAGCGTCGCGACCTGCCGGTCGCGATGCTGGATCTTGCCGCCACCGGCACGCTCAGCTTCCAGGCACCGGACACCGAGCGCTTTCCCGCGCTGCGCCTTGCCCGCGACGTGATGGAGGCGCGCGGGCTGATGGGGGCGGTGTTCAACGGCGCCAAGGAGCGTGCGATGGACCATTTCATCGCCGGAAAGATCGGGTTCACGCAGATGTGCACGGTGGTCGAAGAGGTGTTGGCGCGCCTTGCCGACCATGACAGGATCAGGCAACGGCCCATGACACTTGAGACAACCGCCCGCGCGGACCAGCTGGCACGAATGTATGCCGACAGCGTGGCCAAAGAGCAGAACGGATAATCGACCTTGGACGGACTTGGATTTCTCCCGCAATTCGGCAGCCTTGCCCTGACCCTGCTGGCCTTTGTCGCGGCCCTGTCGGTGATCGTGGCGATCCACGAATACGGCCACTACATCGTCGGGCGCTGGTGCGGGATCAAGGCGGATGTCTTCTCGCTGGGATTCGGGCCGGTGCTGTTCAGCCGGATGGACCGGCGCGGCACGCGCTGGCAGCTGGCCGCGCTGCCCTTCGGCGGGTACGTCAAGTTCATGGGCGACGCCAACGCCGCCAGCGGCACGAGCGACGGCACGGTCGATGAGATGCCGCCCGAGATTCGCCGCCAGACCATGCTGGGCGCGCCGCTCTGGGCGCGGACGCTGACGGTCGCGGCGGGGCCGGTCTTCAACTTCATCCTGTCGATCCTGGTCTTCCTGGATCATGATGTTCCAAAGGTGACCGAGCCCTACGTGATCGAAGAGCTGCGTCCGCTTCCGGTGGACGGCGTGACCCTGCAGCCGGGCGACGAGCTGCTGGCGGTCGCGGGGCGCGAGATCCCCACCATCATCAACATGGACACCCAGGACGAGTCGGTGTTCCGGGACTTCATCGCGGCCCTGCCGCAGGAGCCGCTGCTGCCATACGAGGTGCGCCGCGACGGCGAGGTGGTCGAGGCGATGGGTCCGCATCCGCAACCGCCGCTGATCCTGCAGCTGTCGCCGCGTTCGGCGGCGTCCGAATCGGGGCTGCGGCAGGAGGACGTGATCGTCGGGCTGGAGGGCGAGAAGATTTTCGCGTTCAACCAGCTGAAGACGGTGGTCGTTCTCCGAGGGTGCGACCGTGGCGCTGGACGTCTGGCGCGACGGAGAGGTTCTGGATTTCGACCTGACGCCGCGCCGCGTGGACGAGCCGCAGGATGAGGGCGGGTTCGAGACCAACTGGCGGATCGGCATCGTCGGCGGGCTGCCCTATGAGCTGCGCACCGGGCCGCGGGGCCTGGGCGAATCCCTGACCGGCGCGGTGGCCCAGACCTGGCGCGTCGCGGCCAGTTCGGTGTCGGGGCTTTACCACATGGTCACCGGCGCGATCAGCAGTTGCAACATGTCCGGTCCGATCGGCATCGCGCAGGTGTCGGGCGACATGGCCAGCCAGGGTGTCGACAGCTTCATCTGGTTCATCGCCGTGCTGTCCACGGCCGTGGGCCTGCTGAACCTGTTCCCGGTCCCGGTGCTGGATGGCGGGCACCTGGTGTTTTACGCCTACGAGGCGGTCGCGGGCCGTCCGCCCAGCGACCGCGCGCTGCGGATCATGATGACCGTGGGCCTGACCCTGGTGCTGAGCCTGATGCTGTTCGCGCTTTTCAACGACATCTTCTGCCCCTGAGGCCGTGATACGGGCGGCGCGGGCTGGCGGGGCAGGGCGCGCGCCATCCCGGCCCGTCAGGCCAACGCGGCGGCCCGGGCCGGGCCGTGCCAGCACGCCCCGAAAATACCACATTTACCGCCAGAATCCTGTCACAAAGATTTCCGATGCTTTGCGCCAAACATCAATCTTTTCGAGCGGATAACGGGAATCACATGCAACACGTTCTGAACGGATATCGCGGGATGACCCTGTTGGTGAACCTGAACGGTGACCGCCTTTTGTACCTTGCCACCATCGCCGCGGCGCTGTGGGCAGGCGCCTTCGTCGGCTCGCTCTGAGCGGCCGATTCAGGGGGCGCGACCAAGACGCCTCAGTCTGCGAAAAATCTGCCATACTCGTTTTGACAACACAGCCCGGAGCCGGTAGTGCTTTTGGCTACTGGGATGTCTGATTGGGTTTGCCTATGAAACTGTCGATCGGGTTGGGGACGAAGCGCTTTTCTGGGCTCTTTTCAACGCACCGCTTTCTTTCGCTGCTTTTCGCGGCCGGCCTGATGGCCGCCGCCCTGTCCGCCGCAACGCAGGCACAGGCACAAAGCTATCGTTTCACCAATGTCTCGATCGAGGGCAACCAGCGGATCGAGGGCGGGACCATCCTCAGCCAGGCGGGCATTGCCCGCGGCGAAACGATCAGCGCGGGACAGCTGAACGATGCCGCACAGCGCATCCGGGCCAGCGGCCTTTTCGAGGATGTGCAGGTCATCCCGCAGGGCAACACGCTTGTCATCCGCGTGATCGAATATCCCACGATCAACCGCATCGCGTTCGAGGGCAACCGGCGCCTTAATGACGACGACCTGCAGGGTTTCATCGAAAGCGAACCGCGCCAGGTGTTCAGCCCGTCGCGGGTGGATCGCGACGTCGCGACGCTGACCGAGGCCTATGAACAGAACGGCCGCGTCTCGGCCCGCATCCAACCCAAGGTCATCCGCCGCAGCGACAACCGCATCGACCTTGTCTTCGAGATCTTCGAAGGCGGGGCGATCGAGGTGAACCGCGTCAGCTTTGTCGGCAACCGGGCCTATTCGGACCGCCGCCTGCGCCGCGTGGTCGAGAGCAAGCAGGCGGGTATCCTGCGCGCCATCGTCTCGCGCGATACGTTCAATGCCGACCGGCTGGAATTCGACAAGCAGGTGCTGCGCGATTTCTACCTGTCGCGGGGCTATGTCGATTTCCGCGTCACCGGCACCAATGCCGAACTGGCACGCGAGCGTGACGGCTATTTCGTCACCTTCAACGTGCAGGAAGGCCAGCAATTCCGCTTTGGCAGGATCACCACCGTCAGCGAGATCGCCGAGGCGAATGCCGCCACCTACCAGGACGTTCTGAAGATCCGCCCGGGCGTGGTCTATTCGCCGACACTGGTCGAGAATTCCATCGCGCGGATGGAGCGGCTGGCGATCCGGCAGGGGGTCGATTTCCTGCGGGTCGAGCCCGTGATCACCCGTAACGAGCGTGACCTGACGCTGGATGTCGAGTTCAACCTTGTCCGCGGACCGCGCGTGTTCGTCGAACGGATCGACATCGAGGGCAACACCACCACGCTGGACCGCGTGATCCGTCGCCAGTTCACCCCGGTGGAGGGCGACCCGTTCAACCCGCGCCAGGTGCGCGAGGCGGCCGAGCGCATCCGCGCGCTGCGGTATTTCGAGGATGTCGACGTAAACGCCCGCGAAGGATCCGACCCCAGCCAGGTCGTGGTCGACGTGGATGTCGAGGAAACCACCACCGGCACGCTGTCGTTCGGCGGCAGCTACAGCTCGGACGGCGGGTTCGGCCTGACCCTTGGGTTCAGCGAGCGCAACTTCCTTGGCCGCGGGCAGCGCGTGACGGCACAGATCTCGGCCTCGGCGGATACGGCGAACTACAACCTTGCCTTTGCCGAACCGGCCTTCCTTGGCCGGGACGTGGAATTCGCGATCTCGACATCGCTGCTGGAAACCGATGGCAGCAACAGCCTTTACGACACCGTCCAGGGGGCGTTCCAGCCCAGCCTGACCTTTCCCGTGGCCGAAAACAGCCGCCTGCAGCTGTATTACCGTGCCGGATACCGGGAAATGGACGACTATGTCGGCGTCTCGCCCACGCTGGCGGCGGAAACCGCCCAGGGCGGCCTCTTTAGCAGCGGCGTGGGCGCGCGCGTCATCTTCGACACGCGGCGCACGGGCCTGAACCCGAACGCGGGCGTTCTGGTGGATGCGGGACTGGAATATAACGGCCTTGGCGGCGATCAGGAGTACATGAAATACTCCATGCGCGTGGCCGGGCAGACGCTGGTCTTCAACGAGGAGATCACCTTGCGGGCCTCGATCGAGGCGGGCGCGCTGGACTTCATGGGCGGCGACCGGTCGCGCGCCGTCGACCGCTATACCAGCCAGGTGATGCGCGGCTTCGATTCCAACGGCATGGGCCCGATCCAGAACAACGAGCATCTGGGCGGCAACCTCTTTGCCGTGGCCAAGTTCGACGTTGAATTCCCGCTGGGCACGCCCGAGGAATTCGGCCTGTCGGGCGGTGCCTTCTACGATATCGGTGCGATCTGGAACGTCGATACCGTCGGTCCGGCGCAATCCACCGGGTTCAACCCGCGCCACGTGGTCGGCCTGTCACTGTTCTGGGATTCGCCCTTCGGACCGCTGCGCCTGAACTTCTCGAAGGCGTTGAAAAAGGAACCGGGCGACATCGAGCGCGAGTTCGACATCACGGTCCGCACGGAATTCTGATATGGCACCGCTGCGGGCCCTGCTGATGGCGGCAGCGCTGCTGGCGGGCCCGGTGTGGTCCGTCGCAGGTGCGGGGCCCGTCGCGGCGCAAAGCGTCGGCGTGGTGCAAAGCGACATCCTCGTGGTCGACCCCGAGCAATTGTTCGAACGCACACGGCTGGGCCAGTCGATCAACGACCGTCTGCAGGAAGAGCGCGAGGAACTGATCGCGCTCAACCGCAAGCTGGAGGCGGAGCTGGAAGCCGAGGAGCGCGCCCTGACGCAGCGGCGCGACAACACCTCGCCCGAGGTCTTTCGCGACCTTGCCGACGCCTTCGACGAGAAGGTTCAGAAGATCCGCGCCGACAGCCAGCGCCGCGTGCGCGAACACGAGCGCAACCGCGAACGCGCGCCGCTGGATTTCCTGCGGCGGGTGGAACCCGTGCTGGTGGACCTGATGCGAGAGGCCGGCGCGGCCGTGGTGATGGACCGGCGCACGGTGCTGCTGCAGGCCGACGTGGTCGATATCACCGAGGCCGCCGTGCAGCGCATCGACAGCACGCTTGGCCCCGACGCGCCCGAAGGGACCGCCCCGCAAGAGGCCGCGCCGGACGAAACACCGCCCGATCCGCCGCAGGACGGGGAAGGCGCAGCGCCCGACGCCGCCCCCGCGGAACCGGCCGAGTAACCGCCCGCGCGGCGCGCTTGCCCCGAAAGGGCCAAGTTGCTAAGCGGGGATACCGGGCGACGGCACAGACCCGGGCGCGACGCAGAAGGAAGATACCCACCCATGACATCCCCCCTCGACAGCGCCGATATCGGCCGCATCCAACGGCTGATCCCGCATCGCTATCCGTTCCTTCTGGTGGACAGGGTCGTGGACATGGACGGCATCAGTTCCGCCCGCGGCATCAAGAACGTCACGATGAACGAGCCGCATTTCCAGGGGCACTTTCCCGCCAAGCCGATCATGCCCGGCGTCACCATCGTCGAGGCGATGGCCCAGACCGCCGCCGTCATGGTGGGGGCCGCGCTGAAGATGGAGGACCGCAACCTGCTGGTCTATTTCATGGCCATCGAGGGGTGCAAGTTCCGGCGCATGGTGGTGCCGGGCGACGTGCTGGAACTGAAGGTGAAGACCACGCGCGGCAAGCCCGGCGGCAAGGTCTGGCGCTTTCACGGCGAGGCCTCGGTCGAGGGCGAACTGGCCTGCGAGGCCGAATTCACCGCGATGATGGACCTGCCGAAGGAGTGACCCGCATGGCCGAGACGCGCATCCATTCCAGTGCGGTCGTCGAGGACGGTGCGCAGATCGGCAACGGTGTCGAGATCGGCCCGTTCTGCCATGTCGGACCCGGGGTGCGCCTTGGCGACGGGGTCGTGCTGAAATCCCATGTGGTGGTGACCGGCGACACCGAGATCGGCGCCGAGACGGTGGTGTTTTCCTTCGCCTGTATCGGCGAGATTCCGCAGGATCTGAAGTTCCGGGGCGAAAAGACCAGACTGGTGATCGGCCAGCGCAACCGCATCCGCGAGCATGTGACGATGAATTCCGGCACCGAGGGCGGCGGCGGCGTGACCCGCGTGGGCGATGACGGGCTTTTCATGGCGGGGTGTCACGTGGCCCATGACGTGCAGGTCGGCGACCGGGTGATCATCGTCAACAATGCCGCACTTGCCGGGCATTGCGTGGTCGAGGACGACGTGATCATCGGCGGGCTGTCGGGCGTGCATCAATGGGTGCGCATCGGGCAGGGCGCCATCATCGGCGCGGTAACGATGGTGACCAACGACGTCATTCCATACGGTCTGGTACAGGCACCGCGCGGGCATCTGGACGGGCTGAACCTTGTCGGGCTGAAACGCCGCGGCGTGGCGCGCGCGGACATCACCGCGCTGCGGGCCGCCTTCCAGATGCTGGCGCAGGGCGAAGGCGCGTTCCAGGACCGCGCCCGCCGGCTGGGCGAGGAAACCGAGAGCGATTACGTGCGCCGGATCGTCGATTTCGTCCTTGCCGGAAGCGACCGGTCCTTCCTAACCCCCGGCGCGGGATAGCTCGCATGACGCTGGCACTGATAGCCGGGCAGGGCGGACTTCCGCCTCGGCTGGTCCGGGCGATGCTGGACCGGGGCGACGTGCCGGTGATCTGCGAGATCGCGCAATTCCCTTCTGACGTGAAGGGCGACCTTCCGCGCCTCGGTTTCCGGCTGGAGACACTGGGCAGCTTCATCGCCACCGCGAAAGAGATCGGCGTTACCCGCATCTGCATGGCGGGGGCCATGCGCCGCCCGCCCATCGACCCCGCGCTGATCGACGCGGCCACGATGCCGCTGGTGCCCAAGGTGCAGGCGGCGCTGGCCAATAGCGGCGATGACGGAACGCTGAGGATCTTCACCTCGATCTTCGAGGACGCGGGGATGGAGGTCATCGGCGCGGCCGATATCGACCCGTCGCTGCTGCCGCCCGCGGGCGTGACCGGCAGCTTGCCCGAGGGCGTCGCGCGCGACATCGCCACGGCGGAGGCCGCGCTCGCGGAGCTTGCGGCGGAAGACAAGGGGCAGGCGGTGGTGGTGCGCGACGGCACGGTGATCGCCCGCGAGGACGTGCGCGGCACCGATGCCATGCTGGCCGATCTCGCGCCCGGGATGTCCGGTTTCACCATGCCCGACGACCCGTTCGACACGCTTGTCGGCTCTGTCACCGCGTGGCTTTCGGGCACGGCGCCGGTGCCCGAGGAGCCACAGGGCGGGATCCTCTTCAAGGCCCCGAAACCGGGGCAGGAACTGCGCGTCGACATGCCGCTGATCGGGCTGCGCACGGTGATGCGCGCCGCCGAGGCGGGGCTGTCGGGCATCGTCATCGAGGCGGGCGGCGTCATGATGCTGGACCCCGACGGCGTGGCCGAGGTGCTGCACGCGCAGCAGATGTTCCTGTGGGTCCGTCCCAGAGGCGGGGCATGAAGGTTTTCGTCATTGCCGGCGAGGCATCGGGCGACAGGCTGGGCGCTGCGTTGATGGCGGGGCTGACATCTCTGACCGACGTGCAGTTCACGGGCGTAGGAGGCGACCAGATGCAGGCGATGGGCATGACCTCGCTTTTCCCGATGGAAGAACTGAGCGTCATGGGGCTGGTCGAGATCCTGCCGAAATATTTCCACCTCAAGCGCCGCATCCGCGAAACGGCCCAGGCCGCGATCGACTATGCCCCGGACGTGGTGATCGGCATCGACAGCCCGGATTTCTGCCTGCGCGTGGCGAAGATCATCAAGGAGCGCAGCAGCCTGCGGACGGTGCATTACGTCGCGCCCTCGGTCTGGGCGTGGCGGCCCGGACGCGCGGACAGGATGGCCAGCGTGATCGACCAGGTCCTCGCCCTTCTGCCGTTCGAGCCGCCCTACCTGGAGGCGGCGGGCGTGGACTGCGATTTCGTGGGGCATCCGGTGGTGAACGACGTGCCCGCCGACGCGGAGGAGATTGCCGCCTTCCGGCACGCGCACGGCCTGGGCGAGGCGCCGGTTCTGCTGGTGCTGCCCGGCTCGCGCGGCAGCGAGGTAGCGCGGCTGGGGCCGGTCTTCGGCGAGGCGGTGCGGCAGGTCTGCGCGGCGCGGCCCGATCTGCGGCTGGTGATCCCCACCGTTGCGGCACGGGTCGAGCAGGTGACGGGGCTGGTGGCCGGCTGGCCCGGCGGGCCGGTGGTGGTCGCACCAACGGGGCAGGGCGAGACCGACAAGCGCAGCAAGGCCGCCGCGTTCGGCTGTGCGCAGGGCGCGCTGGCGGCCTCTGGCACCGTCTCGCTGGAACTGGCGGCCGCCGATACGCCGATGGTCATCGCCTATGACACCAACTGGGTCACGCGCGAGATCATTCGCCGCATGCTGATCATCGACACGCTGACTCTGGTCAACCTTGTGTCCGAGACCCGTGCGATCCCGGAATTCAACGGCGAACGCTGCCGCCCCGACCTGATCGCGCCCGGAGTGCTGGACATGCTGGACAACCCCGGCGCGCAGAAGGACGCGATGCGCCTGACGATGGAGCGGCTGGGCCGTGGCGGAGAAGATCCCGGCCTGCGCGCGGCACGTGCTGTCCTGGCGCGGATGCCCTGACGGGCCCTGCCGTCAAAGGCCGGATAACGGGAATTGCGCGCCCATGCCCCGGCCTGACCGCGTTCAGCCTTTCCAGATCCAGCCGCCGCCCAGGATGCGGCTGCTGTCGTTTTCGTAGAACACGCAGGCCTGACCGGGCGAGATGCCTTCCTCGGCCACCGTCAGTTCGACCTCTGCCGTATCCGGACCTGTGGGGCGGATCACCGCGTCACGCGGCGGGCGGGTAGAGCGGACCTTGACCGAAACATGCCATTCCGCGCGGCTCTGGAAATCCTCGTCGCCCAGCCAGTTGATCTCGCGGACCGGTACGGTGCGGGTGGCCAGCATCTCTTTCGGGCCGACGATGACGCGCTGCGTGTCGACATCCAGCTTGACCACGTAAAGCGGCTCTTCCAGCCCGCCGATCCCAAGGCCCCGGCGCTGGCCGATCGTGTAGTGGATGACGCCGTCATGCCGGCCCAGCACGCGGCCGTCCGCATGCACGATCTCGCCCGGTTCCGCCGCGCCGGGGCGCAGCTTTTCGATCACGCTCGCATAATTGCCATTGGGCACGAAGCAGATGTCTTGGCTGTCGGGCTTGTCCGCCACGGAAAGGCCATAGCGCGCCGCCAGCGCCCGTGTCGCATCCTTCGACGGCAGGTGGCCCAGCGGAAAGCGCAGGAACGACAGCTGCTCGGGCGTGGTGGAGAACAGGAAATAGCTCTGGTCGCGGTTCGCATCCGCCGCGCAGTGCAGTTCCGGCCCCCGGTCGCCGATCTTGCGCTGGATATAGTGCCCCGTGGCCATGCAATCGGCATCGAGGTCCTTTGCCGTCTCCAGAAGGTCCTTGAACTTGACCCGCTCGTTGCAACGGATGCAGGGCACGGGCGTGGCACCGGCAAGATAGCTGTCGGCAAACTCGTCGATCACCGCGTCCTTGAAGATGTTCTCGTAATCCAGCACGTAATGCGGAAAACCCATTTCCTCGGCCACGCGCCGGGCATCGTGGATATCCACGCCGGCGCAGCAGGCGCCTTTCTTGGCCAGCGCCGCGCCGTGATCGTAAAGCTGCAGGGTCACGCCCACGACGTCATAGCCTTCCTCGGCCAGCTGCGCGGCCACGACCGAACTGTCGACGCCACCCGACATGGCGACGACGACCCGCGTGTCGGCGGGGGCCTTGGGAAATCCGAGCGAGTTCAGGGCAGGGTCGAGCGGCATGTCATCTCTCCGGTGTCGTCCCGGAATATAAGGGCGTTCTGGCAGGTGTGAAGAGGGCGCGGTGTGCCGGTTTGCACAGGTGGTGTCAACCCGGTGCGGCACGCGGGACACGTCGCCGGATCGCGCTTTTCGGAAAATCCGACCTATTCGGGCCCGCGGGTTTCACCCGGTGTTAAGCCCGCCGCCCCGATCCTGCGCCCCTGTTGACGTATGGGGTGAACAAGGATGTACCTGAAGAAAGTCGAAGGCCCCCGGGCCGTGACGCTGCCCGATGGCACCGTCATGACCCGCGCGGACCTGCCGCCGCCGGACACGCAACGCTGGGTGGCGTCGCGGAAATTGCAGATCGTGCGCGCCGTCGCGCATGGGTTGATCACGCGGGAAGAGGCGCAACAGACCTACGGTCTGAGCAGCGAGGAATTCCGCGAGTGGCTGGACGCGGTCTCGCGCCACGGCGCAGCGGGGCTGAAGGTCACGACCACGAAATGAGTCGCAACCGCAAGTAGAAGCCGCTATTTGTTCTTTCAGGGTAACCAGTGGTTAACCAATTTTCGCAAGACTTGTCCCAGACAAGAATATCAGCGGAGTTTCCACCATGCGGGTTCTTTTGGTTGAAGACGACCCCAATACCTCGAAGAGCATCGAGTTGATGCTGACCCATGCCAACCTGAACGTGTACAGCACGGACCTGGGCGAAGAGGGGATCGATCTGGCCAAGCTTTACGATTACGATCTGATCCTTCTCGACCTCGGGTTGCCGGACATGAACGGGCACGAGGTGCTGCGGCAACTCAGACTTGCGCGGATCGAAACACCGATCCTGATATTGTCGGGTGCGGATGATACCGAGAACAAGATCAGGGGCTTCGGTTTCGGCGCGGATGACTATCTGACGAAGCCGTTCCACCGCGAGGAACTGGTGGCGCGCATCCACGCGATCATCCGCCGCTCCAAGGGGCATTCACAGTCCATGATCCGCACCGGCAAGGTCAACGTGAACCTCGACGCCAAGACGGTGGATGTCGCGGGAAAGACGGTGCATCTGACGGGCAAGGAATACCAGATGCTGGAACTGCTCAGCCTGCGCAAGGGCACGACTCTGACGAAAGAGATGTTCCTTAACCATCTTTACGGCGGCATGGACGAACCCGAGCTGAAAATCATCGACGTCTTCATCTGCAAGCTGCGCAAGAAACTGGCCGAGGCCACCGGCGGCGACAATTACATCGAGACGGTCTGGGGGCGCGGTTATGTCCTGCGCGACCCCGAGCCTTCGGAGGGCAAGGGCGACGGAACCCGGCTGGCCATCGGCGCCTGAACGGCGCGCAGAGGCGCCGAGGGCGACAACCTTGGGCGCCCGCCGGGCCGAAGACCTTCAACAGCGCGAGTGTTACCCCGTGACCGATGGCCGCTGATGGCGTCGTCGCCGGCCGGCATCCGCTCGAGCGGGCCGGTCAAACCCGCATCCGGCGGCTCGCCCGCGACCCGGATCGCCACGGTGATGGCCACAATGTCCGGTACGTTCTCGCCCCGCCTGGTGTCGTCCCCGAATGCCTGCGCCTTTGCCAGGTTGCAGATGACGGGCGGGGTGCTTGCCGCAATGCAGGCGAAACGGCAGACGAAAAGACGCGGTTTCCGCATCTTCCGCCCCGGCCGGAACAGGGGCGCGGCCAGCGGATCCGGCGCTCAAGATGCTGACACCAAATCCTTTTTCAACCCTCTCCGAGACCGGCACCCGCCTGCGGGGCGCTGCGCAATCCAAAGTCTGGCCCGTGTCCAGAAAGGCCGTTCCCCCGAGTCCCTGCGCCGGGGCGATGCAATCCTCCCAGTTGGCGAGCCAGTCTCGGGGGCGCGTCGGGTGACGTTTCCTGCCGGTTTGCGTCCGCCTTGCGTCAATCAATAATTCAGGTTTCCCGCGAAAGGCTTTAACACTGCCGTCAGGATGATCGCCGCCGCAGAACGAGGGACAGGGCATGAGCACCGACACAGCCGTAGAAAGCCTGACCGAAGCGCAGGCAAAGGCGGAACTGGAGCGGCTGGCGGCACGGCTGAACGCCGCCAACAGCGCCTATCACCGCGACGACGCGCCCGAGATCAGCGATTCCGAGTATGACCGGCTGAAGGCGCGCAACATCGCCATCGAGGCACGGTTTCCCGCGTTGAAGCGCGACGACAGCCCCAGCGACCGGGTCGGCGCAGCCCCCGCCGAGGGTTTTGCCAAGGTCACCCACGCGGTGCGGATGCTCAGCCTGTCCAATGCGTTCGACCCCGCCGAGATCGAGGAGTTCGACGACCGCATCCGCCGCTATCTGGGTCTCAAAGCGGACGCGCCGCTGAACTACACCGCCGAGCCCAAGATCGACGGGCTCAGCCTCAGCCTGCGCTACGAGGGCGGCACGCTGGTGCAGGCCGCCACGCGCGGCGACGGCACGGTGGGCGAGAACGTCACCGCCAATGCCCGCACCATCGACGACATTCCCGTCACCCTGAAAGACGTGCCGGACGTGCTGGAGGTGCGCGGCGAGGTCTATATGAGCCATGCCGATTTCGAGGCGCTCAACACCCGGCAGGCCGAGGCTGGCGCCAAGACCTTCGCCAACCCGCGCAATGCCGCGGCCGGATCGCTCCGGCAACTCGACAGCCGCATCACCAAGGCGCGGCCCCTGCGTTTCTTCGCCTATGCCTGGGGCGAAATCAGCGCACCGCTGGCGGAAACGCAAATGGCCGCGATCGAGCGGCTGGCCGCGCTTGGCTTTTCCACCAACCCGCTGACGGCGCTTTGCGACGGCCCCGACGAGATGCTGGCGCATTACGGGCAGATCGAACAGCAGCGCGCCAGCCTGGGCTATGACATCGACGGGGTGGTCTACAAGGTCAACGACCTTGCCCTGCAGCGCCGGCTGGGGTTCCGCAGCACCACGCCCCGCTGGGCCACCGCGCACAAGTTTCCCGCCGAACTGGCCTGGACCACGCTGGAAAAGATCGAAATCCAGGTGGGCCGCACCGGCGCGCTGTCGCCGGTGGCCCGGCTGAGCCCCGTCACCGTGGGCGGCGTGGTGGTCAGCAATGCGACCCTGCATAACGAGGATTACATCAAGGGCCTCGACAGCAAGGGGCAAGAGATCCGCGGCGGCAAGGACATCCGCGAGGGCGACTGGGTGCAGGTCTACCGCGCCGGCGACGTGATCCCGAAAGTGGCCGATGTGGACCTGTCGAAGCGGCCGGAGGGGGCAAAACCCTACACATTCCCGACCGAATGCCCGGAATGCGGGTCCGAGGCCATTCGCGAGGAAGGCGATGCCGTGCGCCGGTGCAGCGGCGGGTTGATCTGCCCCGCGCAGGCCGTGGAAAAGCTGAAACATTTCGTCAGCCGCGCGGCCTTCGACATCGAGGGGCTGGGCGCGAAACAGGTCGAGCAGTTCTACCGCGACGGCTGGGTGAAGGAGCCTGCCGACATCTTCACCCTGCAAGAGCGCTACGGTTCGGGCGTGAAGCAGCTCAAGAACCGCGAAGGCTGGGGCGACAAAAGCGCCGAAAACCTGTTTCTGGCAATCGACGAGAAGCGCGACATTCCCTTCGGCCGCGTGCTCTTCGCGCTTGGCATCCGGCATGTGGGCGAGCAGGCCAGCAACCTTATCGCGCGCAGCTATGGCAGGTGGGATGTGTTCACCAAGGCGATGGATGCCGCGAAAGACTGCGAAGGTCCGGACTGGGACAGCCTTCTGTCCATCGACGGGGTGGGCGAGGTCATGGCCCGCAGCCTTGTGACCGCCTTCGCGCAGGACCACGAGCGCGAAAGCATCGACCGGCTGACGGCCCATCTGACGATCCAGGAGGCCGCGGCGCCCGCCACCGACGGCAGCCCCGTCGCGGGCAAGACGGTCGTCTTCACCGGCACGCTGGAAAAGATGACCCGCGCCGAGGCCAAGGCGCGGGCCGAAGCCCTGGGCGCCAAGGTGTCGGGTTCGGTCTCGGCAAAGACCGACCTCTTGGTGGCCGGGCCGGGGGCGGGCAGCAAGGCCAAGAAGGCCGAGGAACTGGGGATCGAGACCATCGACGAGGATGGCTGGCTGGAACTGATCGGCGACGCATGAGCACCCGGCCCGAAATCCTCTTTCCGCTGTTCGCGGATCCGGAAACGCTGGAAGGCGTGGGGCCGAAGACCGCCAAGACGCTGGAGGCGCTGCATATCACGCGCCCCCGGGACCTCTTGTTCACGCTGCCGCATTCCGGCATCGACCGGCGCAAGCGCGACACGGTGCAGGGCGCGGACCTGCCCGGCACGGTCACGGTCGAGGTGACGGTGGGCCGGCACGATCCGCCGCGCAGCCGGGGGCGGCCCTATCGCATCCAGGTCGAGGACAGCAGCGTGGCCTTTCAACTGGTGTTCTTCAACGGCCGCGACGATTACCTCAACCGGGTGCTGCCCACGGGCGCACGGCGCGTAGTGTCGGGCAAGGTGGAGCTTTTCGACGGGATGGCGCAGATGGTGCATCCCGACCACATCCTGCCCGTGGAAGAGGCGGGCGAGATCCCGGATTTCGAGCCGGTCTACCCGCTGACCGCCGGGGTGACGCAGAAAACCATGGCCAAGGCGGTGCGCTCGGCCCTGGCCCGCGCGCCGGACCTGGCCGAGTGGATCGATGCGTCGCAGAAAGCGCAGGAAGGCTGGCCGGACTGGCACGCGGCGCTGGAGCAGGCCCATTCCCCCGCGAAAATCGGCGACCTTGCGGCGACCGATCCGGCCCGCACGCGGCTGGCCTATGACGAGTTCATGGCGCACCAGCTGACCCTCGCGCTGGCCCGCGCCAGGATGCGGCGCGGCAAGGGGCGGGTGAGCGAGGCCACGGGCCGGTTGCAGGCAAAGGTCCGCGCAGCCTTGCCCTATACGCCCACGGGCGCCCAGACCCGCGCCATCGAAGAGATTGCCGCCGACATGGGCGCGCCCTTGCGGATGAACCGCCTGCTGCAAGGCGACGTGGGCGCGGGCAAGACGCTGGTGGCCCTGATGGCGCTTCTGGTCGCGGTCGAGGCGGGCGGGCAGGGGGTGATGATGGCCCCCACCGAGATCCTGGCGCGGCAGCACCTGGAAGGGTTGCGCCCGCTGGCGGAATCGGCTGGCGTGGTGCTGGAATTGCTGACCGGCCGCGACAAGGGGGCCGAGCGGCGCGCCAAGCTGGCCGCACTCCAGCGCGGCGATATCCATATCCTCGTGGGCACCCATGCGGTGTTCCAGAAGGACGTGGCGTTTCACGACCTGCGCCTGGCCGTGGTGGACGAACAGCACCGTTTTGGCGTGCGCCAGAGGCTGGAACTGGGGCGCAAGGGGGCGGCAGTGGATGTGCTGGTGATGACCGCGACGCCCATTCCACGCAGCCTTGCGCTGGCGCAATATGGCGACATGGATGTCAGCATCCTCGATGAAAAGCCGCCCGGGCGGAAACCGATCAAGACCGCGCTGACGAACATGGCCCGCATGCAGGAGGTGGTCGATCACCTGAAGGGTGCCATCGCCGAGGGGCGGCAGGCCTACTGGGTCTGCCCGCTGGTCGAGGAATCCGAGGTGATGGACCTGACCAGCGCGGAAGAACGCTTCAGGCACCTGCGCGCCTCCTTGGGCGAGGGACGCGTCGGGCTGGTACACGGCCAGATGCCGCCCGCCGACAAGGACTCGGCGATGGCGGCCTTCCAGGCGGGCGAAACCAGCGTTCTGGTCTCGACCACGGTGATCGAGGTGGGGGTGGACGTGCCCAACGCCTCGATCATGGTGATCGAACGGGCCGAGCATTTCGGGCTGGCGCAGCTGCACCAGCTGCGCGGTCGCGTGGGGCGGGGCGAGGCGCAATCGACCTGCCTGTTGATGTACCAGGCGCCCTTGTCCGAGGGCGGCCAGCGCCGGATGGACACGATGCGCGAGACCGAGGACGGGTTTCGCATCGCCGAGGTGGACCTGGAGATGCGCGGCGTCGGCGACCTTATCGGCACGGCACAATCGGGCCTGCCGCGGTTCCGCGTCGCGGACATGGAGGCGCAGGCGGGGCTGATGGCCACGGCGCAGACCGATGCGCGCAAACTGCTGGCCGACGACCCCGATTTGCAGTCTGAGCGCGGGCAGGCCGCCCGCGTCCTGCTGTGGCTGATGGGCCAGGACGAGGCGATCCGGCTCTTGTCCGTGGGCTGAAGCCGCCGCGCCGGTCAGAAGAAATCGAAATGATCAGCCGTGGCAAATTCGGGGATAGGCTCCGGCTCGGGCACAATGTCCCGATCGTCACTGCCCGAGCCGCCTGTCTGATAGCTGCTGACGAAAACGTCCGTAACGCCGTAGGCGTTTTCTTCGCCACTGCCCGACGTCTTGAAATCGAATGCGTGACAGGCCGGGTCCTCGGGCGCGACCTGCACTGCCGGCAAGAGCAGAAAGCTCTCGGGTGGGTCGAACACGTCGCTGGCATCTTCTCGCTGCGTCGACGTGCCCATGGAAAGGATTTCGATCCACTTCTTGTGATCCTTGTCCGCCATTGGTCCACTTTCTTTCCTGTTGAGATCGGCAACCGGAAGTCGCAGGCGGGCGAGGGGCGGTTCAAAAAAATATCGCCAATTTTTGTTATGTCTCAGTGACTTGAACGATGCTGTCCGCAAAAGTTCGCAGATGTTCTCATAAAGTTCTTTACAAAAGCGATCCGAAATGAGAACAAAGAAGCAACAGATGTTCATGGCACCAAGGAGCCACCCGATGCTGACCCAGATCTCGACCGCCGCCAAACGCTCTGCCGACACTCTGCTCGGTGATTTCATCGGCGGCGCGGCGCTGGTCGTCACGCTGGTGGGCGGGCTCTACCTGCCGGGCCTGATGTAACGGTTTCTGCCTGCGTATATCCCTCGCGCGTCGCGCTTGCGTCTCCTGTCCCCTTTGACGCGGCCCGATACTGTCCCATCGTCCGGGGTTGTTGCCTCTTCCCCTGACACGACGCGCCGAAGCGGATCACGCATTCCTGCCGCCGCCGCTGTTCCAGCGTGCGGCGGTTTTTTTGTGCGGCCAAAGATTCTTCGTACGAAGAATCTTGGGTACTGCCGATTGCAGCGCCCGGTGACCGGTGCGATGCTGCGCGCGGAAGGACAGGCCGATGCACGATCATTCCCACGCCCACGGGCACAGCCACGTTCCCCAGAAGGAACGCACCATCGCCATCGCCGCCGCCCTGACGGGCGGCTTCATGCTGGCGGAACTGGTGGGCGGCCTCCTGTCGGGCTCGCTGGCGCTTTTGGCCGATGCGGGGCACATGCTGACCGATTTCGCCTCGCTGATGCTGGCCTGGTTCGCTTTTCGCATCGCGCGGCGGCCGGCGGACTGGAAACGCACCTATGGCTATGACCGGTTCTCGGTGCTGGCGGCCTTCGTCAACGGCCTCACGCTCTTTGCCATCGCGATCTGGATCGTGATCGAGGCGGTGCGGCGGCTGGCCCAGCCGGTCGAGGTGCTGGGCGGGCTGATGCTGTGGGTGGCGCTGGCGGGGCTGGTGGTGAATATCGCCAGTTTCTGGGTGCTGACGCGCGAGGACAGCGACAACCTCAACATCCGCGCCGCGGCGCTGCACGTGGCCGGGGACCTGCTGGGCTCTGTTGCGGCCATCGTGGCCTCGCTGGTCATCCTGTGGACGGGCTGGATGCCCATCGACCCGATCCTGTCGGTTCTGGTGGCGGTGATCATCCTGCGCTCGGCGCTGAAAGTGGTGCGCGAGAGCGGGCATATCCTGCTGGAAGGCGCGCCCGGCGGGTTCGACCGGCGCGAGGTGGCCGAGGCGCTGACCCGCGACGTGCCGGGCGTGGCAATGGTCAGCCACGTGCATGCCTGGCAGGTGACGCAGGAACGCCCCATGGCGACGCTGGACCTGAAAGTGGCCGCGGGGCATGATCCCGAGACAGTCAAGCAGGCGGTGCGCGAGGCCTTGCGCGAAAGCTACGGCGTCGATCACGCGACGATCGAAGTGGTGCGGTAACGAGAGTCTTCGTTTGAGGACTGTCAGGCCGTGGCGCGGGCCTCTTCCATCGCTTCCGCCGTGGCCTCGAGCGTGAGCAGGATCGAGGCATGGCGGTTCTTGTAATCCTGCGCCGGGCGCAGCACCTCCAGCCCGTCGAAGGGCGCAGGCGGCGTCGGCCCGTCGGATTTCAGCATCGCCTTCAACGCGTCGCGCGCCTCGACCACCTGGGCATAGGTGCAGCCGATGATTCCACCGCCCACCACGCTCGCCGCCGCCTGGCCCAGGGCGCAGGCCTTGACCTCGGCGGCATAGTCGGTGATCCGGTCGCCATCGGTCTTCAGGTCCACCGTCACGGTTGAGCCACAGAGCGGCGCGCGGCGCTTGACCGTCACGTCCGGCGCATCCAGCCGCCCGTGATGCGGAATGTCGGCGGCCAGTTCGAGGATCCGCGCGGAGTAGAGCTTGATCAGGTCGGTCTCGCCGCTCATGGCTTTCCCTTTCGTCGTTGACCCCATAGATAAGGGCTGACACGGCCAAGGCAAAAGGTTTTCTGACATGGAATTCGACGTCTCTTCCCTGCGCTTCGACGATCGCGGCCTGATCCCGGCCATCGCCCAGGACGCGGCCAGCGGCGAGGTGCTGATGATGGCATGGATGAATGCCGATGCGGTGGCCCGGACGCTGGAGACCGGGCGCGTCACCTATTGGAGCCGCTCGCGCAAGGCGTTCTGGATCAAGGGCGAAAGCTCGGGGCATGTGCAGGAGCTGGTCGACCTGAGGGTCGATTGCGACCGCGACTGCCTGCTGGTGCTGGTCAACCAGACCGGTCCGGCCTGTCACACCAACCGGCGCAGCTGTTTTTACACCGGCGTGCGCGAGGGGATCGAGGTCGAGCTTATGTCACCTGTTGCGACATGAGTATTTTTACCAAGAAAAAGCAGGGGTTATAGCCCGATCATCATGCGGATGTCGGCCGGGGTCCGGCCGTTTTCGCGGTAGGTGGCGATGCTGCGGGCGTCGTCGCGCTTGGCCAGGCGCTTGCCGTCCTCGTCGCGGATCAGGCGGTGGTGGTGATAGCGCGGCACAGGGTGGCGCAGCAGCGCGAGCAGGATCACCTGGATCGGGGTGAAGCCGAAAAGATCCTCGCCGCGCACCACGTCGGAGATGCCCTGCGCGA
>JBKAGF010000058.1:0-19617 GCA_046290265.1 Roseovarius sp. | reverse complement strand
GTCCGCCCCGGCAGAGGTCCTGTACGAAAAGTTCGGCATCACCGCCGAGGCCGTTGCAGAAAAGGTCAAATCGCTTCTCTGACAAAGCTGTGAACGCGCGCGCGGAACCCGCGCGCGCACGGCCGGGTTCCCTCCTTGATGCATAAAAGGAGAACCCCGACATGCCGCTACGCCAGTCCCTTCGCCTGCCCCTGACCGGTGCCGCCTTGCTGGCCGCCCTGCCCGCCTTGCCTGCCCTGGCGCAGGATTTCGAGCGCGGCAGCCGCAACACGGACCTCGCCCCCGCCTTCGAGGGCCAGTTCCGCGCGCCGCTTCAAGACAGCGATATCGTCATCGACGTGGCGGATGTGGCCACCGGGCTGGAGCATCCCTGGGGGATCGCCGTGCTGCCGGACGACGGCGGCTACCTTGTGACCGAGCGTCCGGGACGCCTGCGGCACGTGACGGCGGACGGCACGCTCTCTGACCCGATCGGCGGCATGCCCGAGGTCGTGGCACAGCGGCAGGGCGGCCTGCTGGACGTGACGCTGGCCCCTGACTTTGCCGACAGCCGCCGGGTCTACATCACCTATTCCAAACCCGTGGGCGACGGGCTTTCGGCCACCGCCGCCGCCTATGGCACGCTGAACGAGGACATGACCGAGGTCACGGACCTCACGGACATCTTCGTGCAGGAACCCGGGGCGACGGCGCCGATGCATTTCGGCTCGCGCGTCCTCTTCGACGGCGAAGGCCACGTTTTCGTCACCACGGGCGAACATTCCACGCGCGAGTACCGCGAATTTGCACAGGATACGTCGAACACGTTCGGCGTGGTCGTCCGCCTGACCCCCGAGGGCGAGGTGCCGCAGGACAACCCCTTTGTCGGAGATGACAGCGCCGTGGACAGCATCTGGTCCTATGGCCATCGCAACGTGCAGGGTGCCGCCATGCGCGACGGGGTGCTGTGGACGATCGAACACGGGCCCAAGGGCGGCGACGAGCTGAACCGGCCGGAGGCGGGCAAGAACTATGGCTGGCCGGTGATCTCCTACGGCGAAAGCTATGGCGGCGCGCCCATCGGTTCCGGCGAAGCGCAGCGCGACGGCATGGAACAGCCGGTCTATTTCTGGGACCCGGTGATCGCGCCGGGCGGCATGGTCGCCTATGACGGCGGCATGTTCAGCGACTGGCAGGGCGATTTCCTGATCGGGTCGCTGTCGCCGGGCGGCATCGTGCGGCTGGACATCGACGAGGATTCACTGGTGGGCGGCGAAGAGCGCCTGCTGATGGACCTGGGCCGGGTGCGCGACGTGGCCCTGGATGCCGATGGCGCCATCCTGGCGGTAACGGACGATCCAAATGGACGTCTGGTGCGGATCACGACCGAGGGGGCCGACGGCTGAGACAGGCGCCGACCGGCGCCTCCGCTGCACGGCTGCACGCAAGCATCCGGGTACCGGTCATCCCCGGGTCAGATGTGGGGATGACGGCACCATGCGGCGCCCCTCAATGCGCGGCACCCTTTCCGAAGACGGCACCCCAGACCGGCGCGACGACCTTTGTACCGATCGGGATCAGCAACGTGCCCAGCACCAGTCCGAACACCCCGTCCGCCGCCGCCTGCACCACCCAGGCCACAAGGCCCTGGAACTGTCCGACGGCATGCGCCGCATCCTCGGCCCAGTGGTGAACGGTGTCATAAGGCAGCGACCAGCCCATTTCCGCCAGGCTGTGCAGGATGATCTGGCCGCCGACCCACAGCATCGCCGCCGTGCCGACGATCATCAGCAGTTTCAGGAAATAGGGCATCCCCTTGACGATCCCCCGCCCCAGGCGCCGTGTCAGGCCCAGGTTTCCGTTCCTGGACATGAAAAGGCCCGCGTCATCCGCCTTGACGATCAGCGCGACCGCGCCGTAGACCGCCGCCGTGATCCCGACCGCGACAACCGCCAGCGTCGCCGCCTCCATCCAGAAATTGCTGGGCGGAATGTTGGACAGGGCAATGGTCATGATCTCGGCCGACAGGATGAAATCGGTCTTGATCGCCCCCTGCACCTTCTGCTCTTCCAGATGCGTGGGATCCTTGCTCTGGTGGCTTCCGTCGGGGCCGCCGTGATGCTTGCCCACGCCAAGCGCGTGGGCCACCTTCTCGGCCCCCTCGAAACACAAGTAAGCGCCCCCCAGCATCAGCAAGGGCGGGATGAGCCATGGCGCGAAATTCGACAGCGCCAGACCCGCCGGCAGCAGGAATACCAGCTTGTTGAACAGCGAGCCGCGGGCGATCTTCCACACGATGGGCAACTCGCGCGCGGGCGCGAAGCCCTGCAGGTATTTCGGCGTCACCGCCGCATCGTCAATCGCCGCCCCCGCCGCCTTGGCCCCGGCCTTGGCCGCCTGCCCCGCCACGTCGTCGATCGATGCCGCCGCGACCTTCACCAAGCCCGCCACATCATCCAGCAATGCCAGCAATCCGCTCATGTCATGGGTCCTTTCCTGCCTGCCCGCCCCTTCAGTTAGCGCAATCATCGCCCAGGACAGCGGGTTTGCGCAAACGGTTAACGCTAACAGGCCAAGCCCTTGCGTTTTAAGCCTTTCGGCACCCGCCCCTTGGGTCTATACGGCCCCCAAACCCCGGATAGGAGAATGCTCATGACCGTGACCGTCGGCATCAACGGATTCGGCCGGATCGGCCGCTGCACCCTGGCCCATATCGCGGCCAGCACGCGCAACGACATCAAGGTCGCAAAGGTCAACGCCACCGGCCCGCTGGAAACCGCGGCCCACCTGATGAAATACGACAGCGTGCATGGCCGCTTTCCCGGTGACATCACCCTGGGCGACGGCACGATGGACCTCGGGCGCGGCCCGATGGAGATGTTCTCGACCTACGACATGGACGAACTGGACTGGTCCGGCGTCGACGTGGTGCTGGAATGCACCGGCAAGTTCAATGACGGCGAAAAGGCGAAGAAGCACCTCGACCGCGGCGCGGGCAAGGTCCTGCTGTCCGCACCCGGCAAGAACGTCGACCGCACCGTGGTCTACGGCGTCAACGATGGCGAGTTGCAGGCCGGCGAACGGATGATCTCGAACGGCTCCTGCACCACCAACTGCCTTGCCCCGGTCGCCAAGGTCCTGCACGAGGCCATCGGCATCGAGAGCGGCATCATGACCACGATCCACGCCTATACCGGCGACCAGCCGACGCTCGACCGCCGCCACAAGGATCTCTACCGCGCGCGCGCCGCGGCGATGTCGATGATCCCCACCTCCACCGGCGCGGCCAAGGCCCTGGGCGAGGTGCTGCCCGACCTCAAGGGCAAGCTCGACGGCTCGGCCATCCGCGTGCCCACGCCGAACGTGTCGGCGGTGGACCTGACCTTCCTCGCCAAGAAGGACGTGACCGCGGACGACGTGAACGCCATCATGGCCGAGGCCGCGGCAGGCCCGATGAAGGGCGTTCTGGGCTATGATCCCGAACCCAAGGTGTCGATCGACTTCAACCACACCGAGGAAAGCTCGATCTTCGCGCCGGACCAGACCCGCGTGACCGGCGGCCGGCTGGTGCGCGTGCTGGCATGGTATGACAACGAGTGGGGCTTTTCCTGCCGCATGGCCGACGTGGCCGTGGCGATGGCGCGGCTGGGCTGAATGCCGGGCGGGCCGTCGCAGCGCGCGGCCCGCCCCTCCCCCTTGCGCGGCTTGCCCGGCTGGGGCATACCGGCCCACAGCCGAAACGGATGGCGATCCCGCTCACGGGCGTCGGGGACAGGGGGCCATGACAGACAGACTTGCGCTTATCCTGGGCCTGTTGATCGTTGCCGCACTTGCCTGGGATTACCATTACAACGCCTTCGATGCGTCGTTCTTCCTCGCGCGCAAGACGGTCGACCTGATCGAATGGCTGGCCTTCTGGCGCTGAGGATGCTCAGCCGCTGAACCGGTCCTGAAGCGCCTCTTTCACCGCCGGGGTGACAAAGCGGGTGACGTCGCCGCCCAGCCGGGCGATTTCCTTGACCAGCTTGCTGGCGATGCCCTGCCGGCGCGCGTCGGCCATCAGGAAGACGGTCTCGATCCGGTCGTCCATCGCGCGGTTCATGCCGACCATCTGGAACTCGTACTCGAAATCCGCCACCGCGCGCAGGCCGCGGATGATGACCGCGGCGCCAACGTCACGGGCGCAGTCGATCAGCAGGTTCTCGAAAGGATGCACCACGATCTCGGTGCCCGTGGCGGCGCCGATCGCCACGCATTCCGCCTCGACCATCGCCACGCGTTCCTCCAGCGTGAAAAGCGGCCCCTTGTCCCGGTTGATCGCCACCCCGATCACCAGACGGTCCACCAGCGTGGCCGCGCGGGCGATGATGTCGGTGTGCCCCAGGGTGACCGGGTCGAAGGTCCCGGGGTAGAGTCCGATGCGCATGGCGGCGTTCCTTGTGACGTTCCGACCTGCAAGCAACTATAAGCGTTGGGAAATTGCAAGCACCTGCGCCATTTTGAGTATTTGAGGAACAATGAAAACAGCGCGCGCGCCCTGTTTCACTGTTCCTCAAATACCCGAATCGCGACGTTGGGAGGTCAGTGCCCCATCACCATGCTTTCCAGCGCGGCCTTTTCCATCGACAGTTCCTGAAGGCGCGCCTTGACCACGTCGCCGATGGTGACCATGCCGATCAGCCTGTCATCCTCGACCACCGGCATGTGGCGGAACCGGCCCTCGGTCATGCGGACCAGAACGGTATCGGCGCTGTCCTGCCGGGTGCAGCAGACCGGATCGGGCGTCATCAGCTGCGAGACCGCCCCGCTGAGACAGCCGGTGCCGGTCGTGGCCAGGCCACGCACGATATCCCGTTCGGACAGGATGCCATCTGCGGTTGTACCGTCCGCGGACACGACCAGCCCGCCGATGCGATGCCGGGCAAGGATTTGCGCCGCCTCGGACACTTCGGTTTCGGGCGTCACGGTGATCACCTTGTCGCTTTCCTTAGACTTTAGTATCTGTTGAACGATCATCCGGACCCTCATTTCTTCAATGATTTCAGGTGAACAGCGTTCCCCAGAAGCTGAGTCCTGTCAAGCTTCGGCTTCAAGCCGCGCCACCTCGGCGCGTATTCCCTCGCTGAGGGCCGCGGCAAAGCGGTTCATCCGGTCCAGCCTGCGGTCGTCCTGGTGGCGCACGAGATAGAAACTCCGGGTCAGGCTGAACGTGTCGGGCAGCACCTTTTGCAACCTGCGGAAGAACGGCAGCGCAAAGTCGTGCATGATGCCGACGCCACCGCCCTGCTGGATGCAATGCGCCTGCACCGAGACCGAGTTGGAGGCCAGGGCAACCCGGTCCGCGCCGGTTTCGCCCAGATAATCCAGTTCCTTGTCAAAGATCATGTCGGGGATGTAGCCCACCAGGCGATGCGCCGCGAGGTCGTCCAGCGTCTCGATTTGCGGCATCTGGCGCAGGTACCAGCGCACGGCGGCAAGATGCAGCCGGTAATCGGTGACCTTCTGGACGCTCAACCGACCTGCCGAGGGCGGGCTGACGGCGATGACCATATCGGCCTCGCGCCGGCTGAGGTTGAAGACGCGGGGCAGCGCCACGATCTGCAGGTCGAGGTCGGGATTGTCCTGCGCCATCCGGGCGCAGACCTGCGGCAGGATGAAGTTGGCGCAGCCGTCGGGCGCGCCGATGCGGATCTGTCCCGACAGCCCGCCCGCCTGCCCCGCCATTTCCTCGGCCGCGTCCTGCATCGCCGCCTCGGCGCGGGTGACATGGGCCTGCAGGCGCTGGCCGGCATCGGTCAGGGCATAGCCGGTGGGAGACTTGGCAAAGAGCGGCGCGCCGAAATCGGCTTCCAGCCGGGCGATGCGCCGCCCCACCGTCGCCGGGTCGAGCTTGAGCACGCGCCCCGCGCCCGACAGGCTTTCCGACCGTGCCACCGCAAGAAAAATGCGCAGATCATCCCACTGGAACATCGCGTCGGGCCCCCTTTGCACGAGAACGGTTGCATGAGGCCAATCCTGCCCTGAAGGCTTGCATCGGCGCAAGGCCCGTATAGGGTGCCGCCAAAACACCCAAGACGGACAAGACGTGACGCCTTCCCAAAGAACCGCCGTGATCGGCGCCGGTATCCAGGGCAGCCTTGCCGCGCTCGCCCTTGCAGAGCGCGGCGCGTCCGTCACCCTCTTCGACAAGGCCGCCGAAGCGGTCGGCGCCGCCAGCCTTGCCAACGAGGGCAAGATCCACCTTGGATACATCTTTGCAAACGATCCCGGCGGCCGGTCGGCCCGGCTGATGCTGCAAGGCGCGCGGGCGTTCGCCGACATCCTGGGCCGGTACGTGGACCTGTCGCAGCTGAGCCGGAACCTCTCGACGCCGTTCGTCTACGCGGTCATGCCCGACAGCCTGCTTACCCCCGACGAGCTCGCCGCGCATTATGCAAGGGTCGATGCCCTGATCCGCGAGCAGGTTTCCGACTATCTTGGCTGCGGGCGTCCTGCGCCGGTGCGCCGGATCCCGCGGCTGACCGAGGCCAGCATAGCCTGTTTCGAAACCGAGGAGCGCAGCATCGACCCGCGATTCGTCGCCCGGCAGGTCCGCGCGGCGCTGGCCGCGCATCCCCGGATCGACCTGCGCCTGCAAACCGAAGTGGCCACGCTGACCCCCGATCCCGACGGCGGCGCACCGGCCCTCACGCTTGCCGACGGCCAGATGGAAACGGGTTTTGATCACGTGATCAATGCAAGCTGGGCGGACCGCCTGCGGCTTGACGCGATGATGGCCCCGCCCCCCGACCGTCCCTGGCTGTTCCGGCGCAAGATCGGGTTCTATCTCGAGCCGCAATCACCCGCCCCCCGGCTTGCGTCATCCACCCTGGTGCTCGGCCCCTATGGTGACGTCGTGAACTTCGACGCGGGCCGCCACTTCTACGTCAGCTGGTATCCGACCGGCTGCATCGGCTACAGTTCCGCGCTGGCTCCGCCCGGTGACTGGGCCCTGCCGCTCGCCCACGAAGACTCGGAATGCCTTCTGTCGAAGGCGCTGCACCGGCTCGAACCGGTCGTGCCCGGCGTGAGCGCGCTCGGCACGGGCGACATGCGCTTCACCAGCCGTGCCGAAGCGATCTTCAGCTGGGGCCGGGACGACATCGACCACCGCATGAGCGAACTGCACCAGCGCCACGACGTGGGGCCGGTGTCGCTGACGCCGCACTATCATACGATCGACACCGGCAAGTACACGCTGGCGCCCCTGTTTGCCGAGACCCTTGCGACAAGGCTGATGCCCCGATGACGGACCCCGACACGACGATCTGCATTCCCGCCTACCGCGCCGAGGGCTTTGTCGCCGATGCGATCGAAAGCGCGCTGGCGCAGTCGCATGGCGATATCCGCATCCTGGTTTCGGTCGATCCCGCCGGGGACGGCACCGAGGATATCTGCCGGCGCTACACGACGGACCCGCGCCTTGAATTGGTGATCAACCACACGCGGCTGGGCTGGATCGGGAACAGCAATGCCTGCCTTGCCCGGATCGAGACGCCGTTCTATGCCTTCTGCTTTCATGACGACCGGATGCATCCCGATTTCGTCGCCCGCCTGCGGCCCGAGTTGCTGGACCACCCCGAAGCGGTATCGGCCGCCGGTGCGATCGAGCATTTCGGCGACGTCGACATGCGCGTCGAACAGCCGAATCTGGACGGATCGCCGTTTGACCGCGTTCTGACCAGGCTGGCCGGAACCTACGGCAACAGCTATTCGCTGAAGACGCTGATGCGCAGCGCGCCGGTTCATGACGGGCTGCGGCTGCCGCGGAACGTGGATGGCTATTACGGCGACTGGCCCTTCTCGGTGGCCTATGCGCTGGCCGGTACCTTTCGCGGCGTGCCCGAGACCCTGTATTACAAGCGGATGTGGCCCGGGTCGGTGACCGCGGGCTGGACCCGGATCGGCCTTGAGGACCGCATCGAGGCCGAAATCGGGTTCCGCGCGGAAATCCTGCGGCTTATCCAGACGGCCCAAGTGCTGACACCGGCGGAAAAGACCGCGTTGACAGAGATCATGCTTCACCGGATCACCGGCAGACCGGACCTGGCAGAGGACGCAGAGACCTTTGCCGAGGCGCTGCGGGGGCGCGGCACGGCCGAGATCATGACGCGGCTGGTCAATGGCGACGGCGCGGGGGCCGCGCCGCCTCTCGGTGCCGGCGGCGCCGAGGACAGCCGCGCGGCACGGGCGAGCATGCTGGAACAGTCCGCGCGCTGGCTGGGCCGGCAGGGCGCGACGACCGCCGCGCTGGCCGATGCGCGCCGCGCCCTTGTTCACGCACCGGAACGCGCCTCGCTCCACATCTATTGCGCCCGCCTGCTGATGCAGCTTGGACGGACTGGCAGGGACCAGGCGCTGGATCATGCAGCGCGCGCCATGGAAAACGCCCCCGATGACTGGGAGGCACATCTGGTCCATGCGCGGCTTTGCGCGGCCGGCGGCGATCGCGATGCCGCGCGCATCAGTGCGATACGGGCGCAAGAGCTTGCCCCGCCTGACACGCCGGCGATCGAAAAACTGTTGAAACGGTTGGACCGGGACCGGTGAGGTCTTGCATTCCTGCAAAGCCTTTTTGAAAAATTGCCTCTTTTCCCGCTAAAAACGCAACGGTAACCTGCGCGCGAACCCGAGGAGTACCGATATGAAAGAACTGACCCATTACATCGACGGCGCGCGCGTGCCCGGCCAGTCGGGCCGCTTTTCCGATGTCTACAATCCCGCCACCGGCGAGGTTCAGGCCCGCTGCCCGCTGGCCAGCAAGGAAGAGTTCGACCAGGCGGTCGAGATCGCGGCCAAGGCCCAGCCCGCATGGGGCGCCACCAACCCGCAGCGCCGCGCACGGGTGATGATGGAATTCGTCCGCCTTCTGAACCGGGACATGGACAAGCTGGCCGAGGCGCTGAGTTCCGAGCACGGCAAGACCTTTCCCGACGCCAAGGGCGACGTGCAGCGCGGCCTTGAAGTGGTGGAATACTGCATCGGCGCGCCGCAACTGCTGAAGGGCGAGTTCACTGATTCAGCGGGCCCCGGCATCGACATGTATTCCATGCGCCAGCCGCTGGGTGTCACGGGCGGCATCACGCCGTTCAACTTCCCGGCCATGATCCCGATGTGGATGTTCGCGCCCGCGCTGGCCTGCGGCAACGCCTTCATCCTGAAACCGTCCGAGCGCGACCCCTCGGTGCCGATCATGCTGGCCGAGCTCCTGGAAGAGGCCGGCCTGCCCAAGGGCCTCCTGCAGGTGGTCAACGGCGACAAGGAAGCCGTGGACGCGATGCTGGACAACGACACGATCCAGTCGATCGGTTTCGTCGGCTCCACCCCGATCGCCGAGTACATCTATGGACGCGGCTGTTCCAACGGCAAGCGCGTGCAGTGCTTCGGCGGGGCCAAGAATCACATGATCGTCATGCCCGACGCCGACATGGACCAGGCCGCAGACGCGCTCATCGGCGCGGGCTACGGCGCCGCCGGTGAACGCTGCATGGCCATTTCCGTGGCCGTTCCCGTGGGCGACGAGACCGCCGACCGCCTGATCGAAAAGCTGGTGCCGCGCATCGAAAAGCTGAAGGTCGGCCCCTACACCGCCGGCGATGACGTGGATTACGGCCCCGTCGTGACCGGCGCGGCCAAGGAAAACATCCTGCGCCTGATCGAAAGCGGCGTGGAACAGGGCGCCGAACTGGTCGTCGACGGGCGCGATTTCAAGTTGCAGGGCTACGAGGACGGGTTTTTTGTCGGGCCGCATCTCTTCGACAAGGTCACGCCCGAGATGGACATCTATCGCCAGGAAATCTTCGGCCCGGTCCTGTCGACCGTGCGCGCGAAATCCTATGAAGAGGCGCTTGGCCTTGCCATGGACCACGAGATGGGCAACGGCACCGCGATCTTTACCCGCGACGGGGACGCCGCGCGCGACTTTGCCAACCGGATCAACATCGGCATGGTGGGCGTCAACGTCCCGATCCCGGTGCCGCTGGCCTATCACACCTTCGGCGGCTGGAAGAAATCGGCCTTTGGCGACCTCAACCAGCACGGTCCCGATGCCTTCAAGTTCTACACCCGCACCAAGACCGTGACGGCCCGCTGGCCCAGCGGCATCAAGGAAGGCGGCGAGTTCAACTTCAAGGCGATGGACTGATCCATCCGCCATGAGGATACTGACCGGGCCGCGCGGGCAAACCGCCGCGGCCCGGTTTCGTTTTGGAAGGAGGAACAGGACATGTGGCCCGATACACGGCTTTGCGACCTACTGGGGATTGACCATCCCATCATCCAGGCCCCCATGGCGGGCACTACGACCCCGGCTATGGTGGCGGCGGTGTCGAATGCAGGCGGGCTTGGCTCGCACGGCTGCGCCACGCTGCCCCCCGAAAAGCTGGCCGAGGACATCGAGGCGCTGGCGGGGGCCACGAACCGATCCGTGAACCTGAACTTCTTCTGTCACGAGCCGCAGGACATCTCCGAAGATCATCACGCTGCACTGCTCGACGCGATGCGCCCGCATTATGACGCGGCCGGCGCGACCCTGCCCGAAGGGATGCCGGCCCCGCCGTTCCAGACTTTCGGCGCGGCGCAGCTGGACTGCCTGTTGGCGCGCCCCCCGGCAGTGGTCAGCTTTCATTTCGGCCTGCCCGAGGACGCCGCCATCGCGGCGCTCAAGGACAAGGGCTGCAAGATCCTCAGTTCCGCCACCACGGTGGCCGAGGCCCGCTGGCTGGTGGCGCGGGGCGTGGACGCGGTGATTGCACAGGGATGGGAATCGGGTGGCCATCGCGGCCTGTTCCTGGAACTGGAAAACGATGCGCAGGTCGGGCTGTTCTCGCTCCTGCCGCAGGTGGTCGACGCGGTCGACGTGCCGGTGATCGCCGCGGGCGGCATCGCCGACGGGCGCGGCATCGCCGCGGCCTTTGCCCTTGGGGCCGCGGGCGTGCAGATCGGCACCGCCTTCATCACGGCGGACGAGGCCACCCGCAAACCCCATCACCCCGAGGCCGTGGGCAAGGGCACCGATGAAAGCACCCGCGTGACCCGGGCCGGGTCGGGCCGCCCGGCGCGGGCGCACCGCACCCCATGGATCGACGCGATGGCCGGGGTCGACGCGGCCCCCTTCCCGCTGATGTACCATTACAGCCGCCCCCTGCTGGACGCCGACGGCCCCGCACACCAGTTCTCGCTTTACGGGCAAAGCGCGCCCCTGGCGCCCGAAGGCGACGCCTCCGCGCGGCTGGAGACGCTGATCGCCCAGACCAGGAAGGCCCTCGGGGCGTAGCCGCACCCGCCCCCGCCGTCGCGTCGCTGCATCGGACAGCCGGTCAGGACAGCGCGCCCGGGGCCCGTCTGGACCGGCGTCTTGACAGGCTGGACTGCATCGCCAGCATCTGCGCCTGTTTCCGCTTCAGGGCAGGTCGGGCCAGCGTGTAGCCTGCGGGGACCACCCCATCGGCAAGTTCCGGGAAGATCTCCAAAAGCTCGGTCCGGGCGGCGCGCTCCAGCCCTTCCAGCGCGACGGACCCCGGAAACAGGCTTTCGGCCGGCATCCCGTTGGCCACCAGAACCACGTGCTCGGCGCACATGACATGACAGTATTCCACCTCGTCCAGCGCGGTATTCACGCGGATATCCTCGCCATTTACCAGGTGCACCGCCGGCACGAAGACCTCGTCCTCGCCCGAGCAAAGCTGGGCCCGCCAGTCGTTCAGGACGATCCGGTGCTGTTGCGACACCCGCGTGATCCTGTAGGGGCGCCCGTCGCCAAGCGCGTCGCGATCGAAATCGACGGGCCGCCACTTGTGAAACGCCGCGCCGCGCGGAAGCGTCAGCCTGCGCGACCCGGTCCAGATGATCTCATGCGCTTGGCCGTAGAAATCCACCACCTCGTCACCCGCCTGAAGCTCCTGGATGGTCCGTTCGCCATCGGGCGTCAGGATCAGCGTGTCCGCGGCAAAGCAGACCGGCGTGAATACCTGATATGGCGCGGCGGTGATGTCGACGTTCAGTAGCAATTGCGACAGTGCGGGTTGGCCGTTGGGGTAGTGGAAATAGATCTGGCCCGCGGCCTCGAACACGACCACATCGACAGTCGGACCGACGCCCACGAATATCCCCGCAACCTCGATTCCGCCCGTGGCGCTGCCGCTGCCGATATAATTGATCGGAGCGCCGTTGAAGGTCGACGTCCCGTCGTCCGCGTCTTCCAGAAGCCCGTCATTGTCTTCAAGCGTTCCTGTTTGCTGGCTTCCGAAGTTACTGAGTACCAATGTCGTCGAACCCGCGAGCAAATCGGCTGCGAGCAGAGACCCCGAATAGGGAATTACCGATATGTCTGAAGTGGCCATTCAAGTCTCTCCTGCGCAGAGCCATCCCACAATCGAGCTTGCCAGCAACAGAAACATTTACAACTTAAACGATACTCACCTCAATTTATTGCATCGTAAAGAGATAATAATATGTAACGAAAACAACCACCTTTCGTGATATATCTGGACGGAAACAATCTGTTCGAAAATCCATCACAGGTTGTATTTATTAACCAAGGTTAACAACCTTGCCTCGGGTGAAAAATAGGACCGATTCGGCCTTACGTGCGATCGACACGGCCCCCGCACCGCAATTCCCGCACCGGACCGGACGCGATGTCCGCAGGCGCCAGTCCCTGCGGCGGATCGGTCCCGGCCACGAGAAAGGAGGACGCTTGGGGTTCCGGCTTGCCGTCGCGGGTCCCAAAGCAGGGGAAGCCTTGCCAAAGAGGCGCGGATGCTGCTGATATCGTACCAGAGGGAGAGCCGCCATGGATCCGAAAGGCCCCGATTTCACGATCGGCATCGAAGAGGAATACCTTCTTGTGGATCGTGACAGCCTGGACCTGGCCGAAGCGCCGTCCGGCCTGATGGACGCCTGCGCCGAGGAATTGCAGGACCAGGTCGCGCCCGAGTTCCTGAAATGCCAGATCGAGATCGGCACGAAGGTCTGCAAGAACGTCACGGAGGCGCGCGAGGATCTCCGGCGCCTGCGCGCCTGCGTCTCGAAACATGCGCGCGCCCACAACCTGGCCCCCATCGCAGCGTCCTGCCACCCGTTTTCCGACTGGCGCAACCAGGGCCACACGGACAAGGACCGCTACAACACGCTGCGCGACGACCTGGCCGGCGTGGTGCAGCGCATGCTGATCTGCGGCATGCATGTCCATGTCGGCATCGACAACCCCGACCGGCGCGTCGACCTGATGAACCAGCTCAGCTATTTCCTGCCGCATCTTCTGGCGCTCAGCACCTCGTCGCCGTATTGGCAGGGGCAGGATACCGGGCTGGACAGCTATCGCCTGACGGTGTTCGACAACCTGCCCCGCACCGGCCTGCCCCCGCGGATGGAAAGCTTTGCAGAATTCGAACGCTCGGTGGGCTCGCTGACCGATCTCGGCGTGATCGAGGACGCCAGCAAGATCTGGTGGGACCTGCGCCCGTCGTCCAAGTTTCCCACCATCGAGTCGCGGATCTGCGACGTGCAGCCGCGCATGGAACACACGCTGATGCTGGCCGCGCTGACGCAATGCATCACCCGGATGCTGTGGCGGTTGGCCACGAAGAACCAGCGCTGGCGCATCTACGACCGTTTCCTGGTGGACGAAAACCGCTGGCGCGCGCAGCGCTACGGCACCCGCGAAGGCCTGATCGACTTTGGCCGCGGCGCCATCGTGCCGATGGCGGAACTGGTCGAGGAACTGCTGGAGCTGATCGAGGAAGACGCGCGCTATTTCGCCTGTATCGCCGAGGTCGAGACCGTCCGCGACATCATGCGCAGCGGCACCTCGTCGACCCGGCAGCGCAAGGCCTTCGAGACGGCGACGCAGGACGGCGCCGATCACGACGACGCCCTGCGCGCGATCGTCAGCCAGCTGATCGAGGAATTCCACGCCGACCTGTAGGCCGCGCGCCGGCAAAGGCGCTTTCCCGCCGGTGCCCGCCTTCAAACCTGCGTGAGGTGGACGGAATGCGCGATTCTTCCCTTAACCTTTTCGATGATTTGGCTAAGTAGAGGGAAAAGTCACGTAACGGAGTTTCCTCATGTCGAACATTCGCCTGACCCGTCGCGCCACCCTGCTTGGCGCTGCCGCCACGCTGGCGACGCCGGCCCTTCTGCGCGCGCAGGACAACGCGCCGCTGTCGTCGTCGGTGAAACGCAACGCGTCGTCCTTCACCACGCGCGACTGGAACGAATACTTCGACAGCCTCGGCAACGGGCGTATCGTCTGCGACATCAACAGCCGCGCCGTGCATCACTGGAACTCTGCCGGCGTCTACTCGCTCTACCCGTCGTCGGTCCCGATGACCGACGAACTGACCCGCCGCGGCTATACCGAGATCGTGCGCAAGAAGGTCGGCCCCACCTGGACGCCGACCGAGTCGATGAAGAAACGCGACCCCAGCCTGCCCGACTTCATGGATGCCGGCCCCGGCAACCCGCTGGGCACCCATGCCATGTATCTCAGCTGGCCCGCCTACCTGATCCACGGCACCCACGACACCCGCAAGATCGGCCGCCGCTCCTCTTCGGGCTGTATCGGGCTTTACAACGAGCACATTTCCGAACTCTTCGCGAAGACCGAGGTCGGAACCCAGGTTCTGGTGCTCTGACCGCAGCAGCAGCACCGGCAAGCATGAAGGGCGCGGCACGGTCAGGTGCGGCGCCCTTTTTCGTCGGTCCCGGCCCTGCCCCGGCGCCGCCATCAATCCTTGCCACGCAGCGCCAAACGGGTTAATTAAACATACGTTCAATTACCCGATCGGCAGAACGAGGAGGACCCCGCGATGGATTTCGCGCTCAGCGAGGAACAGGTCGCCATTTTCGACATGGCCCACGCCTTCGGACAGGACGCCATCGCGCCCCATGCCCGCGCATGGGAGGCGCAGGGCACCATCCCCAAGGATCTCTGGCCGCAAGTGGGCGAACTGGGCTTCGGCGGTCTTTACGTCAGCGAGGAGTCCGGCGGCGCGGGTCTCTCGCGGCTCGACGCCACGCTGGTATTCGAGGCGCTCAGCATGGCCTGCCCCTCGGTCGCGGCGTTTCTCTCGATCCACAACATGTGCGCCCGGATGATCGACAATTTCGCCAGCGACGAGTTCAAGGCCCGCGTCCTGCCCGACGTGATTCCGATGAAGACGGTCCTCTCCTACTGCCTGACCGAACCCGGCTCCGGCTCCGACGCCGCGGCCCTGAAAACCCGCGCCGCGCGCACCAACGAGGGCTACACGCTCAACGGCACCAAGGCGTTCATCTCGGGCGGCGGCTATTCGGACGCCTATGTCTGCATGGTCCGCACCGGCGAGGATGGTCCCAAGGGCATCTCCACCGTCTATGTCGAGGACGGCAGGCCCGGCCTTTCCTTTGGCGGGCTCGAGGACAAGATGGGCTGGCGCAGCCAACCCACGGCGCAAGTGCAGTTCGACGATTGCGCCATTCCCGCCGAGAACCTCGTGGGCGAAGAAGGCAAAGGGTTCAGCTACGCCATGGCGGGCCTCGATGGCGGCCGCCTCAACATCTCCGCCTGTTCACTCGGCGCCGCGCAACAGGCACTCGACATGACCAAGGCCTATATGCGCGAGCGCAAGGCCTTCGGGCAAAGCATCGACCAGTTCCAGGCCCTGCAATTCCGCCTCGCGGACCTCGAGATCGAGCTTCAGGCCGCCCGCGTCTTCCTGCGCCAGGCCGCGTGGAAGCTGGACACCAAGGCGCCAGATGCCACGAAATACTGCGCCATGGCCAAGAAATTCGTCACCGAAGCGGGCAGCCGGATCGTCAACCAGTGCCTGCAACTGCATGGCGGCTACGGCTACCTCGCGGACTATGGCATCGAAAAACTGGTCCGAGATCTGCGCGTGCACGAAATCCTCGAAGGCACCAACGAGATCATGCGCCTGATCGTGGCGCGGCATATGCTGGCGGACGCATGAGCGACATCTCGATCCGCAAGACAGGCCGCGCGGGCCGCATCACCCTCACCCGCCCCAAGGCGCTCAACGCCATGTCCTACGACATGTGCCTTGCCATCGAGGCGGCGCTGGACGATTGGGCCACCGATGACGACGTCGCGCTGGTCATCATCGACGCCGAGGGCGACAAGGCCTTCTGCGCGGGCGGCGACATCCAGCAGCTTTACGACACCGGGCGCGCGGGCGATTTCGCCTATGGGCAAAAATTCTGGCGCGACGAATACCGCCTGAACGCCAGGATCGCCGAATACCCCAAGCCCTATGTCGCCTTCATGCAGGGCTTCACCATGGGTGGCGGCGTGGGCATTTCCTGCCACGGCGCGCACCGGATCGTCTGCGACAGCAGCCAGATCGCCATGCCCGAATGCGGCATCGGGCTGGTGCCCGACGTGGGCGGCTCGCTGATCCTCGCCAACGCGCCGGGCCGGCTGGGCGAATACCTGGGCCTGACCACCTCCCGCATGGGCCCGGCCGACGCGATCTATGCCGGTTTTGCCGACAGCTACATCCCGCAGGACCGCTGGCCCGCCCTCATCGCAAAACTCGAAGAGACCGGCGATGTCGGCCACATCAAAGGCCAGACACCCCCAGGCGGCAGTTTGCACGACCAGCAGGCCGAGATCGACGCGCTCTTCGACGGCGCCGACCTTGGCGCGATCGTGACCGCGCTGGAGGCCTCCGATAGCGACCTCGCCGCCTCCGCCCTGAAATCCATGCGCCGCAACTCGCCCCTCTCGATGGCCTCGACAGTGGAAATCCTGCACCGCCTGCGCGGCGCGGGGGGCGATATCCGCCACGCGCTGGAACTGGAATACCGCTTCACCTTCCGCGCGATGGAGCATGGCGATTTCCTTGAAGGCATCCGCGCCGCCGTGATCGACAAGGACCGCAGCCCGAACTGGCAGCATGACCTGGCCGCGCCGCCCGACGCCGCCGCGCAACAGATGCTCCTGCCGCTGGGGCCCGACGCAATGACATTCAAGACCTGAGGGAGGGACCTGACATGAAGATCGGATTCATCGGACTGGGCAACATGGGCGCGCCCATGGCCGCCAACCTGGCCGCCGCCGGACATGACGTGACCGGCTTCGACACCGCCGGCACCACCGCCGAGGGCGTGGCCAATGCCGACACCGCCGAGGCCGCCGCCGCTGACGCCGACGTCGTCATCACCATGCTGCCCAACGGCCAGATCCTGCGCAAGGTGGCCGACACGGTGATCCCGGCCATGAAACAGGGCGCCGTGCTGCTCGATTGCTCCACCGTCGACGTGGACAGCGCCCGCGCCGTGGCCGAGCAGGCCAACGCAGCAGGTCTGGGCGCGCTCGACGCGCCGGTCTCTGGCGGCATCGGCGGCGCGCAGGGCGGCACGCTCACCTTCATGGTGGGCGGCGACGAAACCGCGTTCGAGACCGCCAAGCCCCTCTTCGACATCATGGGCCAGAAGGCCGTGCATTGCGGCCCCTCGGGCAACGGCCAGGCCGCCAAGATCTGCAACAACATGATCCTCGGCGCCACCATGATCGTCACCTGCGAGGCTTTCGCGCTGGCCGACAAGCTGGGCCTCGACCGGCAGGCGATGTTCGACGTGGTGTCGACCTCCTCGGGCTACAGCTGGTCGATGAACGCCTATTGCCCCGCGCCGGGCATCGGCCCGAAATCGCCGTCCGACAACGACTACAAGCCCGGCTTCGCCGCCGAACTCATGCTCAAGGACCTGACCCTGGCCATGCAGGCCGCCGAATCCGCCGATGCCGACACCCCCATCGGCCAGGCGGCCCGCGAGCTCTACCGCCGCTTCGTCGAGGACGAAGACGGCAATGGCCGCGATTTTTCGGCCATGCTGCCCCGCTTCGAGAAACGCGGACATCAGGGCTGACCCCCCTTCTTCTTGCCGGAAATATCCCGGGGGGCGTCGAAACCCTGTTTCGGCGCAGGGGGCAGCGCCCCCCTTTCCCGGCCCGACATCCACGCTCTTGCCCGACCGGCACGAAACCGCCCGTGCACCCGATCAAAGGGAACACTCCTTCTGCACACGTGTTAGATGCCAATGCAAAAGGAGAAACGAAATGTGGAAACCCATCCTCGCCGCATCTGTCGTTGCGATGTCCCTCGCCGGGCCCGTAGCGGCCAAGTCGAACGGCTGCCCTCCGGGTCTGGCCAAGAAAGCCGTACCATGCGTGCCGCCGGGACAGGTCAGGAACCATTCGCGCTATGACCATGACCGCTATGACGGGTATCGCCGGGGGGACGTGATCCGCGGCGACTACGTCATTATCCGCGATCCGGGCCGTTACGGCCTTGACCCTTACGGCACCTATTACCGTGTCGGGGACCAGGTCCTGCGGGTCGACCGCGAAACGCGCGAAGTGCTGGACCTGATCGGGGCGGCGGCGCGAATCCTGAATTAAGAGCAGCGCACAAACGTCTGAAAGTTAATATCTTTAAGGGTTGACCGACACGCCCGGTCGCCCTGTCGCGCCGGTGACATGGGTTTCACACCGCGCCAGGCCCTGAGCCAGCGCCACTTGCCCATCCATGTCTTGCGGCAGGTCGCGCCATGCATCGATCCAGCCATCGAACAACCGATTGCCGGCCGTTTCACCGTGAAACGCCTGTACCTGCGCCCGCATCCCGGCGGCCTGCCGGCACAGGTCGGCTTCAAATGCGGATCCCGGATCATCCTCTTCAAGAACCGCGAACAAGCCCCCGCAATAACAGGGATCTTCCGCAAATCCGCAATCCGGTTCCGCCTGCGCCAATGCCCCGCCAGGCAACATCAGGCCCAGCAGGAAACCGGCGCAAAGCCTCATTCAGCCGCCACCTTGCGCGCCGCCAGCATGTCCTTGAGATACCGCCCGGTATGGCTGCGCTCCACCTCGGCCACGTCCTCGGGCGTGCCCACGGCGACGATCTCGCCGCCGCCATCGCCGCCTTCGGGGCCGATGTCCACGATCCAGTCGGCGGTCTTCACCACATCCAGATTGTGCTCGATCACAACGACCGTATTGCCACTTTCCACAAGTTCATGAAGCACTTCCAGGAGTTTCTTCACGTCCTCGAAATGCAGCCCCGTGGTGGGCTCGTCCAGGATATAGAGCGTCCGGCCCGTGGACCGTTTCGCCAGTTCCTTCGACAGTTTCACGCGCTGCGCCTCGCCGCCCGACAGCGTCGTCGCCTGCTGGCCCACCTTGATATAGCCCAGCCCCACGCGCATCAGCGCATCCATCTTCTCGCGGATGCTCGGGACCGCCTTGAAGAACTCCTGCGCGTCTTCGACCGTCATATCAAGAACGTCCGCTATGCTCTTGCCTTTCCACTGGATTTCCAGCGTCTCGCGGTTGTAGCGCGCGCCATTGCAGGTCTCGCAGGTCACGTAGACATCCGGCAGGAAATGCATCTCGATCTTGATGACCCCGTCGCCCTGGCACGCCTCGCAGCGCCCGCCCTTGACGTTGAAGGAAAACCGCCCCGGCTTGTAGCCGCGCGCCTTGGCCTCGGGCAGCCCGGCGAACCAGTCGCGGATCGGCGTGAAGGCCCCGGTATAGGTGGCCGGGTTCGAGCGCGGCGTGCGCCCGATGGGCCGCTGGTCGATATCGATGACCTT
>JBKAGF010000057.1:0-20425 GCA_046290265.1 Roseovarius sp. | reverse complement strand
GGCACTTCCTCGGACTCACCCCGCCGTTGCAGGCATTCGTGCAGGCCGTGCAGCGCCCAGACATTTCGCGGATGCTGGCTGGGGCGGGGTAACTTCCCGTCCAGGCCCAAATCGGCGCGATAGACCGCCTCGGCCTCGTCATATTCCCCCGCCTCCATCAGAAGCGCTCCCAGCGCGTGGCGCGTCGGTTGCGGCCAGGACCACGGTTCCTCGTATTCCAGCCCGTCATCCAGCGCGACCGCACGGCGCAGGTGCGCCAGTCCCGCGTCCCGCTGCCCGGCCTTGAAGGCCAGTTCGCCCTTCATCATCTCCTCGCCCACGGCCAGGACGTCGCGGGCCTTGTTGTTGAACAGCATGCGGGTGTCAGGCACCAGCGCGTAGGCCTCGGTGAACGCCGCCGCCATGCGCTCGGCCTCGGCATGGCGTCCCAGGTTGGCCAGCGCCACGGCCTTGGCGTAAAGGATCAGCGCGTTGGTGGTCACGTAAAGCTCGGTGTCCTCGGGCTGATCCAGTTCCAGGATCTCCTCCCACATCCCGAAGCGGATATAGACATGCGGCGCGGCGGCCACGAAGGTCTCGAAGATGTCGGGATAGGACCGCACCACCTCGTCGGGCACCTCGCCGCGCAACCGCTTGGCGGCACCGATGGCCGCCGCCTTCTGTCCCAGGAACATCGCGCCATAGGCCGCGAAATGCAGGTTGTGAATGCGGTAGAGCGCATAGAAATTGGCCGCGCCCGCATAGTCCTTGAACCGCTCGTCCACCTCTGCCGCGGCAAGGTTGCGCGCCAGCACGTTCTGGTAGTCGCCGCACAGCACGTCGATATGGGTGCCCATATGCACCAGGTGCCCCGCATCGGGCACCAGATCGGTCAGCCGGTCGCCGTGGCGCAGCGCCTTTTCGGGATGGGGCGACATCTCCATCAGGTGAATATACATGTGCAAGAGGCCCGGATGGTCCCACGCGCCGGGCGTCTCGGCAAAGGCGCGTTCCAGCACCGCCATCGCCTCGACGGTCGACCCCTCGGGGTTGGGCACGCCGCTCTGGAAATCCCAAAGCTGCCAGGGCGTGCGGTTCATCAGCGCTTCCGCGAAAAAGCACGCCACATCGAGGTCGTCGGGATGCTTCTCGTAGACCGGGCGCATCGCCTCGGCGAAGCCGTCGTTGAAGGGCTGGTAATCCTCGATCGCAGGATCGGTTGGATAGCGCGAGGCCAGCGCCTCCAGCAGCGCGCGCTCCAGGGGACGCGCGCCGTCCAGCGCCAGCCCCGCCTTCAGCGCATCGTGGGCGCGCTCCAGCGCGGGCGCCTTTTCCTCCGGCGTGAACACCTCCCACGCCTTGTTGTAATTGGGCCCGATGCCATAGGCGATGCCCCAATGCGCCAGCGCGCACTCCGGATCGGCCTCGATCGCCTTCTCGAAACAGACGATGGCCTCTTCATGGTTATAGGCAAACAACCAGACAAGGCCACGATCGAACCAGGTCTGGGCAACGGGAACCGACGTCACAGGGCGGGTATAGGCGCCCAGATCGAAATAATCCGACATGTTGAGTCTCCCGATTGGATGCGAGAGAATAGCACGCGTTTGCGAGAATCCGGCAAGGCACATCCTTAGCAAGAATTTGGTGGGCCATATACACGCAAACCTGTCCTCACCGAAGCGCCTGCGCGCTCTGCACCTGACCTAAGCAAAAGCCCGGCCTTCGCAAAAAAAGGCCGGGCTTCGGTTCAATCAGTTCGGATTTTACGGCGCTCAGGCCGCCTCCACCGCCCGCCGTGTCAGCACGGACACCAGATGCGCGCGATACGCCCCCGATCCGTGCAGGTCGGAAATCATCCCGTCCGCCGGCACCGACAGCCCGTCCAGCGCCGCGGCCGAGAAATTGCCGCCCAGCGCCTCTTCGGCCTCGGTCCAGCGGAATACGCCCTCTTCCGACGCGCCGGTGACGGCCACGCGCACGCCGTCGGCGAATTTCGCCACGAAGACACCCACCAGCGCAAAGCGCGAGGCAGGTTGCTCGAACTTCTGGTAGTTGGCTTTCTCCGGCACCGGGAACTTCACTTCGGTGATGATCTCGGCCTCGTTCAGCGCGGTGGCGAACATGCCCTCGAAAAACTCATCCGCCGCGATCTCGCGCTCGTTCGTCACGACCGTCGCGCCCGAGGCCAGCACCGCCGCGGGATAGCAGGCCGACGGGTCGTTGTTGGCCAGGCTGCCGCCGATGGTGCCCCGGTTGCGCACCGCCGGGTCGCCAATGTTCTGCGCCAGCCAGACCAGCGCCGGATAGGCCCCCGATCCCGCCGCCACGTCGCCGTGGGTCGTACCCCCGCCGATACAGATCCGGCCCTCGTCGTCCGTGCAGACGCCCTTGATCTCGTCGATCCCGCTCAGGCAGACCAGCATTTCGGGCGCGGCCAGCCGCTGCTTCAGCGTGGGGATCAGGGTCTGCCCGCCCCCCAGCGCCTGGTTCTCGTCGCTCTGCTTCAAGAGCTTCACCGCGTCGGCCACGGTGCTCGGGCGTTCGATTTCGAATGCGTACATTGTCTCTCTCCTTACCCTTGCATCGCGGCCCAGACGCGCGACGGCGTCAGCGGCATGTCGATATGCGTCACGTCATGGCCTGCCCGTTGCAGCGCGTCGACCACGGCATTGACCACCGAGGGCGGCGACCCGATCGCGCCGGCCTCGCCACAGCCCTTCACCCCCAACGGGTTATGCGTGCAGGGTGTCTGGCAGGAATGGTCGACCTGGTAGAACGGCACGTCATCGGCACGCGGCATCGCGTAATCCATGTAGGACGCACTCAGAAGCTGGCCGTCGGCATCGTAGGAGGTCTGCTCCAGCAGTGCCTGCCCGATCCCCTGCGCCAGCCCGCCATGCACCTGGCCCGACACGATCATCGGGTTGATGACATTGCCGAAATCGTCGGCGGCGGCAAAGCGTTCGATTGTGACTTTGCCGGTCTCTGGGTCGACCTCGACCTCGCAGGCATAGGCGCCCGACGGATAGGTAAAGTTCGCCGGGTCGTAGAACGCCGTCTCCTCCAGCCCCGGCTCGATCTCCTCCAGCGGGTAGTTATGCGGCACGTAAGCGGCAAGCGTCACGTCGCCCCAGGCCACGGACTTGTCCGTGCCGGCAACGCTGAACTGGCCGTCCTTCAACTCGATATCGGCCTCCGACGCCTCCATCAGGTGGGCCGCGATCTTGCGCGCCTTGGCGATGATCTTCTCGGTCGCGCGGACCATCGCGCTGCCGCCCACGGCGATGGACCGTGACCCGTAGGTGCCCATGCCCATCGGCGTGTTGGCGGTATCGCCATGCTCGATCTCGATCATGCTCTCGTCGATGCCGATCATGTCGGCCACCACCTGGGCGAACGAGGTCTCGTGCCCCTGCCCGTGGCTGTGGCTGCCGGTCATCACGGTGATCCCGCCGGTGGCGTTCACCCGCACGGTGGCACTTTCATAAAGCCCGGCACGTGCGCCCAGCTGCCCCACAAGGTTCGAAGGCGCGATCCCGCAAGCCTCGATATAGCAGTTGATGCCAAGCCCGCGCAGACGGCCCTTGGCCTTGCTGTCTTCCAGCCGCTTCTGGAAACCGTCCTTGTCGATGATCTCCAGCAGCTTGTCCATCGTGGCGTTGTAATCGCCCGTGTCGTATTCCACCGCCACCGGCGTGGCATAGGGAAACTCGGTGATGAAGTTCTGCCGCCGCAGCTCGACCGGGTCCACCCCCAGCTCCCGCGCCGCCTTGTCGATGACGCGCTCCAGCTGGTATGTCGCCTCGGGCCGCCCGGCCCCGCGATAGGCATCCACCGGCACCGTGTTGGTAAAGACCGCCTTCACGTTCACATAGATATTGGGCGTCTTGTAATTGCCCGCCATCAGCGTGCCGTGCAGCCATGTGGGAATGCTCGGCGCGAAGGTCGACAGATACGCCCCCATATTGGCATAGGTTTCCGTGCGCACGGCGGTAAAGTTGTTGTCCGCATCCAGCGCCAGTTCGATCTTGGTCACGTGATCCCGGCCATGGGCGTCCGATATGAACGCCTCCGACCGCGTGCAGGTCCACTTCACCGGCCGGTTCAGCTTTTTCGCGGCAAAGGTGCAGAAGGCTTCCTCGGCATAGTGATAGATCTTCGAGCCAAAGCCGCCGCCCACATCCGGCGCCACCACCCGCAGCTTGTGCTCGGGGATGCCCAGCACGAAGGCGCCCATCAACAGGCGGATCACGTGCGGGTTCTGGCTGGTGGTGTAAAGCGTGCTGTCATCGGTCGCGCGGCTGTATCGCCCACCGCCACGCGCGGCTCCATCGCGTTCGGAACCAGCCGGTTGTTCACCAGCTCCAGCGTGGTGACATGCGCGGCGTTCTTGATCGCCTCCTCGACCGCACCCTTGTTTTCCTCGACGAACCCCCAGTCATAGCAGAGGTTGCCGGTCAGGTCGTCATGCACCTTGGTGGCGCCGTCCTTCAGCGCCTCCTTCATGTCCATGACGGCGGGCAGGTCGGTGATGTCCACCTCGATCGCCTCGGCGGCGTCGCGCGCCTGTTCGCGGGTCTCGGCCACGACGGCGGCGATGGGATCGCCCACATGGCGCACCTTGCCCTGCGCCAGCACCGGGTGCGGCGGCTCCTGCATGGGCTGGCCATGCCGGTCGGTCACCTGCCAGCCGCAGGGAATGCCCCCCACCTCGGCGAAATCCGCGCCGGTGAAGACCTTGATCACCCCGGGCATGCCCTCGGCGGCGCTGGTGTCCACGCTGTTCAGCGTGCCATGCGCGACGTCCGAGCGCAGGAAATGCACATAGGCCTGTCCGCGCAGGTTGATGTCGTCGGTATAATTTCCGGCCCCCGTCAGGAACCGTACGTCCTCGCGCCGCTTGGAACTGGCGCCGATGCCACCATCTTTGGGCATGTGTTAATCCTCCCTGGAAAGCTGTGCGTGCCGGCACGCACCCCGCGCCTTGTTATTCGGCGGCGATGTTGCTGACGTCCTGTCCCGCCGCGGCGAGGATCGCCTTGACGATGTTGTGATACCCGGTGCAGCGGCAGATATTGCCCTTCAGGTATTCGCGCACCTCCGCCTCGGTCGGGCTCGGGTTGTCCTTCAGAAGCGCCTCCGCCGACATCACCATGCCCGGCGTGCAGAACCCGCATTGCAGACCGTGGAAATCCTGGAACGCCTGCTGGACCGGCGTCATCGTGCCGTCCTCCGCGGCCATTCCCTCGATCGTGGTCACCTCCGCGCCCTCGGCCTCGGCCGCGAAGATCGAGCAGGCCTTCACCGCCTTGCCGTCCACGTGAACCACGCAGGCACCGCACTGGCTGGTGTCACAGCCCACATGCGTACCCGTCAGCCCCAGCGTATTCCGGATAAAATCGACAAGAAGCGTGCGTCCTTCCACCTCGCCGGACGCAGGCTTGCCGTTCACGGTCATGGTGACCTGTGCCATCGGCTCCTCCCATTGGCTTTTCATTGGCTGGGGTCGAGTTAAACATGCGAATCCGAACTTGAGAAGGCACTTTCTCGCGCCACCCCCCCTGCCTTCGTCGTACTTGCGCGGCTCTGCGCGGCTATGGCGAAGCGCCGCTTCATCGACTGCGCTGCCACCGCCCGGCCGCCCCTGGAACCAGCCGCCTGCCATCAGGATTCTTCATTCACCTAATGGGTTGATTGATTGCACTCGCCGTGTTATTCACCCCTATGGTTGAACAAGAATCACAGCAACGGCTGACCGACATCCTCAAGGCCGCAGGCGACCCCACCCGCCGGTCCATCCTGACGCTTCTGGCGCAGCATGGCCCGCTCCGGGTGACCGACATCGCCGCGCGGTTCGACATGAGCCTCAATTCCGTCTCCAAGCACATCAAGGTGCTCGAAGGCGCGGGGCTGGTCACGCGCCGCACCGAATGGCGCGAACACATGATCGAACTGCGGGTCGAAGAGCTTGCCCATGTCGACCGCTGGTTTCGCGAACTGCGTTCGATCTGGGCCCTCCGGCTGGAGGCGCTCGACCATCTGCTCACACAGGAGACCGACCCATGACTGCCACCGAAACCGACCTGACCCTCACCGTCGAACGCGTGATCGACGCCACGCCCGAGCGCCTCTTCGACGCCTGGCTCGCCCCCGAAACCATGAAACGCTTCATCTGCCCCGGCGAGACCGTCGTGCCCAGCGCGACCTCGGACGCGGTCGAGGGCGGACGGTTCGAGGTGGTCATGCGCAACGGCGACAAGGACCTGCCCCATACCGGCACCTACAAGGAGATCGACCGCCCGAACCGGCTGGTCTTCACCTGGGAAAGTCACGCCTCGCGTGACGACAGCGAGGTGACGATCACCTTCACCCCCGGTTCGGCCGGCACGCATGTCCAGTTGACCCAGGTGCGCTTCGTCAGCGAGGATCAGCGCGAGGGCCATCGCTGGGGCTGGACCAGCATCCTCGAAAAGCTGTCGCAGCTCGAGGCGTGACAGCAGGCGCCGGGCGGGTCCCCGTCCGGCGGCGCTACCCCGCCTGTTTTCGCTGGCGCGGCTGCGGACGCGTGGGGATCTCCTTCAACAGGCCGCCCACGCCCATCGCGGCGAAGGCGCTGTCCGAAATCTCCACCCCGCAGGCGACCCGTGCCAGCACCCAGTCCGCGCCATGCAGAACGGGCGAGCGCGCACTGTTGGGCAGGCCGATCACCGGGCGCGCGCCAAGCCGCCCCAGAAACAGCAGGTTGCCGGGATCGACAGGCACGCCAAAGCGGTCGACCCGTCCGCCCGCCCGCCGCAGCGCCTCGGGGCCGGTGTCCGCATGTCTGACGTGGCCGACGCGGTCAGGATCAGCACCACCTCTCCTGTCGCCGCCGCGATCGCCTCGGCCAGGGCTGGCACCTCGTGCGGGCAGCTCAGCGTCTGGCGCAGCCGCATCCCCAGGCTGGCCAGCCGCGTGCGGATCGCCTCCACCCCGCGCAGGCCGGGGCCGTCGGCCGTGTCGCTCACGATCAGGCTGGCGGTCTCATAGCGGGGCCGGTGCAGCGCGATCGCCCCCCTTGCCGCCTCCGCCGCCCGGTCCAGCGCCTCTGCCGCCACCCCGAGAGATCTTGACCGTGGCCACCATGCCGCCGGGATGCGTCTGGAACCACGGCGCGACCGTGGCCAGCGTGATCATCGGGTCCACCATGTTGGCGGCGGTCACCCGGGCCGCATCCACCGCGACGACCCCCGGCGCATCCGACAGGATATTGACCCGTCCGGTGAAGGCCGCACCGGCCTGCAGATCCCCTGCCCCCTCCGTCACCGCATCGGCCAGCCGCGCGGCCGCCGCGTTCTCGTGCAGATCGCCCTCTTCCAGGATGGCCACGTCGACCCGGTCCAGCCCCGCGGCGCGCAGGCGTGCGATATCGGCCTCGGTCAGCGCCTGCCCCTTGCGCAGCCGCCCGTCGGGCAGATGCTCGCTATGGGCCAGGATCGCGCCCGCCGCCCGCTCCAGCGGCACCGGTCCGAACTTCATCCGCCATTCCTGAGAACATGCGTCACCTCGGCCAGGATCGCCACGGCAATCTCGGACGGTCCCGCCGCGCCGATATCCAGCCCCACAGGCGCGTGGATGCGCCCGATCTCGGCGGCGTCAAAGCCTTTCTCCTGCAGCCGGGCCACCCGCCTGGCATGCGTCCGGGTCGAGCCCAGCGCCCCGATATAGAACACGTCCGACCGCAGCGCCGCCTCCAGCGCGGGATCGTCCAGCTTGGGATCATGCGTCAGCAGAACCAGCGCCGTGCGGCTGTCCAGCCCATAGGCGGCCACGGCCTCGTCGGGCCAGTCGTGCAGGATCGTCTCGCCGGGAAACCGCGCCGCGCTGCCGAAGCTTTCGCGCGGGTCGATCAGCAGCGGGTCGTAGCCCGCCACGCGCGCCATCGGCACCAGCGCCTGGGCGATATGCACCGCGCCCACGATGATCATCCGCAAGGGCGGGTTGTGGATCGCCACGAAGGTCGTCCCATCCTCCTCGAAGCCGGAGCGATCCATGCGGAACCGCTCGGCATGGCCCTCCCGTTCGATCCGCCGCTCGGTGTCCATTCCGGTGACATAGGCCACCGGCACGCGCGAGTCGCGCGCCAGCACCAGGTCTTCCAGGATCTTTACCGGCATCACCGGGCCCACCGGCTCGACCAGCACCCGGATCGTGCCGCCACAGGCCAGCCCCACGGCAAAGGCGTCGCCGTCGCTGACGCCGTATTCCAGCATCACCGGGCGGCCCTCGTCGATGGCGTCCAGCGCCTCGGCGACGACCGCACCCTCGACGCACCCGCCCGAGACCGATCCCTCGATCTCGCCCGCGCCCGAGATCGCAAGCTGGCTGCCCACGCGGCGCGGCGCGCTGCCCCAGGTCTCCACCACCGTGGCCAGCGCAGCACCCTTGCCGGCCTTGTGCCAGGCCAGCGCGGTCTCGGGAATGGTGTCGAAACGGTCGGTCATGGCGCCAATATGGGGCGCGTGCCGTCCTTTCACAAACGCAAATTCCGACCCTGCCCGCGCCCGCCCCCTCGACACGAAAACGCCCCCTGCATCGCTGCAGGGGGCGTAGTCTTCGATCAGCGACTGTCCGAGGACCTGTCTCAGGTCTCGTTCAGCAGCCCGGTGATGTTGCGGACCGCGGCGCGGCGGTTCTCGCGGATGTCACCGGCCTGGCGGATCTTCAGGTCGGCTTCGCCGTAGCCCTGCACGATCATGTTCGCCGGGGGCACGTCGAAATACTCGGTCAGGGCCAGGGCCACCGATTCCGCGCGGCGGTCGGACAGCGCCAGGTTGTTGCTGGCCGAACCCACCGTATCGGTGTGACCCTCGATCAGGAACACCTGGTTGGGGTTCTCGGCAATGGCCTCGCGCATGGCGTTGCCAAGGCTGGACAGCGCTTCGGCTTCCGCCGGGCGAATGACCGCACTGCCGGTCTCGAAGTTGATCGCATCCAGCGCGATCACCGGCACCTGGTGGCGGACCGCATCGACGAACCGGACCTGGTTCAGCGAATAGCGGCGGGCCTGCGCGGGCTGCTCGGCGGCCAGAAGGGCGGCGCGCAGCTCATCGGCCGAGGCGTTGGAATACTCGTATTCCTGCGCACGGGTGCCCTGCAGCTGCGCGACGTTCACGGCCTCGACCTGACGCGTGTCGTCGAACAGCACGACCTGGTCCCCGTTGGGATAGATCTGCGTCCGGCGCAGAACGCGGCCATCGGCGGCGCGCACCGTCACGGTCTGGCTGCCATCGGCGGCGGTCACCGTGTTGCGGGTCGAGCCGTCCTCGAATGTCTGGACACGCACATCGCTGCCGGGACGACGCAGAAGCGCATCGTCATCCTTGATGATCCGGTAGCGGCCATCGCGTTCCACCACGACCCGGTCGCCACTGTTGGACACCACGGTGCCGCCATCATCGGTGACCTGCCCGATGGCATAGGCGCCAAGACCGATCGCCGCGGCGGCGGTCAGGATGTCCTTCAGGTTGTCGTCGCGGTCATCGCTGCGCTGCGCTTCGGCGGCGGCATTGGCGGCGGCCTCATCGCTGGTCTGATTGGTCTGCGCGTTGCCGCCCACGGTCGTCTCGAACTCCTCGTCCGAGGACCGGGTATTCTCGTCGGTCAGGGTGACCTCCTCGCTGCTGACAGCTTCGGCGTCATCGCTGGCGGCGGCAGCGGCGGTCGCCTGCTGCTCGACCTCGGCGGCGGCTTCGGCCTGCGCCTCGGCCTGTGCGACGGGGTCTTCGTCGATCGCCGGCTCAGGCTGTTCGCCGGTTTCCTGCGCGGTTTCCTCCTCGGTCTGTTCGCCGGTCTCCTGCGCCGATTGCTCTTCGGTCGCCGTATCGGTCTCCTGCGCGGTTTCCTCTTCGGTCGCCGTGTCGGTCTCGGATCCCGCCGTGGCTTCGCCGGCGGCCGGCTCGTTTTCGGCCTCGGCTTCCGCTTCGGCTGCGGCCGCAGCCTCTTCCTCGGCCTGTTCGGCTTCCAGCGCCTCGGACACTCATTGACCTGCTCTTCCTCGGTCCCGCTCTCGGCGGCTTCGGCGTTCGCGTCGGCATTCTCCTCGACGGTCGCATCCGCCTCGGCCTGCGCCGTGGCATCCGCTTCGGAAGATTCTGCTTCTGCGGCGGTTTCGGCCTCGGCGTCCTGCTCTGCCGCGGCAGCAGCCTCGGCTTCCTCGGCCTGGCGCTCCGCCTCGGCGGCGGCTTCCTCGGCCTGGCGCTCCACTTCGGCGGCTTCCGCGGCAGCGGCGGCTTCCGCCTCGGCGGCTTCGGCTTCTGCAGCTTCGGCTTCTGCGGCAGCGGCCGATTCGGCCTCCGCGGCTTCGGCTTCGGCAGCTTCGGCCTCCGCGGCAGCAGCCGCTTCGGCTTCGGCGGCTTCGGCTTCCGCGGCCTGGCGCTCTGCCTCGGCAGCCGCCTCGGCTTCTGCGGCTTGTGCCTCGGCCTCCGCGGCTTCGGCTTCGGCGGCAGCTTCGGCTTCGGCCTCGGCGGCCTCGGCTTCAGCGGCAGCCTCTGCCTCGGTCTGCGCGTTCGCCTCCGCCTCGTCCGGCAGCGCTTCCTGCACTTCGGTAGCCTGGGCCATCTGCAATGTCTCGTCCTGCGCGTTGTTCAGCGCGGATTGCGCCGCGACGGGCAGCGGGGCCGTCTGGCCGATCGCAATCGCGATGGCCGCGGTGGTGGATGTCAGCGTAAGTCGTTTCATGGTTACCTCTCTCCCAAGATAAGGCGCCGCAGTTCACCGCGGCATCGCCGTTCAACGTCGGTGGGCAAAGCGGGGTTCCGGGAAAAGGTCGGTATTTCCGGCAAGAATTCGCCGAAAGGCCGGTCTCAGAGCAGCGCCATAAGGCGGGATTTCTCGCCTTCGTCACCCGGCCGGCTGATCGCCGCGGCCAGATCCTCGAGCGTGGCGATGGAATGCCCGGCCCGAAAGGCATCCACATGCGGCAGCATCGCCCGGATGCCCGTGGCCCTTGGCGCGAACCCGTCCCAGCGCAGCAACGGGTTTATCCAGATCAGCCGCCGCGCCGACAGATGAAGACGTTGCATTTCACGCCCCAGGTCATGGCTGTCGTCCCGGTCCAGCCCGTCGGTGATCAGCAGCACCACGGCGCCCTGCCCCGTCACCCGGCGCGACCAGTCGCGGTTGAAGGCATGCAGGCAGGCCGCAATCCGCGTGCCGCCTTCCCAGTCCTGCGCCTCGGACCCGGCGGCGGCCAGCGCGGCATCGACATCGCGCGTCGCAAGATGCCGGGTGATGTTGGTCAGCCGCGTGCCGAAGGTGAAGGCGTGCACGGCAGCCCAGCCCGCGCCCTTTTCATTCGCCACCGCATGAAGAAAGTGCAACACCATGCGGCTGTACTGGCTCATCGAGCCGGAAATATCGCACAGCACCACCAGGTTGGGCCAGCGCGGGCGCGGCTTTTGCAAGTGGATGCGCCGCGTCTCGCCCCCCTGGCGCATGGCCGCGCGCAGGGTCTTGCGCGCATCGATCCGCGTCCCGGACGGGGCGGGCATGCCGCGGCGCGAGGCGAAAGGCCGGACCGGCAGGCTCAGCTTCGCCAGCATACGCTTGGCCTGCGCCACCTCCGCCGTGCTCATCTGCTCGAAATCGAGCGTCCTCAAACGCTCGTCCCGGCTCATGGTCAGCGAGGCATCGACCTCGATCCGCGTCTCCTCGTCGGCCTCTTGGCTTTCCGCCTCGGGAACCTCCGGCTCGATCCCGTCCAAAAGCGCCTCTGCCGCACGCTTCTCGGCCGCCTGCGCGCTGCGGTCCTCCTGCACGCCGCGAATCGCTGGCAGCATCATCGCCATCATATGCTCCATGTAGCGCGGATCGCGCCAGTAAAGGCGGAACACCTGGGCAAAGACCGCCCGGTGTTCGGGGCGCGAGACGAAACAGGCGCGCAGCGCGTAGAAGAAATCGGTCCGCGAAGTGAACCCCGCCGCCTCGACCGCGCGAATGGCGTCGATCACCCGCCCCGGCCCCACCGGCACCCCGGCCTTGCGCAGCGCGCGGGCGAAATGGGTGATGTTATGGGTGAGCCTGGGACGCTCCGGCAGGTCGAGGTCGGGGTATTCCATCAGGGTCCCTTTGGGGGTTTCACCCCCAAACCCCCAGAGTATTTGCGCCAAGAAAAAACATCATGCCGGTTCCAGCCCCGCCTTGGCCTCGTCGAGGATGCGCTTGGCCTCGGACCCCTGCATTTTCTGGATGTCGTCCTGGTATTTCAGGATCGCGCCCAGCGTGTCGGCGATCACCTCGGGGCTGAGGCTGATCACGTCGAGCGCCAGAAGGCACTTGGCCCAGTCGATGGTCTCGGCCACGCCGGGCTTCTTGAACAGGTCTTCCGTGCGCAGTTTCTGGACGAACGCCACCACCTCGCGGCTCAGCGTCCCGGCGGCTTTGGGCGCGCGGGCCTGCAGGATCTCGATCTCGCGGTCGAAACCGGGGTAGTCGACCCAGTGATAGAGACATCGGCGTTTCAGCGCGTCATGCACCTCGCGCGTGCGATTCGAGGTCAGCACCACGATGGGCGGCTCGGGTGCCGCAATCGTGCCCAGTTCCGGGATCGTCACCTGGAAATCGCTCAGCGCCTCCAGCAGAAAGGCCTCGAACGGCGCGTCGGTCCGGTCCAGCTCGTCGATCAGCAGCACCGGCGCGCCCCCCTCCTGCGGGCGCATCGCCTGCAAAAGCGGGCGTTCCACCAGGAAATCCTCGGTGAAGAGCTCGTCCGTCAGCCTTTCGCGGTCGACGTCGCCCGCGGCCTCGGCGGCGCGGATGGCGATCATCTGCCCGGCAAAGTTCCATTCGTAGACGGCGCTGGAGGCATCCAGCCCCTCGTAGCATTGCAGGCGGATCAGGCGGCGCCCCAGCCCGGCGGCCAGCGCCTTGGCGATCTCGGTCTTGCCCACGCCCGCCTCGCCCTCGAGAAAGAGCGGCCGGCCCAGCCGCAGGCCCAGGAACACGACCGTGGCCAGGCTGCGCCCGCAGACGTAATCCTGCCCGGCCAGCAGCGCCTGCACGTCGTCGATATTGGTCAGATCCGTCATGCGGCCCCCCTTTCCGGTGAAGAACTGCATGGCGCCTCGCCCCCGTCAAGCCCTGCCTGGGTCGCAACCGGCGGCGGCGCCGCCCAGAAACCCCTTCAATTTTCCAAAGTTTTGCCCCGATTGCCCCCTAGCCCTGTCCCCAAGGCCCCCGTGGAAAACGGGGCGGACCAAAGCTTCGAGGACCGAGCATGTGCGCAGACTATCCCAGGGCGCTGGATACGCCGTTATCGGCGCTGGAATGGGACGACTGGCTTGACCGGCTGGACACCGCCGCCGATGCCGACGGCTATGCCGAGCGGCTGGGCGGCGACCATGCCGCCATCTTCATCGAGAACAAGCCGACCCTGCTCGTCACCTTCGAGGCCTTTCCCGGGCTGAGCGTGACCTCGGCCGAAGCCCAGCCGCTGGGATGGGAGCTGGCCCGCGCGCTCGGATGGTCTCACCTGTGCCTGGCCAGCAGGACCGACAGCTGGTTCCGGGAACGACGGGTCTACGGGTATTTCGACCGGCTGATCGATGACGGGTTCTTCGAAGAGTTCGAACAGGTGATCTTCTATGGCGCCGGCCCCGCAGGCTATGCCGCCGCCGCCTATTCGGTGGCCGCCCCCGGCGCGCGGGTGCTCGCGATTCAGCCGCAGGCCACGCTCGATCCGCGGATGGCCGGCTGGGACGACCGCTTTCGCCGGCACAGGCGGCTCGATTTCACCTCCCGCTACGGCTATGCGCCGGACATGCTGGATGCCGCCGACCGTGCAGTCGTTCTCTACGACCCCGAGATCGAGGAAGACGCGATGCATGCGGCGCTTTTTGCCCGCGACAACGTCACCCGCTTTCCCATGCGGTTCGCGGGGGCCCGGCTGAACCAGGCGCTGTTGCGCATGAACGTGCTCTTGCGCATGTTCGCCCTGCTCAGCGCCGACCGCCTCGACACGGTCGGCCTGGCCCGCCTCTTCAGGGCGCGGCGCGGCGACGTGCCCTACCGCAAGGCCGTGCTGGCCCGGCTCGAGGATGACGGGCGGCACTACCTGACCGCGCGCCTGGCGCATTACGTGATGCGCGACACGCCCGGTCCGCGGTTCCGGCGCGCCCTGCGCACCGCCTATGACAGGGCCGGGGAACAGGATTTGCCCATGCCTCCCCGCGAAGACGGCGACTGATCCTCTGGCGCAGGCGCGCGCGCTGTTGTAAGCCCTCGGGCCATGAGCCCGACCCTGACGATCCCCCGCCCCGACGACTGGCACCTGCACCTGCGCGATGGCGCCGTGCTGCAGGCCGTCCTGCCCGAAACCGCGCGCCATTTCGGACGCGCCATCGTCATGCCCAACCTCGTGCCGCCGGTGGTAACCGGGGCGCAGGCCGCCGCCTACCGCGACAGGATCATGGCCGCCCTGCCCGAGGGCATGGCCTTCACCCCGCTGATGACCCTCTACCTCACCGAGGACACCGATCCGGCCGACGTGGCCGCCGCCCATGCCTCCGGCCTCGTGACGGCGGTCAAGCTCTACCCGGCGGGCGCCACCACCAATTCCGCCTCTGGCGTGCGCGATTTCGACCGGGTGCGCCCGGTGCTGGAACGGATGGCGGAAATCGGCATGCCGCTCTGCGTGCATGGCGAGGTGACCGACGCCGAGATCGACATCTTCGACCGCGAGGCGGTGTTCATCGACCGCGTGCTCGACCCGCTCCGCCGCGCCACGCCCGGCCTGCGCGTCGTGATGGAACATATCACCACGCGCGACGGGGTCGATTACGTCACCTCCCATGCGCAGGATCTCGGCGCCACCATCACCACGCATCACCTCGTGATCAACCGCAACCACCTCCTCGTGGGCGGGATCAGACCGCATTACTACTGCCTGCCCGTGGCCAAGCGCGAGGAACACCGCCTTGCCCTGCGCGCCGCCGCCACCTCCGGCGACGCGCGCTTCTTTCTCGGCACGGATTCGGCCCCCCATGTCGACGCGGCCAAGGAAACCGCCTGCGGCTGCGCGGGGTGTTTCACGGCCACCAACACGCTCTCGATCCTGGCCGAGGTGTTCGAGCAGGACGACGCCCTCGACCGCCTCGCCGGATTCGCGTCCGAACATGGCGCCCGCTTCTATGGCTTGCCCGTCAGCTCTGACACGATCACGCTCACCCGGGGCGCCCCCGTCACCTATCCGCCCGGGATCGACACCGGCGACGGCCGCGTCACCCTTTTCGACCCGCAGATGCCGCTGCACTGGCGCGTGACCTGACCTTTCTTCTTGCCCGAAATATCCCCGCCGGAGGCTCCGGCGCCCTGCATCAAGGACCGACCGCATGATCCCTTCGACCTATCCCGACCAACAGGAAATCGCCCGCCTCACCGCCCGGATGCTGCTCGAGATCGAGGCGGTCCATTTCAACGCAGAGACGCCCTTCACCCTGGCCTCGGGGCTGCCCAGCCCCACCTATATCGACTGCCGCAAGCTCATCTCCTTTCCCCGCATCCGGTCCACCCTGATGGATTTCCTGACCGTCACGGTGATGCGCAATGCCGGATTCGAGGCCTTCACCAACATCGCCGGCGGCGAGACCGCGGGCATCCCCTTTGCCGCGCTGGTGGCCGAGCGCATGGCCCTGCCGATGACCTATGTGCGCAAGAAACCCAAGGGCTATGGCCGCAATGCAAGGATCGAGGGCGCGATGTCCGAGGGCGACCGCGTCCTGCTGGTCGAGGACCTGACGACCGATGGCGGCTCCAAGCTCAGCTTCGTCGACGCCATCCGCGAGACCGGCGCCAGCTGCGGGCATACGGCGGTCATCTTCTATTACGGGATCTTCCCCGAAACCGAAAAGACGCTGGGCGACCACGGCGTGGCGCTGCATTACCTCTGCACGTGGCGCGACGTGCTGGAAGAGGCGCGCGCGCAGGGCAGCTTCGATGCCGCCACGCTCGACGGGGTCGAATCGTTTCTCGACGATCCCCGCGCCTGGCAGGCCGCCCGCAGCTGATCACCCCCGAGTCGCCGCGCCCGCACCGGCGGGCAAGCCCGATCGTGAAATTTTTTTATCGTTGTCGTGACGCCACGTAAGCGCGCCGACCTTGGGCGGTCAGGACAAAATCTTGACGACGTGGGGCGTCAGCGGGCAATATGTTGTAGGCTCAGGATATCCACAGCGTATCCACAGGAACATACCAGTTGCCACCCCGCAGGCCCGCTCGCTATGACACCTGCCTACCGGGACAGGCACGTCGAGGCACACCGCACCGCAACCCGGGATCAGAGCAGTACGGGGGACGAACATGAACGAAGTTGCCACCATCAATGCGTCCGGCGCGGGCCACGCACAGGAGACGTCCACGCCCGAGCAGATGCCGCATTCCACCGAGGCCGAACAGCAGCTTCTGGGCGCGATCCTGACCAACAACGACATCTACGACCGGGTCGCCAACCTGATCGGGCCGCAGCATTTCTACGATCCCGTCCACGCCCGCATCTACGAGACCGCGGCGGCGCGCATCGCCAAGGGCAACCTTGCCTCGCCGGTGACGCTGAAGACCTTCCTCGAGGATGATGAAGGCCTCAAGGAACTGGGCGGACCGGCCTATCTCGCCCGTCTCGCCGGCGCCGCCATCTCGGCCTTCGCCGCGCGCGACTACGCCCAGATGATCTATGACATGGCCGTGCGCCGCGAACTGATCGGGCTGGGCCACGACATCGCCGGCAAGGCCGCTCGCGCCGAGGTCGATCTCGAACCGCGCGACCAGATCGTCGAGGCCGAACAGAAGCTCTACAAGCTTTCCGAACAGGGCCAGTCCGAAACCGGATTTCAAAGCTTTCTCAAGGCGGTAACCGACGCGGTTAATGTCGCCAATGCCGCCTATCAGCGTGACGGCGGCCTTGCCGGCATCTCCACCGGCCTGATCGACATGGACAAGAAGCTGGGCGGGCTGCACAAATCCGACCTTCTCATCCTCGCCGGCCGCCCGTCGATGGGCAAGACGTCGCTGGCCACCAACATCGCCTTCAACATCGCCAAGGCCTATAGCCGCGGCACCCGGCCCGACGGCACCGAAGGCGCGGTCGAGGGCGGCGTCGTCGGCTTCTACTCGCTCGAAATGAGCGCCGAACAGCTGGCCGCGCGGGTGCTTTCCGAGGCCTCCGAGGTGCCCTCCGAGCAGATCCGCCGCGGCGACATGACGGAAACCGAGTTCCGCCGCTTCGTCGAGGCCGCCAAGACCCTCGAATCCTGCCCCCTTTACATCGACGACACGCCCGCCCTGCCGATCTCCCAGCTGGCCGCGCGTGCCCGTCGGCTGAAGCGGACGCACGGGCTGGACGTATTGATCGTCGACTACCTTCAGCTCGTGCGCCCCGCTTCGGCGAAGGACAGCCGCGTCAACGAGGTCTCCGAGATCACCCAGGGCCTCAAGGCCATCGCCAAGGAGCTCGACATTCCCGTCATCGCCCTGTCGCAGCTCTCGCGCCAGGTCGAAAGCCGCGAGGACAAGCGCCCGCAGCTTTCCGACCTGCGCGAATCCGGCTCGATCGAACAGGACGCCGACGTGGTGATGTTCGTCTTCCGCGAGGAATATTACGCCGAGCGCGAGAAACCCTCCGACGACAAGCTCGAGGAAATCGCCGCCTGGCAGGAACGCATGGAGCGCCTGCACGGCCGCGCCGAGGTCATCATCGGCAAGCAGCGTCACGGCCCGATCGGCACCGTCGAACTCAGCTTCGAAGGCCAGTTCACCCGCTTCGGCAACCTCGCAAAACCGTGGCAGCAGGATGGCGGCGAATTCTGAGACGGCGCCGCGCCCGCTTTCCTCTTGACCCGCCGCCCCATCCTGTCAAAACCACGGCCCATGAGCAGCACAGGCAAGCTTACCATCGACCTCGACGCGCTCGTCGCCAACTGGCGCGCGCTCGACGCGCAGACCGAAGTGGAAACCGCCGCCGTGGTCAAGGCCGACGGCTATGGCCTCGGCATGGACCGCGTCGCGCGTGCGCTGGCCCGGGCGGGCTGTCGCACGTTCTTCGTCGCCGTCCCGAAGGAAGGCGTCGCCCTGCGCCAGGCCCTTGGCCCCGCGCCCGACATCCACGTCTTTTCCGGACACATGGCCGGCGACACCGACATGATCTCGGACCTGCGCCTCACGCCCATGCTCAACACCACCGATCAGGTCATCCGCCATCTCGAGGCGCTGCCGGGCCATCCCTTCGGCATCCAGCTCGATTCGGGCATGAACCGGCTGGGCATGGAACCCGCCGAATGGGCCGCCGTGCGCGACATGGTGCTGGCGGCCGGCCCGGTGCTGCTGATCTCGCATCTCGCCTGCGCGGACGACCCCAACCACCCGATGAACGCGCAACAGCTTGCCTGCTTTCACGACATGACCGATGGCACCGAGGTGCCCCGCTGCCTTGGCGCCACGGGCGGCGTCCTGATGGGTCCGCAATTTCATTTCGACATGTGCCGCCCCGGCATCGGTCTCTATGGCGGCCTGCCGTTCGAGACGGCCCGCCCCGTTGTCACGCTCGATCTGCCCGTGATCCAGACGCGCATGCTGGAGCCCGGCGAAACCGTGGGCTACGGCAACAGCTTCACCGCCACCCGCGAGACCCGCATCGCGACCGTCTCCTCGGGCTATGGCGACGGCATCCACCGGATCATGGGGCCGAAAACCGTGCTCTACGCCGACGACACGCCCTGCCCGGTCGCGGGCCGCATTTCGATGGATTCGATCTCGGTCGATATCACCGACCTGGGCCATGGCCCCAAATGGCTGCGCCTCCTGGGCGAAGACCAGACCGTCGACGACCTTGCGGACAATGCCGGCACCATCGGCTACGAGATCCTGACCGCGATGGGCGCGCGCTACGACCGGCTCTATACCGGCGGATGAGCCTGGTCCTGTCGCCCCTCGCCGCACTCGGGCGCAACACGCTGGCAGCACTTGCCATGCTGGGGCGGATCACGCTTTTCGCGCTCTCGACCTTCAGCCACATCCTGCGCCCGCCCTTCTACCCGCGAGAGGTCTTCAACGCGCTGATGCAGGTGGGCTGGCTGTCGCTGCCCGTGGTGGGCCTCACGGCCATCTTCACCGGCGGCGCGCTGGCCTTGCAGATCTATTCCGGCGGCGCGCGCTTCAACGCCGAGGCCGTGGTGCCCCAGATCGTCGCCATCGGCATGGTACGAGAGCTTGGCCCGGTGCTCGTCGGCCTGATGATCGCCGCCCGCGTGACCTCCTCCATCGCCGCCGAGATCGCCACCATGAAAGTGACCGAGCAGATCGACGCGCTCGTCACCCTCTCGACCCATCCGATGAAATACCTCGTCGCCCCCCGCGTGCTGGCGGCGCTCATCACCGTGCCGCTGCTGGTGGGCGTGGGCGACATCATCGGCATCCTCGGCGGCTACACGGTCGCGGTGCAGAATCTCGGCTTCAACCCGGCGACCTACATGAAGAACACGGTGAATTTCCTTGAATCGCTGGATGTCATCTCGAGCCTCGTCAAGGGCGCGGTCTTCGGCGTCATCGCTGCCGTGATGGGCTGCTATTACGGCATGAACTCGGGCCGCGGCGCACAGGGCGTGGGCCGCGCCACCAAGGGCTCGGTGCAGGCCGCCGCCATCCTGATCCTCGCCGCCAACTTCCTGCTGACGGGGGTCTTCTTCTCGGTATGATCGAGCTTTCGGACGTCCATAAGGCCTTCGGCGACAACCACGTCCTGCGCGGCGTGAACCTGTCGATTCCCAGGGGCACGTCGATGGTCATCATCGGCGGCTCGGGCACCGGCAAATCCGTGGTCCTGAAATGCATCCTCGGCCTCATCCAGCATGACAGCGGCCTGATCACGCTCGACGGCCAGGACGTCACCAAGGGCGACCGCGACGCCTTCCTCGCCCGCTTCGGAATGCTGTTTCAGGGCGGAGCCTTGTTCGACTCGCTGCCCGTCTGGCAGAACGTCGCCTTCCGCCTGCTGCGCGGCTCGCTCAAGCGCCCCTGGGCCGAGGCCCGCGAGATCGCCATCGAAAAACTGCGCCGCGTCGGCCTCACCCCCGAGCAGGCCGACAAGTACCCCGCCGAACTCTCTGGCGGCATGCAGAAACGCGTCGGACTGGCCCGCGCCATCTGCGCCGAGCCCGAGATCATCTTCTTCGACGAGCCCACCACCGGCCTCGACCCGATCATGTCCGGCGTCATCAACGAGCTTATCCGCGAGATCGTGGTGGAAATGGGCGCCACCGCCATGACCATCACCCACGACATGACTTCCGTGCGCGCCATCGCCGACAACGTCGCCATGCTCCACGGCGGCAAGATCCGCTGGACCGGTCCGGTGGCCCAGATGGACGGTTCGGGCGATCCTTATCTCGAGCAGTTCATCACAGGGTCTGCCGAGGGG
>JBKAGF010000056.1:0-20479 GCA_046290265.1 Roseovarius sp. | reverse complement strand
GTGGCCGAGGTCGTGGACATCCTGCAGATCCCCGCCTTTCTCTGCCGCCAGACCGACCTGCTGCTGGCCGCCGGCGAAACCGGCGCCGCGGTCAACATCAAGAAGGGGCAGTTCCTTGCCCCCTGGGACATGCCCAACGTCATCTCCAAGGTCGAAAGCACCGGCAACAGCCGCATCCTGCTGACCGAACGCGGCACCTCCTTCGGCTACAACACGCTTGTGGCCGACATGCGGTCCCTGCCGCAGATGGCCGCCACCGGCTACCCGGTGGTGATGGACGCCACCCATTCCGTACAACAGCCCGGCGGCCAGGGCGGCAGTTCCGGTGGCCAGCGCGAATTTGCCCCCGTCATGGCCCGCGCCGCCGTCTCCCTGGGCATTGCCGCGGTCTTCATCGAAACCCACGAGGCGCCCGATACCGCGCCCTCGGACGGCCCCAACATGATCCCGCTCGACCAGATGCCGGCCCTCTTGCAGGGCCTCATGCAATTCGACAGCCTGGCCAAGAAAGCCCCCTGTCGCATCTAAGCAAACCGAAGGACGTTCCGTGACCAAACCCGCTGCCACCGTGACCCAGAACACCTGGGAATTCCTCCGCGACCCGATGATCACTCCCACCGGCTTTCGCGAATACGATGCCCGCTGGAAATACCCCGACGAGATCAACCTGCCCGGGATCACCGCGCTCGGCCTCGGCCTGGGCACCCAGATGCGCCGCCGCGGCATCGACCCGGTGATCGCGGTCGGCAACGACTACCGCGACTATTCGCTGTCGATCAAGAACGCCCTGATCGTCGGCCTGATGCAGGCCGGCATCCAGGTCAAGGATATCGGCCCCGCACTCTCGCCCATGGCCTATTTCTCGCAGTTCCACCTGGATGTGCCTGCCGTCGCGATGGTCACCGCCTCGCACAACCCGAACGGCTGGACCGGGGTCAAGATGGGCTTCGACCGCCCCCTCACCCACGGCCCCGACGAGATGGGAGAGCTGCGAGACATCGTCCTGAATGGCGAGGGCGAACCGCATCCGGGGGGCGGCTACGAATTCGTCGAGGGCGTGCGCGAGGCCTATCTCGACGACCTCGTCGGCGACTTCAAAATGTCCCGCAAGCTGCGCGTCGTCTGCGCCACCGGCAACGGCACCGCCTCGGCCTTCGCCCCCGAACTGTTCGAGCGTCTGGGCGTCGAGGTCATCCCCTCGCACAACAGGCTCGACTACACCTTCCCCAACTACAACCCCAATCCCGAAGCCATGGAAATGCTGCACGACATGGCCGCCTCGGTGAAAGAGTCGGGCGCCGATTTCGCGCTCGGCTTCGACGGCGACGGCGACCGCTGCGGCGTGGTCGATGACGAGGGCGAAGAGATCTTCGCCGACAAGATGGGCGTCATCATGGCCCGAGACCTGTCCAAGCTGCACCCAAACTCCACCTTCGTGGCCGACGTCAAATCCACCGGCCTCTTCGCCGCCGATCCCGAGCTGCAGAAGAACGGCGTGACCGCCGACTACTGGAAAACCGGCCACAGCCACATGAAACGCCGGGTCAAGGAACTGGGCGCGCTGGCAGGCTTCGAGAAATCCGGCCACTACTTCCTGGCCGAACCCGTGGGCCGCGGTTACGACTGCGGCATGCGCGTCGCGGTCGAGATCTGCAAGCTGATGGACCGCAACCCCGACATGTCCATGTCCGACCTGCGCCGCGCCCTGCCCACCACATGGTCGACCCCCACCATGTCGCCCCATTGCGCCGATACCGAGAAATATCAGGTGCTCGACCGGCTGGTGCAGAAACTCGTCGCCAAGCATGAGGCCGGCGACACCTTCGCAGGCCAGCCCATCAAGGAAGTCGTCACCGTCAACGGCGCCCGCGTGATCCTGGAAAACGGCAGCTGGGGCCTGGTGCGCGCGTCGTCGAACACGCCCAACCTCGTCGTGGTCTGCGAAAGCGCCACCTCGGACGAGGAAATGCGCGCGATCTTCAAGGAAGTCGATACCGTCATCCGCACTGAACCCTCGGTGGGGGAATACGACCAGACGATCTAGGCCAGCTCCCAAACGCAGGTTCAATTTGGAGGCCAGCCCCCAAACGCAGGGTTGATTGGGGGCCAGCCCCCAAACGCAGGTTCACTTGGGGGCCAGCCCCCAAACGCAGGTTCACTTGGGGGCCAGCCCCCAAACCCCCGGAGTATTCGGAGAACAGTGAAGGCCCGAAGACGTCGGCGCGAATTTTGGATGCCGCGCCGAAATAATCCCGCGGACCGGCTTCACCCTTGCCGCGCCGGGCGCTAGGTTGCCCGCGACGGAAACGAAGAAAGCATGCCACTTGGCGGAACTCATCCTTGTGCGGCACGGGCAGGCCAACAGCCATGCGACCGACGAAGACAGCTATGACCGGCTTTCGGATCTTGGCGCCGACCAGGCCCGCTGGCTGGGCGAGCACATCGCCGCCACCAACCCCCGCTTCGACCGTGTGCTGACCGGCACCCTGCGCCGGCAGGTCGAAACCGCGCATCACATGGGCATCGCCGTCACCGCGCAGGATCCCCGGCTGAACGAGCTGAGCTATTTCGCCCTGGCCCAGGCCGCGCTGGACGCGCACGCGATCCCCGTTCCCACCGATGCCACCGGCTTTGCCACCCACCTGCCGCAGGTCATCGGGCTCTGGACGGCCGGTCACCTGCCCGGCGTGCCGGAAAGCTTCGACGCCTTCGCCGCCCGCATCACCGATGTCCTGACCGAGCAATGCGCCGATGCCGGGCGCACCCTGCTGGTCACCTCCGGCGGCGTCATCGGCATGGCGCTGCGCCACGTGCTGAGCCTTGACGACACCGCCATGGCGCGCGTCATGCTGCAGATCAACAACGCCTCCATGCACCGGCTGAGTTATGTGCATGACACGCTCATGGTGGCGGGCTTCAACGCCATCCCGCATCTCGACCGCCCCGACCGGGCCCATGCCCGCACCTATGTCTGATGAAGGACCCACAGGAATGAAATTTCATTACGCCCCCGGAACCATCGCCGTCGCGACCGGCCTTCTGCTGCAGGAAACCGGACTGGACCACACCCCCGTCGCCGTCGATTTCGCCAACGCGGCGCAGACCGGGCCGGACTATCTTGCCGTCAACCCCAAGGGCCGGGTGCCCGCGCTGGAAACCGGCCAGGGCGTCCTGACGGAAACCGGCGCCATCCTCGAATATATCGCCGCCCAGGCCCCCGGGATGGGCCTCGTGCCCGCCGATCCGTGGCAGGCGGGCCAGGTCCGCGCGATCTGCTATTATCTGGCCTCCACCATGCATGTGAACCACGCCCATGGCCGCCGGGGCATCCGCTGGGCCGACAACGAAAGCTCGTTGCAGGACATGCGCGCCAAGGTGCCCCAGACGATGGCGCAAAGCGCCGCCTTTCTCGAGGAAACCTGCGCGCTCTCGCCCTTCGTCATGGGCGAGGCGATGACCATCGCCGATCCGTGGCTGTTCGCCGTGACCTGCTGGCTGGAGACCGACGATGTCGATATCGACCGGTTCCCGAAGCTGAAGGCCCACCGCGCCATGATGGCCGCCCGTCCCTCGGCGGCGGCGATCCGCGACTATGGCCTGCTGACGAAGGATTTCGCATGACGCATCTCTGGGTCCGCGCCGAACAGCGCGACAACGAAGACCGCACCGGCCTGACCCCCGACGGGGCCGCGGCCCTCATCGCGCAGGGCATGACGGTCAGCGTCGAGGACAGCCCCGACCGCATCATCCCCACCGACCGCTATGCCGACGCAGGCGCCACCATCGTGCCGCAGAACAGCTGGCCCGACGCGCCCCGCGACGCCATCATCTTCGGGCTCAAGGAACTGCCCGACGACGGCACGCCCCTGCCGCATCGCCACATCATGTTCGGCCACGCCTTCAAGGGCCAGCATTCCGGCCGCCGCCTGCTGGACCGGTTCAAGGCGGGGGGCGGCACGCTCTACGACCTGGAATACCTGGTGGATGAACAGGGCCGCCGGGTCGCCGCCTTCGGCTACTGGGCGGGCTATGCCGGGGCCGCCGTCAGCCTCTTCGCCTGGGCCGCCCAGCAACGCGGCGCGCTCTGCCCGCCGGTCTCTGCCTATCCCGACAAGGAGGCCCTGCTGACCGACCTGGCGCAGACGCTCGACGCCACCGGCCACGACCGCCCCTCGGCCATCGTGATCGGCGCGCTCGGCCGCGTCGGCACCGGCGCCGCCGACCTCTGCACCGCGATGGATGTCACCCCCACCAGGTGGGACATGGACGAGACCGCCCATGGCGGCCCCTTCCCCGAAATCCTGGCCCACGACCTTTTCCTCAACTGCATCTTCGCCCGCCCCGGCACGCCCGTCTTCGTGCCGGCAGAGGCCCTGACCGCCCCCCGCCGCCTGACCGTCATCGGCGATGTCGCCTGCGACCCCGACAGCGATTACAACCCCGTGCCGGTCTACTCCCAGGCCACCACATGGGATGCGCCCGTGACCCGGGTGCACGACGCCCCGCCGCTCGATGTCATGGCGATCGACAACCTGCCGTCGCTCCTGCCGCTGGAATCCTCGCAGGACTATGCCAGCCAACTCTTGCCATCCCTGAAAACACTGGACAAACTGGACGGCGGAGTATGGGAACGCGCGGAACGCACATTCCGCAACCACGTTTGAAGGGGGACACCGACATGACCATCCACTGGTGCGGCACCGGCCTGTCGGCGGTGCCCGGCTTGCGCAGGCTGATCGAGGCGGGACATTCCGTCACCGTCTGGAACCGCTCGCTGGACAAGGCCGAGGCCGCGGTCGGCGATCTGACGAACCGCATCCGCGCCTTCGATTTCGACATGCTGTCCGCCGAGGTGCAGGAGGGCGATATCGTGGTGTCCATGCTGCCCGGCGACTGGCACGTGCCGATCGCCGAGATGTGCATCAACAAGGGCGCGCATTTCGTGTCCTCGTCCTACATCGCCCCCGAGATGCGCGAGTTGCACGCCAAGGCGCTCCTGCGCGGCGTTTCCGTGGTCAACGAGATCGGGCTGGACCCCGGCATCGACCACCTGATGGCGCATCACCTGATGGCCGACTACCGGGCCTCTCACGCCTTCAACCCGGAAAACGACCTCAGCTTTCTCAGCTATTGCGGCGGCATCCCGAAACACCCCAACCCGTTCCGCTACAAGTTCAGCTGGTCGCCGCTCGGCGTGCTCAAGGCCCTGCGCTCGCCCTCCCGCTCGATCCGCAACTACTCGGAACTGAACGTCCAGCGCCCCTGGGACGCGCTCGGTACCTACACCGCGCCGCTGCCCGACCCCGAGACATTCGAGGTCTACCCCAACCGCGACAGCCTGCCCTTCCTAGAGGATTACGGGTTCGAACCCTCCTGGCGGGTCAGGGAATTCGTCCGCGGCACCCTGCGGCTCAACGGCTGGTCCGAGGCCTGGAGCGACGTCTTCGCCGAGATCGAGACGCTCGAAGGTCCCGAAGGCGAGGCACGGCTCAAGGAAATGTCCGACCAGTTCTGGCGCGACAACGCCTATGGCGAGGACGACCCCGACCGCGTCGTGCTCTGCGTCGACCTCAAGGCCGAACGCGGCGGCGACACCGTCTGGCACAAGACCTATGTCATGGATGCCTGGGGCGACGCGCGCGGCACTGCCATGTCGCGGCTGGTGTCGATCCCCGTCTCGCTGGCGGTCGAGGCCGTGGCGGCCAGGGAGATTCCGGCAGGCGTCAGCCCCGCGCCCAGCGACCCCGAACTCGTCGCCCGGATGCTGAACGAGGTCGACCGCCTCGCCCAGCACCTGCAGGTGGTGGATCACTGCGCCTGAGACAAGGTCCGGGAAGACACGTCATTCCGGCCTTTTTCTTGGCGAAAATACTCATGTCCCGGACCCACCGCCGGGCCGGATCGCCTGCGTCGGCGCGTGGCCTGTCCCGGACCTGATCCGGGACCTCCCCCGCGTCGCATGGCGAAACGGTCGGCGATGACAGGCAGGTCTCACGCCCCGCGCCGCCCCCCGGTCATCCGGACGGTCCGGCGCGCCCGCTCAGAACCGGTAGGACACCCGCGCCCGGTAGGTCATGCCGTCGACCCCGCCCGAGGGCGAGACATCGTCGAATTCGTGATACAGCGCGTCCGCGCCCAGGACCCACTTTTCGCTCAGCTTGAAATCCACCCCGGCGCCGGCCACCCAGCCCCAGCCGTCCAGGCTGAACCCGCCACCGCTGCCGCTCATATAGGCCGCACCGGCGGTGCCGTAGACAAAGGCGCTGCCGGCATCGACACCCATCCGCAGCCGCAGCCGCGAAATGGTGTCCACGTCCACCGTGTTGAACGAAATGTCGGTAAAGTCGATATCGGCCTCGACGCCGTAGACCAGCGTGCCCCGGTCCCAGTTATACCCGGCATGCACACCGCCCAGAAAGCCGTCATCGCTCAGGTTGACCGCAGGAAAGTTGGCGCCGGGCGTGGGGTTCGTGGCATTGATGTCGAGATCGCCAAAGCCCAGCTGCACACCGGCATAGGGTCCGGCCCAGTCGGAAACCGGCGCGGGCGGCGGCGGCACGTAAGGGTCCGCCGGCGGCGTCAGGTTGCCCGCAAATGCCGGGACTGCAAGAAAAGAAACGATGGCTGCGACGGATACAGATGCTTTCATTTCACCCTCCTGGAAACGGCTTCAGCCCGGATCATACCACGTCAGCCGGCCTTTTCGGGCGGTCTCCGCGCGGCGCACGCATTTTCCCCGACCGCGCGGGCAAACGCGCAACACCCGCGTAGGGTGGGTCAGAACCCACCTTGGTGGATGAAAACCCACCTTGGCGGGCAAAATCCTACCTTGGCGGGCAAAACCCCAAGCCTGCGCAAACGTCATCCCCCGCGCACCAGGTCGTCCTCCTCGTCCTGCGCCGACAGGCCCAGCTCTTCCAGCCCGTTTTCCAGGTGGTCCGACAGGTGCGGCGTTCCCAGCAGGTAATCCGCCGTCGGCGTCGTTGCCTCCTCGGCGGCGGTGGCCTTCGCCTCTTCCAGCTCATCGGCCGCGAAACTGCCGCGCCCGATCCACATCAGCGCGACCAGGCTCGCCTCTTCCTCTTCGGTCAACCGTTCGATGAAGGCCCTGACCTCTCCTTCCGCGCGGTCAAGCTCGCGCGACATGAGGATCACCTGGGCGACCTTGTGAACACTTATTTCCAGCATGTCCCGACCTCCTCTTGCGGGTTGGACTCTACCGGATTTCTGGCGCGGCGGACAGATGCCCGCCTTGATCTCACGCAAACAGGCGGAAATACAGCCAGTTCGGCAGGAACCGCGACAGCCGGAAGACAAGGCTGAACCACGTGGGAAAGTTGCGGTCGAACGCGTCCTCGTCGTTCATCAGCTCAAAGATGACCTGCGCCGCCTCATCGGGCTCCATCAGCCCCGGCATCCGGAAATCGTTCTTGTCGGTCAGCCGCGTGCGGATGAAACCGGGATTGGCGCATTGCACCAGAACCCCGGTATGGCGCAGGTCGGCGCGCATGCTCTGGGCCAGCGACATGATCCCGGCCTTGCTTGCGCCATACCCGATCGCGCCGGGCAATCCGCGAAACCCGACCAGCGAGCCGGTCAGCACGATATGCCCGTGATCCCGCGCGACCATCTTCGGCACGACCTGCCCCAGCACCCGCACGGTGCCGGTGAAGTTGACATCGGCCATCGCCACGGCCTGTTCGGCATCCCATTCGGTCGCCTTCATCGGCCAATAGACCCCGGCGAGCATGACCACGCCATCGACGTCGCCGACCTCGTCCACCGCCTGCGCCACGCTCTCGGCGTCGGTCACATCGACCGTCACGCAGCTGGCGCGTCCCGGCAGCATCCCGGCGACCTCCTTCAGCCGGTCCTCGCTCCGCGCCGACAGGATCACCTCTGCCCCCACCGCGCTCAGCTTCCGGGCCAGCGCCGCGCCAAGCCCTTCGCTGGCGCCCACCAGCCAATACCGTTTTCCAGTCCAGTCCATCATGCCGTTTTCCGAATCTCCGTGCCGTCCAATCTTTTCAGTGACGCCCCCGAAACGGCGGCCCCTGTCCCTTACATGCGAAACCGGCCCCGCTTCGCAATGGTTCCCCCCGGCGGCCCGGGGCGGCATCGGGCCGCCGGTACCTCAAACCCGGTCATCCGTCCCGCGCGGCATGCCCCCGCCCGGGCGCGGACCCCGCGGCCTTCATCGCGCCGCCGCCTTCGGGCAGGCGCGCCAGCAACGCAATCGCCGCCAACTTCAGCACGCACGGCACGGCACCGTACAGCAGGGCCAGCGTCCACAGTGCGGCCTCGGAATTGTCCGCTCCCGGTGCATAGCCCGCACTCTCAAGCACCGGCAGCAGCCCCACCGCCGCCCCCGCCAGCGTGATCTTGGACACGAAGGACCACAGGCTGAAACCTTCCGCCGCCCCCGGCGACACCTCCGCCATCCGGCTGGCGAACAGGGCCGGCAGAACCGTCATGTCCGCCCCCAGCGCCACGCCCGTCACCACGCAGATCACCGCGAAAGGCCAGATGTCGCCCGCGCCCAGCATCGCCGCGAAGCCGAACGCCGCGATCGCAAGCACCATCGCGCCGATCAGCACCCGCCGCGCGCCATGTGCCTCGGCGAGCCTGCCCCAGACCGGCGCCGCGCCCGCCGCGCTCAGGAAAAAGACCAGCAGCAGCGGCCCTTCCCATCCCGGCGCGCCCAACCGGTCCTCGACATAAAACAGGAACAGGGTCGAGCTTACCGCCACCGGGGCCGAGTTGGCCAAGGCCACCAGAAGCAGCCGCCGGGCCAGCGCATCGCGCAGCACCGCTCCGATCTGCGATGTCGCGTCCTGCTGCCCTGCCGTCCCGCGCCATTCCCTGCCCATTGCCCACAGCGCCACCAGCGCCAGTCCCGCGAACGCCACCGCGAAGGCCCCGTAGCCGCCCAGCGCCACCGGCGCCACCGCTGCGGCGCAGATGCCCAGCAGCGCCCCGGTCTCGCGCCACCGCGCAACCCTCAGGTGCCCGCCGCCACCGATCTGCCCGGCCACCGCCACGCCCTGCGCGTAAAAGCAGATCGTCAGATAGCTGAAGGCGGTAAAGACCAGCGTCAGCATGACCGCGAACCACCACAGCGGCGGCAACATGGGCGTGACGGCGAACAGTCCAAGCATCCCCGCCACCATCGCCGCCCCCGCCACCAGAACGGTCGCCCTCCGATAGCGCCGCGTCATCGCCGCGACCCGCCCCAGCAGCGGGTCCTGCACGAAATCCAGCAGTCTCAGCACGCCCAGAACCGTGCCCAGCGCCGCCAGCGAAACCCCGTATTCGTCCACGAAGAACTTCGGCGCATGGATGTAAAGCGGCAGGCCCGCCGCCGCCAGCATCGCACCGAACAGCGCGAAGGCCGGCAGTCTCGGCGCGGCCGTCCCGCCGCTCACCGGCTGACGTCTTGCGCCGGCGGCTCGGGCCGATTGTGAAAGGTCGCGCCCTTCCACCACAGCTTCAGCGCCTGCCAGTGGATCAGCGCCAGCACCCGGCGCGCGCCCAGCGGCCGCCGCAGCAACGCCTTCAGCACACCCCGCGCGCGCAACGGCGCGCGGTCGCCCACCAGCGTCGCGATCACCCCGTCCCCGCCGCGGCTCATGTCGATCCAGATCCCGATCCGGTCGGGCCGGATGTCGAAACGGAAGGTATAGTCGCCTTCGACCGCCTGGAACGGCGAGACGTGAAAGACCTTCCTCGCCCGCAGCCGGTCCTCGGGTCCGATCGGGCTCCGGTCGTGGTGATGGCACAGATAGGAATGCCGGTCGCCATAGGTGTTGGTCACCTCCGCGATGACCACCATCAGGTCGCCCGCAGCACCGTAGCACAGCCAGAAGGACACCGGATTGAACACATGCCCCAGCACCCGCGGCTGGGCCAGCAGTTCGATCCGCACCGGCGCCGCGAACTGGTGTGCCTCCAGCACCTCGCGCACCCACGCCGCCCCCCGGCCCCGCCCGGGCGGGCCGCCATGGTCCCGGTCGCGCAGGCTGAAGAGACCCGCGCGGTTGCGCCCGAAGACGCGACCCGACGGCATCTTGGCCTCGGCGTCCAGCATCACGTAATCGACGCCGTACCGGAACGCGTTGCGCACCGCGCCCTTGCGGCCGTGCCACGTATGGCCCGCGATATGATCCACCCGGCTCACGCCGCCACCGCCGCCTGGCGCGACAGGATCGCATCCGCCACGTCGCAGGCGCTGGACAACCCGTCCTCGTGAAACCCGTTCTTCATCCAGGCACCGCAGAACCACGTGGCATTCTCGCCGTTGATCCGGCGTATCTCGGCCTGTGCGCGCAGCATGTCCAGGTCGTAGACCGGGTGCCGCAGCACGCAGCTGTCATAGATCATCTCTTCCCGGATCGGCCGCGTGCTGTTCAGGGTCACGAAATGCGGGTCGTCCAGGGGGATGGGCTGCAGGCTGTTCATCCAGTAGGTCAGGTCGATCTGCCCTTCCCGCCTTGCAGGCCCCTCCATGTAGTTCCACGACGACCACACCGCCCGCCGCCGGGGCATCACCGAGGCATCGCAATGCAGCACCACGTCGTTGGGCTGGTATTTCACGCGGCCCAGCGCGCGGCGCTCCTCGGGCGTCGGGTCGGCCAGCATCTTCAGGCTGTCATCCCCATGGGTGGCAAGGATCACCTCGTCAAACGTCTCCCACACGCCGCCTTGCGTGCGCAGCTCGGCGCCGCCGTCGAACCGCCGCACACCGGCAACCGGCGCGCCGGTCCTGATCTCCACCCCGGCGCGTTCCAGCCATGTCCCGAGGCGATAGACATACTGTATCGACCCGCCATCGACCGTGTACCATTGGTGCTGACCGTCATATCCAAGCAGGGCATGGTTCTCCATGAACCGCACCAGCGCATGCGCCGGGAACTCCATCACCTTTTCCGTCGGCGTCGACCAGATCGCGCCGGTGAACGGGCTCAGGTACCGATCGCGGAACCACCGCCCGGTGCCCATCTTCTGCAGCAACTCGCCGATACTGGCCTCGGGATAGGCATCCGCCATCTTCACCGCCCGCGCATTGAACCGGAAGATATCGCGCAGCATCCGCCACATGCGGGGGTCCAGCACGTTTCGCGTCTGGGCAAAGAACGCCTGCGCCCCGTCCAGCCCGTATTCGAACCGCGTGTCCCGGAACGACGCGCCAAAGCTCATCTTGCTTTTCACCACCGGCACGTCCAGCACGTCGAACAGGTTCACCAGGTTGGGATAATTGGCATGGTTGAACACGATGAATCCGGTGTCCACCGGCTGTGTCCCGTGCTTGCCCGCCAGTTTCGTCCGGGCATGGCCGCCCAGCCGCGTGGCGGCCTCGAACACCGTGACGTCATGCGTTCCCGCCAGCCGCCAGGCCGCCCCCAGCCCGCTGATCCCCGCGCCGATGACTGCGACTTTCTTGCGCAACGGCGCAACTTTCTCGAATGGCATGCCGTGTAGTACCCTAGATTGTCTTTATGAAGGTTACGCAGACGCGCGACGATCGGATGCAAAGAAGATGCAAAGAATACGCCGTGAATTTTTGATCCGGCCGGAACGACCCGTCGTAGGAAAGGCATGTTCAGTGAACCGGACGCCCTCCAGACCATCGGCCAGACCGCCGACACCCCGCCCTACCCGGGCGTCCTGCAGCCCGTGCAGCGCAACGCCAGGGGGCCGGCACCGGTGACGGCGCAGACCGACGATAAGGGCCCCGACTGGGCGCAGGTCATCGTCCGCATCCGCGATACGCGCGACCGGGCCGCGTTCCGGCGGCTGTTTTCGCATTTCGCCCCGCGGGTGAAGGCCTTCCTGATGAAGTCCGGCGCCGACGCCTCGCTGGCCGAGGAATGCACGCAGGAGGTCATGGCGACGCTCTGGCAGAAGGCCCACATGTTCGACCCTTCGCGCGCCAGCGCGGCAACGTGGATCTTCACCATCGCGCGCAACCGCCGGATCGACGCGATCCGCAAGCAAAGACGCCCCGAGCCCGAGGACCTGTCCTGGGGCCCCGAACAGGAACCGGACCAGGCCGATGCCCTGGCCCTGCAGCAGGAAAGCGAAAAACTGGGCGCCGCCATCGCGCGGCTGCCCGCCAAGCAGAAGGACCTGATCGAAAAGGCCTATTTCGGCGATCTGTCGCATTCCGAGATCGCCGCCGAAACCGGTCTTCCGCTCGGGACCATCAAGTCGAGGATCAGACTGGCGCTGGACCGCCTGCGCCACCAGATGAAGTGAACCATCATGACGGACACGATCAAGCATCATCTCAGCGACGCGCTTCTCATGGCCTATTCCGCGGGCTCCCTGCCCGAGGCGTTCAGCCTGGCCGTGGCCGCGCATGTCTCCATGTGCGACGAATGCCGCGCGCGCCTTTCCGCCTTCGACGCCGTCGGCGGCGCCCTGATCGAGGCGTGCGGCAATGCCGACCTCTCGGACAGCGCGTTTGATGACACGCTCGCGCTCATCGACACCACCGCGCCTTCCCCGGCTGCGGGCCCCGCGGCGCCCGCTGGCGATCTGCCCGGCCCGCTACGCGATTACGTTGGCGGCAACCTTGATGCGGTGAAATGGAAATCCGTGGGCATGGGCGTGAAACAGGCCATCCTGCCCACCTCGCGAGAGGCCACGGCGCGGCTGCTCTACATTCCCGCCGGCGCCGCCGTGCCCGACCACGGCCACCGCGGCACCGAACTCACGCTGGTGCTGCAGGGCGCCTTCGCCGACGAGGTCGACCGTTTCGGCCCCGGCGACATCGAGATCGCCGACGAAGATCTCGATCACACGCCCGTGGCCGAGATCGGCGCCGACTGCATCTGCCTTGCGGTGACCGACGCGCCCCTGCGCTTTCGCGGCCTTCTCCCCCGCATCGCACAGCCCTTCCTGCGCATCTGACGCGTTTGCGGGGGGCTGGTCTACAGTCATCGCGTCCGCCATGCCGGGCAAAACCAGGGATCGGGCGCCGACGTCATGCAGTCGTCAGCCCGTCTTCCGACCGTGCGCCGTGCGGGACAAACCCGTCGTTCTGGAGTTAAGCGGTTGCAAACATTATACCTTTCTGTCGATTAGTACTTAAAATGGAGTTCTGTCGCATGTACTTTTCCGAAACAGCATTGTTTTTTTCATTGCTATCGATACTGCTACTGGCCTTTAGCTCAGGGTTTAGCTTTAAAAATAAGCTACTTAACGTTGCACCATACGTGTCAATTTGTGTGTCGTTTGGGCTCTATTGCCTTTCAGAAATTGGGCTCGAATTTGGATACGTAGCTATCATGCTACCTTTAATCGCTTTGCTTCATGGCATGCTGTTCTTAGCTGCGCGGAAGAAGAGTTAGGTAGTGCCAAAGTGAATTCGGGCTCTTAACCGCCTTTCGCGGCACCTGCGAAGCTCCGAAACCCTTCAAGGTCCGCTATGCGTGACAAAGCGGCCATTCACGACGGAGGCGAGCGTCAGCCCCCGGGGTGGCGATCCGACGGGAATTGGGAAGCACTTTATGCCTGCCAAACACATCCTCGGAACGTTCGGTGCGCCCAGCCTCGCCAAATCGCCACCCCAAGGGAGGGGCTGACGATGGCCGGGCCGCTGCGCGGCTGTTAACCGGCTGGGGGTTCGATGCCGGTGTCTCGCAAGGGCTCAAAGCGGACACTCGACGAGACGGCTGTCATCAGGCCGTCCGGTGCGGCGTTCGACCGTCAGATGCGGCCCTCTATCCGACCGACTGCGCCATGCGCCACTCCCCCCGTCCCGGGCCTGCCCCGGGACCTCTTGACCGCATGTCACCTGCCTGAACGCATCGTTAACCAACCGACGCCTGACCAGGGCACCGTCGCCATACCACCCGGATACCGACGTGATACCGATACGGATTCGTCCGCCCCGGCGGGCTTAACCCTTGGCGTATCTCTGCACGAAATTCCGCAGGATCATCTCCGGCGCGAACACGTCCGCCGCCCGGCACATGGCGATCAGGTCGTCCGCATCCTCGGGCGGGAAATAGCCCCGGTCGCGATAGATACGGATCCGCGTCTCGAACCCGTCCGCATCCGCCTCTGGGTGGAACTGCGTGGCATAGACATTCTCTTTGTACCGCAACATCTGGTAGGGACATGCCTCGGACCTCACAAGATGCACACAACCCTCGGGCAGATCCTGTAACGCCTCCTTGTGCCCCACGAAAGCATCGAACGCCGTCGGAACCCCCGCCAGCAGCGCGTCGTCCCGGCCCTCGGGCGTGATCTCGCAGGCCGAGGTGCCCACCGCCTCGCCATAGGCCCGCTTGCTCACGTCGCCCTTCAGGTGCGCCCCCAGGATGCCGATCCCGTAACAGCAGCCAAGGAAAGGAAAATCCTGGTCTGTCACCTGAGGCATCAGCCCCAGAACATCCGCCTCGATCCGCGCCTCGACATCGGATTTCTGCGCCGGATCGTCGCTGACACAGCCTGGCCCCCCGCCGACGATGACGCCGGAAAAATCTTTCAGGTCAATATCTTCCGGCAAGCGCTCCTGGTCCATCCGGATACGCCGCGCATCGTGCGGCTCCAGCCCGCCCTTGCGCAGGATCGCCGCGAACTCGTCGTCCGACGCCTCTGTTTCCGGGCGCAGTTGCAGGATCAGAAAGGGCTTGGTCATCGCGCACGCTCCGGCATGTTCCTCTTTCATTGGCCTCATTCCGGCGCCCGGGTCAACCCGTCGCTCTCCCTTGACCCCGCGGACCAAAGGAATACCCTGCGCCCGACCCTGCCGACCGCGAAGGATTCCATGGCGCCACGCCTTTACAGCCTTGATTTCAAGGTCTTGCCACCCCGATCGAACCGCGTGCCGACATGAGCCGCTCGCTCAGCCTTGCGGCCTATCTGGCCTATGCACGGCGCGGTCCCGCCCGTCCCCACACCCCGGAACAGCCACGCCCCGACGGCACGCTCCTCTGGGTCCACGCCGCCGACACAAACCAGATCGAGGCCCTGCTACAGCTCTTCGACCGGCTGCGGCTGCAACGCCCCCGGCTGTCGATGCTGCTCACCACGGAAAGCGACATCCCCGACACGCCCTTCAAGACCCGCGAGGCCGTCATCATCGCGCCCCTCCCCGAGGATACCGTGCCCACCGCCGACGCGTTTCTCGCGCACTGGCGCCCTGATATCGCGCTCTGGGCCGGCGGTGCGCTGCGGCCTGCCCTGCTGGACCGCGCCGCGGAACAGGGTCTTCCGATGGCGCTTATCGATGCTTCGGAAACCACCCTTGCGCGGCCCGCCTGGCGCTGGTTTCCCGATCTCCCGCGCGCCCTGCTCCGGCAATTCGAATTCATCATGGCGCGCGATGACAGCGCGGCCCGCTTCCTGCGGCGGATGGGCGTCTCCGACAGCGTCCTGTCGGTCACCGGCCCCCTGCTCGAAGGCACGATCTCTCTGCCCCATAACGAGACCGACCGCAGCGATCTTGCCGCGACCCTGCTGGGCCGTCCGGTCTGGCTCGCGGCCCAGACCCGGGCCGAAGAGGTCGCAACCGTGCTCGCCGCGCACCGCGAGGTCAGCCGTTTCTCGCACCGCACGCTGCTGGTGATCGTGCCCGACCCGCCCGAGGACACGGCCCCGTTCACCCAGGCCCTGTCGGACGCCGGCATGCGCCATGTCCGGTGGTCCGCAGGCACCTTTCCCGATGAAACCACGCAGGTCATCCTCGCCGACACGCACGGCGAGATGGGGCTCTGGTACAGGCTTGCACCGATTACCTTCATGGGCAGTTCGCTTGTCGCGGGCGCCCATGGCTGCGACCCGAACGAACCTGCCGCCCACGGCTCGGCCATCCTTTACGGTCCCAACATCCGGCGCTACCTCGGCAGCTATTCCCGGTTCGCCGAAGCCGGCGCCGCGCGCATCGTCCGCGACGCCGAAACCCTCGCCGCCGCGGTCAAGCGCCTGATCCCGCCGGACCAGTCCGCCTCCATGGCCCACGCCGCGTGGGAGGTCGCGTCGCGCAGCGCCGAACTGACCGACCGGATCGCGGACCTTCTCAACGACCGGCTCGACCGGCTGGGCCGGAACTGATGCGGCCGCCGGGTTTCTGGAACACCGCGCCCGACCGCCCCGCCCTGCCTGCACGCCTGCTGGCGCCCCTCGGTGCGCTCTACGCCCGCGCCACGGCCCGCCGTGTCGCCGCGCCGTCCGAATACCGCGCCCCTGTCCCGGTGATCTGCGTCGGCAACCTCAATGCCGGTGGAACCGGCAAGACCCCCACCGTCATCGCGCTGGTCCAGCACCTGCAGGCCCGTGGCCGCACACCCGCGGTCATCTCCCGCGGCCATGGCGGGCGGCTCGACGGCCCGGTCGAGGTCGATGAACGTGGTCACACCGCCGCGGAGACCGGCGACGAGCCGCTGCTCATCGCCGCCTTCACCCGCACCTGGATCGCCCGCGACAGGGCGCAGGCGGCCCGGGCCGCCGCGGCTTCCGGCGCCGACGTCCTGATCATGGATGACGGCCACCAGAACCCTTCGGTGGCGCGCGACCTGTCGCTGGTTGTGGTCGATGCCGGCCACGGGTTCGGCAATGGCCGCTGCCTGCCCGCGGGCCCCCTGCGCGAGCCGGTGGCGCCCGGTCTTGCCCGTGCCGATCTCCTGCTCTCCATCGGCCCGCCCGCCGCGCAGGACAGGTTCCGTCAGGTCTGGGGTCACGCCATCACGGTGCCGCAACTGACCGGCACGCTCGTCCCGCTCGAAACCGGCATGGACTGGACAGGCACCCGTTTCCTCGCCTTCGCGGGCATCGGCCATCCCGAGAAGTTCTTCGCCACCCTGCGCGGCCTCGGCGCCACGCTCTCGCGGGCCGAGGCGCTGGAGGATCACCAGCCCCTGACCGACGCCTTGATGACCCGGCTGGAAAACGAGGCCCGGCTCCTCTCGGCCCAGCTCGTGACAACCGAAAAGGATGCCGTTCGCCTGCCTGCGGAGTTTCGCCGCAAGGTGCTCACCCTGCCGGTGCGCCTCGCCTTGTCCGATCCCGCCCCGCTTGACGCGAAGCTGGCAGATCTCGGTCTCTGACCTCGGCCCGCCGCGCGCCCACACGCCCTCTTTCATTGTTCCGAAAATACTCGAAATCAAACAATCAAGCGTGGCGAAGCCACTCGATTCGGCACCATTGCCCAGGTCACCCGGCGTCGCCCTCGCCCAGTTTGGGCGACGCACGCTCCAGCGACAGGTCCGCGTCCGAGAACCGGATCGGCGTGCGCAGGCCGGGCACGCCGTCCACCTCGATCCGCATGCCGCGCGCCACCACCTGCGGGTCGGCGAATGCCTCTGCCATATCGTTGATCGGGCCGACCGGCACGTTATGCGCCTCGCAGCCCGCCTGCAGGTCCGCCTTGGAAAACCGCAGCGTGTAGCGCGTCAGCGCCTCGGTCAGCGCCGCGTGGTGCCGCACGCGGTCGGGGTTGGTGCGAAACTCCGGCGCTGCCTTCACATCCGCCGCGCCCAACACGTCGCAGAACCGTCCGAACTGCCCGTCATTGCCCACCGCGACGATCAGGAAGCCGTCGGCGCAATCGAACACCTGGTAGGGCGCAAGGTTCAGATGCTGGTTGCCCATCCGTTCCGGCGGGCGGCCCGTGGCAAGATAGTTCATCGCCTGGTTCGAGGTCACCGACAACGCCACGTCCAAGAGCGCCATGTCGATATGCTGGCCCTTCCCGGTGCTCTGACGCTGGTACAGCGCGGCCAGGATCGCCGTGGTGGCATAGACGCCGGTCAGGATGTCCGTCACCGCGATGCCCATCTTCATCGGCTGGCCATCGGGCACGCCGGTGACGCTCATCAGGCCCGACATGCCCTGGATGATGAAATCGTATCCCGCATGGGCCGCGTAGGGTCCGTCCTGCCCGAATCCGGTGATCGAACAGTAAATTAACCGCGGGTTAAGCTCTGCCAGACTAGGGTAGTCCAGCCCGTATTTGGCCAGGCCGCCGACCTTGAAATTCTCGACAAGGATATCGGCCTCCGCCACCAGCTCACGGACACGGGCCTGCCCCGCCTCGGTGCGGAAATCCGCGGTCACGCTCTGCTTGCCGCGGTTGCAGGAATGGAAATAGGCGGCCGACATGTCGCCGTCGCGCTCGATGAAGGGCGGGCCCCACTGGCGTGTGTCATCGCCGGCGGGGCTTTCCACCTTGATCACGTCCGCGCCCAGGTCCGCCAGCGTCTGGCCCGCCCAGGGACCGGCCAGAACGCGCGCCAGTTCGACAACCTTCAACCCGGCAAGCGGCGCGGGTTTCATTCCGGCAGCGCGTCTTCGATCAGCGCCTTCAGTTCCTCGTAGGACATGTTCGATTTGGTCTCGCCATTGATGACCAGCGTCGGAGTGGAGTTCACCTGGTCGGCCTCCGCGTTCTTCTGGAACCACGCCACCAGCGTCTTGGCCTTGTCGCCATCGTCCAGGCAGGCGTCCAGTTCGGCGTCGTCCAGGCCCGCCACCTTACCGATCTTGCGCAGACGGTCGGCAATCGCCACCGGATCCTGCCCGTCGCCGATCCAGTCCTTCTGCTGATCATAGATCATCTCGGTAATGCCGAAGAACCGCTCCTGCCCGCCGCAACGCGCCACCATCGACGCCCACAGGCCATAACGGTCGAAATAGACGTCGCGGTAGGTGAAATGCACGTCGCCCGTGTCGATATACTCGGCCTTCAGCTTCTTGAACTGGTCGCCGTGGAAATTCGCGCAATGCGGGCAGGTGAACGAGGCGTATTCGACGATCTTCACCGGCGCGCTTTCCTCGCCCAGGGTCATCTCCACGATGGAGGAGGTGTCGATATCTTCCGCCGCCTCGTCCGAGGCCTCCTGTGCGTTGGCCGCACCCGGCAGGTCGATGGCCCCGCCGGCCTGCGTGGGATTGCTGGCCGATCCGCTCAGCCACCAGCCGCCGCCGGCCGCCAGGACAAGGGCTGCCGCCCCGGAAAGAAGCACGTGTTTCATTTAGTCACCTTACGATTTCTGCGTTTTGCTTTTCGATAGTACGTTCCGGCCCAGCTGTTCCAGCGCATCGCGCAGGCCCGCGTCTCCGACCGGCTGCGCCATCCGCGCGGCGGCGGCCACGGTCATCTCGCTCGGGCCGGGCTTTTCGGCCGGCTTCGGCCGATGCTCGAACACCGCCTGCCCCTCGGCAAAACCGGTGGCGGCGGTCTGGGTGATCTGGATGCGGGCGATGGCGTTGTACCCGTAGGCGCCATTCACCCTCTCGCGCAGGGTTTCCTTCTGCATCTCCAGCATCGGCGCCTGTGCGCCGGTGGTCAGCACGGTCAGGGTCGCGCCCAGGCCCTGCCTGGCATAGCTTACCTTGACGGGGCGACAGATCGCGGCAATCTCGGCACCCGCGATCTCGGGCCAGTGGGTCACAACGCGCGACACCGCAAAGCCCCGGCTTTCCGAGGCTTTCCGGATCTGCGCCCCCAGAAGGGCGCCGCTGCGCTTGAAGCCTTTCGTCGTGCCCCGATGTGCGGGCATGGCTGACCTCCCGTTTTCTCGGCCTAATGTAGGGGGTATGAGAATGAACAACAAATGCAAAGCTTGCCGGAGACGGATAACAGATGCGTGACACCGACATGAGCACGGCGCTGCTGGACTGGTACGACCGCCACGCCCGCCAGATGCCGTGGCGCGTGCCCCCCGCCGCGAAACAGGCCGGGGTGCGCCCGGACCCCTACGCCGTCTGGCTTTCCGAGGTGATGCTGCAACAGACCACCGTCGCTGCCGTCAAAAGCTATTTCGAACGCTTCACCGCCCTCTGGCCCACCGTCACCGACCTCGCCGCCGCCGAGGACGCGCAGGTGATGGGCGAATGGGCGGGCCTGGGATACTACGCCCGGGCCCGCAACCTGCTTAAATGCGCCCGCGTGGTGGCGTCCGACCATGGCGGCCGGTTTCCCGGCACTGCCGCCGAATTGCAGAAACTCCCCGGCATCGGCCCCTATACCGCCGCCGCCATCTCGGCCATCGCCTTCGATCAGCCTTCGGTGGTGGTCGACGGCAATGTCGAGCGGGTCATGGCCCGCCTTTACGACATCCACACCCCCCTGCCCGTCGCCAAGCCGGAACTGACCGGGGCCGCGGCAATCCTGACGCCGGCGCACCGCCCCGGCGACTATGCCCAGGCGGTGATGGACCTTGGCGCCACCATCTGCACCCCCCGCTCGCCCGCCTGCGGCATCTGTCCGTGGCGCACGCCCTGCACCGCCCGCATGAATGGCACGCAAGGCGAGCTGCCGAAGAAGACCCCGAAAAAGGCCAAGCCCACCCGCCTTGGCATCGCCTATGTCGCCCGCCGCACCGACGGTGCATGGCTGCTGGAACAGCGGCCCGACAGCGGCCTTCTGGGCGGCATGCTGGGCTGGCCCGGCAGCGACTGGTCCGACGCGCCCTCCCCGGCCCCGCCGCTGGATGCGGACTGGCAGATGCTCGAGGCCGAGGCCCGCCAC
>JBKAGF010000055.1:0-20636 GCA_046290265.1 Roseovarius sp. | reverse complement strand
GCGGCGCGGACGGGCGCGGTGCAGCTGGTCGATGACGTGGACAGTTTCGACGGGCATATCGCCTGTGCCAGTTCGACACGGTCGGAGATCGTCCTGCCGGTATGGGACGGGCAGGGGCGGCTGCTGGGCGTGCTGGACATCGACAGCGACCGGCCGGCGGCCTTCGATGCGGCGGATGCCGACGGGCTGGGCGCGATTCTCAAGATGGTGTTCGGACGCCTGTAGAGATTTGCCGACGCGCGCGGTGCGGGGGTCGAAGCCTCCGGCGGGAGTATTTCGGGAACAATGAAATTTTGATTGATTTTTTCACGCGACTCGCGCAGCGTGAAAATTAACGCAGAAATTTCACGGGGTGCCCTTTGGAACAGAGCCGGATTACCGCGACGCGCAGCCTTGGGGCCGATCTGCGGGCCTTGCGCAAGGCGCGGGGGCTGACGCTGAGCGAGCTGGCCGCGGTTCTGGGGCGCTCGGTCGGGTGGCTGAGCCAGGTGGAGCGGGACCTGTCGGAGCCGTCGATTTCCGACCTGCGGGCGATTGCGGGCGCGTTCGATGTGCCGATGTCGTTCCTGTTTGCCCATGCCAGTGCACCGGCCGAGGAGCAGGGCGTGATCGTGCGGGCGGGCACGCGGCGGCGGATGGGGTCGAGCGAGGAAGGGTTGATCGAGGAGTTGCTGTCGCCGGACCTGACCGACGATTTCGAAGTGATCCATTCGACCTTTGCGCCCGGGTCGAAGATGCAGCGCCCGGCCACGCGACCGACGCAGGAGGTGGGATATGTGGTGTCCGGGCGGCTGGACCTGAGCATCGGTGGGCGGGCGTTTTCCGTGGGGCCGGGAGACAGTTTTCGTATCCGGCACGAGACCTATGCCTGGGCCAACCCCTATGATGCGCCCTGCGTCGCGATCTGGGTGATCGCGCCGCCGGTCTATTGAGGGGGGTGGGATGAGCCTGGAAGGATGGACCGTCTTCGCGCTGTTCTGGGTGGTGTTCGTGACCACGCCGGGGCCCAATGCGGTCAATTGCATCACCAACGGCATGACGCTGGGGTTTCGCCGCAGCCTGTGGGGGGTGGCGGCGATCCTGACGCAGGCGGCGCTGTTCCTGACCTTGTCGGCGGCGGGGGTGACGGCGCTGATCGCGGCCTCGCCGGAGCGTTCCAGGTGGCGAAATTCATCGGGGCCGGGTTTCTGATCTATCTCGGGATACGGGGCTGGATCATGGCGCGGCGGAAGATGGTCGTGGCCGCGCCGGACGGGCGCGGCATCTACTGGCGGGCCTTTGCCATTGCCACGATCAACCCCAAGAGCGTGGCGGGATACCTGGCCGCCTTCAGCCAGTTCGTGCAGCCGGACGTGCCGATCTGGAGCCAGATGTGGGTGATCTTTCCCACCGCGCTGAGCCTGACCGCGCTGAGCTATATCGGATACACCGCGCTGGGCGCGGGGCTGGGCCGGGCGGCGCTGGGGGCGGTGTTCAACGTGTGGCTGCGCCGGGGGCTGGCGGCGTGTTTCGTGATCTACGGCGTGCTCTTGGGCGCGGCCTCGACCCCGGGGAGGGCGTGAAATGATCAAGGGCGCGTGCCTGTGCGGGGCGGTGGCGTTCCGGCTGGAGGGCAAGGCCAGGGATATCCTGGGGTGCCATTGCGGGCAGTGCCGCAAGCAGTCGGGGTTTTACTGGGCGGCGACCTCGGTGGCGGACGAGGGCCTGGTGATGGAGCGCGAAGATGGGCTGGCCTGGTTCCGGTCCAGCGAGACGGCGCGGCGGGGGTTCTGCAGGATTTGCGGGTCCGGCCTGTTCTGGAAGCCGGAAGATGCGCCGCGCACGGTGGTGGCCGCCGCGTCGCTGGAGCCGGGGCATGGGCTGAAGATGCTCGCCCATGTCTTTCTGGAGGACAAGGGCGATTATTACGACATCGGCGACGGGCTGCCGCAGTTCGCGCGGTTCAGTGGAGGTGAGAATGCTTGAGGGAAGTTGTTTGTGCGGAAATATCCGGTTCAGCGTGACGGGTGCGCCGCAGGGTGTGTCGGCCTGTCATTGCGGGCAGTGCCGCAAGCAATCGGGGCATGTGTGGTCCTCGGCCTATGTGCCGGAGACGGACCTGGAGATCACCGGCGAGGTGACGTGGTACGAGGCGACGCCGCAGGCCAAGCGGGGGTTCTGCGCGACCTGCGGGGCGTTCCTGTTCTGGAAGGCGCATGACGAGGACACGATGAGCTTTGCCCTGGGGGCGCTGGACGGACCCACGGGGCTGCGGCTGGAGAAGCATATCTTTACCGCGGACAAGGGGGATTACTACGAGATCGCGGACGGGGTTCCGCAGAAATGATCGGGCTGCTTGATGGCCCTCGACCGGGGAGAGATGGAAATGGCTGATCTGCCGACAAAGGCGAAAGTGGTCATCATCGGCGGGGGCGTCGTGGGGTGCTCGGTGCTGTATCATTTGGCCAGGAAAGGCTGGAGCGATTGCGTTCTGCTGGAGAAGAACGAGCTGACCGCCGGCAGTACCTGGCACGCGGCGGGGAACGTGCCCACGTTCTCGACCAGCTGGGGCATCATGAACATGCAGCGTTATTCGACCGAGCTTTATGCCCGGCTGGGGGACGAGGTGGACTACCCGATGAACTATCACCAGACCGGGTCGATCCGGTTGGCGCATTCCAAGGAGCGAATGCAGGAGTTCGAGCGCGCGAAGGGTATGGGCAGGCATCAGGGGATGGAGCTTGAGATCCTGACCCCTGACGAGATCAAGGCGCGGTATCCGTTCATCGAGACGCATGACATCGTGGGCGCGCTCTATGACCCGAACGATGGCGATATCGACCCCGCGCAGGTGACGCAGGCGCTGGCCAAGGGCGCGCGGGACATGGGGGCTGCGATCGTGCGGTTCTGCCCGGCGACCGGCGTGACGCAGGATGGCGACGGCTGGATCGTGCATACGGACAAGGGTGATATTGCCTGCGATTTCGTGGTGAACGCGGCCGGGTATTATGCCCAGAAAGTGGGCGAGTGGTTCAAGCCCTATGGCGGGCGGACGGTGCCGATGATGGTGATGAGCCATCAATACGTGCTGACCGACGAGATCCCCGAGATCGAGGCGTACAGCAAGGAGAAGGGCCGCAAGCTGCCGCTCTTGCGCGACGTCGACGTGTCTTATTATTTCCGGCAGGAAAAACACGGGTTCAACATCGGCCCCTACGAGCCGAACTGCCGGGCGCATTGGGTAGAGCCGTCGGACCCGATGCCCGAGGATTTCAGTTTCCAGCTGTGGTCGGACGACCTGGAGCGGATCGAGGAGATTGTGGCGGATTCGATGGAGCGCGTGCCGCTGGCCGCGACAACCGGGATCAGCCGGATCATCAACGGGCCGATCCCCTATGCGCCCGATGGGTTGCCCCTGTTGGGGCCGATGCCGGGGGTTAAGAATGCCTTCGAGGCGTGTGTCTTTACCTTCGGGATCGCGCAGGGCGGTGGCGCGGGCAAGGTGCTGGCCGAGTGGATCGTGGACGGTGCGCCGGAGTGGGACATGTGGGCGGTCGATCCGAGGCGGTACACGGATTACACCGATCACGATTATTGCGTGGCCAAGGGGATGGAGGTGTATGGCAACGAGTATGCCATGCATTTCCCGTGGCACGAATGGTCCGCGGGGCGCGACAAGAAGCTGTCGCCGAACCATGGGCGCGTGCTGGAACTGGGTGGCGTGATGGGGGCCTATAATGGCTGGGAGCGGGCGAACTGGTTCGCGCAGCCGGGCGACGAGACGTCGGAGGACAGCACCCATACGTGGAACCGCAAGGGGCCGTGGGAGCAGCGCATCCGCGAGGAATGCGAGGCGGTGCGCGATGCCTGCGGCGTGCTGGACCTTCCGGGGTTTTCACGGTTCCGGGTCGAGGGCGCGGGGGCCGACGAGTGGCTGCGCGGCTTCGTGACCGGGGGGCCGCCCAAGGTGGGGCGGATGAACCTGGTTTACGTTGCCAACGCGCAGGGGCGGATCGTGACGGAGTTTACCTGTATCCGGCTGGCAGAGGATGATTTCGTTCTGATCACCGCGGCGACGGCGCAGTGGCATGACGGCGAACTGGTTCGCAACAGCGTGCCGGAGGGCGTGACCGTCACCGAGACGACAACCGAGCGGTCGGCGTTGCTGGTGGCGGGGCCGAAGAGCCGCGAGGTTTTGGCCGGGATCAGCGATGCGGATCTGGAGGCCGGGTGGCTGAGCCATCAGCATTGCACCGTGGCGGGGCGGCCTGCCTTCCTGATCCGGGTGAGCTTCACCGGCGAGCTGGGCTGGGAGGTGCATGCGGAGAATGCCGAGATGCAGGCGATCTATGACACCATTCTTGATGCGGGTGCGAAGCCCTTCGGGATGTATGCGCTGAACAGCTTGCGGATCGAGAAAGGGTACCGGGCGTGGAAGGGCGACCTGAGCACAGATTACTCGATGCTGGAGGCCGGGCTGGAGCGGTTCGTGAAATTCGACAAGGCGCAGGATTTCACCGGCAAGGCTGCGTTGATGGCCGAGAAGCAGCAGGGCCGGAAGAAGGCCTTTGCCCCGCTGATCATCGACGCGGGGGAGGCGGATGCGCCCTACATGTCGACGATCTGGAGCGGCGACGAGATCGTGGGCGAGACGACGAGCGGTGCGTGGGGCTACCGGGTGAACGCCAGCGTGGCGCTGGCGATGCTGCGGACGGACGTGGCGGCGGCGGGCACCGAGTTGGAAGTGGAGATCTATGGCGAGCGCCGCAAGGCGGTCGTGCAGCCGGATCAGCCGCTTTGGGACCCGGAGAATGCAAGGCTGACGGCGTAGCATGAGGTCCCCCCGGGTCAAGCCCGGGGCAGGCAGGGTCAAGCCCGGGGCGGGAAGGCGAAAGGACGAAGGATGAGTATCGAGACCTACCTGATTTATCTTGGCGTGCTGGCAGCATTTTTCCTGACGCCACCGGATACGAGCCAGTTGCTGATCATTTCCAACAGCCTGCGGCACGGGCTGCGCCGGTCCTTGGCGACGGTTGCGGGGGACCTGAGCGCCAACGCGGTGCAGATGACGCTGGCGGCGTTCGGCCTGACGGCGGTAATCGCGGCCAATGCCGATGCGCTCTGGGTCGTGAAATGGGCCGGGGTGGCGTATCTGGTCTGGATCGGGCTGCGGCTGATACTGACGCGGGGCGGGGCCGAGGCGCCGGGCGCGGTGGCGAAGGGGCGGCTTTTCCGTCAGGGCTTTGTCACCTCCTCGGCCAATCCTTATGCGGTGGTGTTCTTCGGGGCGCTCTTTCCGCAGTTCATCGACGCGGGCGCGCCGATCCTGCCGCAACTCTTGGTGCTGGGCGTGACCTACCTGGTGGTGGACGGTCTGGTGCTGCTCTTGTGGGGCTGGGCGGCGACGCGGACGCTGGGGCGTGTGAAGGCGCTGACGGGGGTGTGGATCAACCGGGTCTCGGGCGCGCTGATGGTCGGGGCGGCGGTGCTTTTGGGCCTCAAGGACCTCGACAGGGGTGCGGCGGCACGATGACCCTTCCCGAGACCATGTCCGGCGTTTACCTGACCCGTCACGGCGGGCCCGAGGCGTTGGAATGGCGCGAGGATATTCCGGTGCCCCGGCCCGGGCCGGGAGAGGTGCTGGTGCGGGTGCTGGCGGCGGGGGTGAACAACACCGACATCAACACGCGCGAGGGGTGGTACTCGGCGGATGTGACAGGCGCGACGGGCGAGTTGCAGGACGGGGTCGAGGACGGCGCCTGGTCCGGGGCGCTGGACTTTCCGCGGATCCAGGGCGGGGACCTGTGCGGCGAAGTCGTGGCGCTGGGCGCGGGTGTGCGCGCGGTGGCAAAGGGGATGCGGGTGATCTGCCCGATCAACCAGCCGCGCCCGACGAAAGAGAACCCGGTTGCGTTCGAGGCGCTGGGGTCGGAGTTCGACGGCGCCTTCGCGCAGTATTGCGTGGTACCCGAGGGGGATCTCTACGACGTGAGCGACGCGCCCCTGAGCGACGTGGAGCTGGCGGCGATCCCCTGTGCCTTCGGAACAGCCGCGGGGCTGCTCGACCGGGCCGGGGTCGCGGCCGGGCAGCGCGTGCTGATCACCGGCGCCTCCGGTGGCGTCGGGTTGGCGGCGGTGCAGCTGGCCACGGCATTGGGAGCGGAGGTGACCGGCGTGGCCTCGGCACCCAAGGCCGGGTGGGTGCGCGACGCGGGCGCGGTGGCGGTGATCGGGCGCGAGGACGTGCCGCCCGTCGATACGTTCCACGCGGTGATCGACCTGGTGGCCGGGCCGGGCTGGGGCGCGCTGATCGACGCGCTGCGGCCCGGCGGGCATTACGCGGTGGCGGGCGCCATCGCCGGGCCGGTGGTGGAGGCGGATCTGCGGCGCATCTATTTGCGGGACATCACGATCCACGGCTGCACCTTCCAGTCGCGCGCGGTCTTCGCCCGGCTGGTCGGGATGGTGCGCATGGGCCAGGTGAGGCCGCTGATCCTGAAGACCTATCCCATGCACGAGATCGGCACGGCGCAGGCGGAATTCATGTCGAAGCGCTGCGCAGGAAAGCTGGTCCTGATCCCCGAAGGCGAGACGGATGGCCCGGAACGGAGGGAGGTGGCATGACCGCGATCACATTGCTGGACGGCTCGGTCGGACAGGAGCTGGTGAAACGCTCGGGCGATCGCCCGACGCCGCTCTGGTCGACGCAGGTGATGATCGACCACCCCAAGCTGGTGGGCGAGGTGCATCTGGATTATTTCAACGCGGGCGCGACTGTGGCCACCACCAACACCTATGCCGTCCTGCACGACCGGCTGGCGCCCTCCGGACAGGAGCACCTTTTCGAGAAATTGACGGACATGGCGGTGCGGGCGGCACGCCGTGCGCGGGCGGCTGCGGGCGGCCGGGGTCGCGTGGCGGGGGCGCTGGGGCCGCTCGGAGCCTCCTACAGGCCCGATATCTTTCCGCCCCATGACGAGGCTTTGGCCGCCTACGCCCTGCCGGTGGCCGCGATGAAGGCGCATGTCGATCTCTTCCTGATCGAGACGGTCGCCTCGGTCGATCACGCGGTCGCGGCGCTCGAATCGGCCACGGGGCAGGGCGTGCCGGTATGGCTGGCGGTCACGGTGGACGATGCCGACGGCACGAAACTGCGCTCGGGCGAGGATGTGGCGGACCTTGCCGCGACGGTGGCGCGGTTCCGCCCGGAGGCGGTGCTGGTCAACTGCTCGCGGCCCGAGGTGGTGGGACCGGCGCTGGACATCCTGTCCGGGTTCGGCCCGGCCACCGGCGCCTATGCCAACGCCTTTACCGGGATCAGCGACGGCTTCCTGCGCGACCGCCCGACGGTCGATGCGCTGGAACAGCGCCGGGATCTTGGCCCCAAGGAATATGCCGGATTCGTCATGGGCTGGGTCGCGCAGGGCGCCACCATCGTCGGCGGCTGCTGCGAGGTCGGACCGGATCACATCCGCGAAATCGCGCGGGCATTGCAGGCGGCGGGGCACGAGATTGTCTGGGCCCCGTTTTTCCTGGTCGAAGCTCCGGGGAGCGCGGCAGCCCCCCGGTCGGACGGGTGCGTCGATGTCAAATAGAGGTTCAACATGTCTGATCTTCCGCAACAGGCCCGCGTGGTCATCATCGGCGGCGGCGTCGTGGGCTGCTCGGTGGCCTATCACCTGGCGAAACTGGGCTGGACCGACGTGGTGCTGCTGGAGCGCAAGCAGCTGACCAGCGGCACGACATGGCACGCCGCGGGGCTGATCGCACAGCTGAGGGCCAGCGCCAACATGACGAAGCTGGCGAAATACAGCCAGGAGCTTTACGGCAGGCTGGAGGCCGAGACCGGCGTCGCCACGGGGTTTCGCCGCTGCGGGTCGATCACCGTGGCGCTGACCGACGAGCGGCGCGAAGAGATCTACCGCCAGGCGGCGATGGCGCGGGCCTTTGGCGTGGACGTGGAGGAAATCGGCGCGGCGGAGGTGAAGGCGCGCTATCCGCATCTGAACACCGGCGACGTCACCGGAGCGGTCTATCTTGCCAAGGACGGGCAGGCGGACCCGGCCAATATCGCCCTGGCGCTGGCAAAGGGCGCGCGGCAGAACGGGGCGCTGGTGAAGGAGCGGATCAGGGTCACCGGGATCGCCCGGCAGGGCCGCCGGGTGACCGGCGTGGACTGGGCCGCCGACAGTGGCGGCGAGACCGGCCATATCGCCTGCGACATGGTCGTCAACTGCGCGGGGATGTGGGGCCATCAGGTGGGCCGGATGGCGGGCGTGAACGTGCCGCTTCAGGCCTGCGAGCATTTCTACATCGTGACCGAGGGCATCGCGGGGCTGGGGCAATTGCCGGTCCTGCGGGTGCCGGATGAATGCGCCTATTACAAGGAGGACGCGGGCAAGATCCTTCTGGGGGCGTTCGAGCCCAATGCCAAGCCCTGGGGCATGAAGGGCATCCCCGACAGTTTCGAGTTCGACCAGCTGCCGGAGGATTTCGACCATTTCGAGCCGATCCTGGAAGCGGCCTGTAACCGGATGCCGATGCTGGCCGAGGCGGGCGTGCATACCTTCTTCAACGGGCCGGAAAGTTTCACCCCCGATGATGCCTATCACCTTGGCCTCGCCCCGGAGATGGACAATGTCTGGGTCGCGGCCGGGTTCAACTCGATCGGGATCCAGAGTGCCGGGGGGGCGGGGCACGCGCTGAGCCAGTGGATGGACAGCGGCGAGAAGCCGTTCGATCTGGGCGACGTGGACATTGCCCGGATGCAGCCGTTCCAGGGGAACCGGCATTACCTTTACGAGCGGTCGAAGGAGACGCTGGGGCTGCTTTACGCCGATCACTTCCCCTATCTGCAAAAGCGTACGGCGCGGGGCGTGCGGCGGTCGCCTTTCCATCATCACCTGCTGGAGCAAGGCGCGGTGATGGGAGAGATCACCGGCTGGGAGCGGGCGAACTGGTTTGCCAAGGACGGCCAGGAGCGGGAGTATCGCTACGGCTGGGGACGGCAGAACTGGTTCGAGAATGCTGCCGAGGAGCACAACGCGATCCGTACCGGCGTGGGGATGTACGACATGTCGAGCTTCGGCAAGATCCGGGTCGAGGGGCCGGATGCGGAGGCGTTCCTGAGCCATGTTGGCGGCGGCGACTATTCGGTCCCGAAGGGCAAGATCGTCTATACCCAGTTCCTGAACGACCGGGGTGGGATCGAGGCGGACGTGACGGTGACCCGGCTGAGCGAGACGGCGTATCTGGTGGTGACGCCTGCCGCGACGCGGCTGGCGGACCAGACCTGGATGGAGCGGCACCGGGGTGATTTCAACGTCGTGATCACCGATGTGACGGCAGGCGAAGGCGTGCTGGCGGTGATGGGGCCGGATGCGCGCATGCTGATGCAGGCGGTCAGCCCGAATGATTTTTCCAACACGGCCAATCCCTTCGGCACGGCGCAGGAGATCGAGCTGGGCATGGGCCTCGCGCGGGTGCACCGGGTCAGCTACGTGGGCGAACTGGGCTGGGAAGTCTATGTCAGTGCCGACATGGCAGGCCACGCCTTCGAGACGCTTTGGGAGGCGGGACAGGCGCATGGGCTGAAGCTTTGCGGGATGCACATGATGGATTCGTGCCGGATCGAGAAGGGGTTCCGGCATTTCGGACATGACATCACCTGCGAGGATCACGTGCTGGAGGCGGGGCTGGGCTTTGCGGTGAAAACCTCGAAACCGGATTTCATCGGGCGCGACGCGGTGCTGCGCAAGAAGGAGGCCGGGCTGGACCGGCGGCTGGTGCAGTTCCGGCTGACCGACCCCGAGCCGATGGTCTATCACAACGAGCCGATCCTGAGGGACGGCGAGATCGTGGGGCACCTGAGTTCCGGCGCCTACGGCCATCACCTGGGCGGCGCGATGGGGCTGGGATATGTGCCCTGTGCCGGAGAAACCGCGGCGCAGGTTCTGGCCTCGGCTTACGAGATCGATGTGGCGGGAAGCCGCGTGCGCGCCGAGGCGTCGCTGAAGCCGATATACGACCCGGACTCGGAGCGCGTGAAGGCCTGATGCCTCCGGCGGGAGTATTTGGGGAACAATGAAAGCCGGGGGCCGGGAGGCGCGGTGCGCCGGGGAGGCGCCCGTTGCGGCGCGGCCTGCGCGGTATGACGTCGCAGGGGCGCGCGGCGCGGACGGGCGCGCGCCCGGGGGGTATGGGAGGCGGGATTGCGGGCGATCCGTCCAGCGTATCAAGGCCCCTGTGCTGCCGCGCTTCCGGGCGCGCAGCGCCTTGCGGAGGGGGCCGCGCGGCCTCGCGCGGTGCCGGACGGGGCGGCCGCGAGCCTTGCGCCGGCGGCGGCGATCATGTCTGTCTGGGGGCAGGTTGCGTGCGTGCCCCCGGCCGGGCGGCACGGGAGCCATGGGCCTTCCAGGGCCTTCCAGAACGCCCGCGCCGGTGATGCGCCGGTCATGCGCGGGACGAAGACGCCGGGTGACGAGCATGCTTGAGGGTTTCAGCGCGGAGACATTGGCGCGCGTCCAGTTCGCCTTTACGGTCTCGTTCCACATCATCTTTCCGGCCTTCTCGATCGGGCTGGCCAGCTATCTGGCGGTTCTGAACGCGCTGTGGATGCGCACGCGGGACGACACCTATCTGACGCTGTTCGATTACTGGAAGAAGATCTTCGCGGTGGCCTTCGGGATGGGCGTGGTGTCGGGGATCGTGATGTCCTACCAGTTCGGCACCAACTGGTCGGTGTTTTCCGACAAGGCGGGCCCGGTCGTCGGCCCGCTGATGGCCTATGAGGTGCTGTCGGCCTTCTTCCTGGAGGCGGGATTCCTGGGGATCATGCTGTTCGGGCGCAGCCGGGTGGGCGAGCGGCTGCACATGTTCGCGACCGGAATGGTGGCCTTCGGCACGCTGATGTCGGCCACCTGGATCCTGAGCGTGAACAGCTGGATGCACACGCCCGCCGGCTTTTCCATCGCCGGGAACGGCCAGTTCGTGCCCGAGGACTGGTGGGCGATCATCTTCAACCCGTCCTTTCCCTACCGGCTGGTGCACATGGTGCTGGCGGCCTTCCTGACCACGGCGCTGGTCGTGGGGGCGGTGGGCGCGCTGCATCTTCTGCGGGACCGCGACGACCGGGAGGCGCGGCGCATGTTCTCGATGGCGATGTGGATGGCGCTGCTGGTGACGCCGCTGCAGATCCTGGCGGGGCACGAGCACGGGCTGAACACGCTGGAGCACCAGCCGGTCAAGATCATGGCCATGGAGGGCCATTACGAGAGCCATCCCGAGGGGCGGGCGCCGCTGTACCTGTTCGGCCTGCCCGACGACGCGGCGCAGGAGCTGCGCTACGGATTCGGCATTCCGGGGCTGGGCAACCTGATCTTCGAAAAGCCGCTGGATGCGCCGGTCATGGGGCTGGACACGGTGCCCGACGCGGACCAGCCACCGGTGGCGATCGTGTTCTGGTCGTTCCGGGTGATGGTCGGGCTGGGGCTGCTGATGCTGGGGCTGGGGGCGTGGTCGGCCTGGGCGCGCTGGCGCGGGCGGCTGTTCGAGGCGCGCGGGCTGCACCGGGCCTGCATCGTCATGGGGCCGTCGGGCTTCGTCGCCGTGCTGGCTGGGTGGATCACCACCGAGGTCGGGCGCCAGCCCTATACCGTCTATGGCCTGCTGCGGACCGCCGACAGCCTGGCGCCGATCGACGCGCCCGCGGTCGCGACCTCGCTGGTGGCCTTCGTCATCGTCTATTTCGCCGTCTTCGGGGCCGGGACCTGGTACCTGTTGCGGATGATGGCGGCACGCCCGTCGGCGCGGACGGGCGCACTGCGCGACGGGCCGCTGCGGGCGGCGGGGATCACGCCCGGCACGCAGGCCGATCCGGACGCGGCGTTCGGCGATTAGGGGAGAAGGCGGCATGGCATACGATCTTGCATTCATCTGGGCCGGGCTGATCGCCTTTGCGGTGATGGTCTATGTGATCCTGGACGGGTTCGACCTGGGCCTGGGGATCCTCTTTCCGTTCGGGAACACCGACGCGGAGCGCGACCTGATGATGAATTCCGTGGCCCCGGTCTGGGACGGGAACGAGACCTGGCTGGTGCTGGGGGGCGGGGGCCTGTTCGCGGTGTTCCCGCTGGCCTATGCGGTGGTGATGCCGGCGCTTTACATGCCGATCACGCTGATGCTGCTGGCGCTGGTGTTCCGAGGCGTGTCGTTCGAGTACCGCTGGCGGGCGGGGCGCAAGAAGGTCTGGGACGCCGCGTTCTTCGGCGGGTCCGTGGTGGCCACGCTCTGCCAGGGGATCGCGCTGGGCGCGCTGGTGCAGGGCATCGACGTGGAGGGCCGCGCCTATGCCGGGGGATGGTTCGACTGGCTGACGCCGTTTTCGGTGCTGACGGGAGTGGCGCTGGTGGTGGGCTATGCCCTGCTGGGAGCGACCTGGCTGGTGATGAAGACCGGGGGGGAGATCCAGGCCCGGATGCGGCGCAATGCCTGGTGGCTGGGGGCCGCGACGCTGGGGATGATCGGGGTGGTGAGCCTGCTGACGCCGTTCCAGGAGCCGGTCTATTTCGAGCGCTGGTTCACCCTGCCGGGCGGGGTCTACACGATGGTCGTCCCGGTGCTGATGCTGGGCCTGACCTGGGCCTTCTTCACCGGCCTGGCACGGGAGCGCGACCTGCAGCCCTTCCTGTCGGCGCTGGGGTTCTTCGTGGCGAGCTTCATCGGGATCGGGGTCAGTTTCTACCCGATGATGGTGCCGCCCTCGCTGACGATCTGGCAGGCGGCGGCGCCGGACGAGAGCCTGGCCTTCACGCTGGTGGGGGCGGTGATCCTGGTGCCGGTGATCCTGGCCTATACGGCCTATGCGTACTGGGTGTTCCGCGGCAAGGTGGACCCGTCGGAGGGCTATCACTGATGAAGCGGTCGCGCCTGTCGCGCTGGGCGTGGTTCGCCGGGCTGTGGCTGGCCAGTGTCGCAGCGCTGGGACTGGTGGCCTGGGCGATCCGGGCGGTGCTGCTCTAGGGCGCGCCGGACGCGGCCTTCGCGCGGGGCGGCAGGCGGCGGGACGCCTCCGGCGGGAGTATTTGGGGAAGAGTGAAAGGGCCGGCGGAGTACGGCGCGGTGGTGCGCGCGGGGCTGCGTTTGGGCGGGCGGCAGGCGGCGGGAGTATTTGGGGAACAATGAAACCCGGAGCGCGGTGCCGCGCCGGGCTGGCGGTGCGCATGCGCGTGGTGTATGCGGCGGGCCATGTCCGATTACGACCCGCCGATGACACCGCTGGAAGTGCTGCATGAGGATCACGAGATCGTCGTGGTAGCCAAGCCGCCTGGCCTGCTGAGCGTGCCGGGCAAGGGGGAACATTTGGCCGATTGCCTGCTGGCGCGGGTACAGGAAGCGTTTCCGATGGCGCTGTTGGTGCACCGGCTGGACCGGGACACGTCCGGCGTGATGGTGTTTGCCCTGACGCCCCATTCGCAGCGGCATCTTGGGCTGCAATTCGAGAAACGTCAGGTGAAGAAGATTTACGTGGCCCGGGTCTGGGGCCGGGTCGAGGAGCGGACCGGGAGGGTGGACCTGCCGCTGATCGTGGACTGGCCGAACCGGCCACGGCAGAAAGTGTGCCATGAGACCGGCAAGGCCGCGGTGACGGACTGGCGGGTGCAGAGATATGGCGAGGGCGAGACCCGGATGCGGCTGATGCCGAAGACCGGGCGGAGCCACCAGCTGCGCGTGCATATGCAGGCCCTGGGGCATCCGATTCTGGGGGACCCGTTCTATGCCGAGGGCGCGGCGCTGGAGCATGAGCGCCTGATGCTGCATTCCGAGGAGTTGCGGCTGCGGCATCCCGATGGCGGGGCGGGGATGGTGTTTCGTCAGAAGGTACCGTTCTGACGCGGGCGCTGTCGCCGGTGGCGCGGACGTGTCATGAGTATTTTTGGAACAATGAAACTCAGGCGCGCAGCACGCGGTCGGTGAGGTTGAGGCGGTGCGCCACGATAGGCGTCAGCGTGGCGGAGAGGTCGGGATCGTCGGCCTGCAGCTGTTCGAGTTCATCCAGGCGGTTGGTGGCAATGAGCGTGAGCGCGTCGAGCCGTGGGGTGCCGTCGGGGTGGCGGGGGAGGGCCGCGACGGTCTGGATGTGTTCGGGTTTTGGCGCGGGGGCCAGTTTCGTGACCTCGGGCGCGGTGAGCGGGGTTTCGACGAAGGCGTAGAGGCCGACGCCCTTGGCGGGCAGGGCGAAGGTACAGAGGGCGATGTCGGTGATCTGCGGGTGGGCGAGCAGGGCCGTGCGCAGGGCGGGGCCGTCGCGGTCCAGCCGGTCCTCCGTGCCTTCGCCGTCGGACCAGTTCATCAGGCGGCGGGTAACGAAATTGTAGAGCCGCTTGCCGGTCGCCATCCAGACGCGCGAGGGCAGGGATTTCTGCGCCAGCATCCGGTGCTCTGACGGGGTGAGCAGATGGGGCGCGTAGGCGCGTTTCTGTTTCAGCAGGTGGCGCAGGTCCTCGCGGGCCTTGAGGCGGAAGAGCTTGCCGCGCCGGGGATGGACCGAGGCGAGCTGAAAGTCGATGACGGCGGCGCGGCCTTCGGGCGTCATCAGCCAGTTCTGCGGCTTGGCGATGTCGTTATGGGTGACACCGGCGCGGCGCATTTCGCGCAGGAGGCGCCTGGCGTCGCGGTACCAGGCCGGATCGGTGGGCTTGGCCAGTTGCAAAGGCGTGCCCATGGTCCAGCTGCGTAAAAGGCCCACGCGGTCGGCGCGGATGAGGGTGGGGCAGCCTTCGATGCCCTGCACGGCGCGCAGGCCGCGGGTTTCCTTTGCGGCAAGCCAGCGAGACAGGGGGCGGGCATAGAGCGGGACGGTGTCGAGCTTGCGCAGGACGACCGGGATATCGGGGTGACCGTCGAGATGGCCGGAGATGGTTTCCGAAAAGATGTCGCGCTTGTGCACGGTCTCGGGCACGAAGGCGGCCTGCGCGATATCGGGGGCGGTGGTCATGGGGGGTGTGTAGAGGGTTTCGCCGTGTTGGGGAAGGTGGGGTGGAACCCCACCCTACAGACTTGTCCAGCGGTCGGGGATGAGGTCGGGATTGGAGAGCTTTGCATTGGTGAACCATGTCTTTGGCGCGACGACAATCTTGTCCGGGTCGGGGTTCAGCCAGGCGGCCCACCACGAGAAGGTGGAATTGGCGATGACGTTGTGAGCGCAGAGCGTTTGCAGGTGCAGGTCGAAATGGCCGGTGGTTTCATCATTGAGGTCGACCACCACGGTCTCGAAGCCGAGCGCGAGGTTGTCGCGGGCCCAGGCGGGATCGTTGGAGAACACAAAACAGGTGGGTGCGGTGCCGGTGGTGTCGGCGATGTGGCGTGCGGCGGCGCGGTAATATTCTGGCGTCATGGCGGCATAGGCGCCAGTGGCGATGTAGTCGCCGCGCCGGACGTGCAGCGCGACGGGATTGGCGGCGCCGGCGATGCGGGTGGCCATGTCGGCATTGGGGCCGTCGAGAGGGGTGGTGAAGGTGAGGTCGGCGCAGATCTGATCGGCGATGTCGGCGAAGTATCGTTCGGACTGCCAGTAGCCGTGCAGGTAGGTGCCCGGCGGCAGGGTCAGGACGCCGGGGTCGAAGCCGAGCGTCTTTTCGCGGTAGAGGCGCGGCGACGTGCCAAAGGCGCGCCAGAGACCGTAGCGCAGCCAGCCGTCGGACTTGGCGGGCGGCAGGGGGCCTTGCCGGGTGAAGCGGGCGTTCGTGTAGTGGGCGAAGCAATCGCCACGGTCGGCAGAGCCTGCGACGTAGCGATTGTCGACCTGCAAGTCACAGCAGAGCCTGTCGGCCAGCGCGCGGGCGGCGGCGTATTGGAACATCTGGTTGCCGGCGCCGCCGAAGAGGCGGGTGACGATGCGGTCAGTCGTCATGGGCATCGTCCTTCGCGAAGCCGCCCTTGGCGGGCGCGGTGCTGTGGCGTGACAGGCGTGAGACACCGGCGCGGTAGCGCGCGCGGTGGAATTCGCGTGCAAGCTTTTCCGTCCAGGTCTTGAAGCCCGACTGGATGGTGGAGCCGTCGAGCTCTTGCCCGATATCGGCGAGGCCCGAGGGGTAGATCGTCGCCGGGCGCAGGCCGGTGTGCCAATGGGATTGGATGAAAGTGTCGACGGGGCGGTCGAACGGATCGGACAGCGCCAGCAGGTGCGCGGCGGCGCGCCGGCTGACCATCTGGCCGGTGGTGCGCAGCCCTGCCTGCCGTGGCACGAGCAGCCAGCAGTCGCCGGATGTATCGACCAGATGCGAGGGGCCGCGCGGGGCGCGGGTCTGGAACTGGATATAGCCCAGCTTGCCGACATGGGTCTGCGCCAGCGATAGAGCCTGCGGAAAGATGTCGGGGTCGATCTCGGCGTCGTCTTCGAGGATGAGCGCGGCATCCGCCTCGCGCCGTTGCAATTCGGCCCAGATCTGGCGATGCGACAGGGTGCAGCCGATCTCGCCGGCCCGGAGGCCGAACGGATAGACGGGTTCGAAGAGTTCGGCCCCGATGCTGGCCGAAAGATCGGTCGAAGACATGGCACCGCCGTCGACGGCGGGCCAGATCTCGCCTTGCATGCCGCCGATCTGGCGGGCGTCGGCCAGAAGCGCCTGCGCATTGTCCCGCCGGGCCGAAGCCCGGACGAGATGCAATACGAAGACGTGGACGTCCATCGCCCTCAGGCGCCTTCGGTCCAGCCGGAGACGGCCTTGACCTCGAGAAAATCCTCGAGCCCCCATTTGCCGCCCTCGCGCCCGTTGCCGGACTGTTTCATGCCGCCGAAGGGAGAGCCGAGGCCGCGGCCCTGGCCATTCATTTCCACCATGCCGGAGCGCAGGGCGCGGGCGCAGCGGTTGGCGCGCGCGGGGTCCTGCGTCTGGACGTAGTTGGTCAGGCCGTAGGGCGTGTCGTTGGCGATCTGCAGGCCCTCTTCCTCGGTGCCGAAGGGGATGATCGACAGGACCGGGCCGAAGATTTCCTCGCGCGCGATGGTCATGTCGTTGGTCACGTCGGCGAAGATCGTCGGTTTGACGAAAAAGCCACGATTGAGGCCATCGGGACGGCCGGTGCCGCCGGCCACGAGCCGCGCGCCTTCGTCGATGCCTTTCTGGATCAGGTCCTGGATCTTGTTGAACTGGGTCTCGTTGACCACGGGACCCATGTGGCGGCCTTCCTCGGAGGCGGGGCCGACGGTGACCTTCGAGGCGACCTCGGCGGCGGTTTCGACCGCCTGGTCGTAGATCTCGCGCTGCACGAGCATCCGGGTGGGTGCGTTGCAGGACTGGCCGGTGTTGTTCATGCAATGCAGGACGCCGCGCTTGACGGCCTTGTCATCGGCATCGGCGAAGATCAGGTTGGCGCCCTTGCCGCCCAGTTCCAGCGAAACGCGCTTGAGCGTGTCGGCGGCGTTCTTGGAAATCAGCTTGCCCGCGCGCGACGAGCCGGTGAAGGACACCATGTCGACATCCGCGTGGCCGGTGAGCGCCGTGCCGGTGCCGGCGCCGTCGCCGTTGACGAGGTTGAAGACGCCCTTGGGAAAGCCCGCTGCATCGACCATCTCGGCGAAGAGCATCGCCGAAAGGGGCGATTCCTCGGACGGTTTGAGGATCATGGTGCAACCGGCGAGAAGCCCGGCGATGACCTTGAGCGAAATCTGGTTCATCGGCCAGTTCCACGGCGTGATCATTGCGACGACGCCGATGGGTTCGTGGATGATGCGGTCATTCGGGGCATGATCGCCCAGGGGTTCGATCCAGTCGAATTCGGACGCGGCCTTGAGCAGCGCATCCATGTGCCAGGTGCCGGCGCCGACCTGCTGGTTGCGGGAAAGGTCGATGGGCGCACCCATTTCGAGGCTGATCGCCTTCGCCATATCCTCGGCGCGGTCCTTGTAGATGTCGCGCAGCTTCTCGACCAGCGCGATGCGGTCCTCGAGAGAAGTGGCCATCCAGCCGGGAAAGGCGGCCTTGGCGGCGGCGACGGCGGCGTCGCAATCGGCGGCACCGGCAAGCGAGATGACCGCGCAGGGGTCTTCCGTCGAGGGGTCGATGACATGGTGGTCGATGCCTGCGGCCGGGTCCACCCAGGCGCCGTTTATGTAGAACTGTTTCTTCTCGATCATGTCGTGTTCCTTTCGGGCTTTGCGACCCTCATGTGGGTATTTGGCCGGCACATGACCATAGGGGGCGGAATGCCGCAAGTGCCGGCTGTTAATTTCGGCACGCCTGTCTATGTTGAGCCTGTGACACGAATATCAATACGAAGGAGATGCCTGATGGCACTGCGGATAAACGATACCATTCCGGACCTGAAAGTGACCACCGACCAGGGCGAGTTCAGCCTGCATGAGTGGATCGGCAACAGCTGGGCGATCCTGTTCTCGCATCCCAAGGATTTCACGCCGGTCTGCACCACCGAGTTCGGCGCCGTCGCGCGGCTGGCCGACGAGTGGGACAAACGCGGCACCAAGGTGATCGGGGTCAGCGTCGACGGCGTGGAGGACCACAAGAAATGGAAGGGCGACATCGAGACGGCGGGCGGTGCCAAGCCGGGCTTTCCGATCATCGCCGATGACGGGCTGGAGGTGTCCAAGGCCTTCGACATGTTGCCCGCCGAGGCCTACCTGCCCGATGGCCGCACGCCCGCCGACAGCGCCACGGTGCGGGCGGTCTTCATCATCGGGCCGGACAAGCAGCTGAAGCTGACCATGACCTATCCGATGACGGTGGGGCGCAACTTTGGCGAGGTGCTGCGCGCGCTCGATGCGTTGCAGACCAGTGCAGGTCAGGGCGTGGCGACGCCGGCCGACTGGACCGTGGGGCAGGACGTGGTGATCCCGACCTCGGTCAGCGACGAGGACGCCAAGGCCAAGTTCGGGGAGTTCAACACCGTGCTGCCCTATCTGCGGATGGCGAAGCTGCCGGGCTGATCCGGCCGGGTGCAATCAAAATGTGCGGCTGCGCCGCGCAGGATATTGGGTCGGAGGGGCGCTGCCCCTCCGGTCGAAACCGGGGTTTCGACCTCCTCCCCGGGATATTTCGGGCCAGAAGAAGAGGCTGTGGAGTCTGAGGCCGGTCAGCGCGTGAAGCTTTGAGCACCCGCGGGCTGGGCGATGCCCGAGCGCACGTCGCGGCGCAGGCGCAGGCCGCAGCGTTCGATCATCCGGCAGGAGGCAAGGTTGGTGGTGCGGGCGAATTGCTGCACCCGCTCGGCGCCGAGATCGTCCACCGCCGCGCGCAGGGCAAGGGCATTGACCCGGACGCCGATGCCGCGTTTGCGCTGAGCCTCGTGCACCGCCACGAGCCCGGCCCAGGCGGTGGCGTGATGCGGGCCATGGGCGTTGTAGGGAAAGTAGGCAAAGGCGGTTGCGGCGATGGCGCCGTCCGCAGGGTCGGTGAGCACGGCCAGCGCAGCAGGCCCCGTCTGACCCGACAGCACCTGTGCCGGGTAGGGGGCGATGCCGCAGCGGGCGATGAAATCCTGCACCTTTTCGAAGAAGGCAAGATCGTCGGGACCGGATGGCGCGGCCGGCACCAGATCGTCCCGCGCCTGGCCGAGCGCGTCGTCGCAGGCGGCCCGGATCCTGTCACGCGGGCCGTCGAACACGTCCCACCAGGTGATGGCGCAGCCGATATCGGCCAGGCGGCGCTCGATTTCGGGGCAGTCTTCTGTGGGGGTCATGCGGAACGTGATCGCGCCCTGGTCGCGCAGGATCTGCTCGATCCTGTCCCAGCCGAAGCGGTCGGGATCGTCCGTGCCCGCCATGCGGGCGGCAAAAACCGCGCCGGGTGTGTCGCGTAGCGTGTCCGCCGCCGCCAGTGTCGCCGCCTGCAACTTTCGTTGTGCGGCGCTGCCGTGAAGGCCGTTCGCGATGTCGGTCATGTTGCCCCTTTCGCCTGATGTCGGGACCACTTTAGCACGGAACCGCCGGAGCGGCGCCACCCGTGCGTTTCGGGCGGCGGCGGTGGCGCGGCGGGTCCGATATGGACAGGCCCCTGATTTTGCGCGACATAACCGGACATGGTAAAGCGAGACCCTTTCGAGATCGGCGGGCGGATGGTGGCGCCCGGTGCACGTGAGACCGTGGACGTCCCGGTGAGCACCCTGTCGGACCACACGCCGGTGAACCTTGCCGTGCACGTGATTCACGGACGGCGGCCGGGACCGGTTCTGTTCGTGTCGGCGGCGATTCACGGCGATGAGGTGATCGGGGTCGAGATCGTGCGGCGGCTGCTGCGGGCCGCGCCCCTGAAGGGCATGGCGGGCACGCTGCTGGCGGTGCCGATCGTGAACGGGTTCGGGTTTCACAATCATTCGCGATACCTGCCCGATCGGCGCGACCTGAACCGCTGTTTTCCCGGCGGCGCGGAAGGCAGCATGGCCTCGCGGCTGGCGCATATCTTCATGGAGGAGGTAGTGCGGCGGTCGGATGTGGGGATCGACCTGCATTCGGCGGCGATTCACCGGACGAACCTGCCGCAGATCCGGCTGACACCGGGGAACGCGCGGCTGCAGGCGCTGGGCGAGGCGTTCGGCGCGCCGGTGATGATGGCCTCGAAGCTACGTGAAGGCAGTCTGCGGCTAGCCGCCGAGGAAGAGGGACAGCGGATCCCCGGCTTCGAGATCGCCGGCGAGGATCGCAT
>JBKAGF010000054.1:0-21627 GCA_046290265.1 Roseovarius sp. | reverse complement strand
GATTTCCAGCGCGACGATCCCGCCCATGGACAGCCCCGCCAGCGCAAAGCGCCGCGGCAAGTGGTCCAGGAGGCCCGAGGCGATCTCCTCAATCCGGTCGCCGTGGGAAATGGGGGCGACGGTCACGGGCAGATCGGGGCTGAGCGCGGCGATCTGGGGGCCGAACAGGCGCGCGTCGCACATCATGCCCGGCAGAAACACCAAGGGGTCCTTCATCGATACGATCCTTACCTGCCCACGCGCTTTGCGCTGTTTTATAGGGGTGATTCTGCCACAGATGCGCCGTGAAACCAAGAAATCTCGCGCGGGGCGACACCATTCCGCCGATGCCCGGAGAAATGGCGCGGGCGGCCGGAAGTGCGGCCGCCGGCGCGGCCCGCGGCGTGTCAGCCGGCCCGTTCCAGGACATCCTCGATGGAGCGTTCGATCAAGGACAGGCAATCGGGGTCGGAAAACCGGTGATCGGCCCCGTCCACCAGCGTCAGGCGCATGTCGGGACCGCTGGCATGATCCAGCAGGCGCAGGGCCACCGACATGTCCACATCCGCGTCCGCCGTGCCTTGCAGGAAGCGCACCGGGAAGGGCAGCTTGAGGTCGGCACGCATCACGAGGTTGTCGCGCCCCTCTTCGATCAGGCGTCTGGTGATGATGTAGGGCTCGCCGTACTCGCTGGGCAGGGCGAGCCGGCCCTTGGCCTGAACCTCGGCCCGCTGGGCGTCGGTGAAGCCGGCCCACATGCTGTCCTCGGTGAAATCGGGGGCAGCGGCGATGGTGACCATGCCGGCGATCCGCTCGGGTATCGCGCGGGCCATGAGCAGGGAAATCCAGCCGCCCATGGAAGAGCCGACAAGGATTTGCGGACCCTCTGTAAGGGTCTCGATGACGGCCCTCGCATCCTCGGCCCAGTCACCGATGGCGCCGTCGGTGAAAGCCTCGCCGCTTTGGCCGTGGCCGGAATAGTCGAAGCGCAGGAAGGCGCGGCCGGTGCGTCTGGCCCAGGCCTCGAGGTGCAGCGCCTTCGTGCCTTCCATGTCGGATTTGAAGCCGCCCAGGAACACCACACCCGGCCCCTGCCCGTCTGTCACGTGATAGGCCAGGCGCCGCCCCTGCGGCGATGTCAGCGTCATCGTTTCCGGCATCTGTGGTCCCCCGCGCCAATTACGAGGGGAACCTGTCATCTCGGTGGGCGGCTTTCAAGCCGTCAGCGGCCGGTCAGAGAATCGAGCCGATGGTCTTTTCGATCCGGTCGAGGGTGTATTTCCGCTCTTTGCCCGGTTTGTCCTCGGCGGCCCTGTGCCGTCGTGCTGGCCAGAGTCCTCGCTGTCGCCGTCCTTTGCGGCGGTATCGGGAGCTGGGTCGTGACGTGCCATTTGACTGCCTATCCGTTTGTTCAAGTTCCGGCCTCTTCGGGCCCGTAGTTCAGACTTAACATTGCGCCGACGTTTTTAAATTCTCTTTTTGTCACACACTGTTACATTCGCTCACTGCAGGCGGGCGGATACCGGCCGGTGCAATGGCATGCCGCCAGCCCCGGTCAGGTGACATCCCGCAGGCCCAGCGCGGCCAGCCCGCCAAGCGCCGACATGGCCGCGAACCCGATGAGGGCGGCATTTGGACCGACCCAGCTGAGCGCGCCGCCGAAGGCGCCGGCCAGCAGCAGGATGATCCCGATGGCCAGGTTCGCCACGGCGGAATTCACCGTGCGCCGATCCTCGGGCGAGATGTCGACAAGGTAGGTGGAGCGCGCCTGCCGGACGCCGTGATAGGCGACCATCAGCACGAAGAGCACGCCGGGGATGAGGGCCGTGGTCTGCGCCCATCCGGCAAGGTTGGCGGCCACGCCCGCCGCCATGGCCAGCGCCCCCAGAAGGCCCGCCGCGAGCAGCATCAGGCGGCTGGAACGGTCGGCCAGCCAGCCCCAGGCGTAGGAGCTGACGAACCCCGCCGCCGCAGAAGCCACCAGCAGCGCGCCCAGCGTACGCAGGTTGCTGTCGTCGCCTTGAGTGGTCATCACGGCCAGGAAGGGCGGCGCAAGCGCGGTGGCGGTCAGCAGGCCGCGCACCAGGATAAAGCGGCGCAGGTTCGCGTCTTCGCGGATCACGTCGCGGAACCGGTGCAGGCCGGTGTCGGTTTGCGGGGTGCTGTCATCCTCGTTGAGGGTCGAGAAGATCAGCGCGGCGGCGATCCAGAGGCCGGCGGCGAGCGCGATGGCGGCGATCACCGCGGCTTTGGTCTGGACCGCGCCCGACAGCATCAGCCCGGCAAAGACCAGCACCGCGATGGACGCGACCGAGCCGGCCATGCCGGTGACCGCGCCGCGCTTGGTCTGGCCCACGGTCTTGCCCAGGATGTCCTTGTAGGAGACCGAGCAGGCGGCGCGGAAGACCGCCAGCGCGGCCAGAAGGATGCAGATGGCAAGACCCGCGGCCCAGCCTTGCAGGAGAATGGCCGAGGCGGCGATGCCGGCGGCCATGGCCCCCTGCCCCGCGCTGCCCGCGACCCACATCCAGCGGCGTTGCCTGCGCTGTTCCAGCCACGGCGCGAGAAGGACCTGAGGTAGAAGCGCCCCGGCCTCGCGCAGGGGCACCAGAAGGGCGACAAGGCTGCCCGGCGCGCCGAGGACACCCAAAAGCCAGCTGAGCACCAGCTTGGGGTCGATCAGGCCGTCGGCGATTTTGGTGAGGCTGAGCGAAATAATATGCCGAAGCCCGTTTCGGGCCTCGGCCTTGTCACTTTCCTGTCCTGTCAGTCGTTCAAATGCGGCTTGCACTGCGCACCGTGTCGTTGAGGCTGGTTAGCCTCCGACATAGGGCGATGCCTTGGGACGGTAAAAAACTTTCTGGTTGTGCAGCCGACCGAGGAGGTCGTGGATGCGGCGGGTCACAGGCTCTGGCTGGTTGGATTTGGAAGTGTGCAGAGCGTTTTCAATCAGTTCCATATCTTCGACGGACAGTTCGAATTTGTCGTTGTAGCGGGCCATGGTCTTCTGCTCCTTAACGTTGCCGGGGCGTGCGATAAGTAAACCTGAATGCACGTTTCGAATTATTTATATAGGAGGTGAAGGCCCATCGTAAAGTGGATTTTTACCATTTTTTACAGAGACTTGGAAAATCATGCGCTGCGACGCGGCATGGCGGATTTGCATGCATTTGCACACCGAATCCTCTCGGGAAGGACCAAGCCCCTGCCCCGAAAGACCTTTTGCGGCAGGCCGCGCTTGACTTGGCCCCCGGCCCGCGCCACAACCCGGCCAAGACACCATAACCCGCAACCGGGCGTTCCGTGGGCGCCAAACTGACGAGGAGGCCAGACATGGCTCAGATCTCCCTTACCCTTCCTGATGGCAATGCGCGGCAATACGACGCCGGGGTGACCCCGGCCGAAGTGGCCGCCGATATTTCGACCTCGCTGGCCAAGAAGGCGATTTCCGCCCATGTGGACGGCAAGCACTGGGACCTGGCCTGGCCCATCGAGCAGGATGCCGAGATCGCCATCAACACGATGAAGGACGAGGACGCCGCAAACGAGCTGGTGCGCCACGACCTTGCCCATATCATGGCCCGCGCGGTGCAGGAGATCTGGCCCGACACGAAAGTCACCATCGGGCCGGTGATCGAGAATGGCTGGTATTACGATTTCGACCGGGCCGAGCCGTTCACGCCCGAGGATCTGGGCGCGATCGAGAAGAAGATGCGCGAGATCATCAACCTGCGCGATCCGGTCCGCACCGAAGTGTGGGAGCGCGACCGCGCGGTGCAGCACTACAAGGACAATGGCGAGCCCTACAAGGTGGAGCTGATCGACGCCATTCCGGGCGACGAGCCGCTCAGGATGTACTGGCACGGGGACTGGCAGGACCTGTGCCGGGGCCCGCATCTGCAGCATACCGGGCAGGTGCCGGCGGATGCCTTCAAGCTGATGTCCATCGCCGGGGCCTATTGGCGCGGGGATTCCAGCCGGCAGATGCTGCAGCGGATCTATGGCGTGGCCTTCACCGGCAAGGAAAAGCTGAAGGCGTACCTGAATTTCCTGGAAGAAGCCGAAAAGCGCGACCACCGCAAGCTGGGCCGCGAGATGAGCCTGTTTCACATGCAGGAAGAGGCACCCGGCCAGGTGTTCTGGCACCCCAACGGCTGGACGATCTATACCCAGTTGCAGGATTACATGCGCCGCAAGCAGCGCGCCGGGGGCTATCGCGAGATCAACACGCCGCAGGTCGTGGACCGCAAGCTGTGGGAGAAATCGGGCCACTGGGACAAGTATCAGCATCACATGTTCATCGTCGAGGTGGACGAAAGCCGTGACGGCGAGGATGACGACGCGGGCGTCAAGAACAAGGACCAGACGCGGATCAACGCGCTGAAGCCGATGAACTGCCCCTGCCACGTGCAGGTGTTCAACCAAGGGCTGAAGTCGTATCGCGACCTGCCCCTGCGGCTGGCCGAGTTCGGGTCGTGCGCCCGGTTCGAGCCGTCGGGCGCGCTGCACGGGATCATGCGGGTGCGCGGCTTCACCCAGGACGACGCGCATATCTTCTGCACCGAAGAGCAGATCCAGGAGGAATGCGCGCGGTTCATAGACTTTCTGGCGGATGTCTACCGCGAGCTGGGTTTCCCCGAGTTCGAGATCAAGTTCGCCACGCGCCCCGAAAAGCGCGTGGGCAGCGACGAGTCCTGGGATTACGTCGAGGGCGCGCTGGAGAACGCGATCAAGGCTGTGGGGCGCGACTATACGCTGGAACCGGGAGATGGGGCGTTCTATGGCCCCAAGCTGGATTTCTACCTGACCGACGCGATCGGCCGGGTCTGGCAGTGCGGCACGTTCCAGGTGGACCCCAACCTGCCCGAGCGGCTGGATGCGACTTACATTGGCGCGGATGGCGAGAAGCACCGGCCCTACATGCTGCACCGCGCGACGCTGGGCAGCTTCGAGCGGTTCATCGGCATCCTGATCGAGAACTGGGAAGGCAAGCTGCCCTTCTGGCTGGCCCCGCGGCAGGTGGTCGTGGCCTCGATCGTGTCGGAGGCCAATGACTATGTGCTGGAGGTCGTGGACCAGTTGAAGGCGGCGGGTGTGCGGGCCGAGGCGGACCTGCGCAACGAGAAGATCAACTACAAGGTCCGCGAGCATTCGGTGGGCAAGGTGCCGGTGATCCTGGCCGTGGGGATGCGCGAGGTCGAGGAAAAGACCGTGTCGGTGCGCCGCCTGGGCGAGAAACAGACCAGCGTGCAGAGCCTCGAGGAGGTCACGGCGGTGCTGGCCCGGGACGCGACGCCGCCCGACCTGGCCTGAGGGAGACTGTCGGGCTCACCCGCCCCGGGCTTGACCCGGGGCCGCCTGCCCTTCCGCGCGAGGCCCCGGCTCGGGGGCCGGGGCGGGATTGGTTCAGAAGTGCGCCTTGGGCTCGTCGGGTTGTCCGGCGGCGATGGCCAAAAGGCCGGCCAGCCCGACGAAGCCGATGGGGAACAGCGTGAAGGCCCCGATGCCGAACGTGTAGGCCATCAGCCCGGCCGAGATCAGCATCAGGATGCCGCCCCAGAGCGCACGGGCCCTGGACATGGCCGCGCCCGCAATCGCCAGCAGCGGCGAGACGAAGCTGGCGGTGCGCACCAGCCCCTCGCGATCGAGCGCGGTGGCCAGACCCTCGACCTCGCCGTATTCGCGGATGAACTCGGTATAGCCGAAGGTGAAGAAGCCCACGATCAGGGCGAGGCAGCCACCGATGATGCCCAATACAAGTGCCGCGTTGCGCATGGTCGTCTCCTGTCTGCGTTATGTCAGCGCCGCCTGCACGTCCTTGCCCCAGCCGAGGTAGAGCGTGCCGCCATCGTCGATCAGCGGCCGCTTCATCAGCGTGGGATGCGCGGCCAGCAACTCCTGCGTGTCCATGGCGCGTTCCGACTCGCCCAGGGCCCGCCACGTGGTCGAACGGGTGTTCACCAGCGCGTCACCGAATTTCGCCTGCGCCGCACGCAGCGTTTCGGCGGGCACGCCCTCGGCACGGACATCGCGAAATTCTGCCCCGTCCAGTGTTTTCAAGGCCTTGCGGCAGGTATCGCAGGTTTTCAGCCCGTAAAGGATCATCGGCAGCTCCGCTCAGGTTTTCATCACTCGCCCCCTACCTAAGCATCGCATCGGCGTCTTTCACTTGCTTTTTACACGATGCGCCCAATCTTCTTAAGCGTGGTCTTGGTCTTGCTGCCTCCGGCCTTCGGGCCGATGGTCGGGATGTAGCCCCCCTTGGCGACATGGCCCGGCATTTCCGGGAAACTGAACGGCAAGAAGGAGAAGCGGAATGCCGACCGGCACCGTGAAGTGGTTCAATACGACGAAGGGCTATGGTTTCATCGCCCCGGAAGAAGGCGGCAAGGACGTCTTCGTGCATATCAGCCAGGTGGAGCAATCCGGGCTGACAGGACTGGCCGACAATCAGAAGGTCGAGTACGAGTTGCAGGAGGGTCGCGACGGTCGCCCGATGGCGGTCAGCATCAAGACAGTCTGATCGCCCCGCAGCGCCACAGTGCCCCGAAAGCGTGGTTCAGGCCGGGTTGTCGGCCTGAACGTGATCCCAGTTTTCCCCCATCGCGACGATGCAGGACGTGCCGCTGGCATAGGTGATGACCAGCGTCCAGTCGCCGCTGTCGTCCGTCCAGACCTCCATCAGCTGGTCGGGGCCCTGCGTGCCGCGCGCGAACCGCGCCTCGCCATATTGGCGCGACAGCTTCTGCGTCAGGTCGTGGCTGGGCGCGCAGAGGATTTCCGCGATGGGATTGGCGGCACCGGCCGGCGTGGTGCCCGACAGAAGGCCGGACAGAAGGCCGGCCAGCGCGACGCCGGTCAGGGTGCGGGGGATATGTCTGCGCATGAGGCTGCTCCGTTGACTGCCTGATCCCATGTAACAGAAATATGACGCCGGGTATAGCCTCTGTATATACTCACGCTATACGCATCAGATATATACGGGGGGCCGCTGGCCGGCCCTTTCCACGCCCCGGAATGCGCAAAACCAAAGGGGCGCGCGATCCGCACGCCCCTTTGCCCGAAGTCTCGTCGCGCGCGGCGCGTCCGTCAGCAGCCCTTCTGGCCCACCGGGCAGGAATAGGAGCGCCGCGCCTTGTAGACATGGTGGCGCGTTTTCGGCGCGGGATGTTTCATCACCTGTTCGTAGCTCTGCGACTGGTTCGGCGTCCCGCAGGAGACCATTCCGCCCAGCGACACCGGCTGCAGGCCGGCGGGGCAGTAGTTTTCCCTGGAATGATAGGGATAAAGCTTGCCATCGGCGAGCGCCGGGGCGGCGATGGCGGACAGCGCCAGGGCGGCCAGGATGGGTTTGAGACTGCGCATAAGATCCTCGTTCAATATGAATTTTTCGACCCGTCGGCCGGATACCGGATACCGGATATGGTACGCGGTGGCGGGGGTGTGTCAATTTTTTATGTGGAAACGAGGGGTGACCGGGCGTGAACAATGGGTCTGCCGGGTGGGACCTGCGATCAACTCCTGCGCAGCAACTCCACCACCTCACACCGCGGCCCTTCCTCCTGTAAAACAAACCGCACGCTCTCCCGCCACTCCGCCGGGTCATGCTCCGGGAACCAGGTGTCGGCGTCCTCGACGGCCAGGTCGACCTCGGTGATCACCAGACGGTCGGCGCGGGGCAGAAGGGCGTCATAGATCCCGGCCCCGCCGATGCCGCTGATATGGGCGTAGCCGGCGTCATGCGCGGCGGCGATGGCGCTGTCGATGGAGGGATGCACGTGGTCGGCCCCCTCGGGCGTGCCGGAGGACACCACCAGGTTTAGGCGGTTCGGCAGGGGGCGGAAACGCTCGGGCAGGCTTTGCCACGTGCGGCGGCCCATGATGCAGGCGGTGCCGGTGGTCTCGCGCGAAAAGAACTTTAGGTCGGCGGGGATGTGCCACGGGATGCCCCCCTGCCGCCCGATGGCGCGGTTGCGGTCGGTCGCCACCACCAGCGAGATCATCAGACCGCCACCGGCGCGGGAATGTGCGGATCGGGATCGTAGCCGGTGATCTCGAAATCCTCGAAGCGGAAGTCGAAGATCGATTTCACGTCACGGGTGATGCGCAGCGTCGGCAGCGGCTTGGGCGTGCGGGAGAGTTGCAGTTTCGCCTGATCGATATGGTTGGAATAGATATGCGCGTCGCCGAAGCTGTGGACGAAATCGCCGGGCTCGTAGCCGGTGACATGGGCCAGCATGTGCAGCAGAAGCGCGTAGGAGGCGATGTTGAAGGGCACGCCGAGGAACATGTCGGCAGAGCGCTGGTAAAGCTGCAGGTGCAGCTTGCCGCCAGTGATGCGCACCTGCCAGAGCGTGTGGCAGGGCGGCAGGGCCATGTCGGGCACGTCGGCCGGGTTCCAGGCCGAGACGATCAGGCGGCGGCTGTCGGGGGTGGTCCGGATCATCTCGACCAGGGTCTCGATCTGGTCGATCTGGCCCTCGTGGCCCGGCCAGTGGCGCCACTGGTGGCCGTAGACGGGGCCAAGGTCGCCGGTCTCGTCCGCCCATTCGTCCCAGATGGAAACGCCGTTTTCCTTCAGGTAGGCGATGTTGGTCTCGCCCGAGAGGAACCACAGCAATTCGTGGATGATCGAGCGCAGGTGCAGCTTCTTGGTGGTCACCAGCGGAAAGCCGTCGGCCATGGCATAGCGCGACTGCAGCCCGAAGGCCGAGATCGTGCCGGTGCCGGTCCGGTCGGTCGAGGGGACCCCGTGGTCGAGCACATGGGCCAGTGCGTCGTGATATTGCTTCATCGGGTCCTTCCGGCTGTGGCCATTTCGCGGGCGCGGACAACTAGGGCGAGTCGCACGCCACTATATCTTGCGGAGTTCTGCAAACAATCCTCCATATCAGGTGGCTGTCGCAACGCAACACCCGTGTCTTTCCTCGCCGGGGCGGCGAAAAAAACTTTGACTTTGCACGGTAATCCCCTGACTCTTTGGCAAAACTACAAAAAAACGATCACATATTGAGGGCAGTACTCATCATGAACCGTTTCCTGGCGACACTCGTGCTGCCGGCGTTCCTGCTGGCATGCGGCGGGGGCAGCAACCCGTTCGATCCCGATCCGGTCGCGCCGGACCCGACCCCGCCGGACGAGGAAAACCCCGTCACCGACGCCGGCATCCCCGAGGCGCTGGCCGGGGACCTGACCCGTCTGAACTATGACCCGGCAAACCAGACGCTGACGGTCGAGGGCATCACCCTGGACGAGGTGCCGTTCGTCGCGACCTACCGGCGGCGGGCCAATCTGGACCGGAACGGGTACCAGGCCTATACCGCGCAGAACGACCCGCTGGACCGCCACTACACGGCTTACACGGCGCAAAGCAACAACGATGGCGCGGTGCGCGGCGGTGTCGTCGCCTCGAGCGGGCCGCGCAACCGGTATTTCGGCGGCGGCTTCTACGAGCGTGACGGCGCGTATACCCCGCCCGACGTGACCCCCACCAGCGGCATGGTCAGCTATTCCGGCGCCTATGTGGGGATCGTCAATATCGGCGCCCGCGACGACGGCCCCGGCAGCATCGACGACCTTGCGGACGTGCCGGCCACGACCGATCCGGCGCTGATCCCCGACCAGGCGGCGCTGGTCGACGGGCGCATCTTCATCAACGCGGATTTCGCCGATGGCGCGGTCGAGGGCAACATCTATGACCGCGCGCTGATCGACCCGACCACGGGCAATGTCGCCATTCTGGATGATCCGGCCAACCCCGGCACCCCGATCCCGGCGACGCTGCCCGACCTCGTGCTGATCAGCACGCCGATCAATGACGACGGCACGTTCTACAGCACCGAGGTCGAGTATGACCAGCGCGGTCAGACGTCCAACGTGATCGGGAACAGCATCGGCCAGTGGGGCGGCATATTCGGCGGCGACAATGCGTCGGGTGTCGCGGGCACGGTGCACCTGGAAGAGTTCGACGGCCCGAACAACCCGCTGGGCCTGGAAGCCGAAGAGGAATACGGCACCTTCGTTCTGGATCAATGTGGCCAAGCTGTCGAAGATACCCTGGGCTGTGCCGGCACCAACCCGTAACGCACGCCGGCCCGTTGCCGCGGCGCTGATCCTGGCGCTGTCGGCCTGGGGCCTTTCGGCCCCGGCCGATGGTGTCGATCTGTCCCTGCCCCAGGCCCAGGCGCTGGCGGCGCAGGCGATCAAGCAGAACCGTCCCAAGCTGGCCTACCGGCTGAGCGAAGGTCTGCTGAAGGCCAATCCGCGCGACGGGCGGGCGCATTACACACAGGCGCTGGCCTTTGGCCAGGTCAAGGCCTACGGCTTTGGCCGGAAATCGGCGCGCAAGGCCTATTACAACGCCGAGACGCAGGTTCAGAAATACGAGGCGGCGCAGCTGGCCTCGCAGATGGCCTATCACCGGCTGCCTGTCGCAGCTGTGGCTGCGCCGCGCGGCGCACCATGCCCCGACCGAGGAGGTGCGGCAGGACACCATCAAGGTGTTCCGCACGGTGCGCGCGCGCAACCCGCTGAACGTCCAGCTGAAGTTTTCGATCACCCCTTCGGACAACGTGAACAACGGCGCCAACAGCCCCTACAACATCATCGACGGCGTGCCGGTGGTGGGCGACCTTTCGCCCAGCGCGCAGGCGATCAAGGGCGTCGTCATGACCACGGATGTCAGCGGCAGCTACCGGGTCTCGCAAAGCGAGCGGCACATGACGCGGGTCACCGGGCGGGCCACGGCGCGGCAGGTCATGTTCAACAATCCCGTGCCTGGGCTGAGCGGGTCCGACCTGGCCTCGACCCGCGCCGAGCTGGGGCTGAGCCACGCCATGACGGGAGCCTCCAAGCGCGGCCAGTGGGAATTCGACCTGACTGGCGGGCGCACGTGGTATGGCGGCAGTCCGCTATACGATTTCGCGCGGCTGGGCGTCACGCGGCACCAGGCACTGGGCGAACGCACGCGTCTCAGCTTTGGCGGCGCGGCCGAGTTCCAGGAGGACGAGACCTGGCCCCATAACGACGCCACCCAGTACGAGGCGTTCGCGCAGATCAGCTACAAGCTGGCGGGGGGCGGCCGGATCCGGCGCCCTATCCGACACCGAAACCGACTCTGAACCGCGCGGGAACAGTGGACCGGGATCGTCAGCTACACGATGGGGCGCGATATCGGGCCCGCGCGGCTGAGCTTTCAACTGGGCCACAGCGTGGTGGATTACGACACCTACCTGATCATCGCCCCCGTCCCCGGCGGACGTAGCGACGACAGCACCTTCGGCGGCGTCACCGCCACGTTCAGCGACTGGAGCTACATGGGCTTCGTGCCCACGGTGTCGCTGAATGCCGAGAAGACGCGGTCGAACATCAGCCGGTTCGACGTGGACGAGACCTCGGTCAGTTTCGGCATCCGCTCCGAGTTCTGAGCCTCCCGCCCCCGCTCTGGACAGCGCGGTGCTTTCGGCTAACTGTGGTGGGGAATTCAATAACAAGGGAGCGGCACGCTTATGGCGCTGAAATACCTGCACACGATGGTCCGGGTGAAGGACCTGGAAAAATCCATGGCCTTCTATGAGCTTCTGGGCCTGAAGGAGACCCGGCGCATGGACAGCGAGGAGGGTCGGTTCTCGCTGATCTTCATGGCGCCGCCGGGACAGGAGGAATGCCCGGTCGAGCTGACCTTCAACTGGGACGGCGATGACGACCTGCCCGATGACAGCCGGCATTTCGGGCATCTGGCCTATTCGGTCGATAACATCTACGACATGTGCAAGCACCTGCAGGACAATGGCGTGACGATCAACCGCCCGCCCCGCGACGGGCGCATGGCCTTCGTGCGCAGCCCCGACAACATTTCGGTCGAGTTGTTGCAGGAGGGCGACGCGCTGGCGCCCGCAGAGCCCTGGGCCAGCATGGAAAGCACCGGGCACTGGTGATGGGTCTGCACCGCCTCACGATTGTCGCGGCGGTGCTGGCCGCCGCCCCTGCCCTGGCCGACCCGCTGGCAAAGGCCGCGGCGGGCCGGGTCGGCGTGACGGTGACCTACGACCCGGCCTATGTGGGCTTGGACTTTCCCGGCGGCGACGTACCGCGCGACCGGGGCGTGTGCACCGACGTGGTGATCCGGGCGTTGCGCGATGCCCACGGGATCGACCTGCAACTGGCGGTGAACCGCGACATGAAGGCCGATTTCGCCGCCTACCCCGCGCTTTGGGGGCTGGCGACGACCGACCGCAATATCGACCACCGGCGCGTGCCCAACCTGGAGACCCTGCTGCGCCGGATCGGCGCGGCCGAGGGGGCGAGTGACGATGCCGGCGATTTTGCCCCCGGCGACATCGTCAGCTGGCGGCTGGCGGGCTCGGGCCTGCCGCATATCGGCATCGTGGCCACGGGGCGCAGCGCGGATGGCGCGCGCCCTCTGGTCACGCATAATATCGGCCGGGGCACGCGCACCGAGGATGTCCTGTTTGCCCATGACATGGTGCTGCGCGCGCGGCTGGACGCGGTCGCGCTGGACCGCCTGAAGGCGTTGACGGAATGAGGTGGCGCGGCACAGTCCTGGCGGCGCTGATCGCGCTGATGCCGCTTCGGGCGGGGGCCGAGGGCTGTCGGCTGGCGCTGGTTCTGGCGCTGGACGTGTCGTCGTCGGTGAATGCCGCCGAATACGATCTGCAGCGCCTGGGGCTGGCCGCGGCGCTGGATGCCGAGGAGGTGCGCCACGCAATCCTGCAGGGCGCGCCGGGGCATGTGGCGCTGGCGGTCTTCGAGTGGTCGGGGTTCTACCAGCACAAGCTGCAACTGGACTGGACCGTGCTGGACAGCCCAGGCGCGATCGACGGCGCGGTCACCACATTGCTGGAGATGCGGCGGAGCCATGACGAATTTCCCACCTCGATGGGACCGGCGCTGGGATACGGCGCGCAGTTGCTGACGCGCGGCCCGGCCTGCACGCGGCGGGTGATCGACGTGTCGGGCGACGGGGTGAACAATTATCGCTACGGCCCGCGCGAGGCCTATCGGCACTTTCCGATGCGGAACGTGACGGTCAACGGGCTGGTGGTGCTGGGCGAGGATCCCGGCGTTCTGACATGGTACGGCGCCGAGGTGCTGCACGGCCCCGGCGCGTTCCTGGTTGTGGCCAACGGGTTCGACGAGTTCACCGAGGCGATGACCCGCAAGCTTTACCGCGAGATCAACGACGTCATCCTGGGCAGCCTGCCGCGCCCCGGGCCGCACGGATGACCCTGCGGGCGCTGGCGTTTGCCTGCGCGGCGCTGTGGCCCGGCGCGGGCGAGGCCGAGTGCCGGCAGGCGCTGGCGCTGGGGCTTGACGTGTCGGGATCGGTCGACGCGGCCGAGTACCGGCTGCAGACTGACGGGCTGGCCGCCGCCCTGCTGGCGCCGGAGGTGCAGGAGGCGTTCCTGGCCGTGCCCGAAGCGCCCGTGCGCCTGATGATCTTCGAATGGAGCGGCGTGCGGGACCAGCGCGTGCTGCTGGGCTGGACCACCGTCGACAGCGCCGCGCGGCTGGCCGGGATCGCCGCCGGCCTGCAAGCGACGCGAAAGGCCGGTGGCGACGACCCCACCACGGCGATCAGCGCCGCGATCCTGTACGGCGTGGCGCAGTTGCGGACCGAAGCCGACTGCCTGCGGCATACGCTGGACATCTCGGGCGACGGGCCGGCCAATATCGGGCTGCACCCGCGCGACCTGAACCAGGCGGAGCTGGGCGAAGTCACCGTCAACGCATTGGTGATCGGGCCGCAATCGCGCTCGAACACGTCCAAGAACCTGCATAACGTGAAGTCGCTGGAAGGGTATTTTCGCGCCTATGTCCTGCACGGGCCCGGCGCGTTCGTCGAGACCGCGCGCGACCATTCCGATTTCGCCGCCACCATGCGCATCAAACTGGTGCGCGAGCTGCAACTGCCGAGCCTGTCCCGCCTCGTGCCGCCGCAGCCCGCCGGCCCGCACCTGCCTCAGTAGATGTATCGGATCTGGTCGGTCCAGTAGCGTTCGACCCGGCGCAGCGCGCCGGTGATCTGGTCGATGCCGTCATGGCTGATCACGCCGCGCGATTGCAGCCCCTCGGCATGGCGTTCGAACAGGCCCGCCACCACGTCGCGGATGCCCCGCCCCTTCTGCGTCAGCCGCACGCGGACCGAGCGGCGGTCGATCTCGCAGCGCTGGTGGTGCATGTAGTCCATCTCGACCAGTTTCTTGAGGTTGTAGCTGACATTGCTGCCCTGGTAATAGCCGCGGGTCTTGAGCTCGCCCGCCGTGACCTCGTTGTCCGACATTGAACAGCAGCAGCGCCTGTACCGCGTTGATCTCGAGCACGCCGATGCGCTCGAACTCGTCCTTGATGACATCCAGAAGCAGCCGGTGCAGCCGCTCCACCAGTGACAGCGCATCGAGATACCCCGCCATGAACCCGTCCGACTGCACAGCGGTCGGCATCTGTTGTTGAAAACTCATCACTGTCTCCGTGCGCTACTGCTCGGAGACCGATGTGACAAAGAAAGCCGAATAATCGGTTAAATGCCGCCAATACCGCGTAAAATGCGAACTATTTCGCGGCTTGAATCAGCCGGCGGCGACGGCCCGGACCTGCCCGATCAGGCCGGCCAGGTGCGGCGGCGGCGGCGTCTGCCCCGTGATCCACTGGTAGAGGTCCTGGTCGTTCTCTTCCAGCAGCGCCTCGTAGAGGTCCAGTTCGGCCGGGGACAGCGCGGCCAGACGCGCCTCGGAAAAGCGCATCAGCAGGATGTCCATCTCCTTGGTGCCGCGCCGCATCGACCGCATGCGCAGCCGCTTCAGCCTGGTGTCGCCGGTCTCGGTCACGGGCGGGATCAGACCCGGTCCTGCAGCGCCTTGCGCAGTTTTTTCTCAAGCAGCCCAAGGCGTTCGGCGGTGCCGACGACCTGGGTGCGCAGGGCGCGGATCTCGGTCACGAGGGCGGTCACGTCCGCATCCTCGGTGGCGTCGGAGGGGGCGTCGGGGCCGTCGCCCTCGGCCATCAGAAGCCAGCGCAGGCTGACATTCAGCAGGCCCGAGACTGTGCTGAGCTTGTTGGCGCGCGGCTCGGTCACGTCGTCTTCCCAGCCCTGCAGGGTCTTCAGCTTGACACCCAGTCGCTGTGCCAGCTGCTTTTGCGTCATGCCCGCCGCCTCGCGCGCGCCCGCCAGCCTGTCCCCGAATGTGGTGGCTTCGGGGTTGTACCAGTCGTCTTGGGTTTCGGCGGTCATGATAATCCTTTCCGGGCGCGGCCCTTCGAATGCGTCTTGCCTAGCATATGGGCCATGACCTACGAATGCCACAGCCGAAAAACCACCAAAGGTGCGACATGAATCCGCTATCCGCGACATTGGCCCGTGTGAAACCCTCGCCGACCATGGCAATCTCTGCCCTGGCGCTGGAAAAGAAGGCCGCGGGCGAGGACGTGATCGGCCTGTCGGCGGGCGAGCCCGATTTCGACACGCCCGAGAACATCCGGGCGGCGGGCATCCGCGCCATCGAGGAGGGCCGCACGCGCTATACCGCGCCTGACGGCATTCCCGAACTGAAACAGGCGGTCTGCGACAAGCTCAGGCGCGACAACGGGCTGGATTACACGCCCGCGCAGGTGAGCATCGGGTCGGGCGGCAAGCAGACGCTTTACAATGCCCTGATGGCCACGCTGAACCCCGGTGACGAGGTGGTGATCCCCGCGCCCTATTGGGTCAGCTATCCCGACATGGTGCGGCTGGCCGGCGGCGAGCCGGTGATCGTCGAGGCGGGGATCGAGACCGGATTCAAGCTGACGGCCGAGGCGCTGGAGGCCGCGATCACGCCGAAGACCCGCTGGTTCATCTTCAACTCGCCCTCCAATCCGACCGGCGCCGGGTATGGCTGGGACGACCTGAAGGCGCTGACCGACGTGCTGATGCGGCACCCCCATGTCTGGGTGATGACCGACGACATGTACGAGCATCTGGCCTATGGCAATTTCCGCTTCTGCACGCCCGCGCAGGTCGAGCCGGGGCTGTACGAGCGCACGCTGACCTGCAACGGGGTTTCCAAGGCCTATGCCATGACCGGCTGGCGGATCGGTTATGCCGCGGGGCCCGAGGTGCTGATCGGGGGGATGCGGAAGATCCAGTCGCAATCGACATCGAACCCCTGTTCGGTCAGCCAGTGGGCGGCGGTCGAGGCGCTGAACGGCACTCAGGATTTCATCCCCAGACATAACGAGATCTTCGAGAGGCGGCGTGACCTTGTCGTGGCGGCGCTGAACGCCGTGCCCGGCATCACCTGCCCGCGCCCCGAGGGGGCATTCTATGTCTATCCGTCCATCGCCGGACTGATCGGCAAGACCAGCGCCGGGGGCACGGCGATCGACAGCGACGAGGCCTTCGTGACCGCGCTGCTGGCGGAAACCGGCGTGGCGACTGTGCATGGCGCGGCCTTTGGCCTGTCGCCGCATTTCCGTGTCAGTTACGCCACATCGGACGCGGCGCTGAAGGACGCCTGCGGGCGGATCGAGGATTTTTGCCGGAAATTGTCGTAATGCTTCAGGTCATTGGGGCAGTCCCAACATGACGCACGGGAGACCCGCTTGAGCGGCGAGTTGCCAGAATATTATTTCCGCGTCCGTGAAAACGGGGCGTTCGTGTTCCGCGTGGACACCGAGAACCGCCAGCGGCGGATCGAGATGGACCAGATCGCGGTCGTCAACGTCAAGAACGGGCAGGTGAAACCGCATGGCGATCGCGAGCTCAGCGACGAGGATGCGCGGGTCATCAAGGAGTGGATGGACGCGCGGACCGAGCTGCTGGCCCGGCGGGACATCGACGACATTCACCGCGCGGTGGACTATCTGAACCTGACGACCCACTGGGCGCAGTCGCGCGCGACGGACGACCAGCTGGAAGACGTGACCGACGCGCTTTTGCTGGCGATGCACGACCTGCGCACGGTGCTGGTGCGCAAGAAGGCGGACCGGCTGCTGGCCGGTGACACAGACGACAGTTGAGCCGCCGGTTTCCGCACGGAAATCGGGACGGAAAATGCGTATTTTCCGGAACAGGATTTACGCAAATCCTGTTCCATTTTCTTGCAAGAAAATGCTGCGGAAATTTGCAAGTTTCCGACCGCGTCCTCAGTCCTGCGACAGCCGCTTTCTCAGCTCTGTCTTGACCACCTTGCCGTAATTGTTCTTGGGCAGTTCCCTTACCGCGACGTAGGCCTTTGGGCGTTTGAAGCGGGCAATCCGGGCCAGGCAATGGGCGTCGAGCGCGGCGTCGTCCAGCGTCCCGGCCTTCGGCACCACGAAAGCCACCACCTCCTCGCCCCATTCGGCGCTGGGGCGGCCCACCACGGCCACCTCGGAAATATCGGCATGGGTCAGCAAGACCTCTTCGACCTCGCGCGGATAGATGTTCTGCCCGCCCGAGATGATCACGTCCTTCACGCGGTCCTGCAGGGTAAGATAGCCCGCCTCATCCAGCGCGCCCACGTCGCCGGTACAGAGCCAGCCATCGCGGATGGTCTCGGCCGTGGCGGCGTCGTTGCGCCAGTAGCCCGGCATCACCAGGTCGCCGCGCACCATGATCTCGCCCGGCTCGCCCGGTGGCAGGGCACGGCCCCCGGCATCGCCGATGCGCAGTTCCACCCCGGCCTGCGCGCGCCCCACCGTGGCAAGGCCGCGCCGCGCCGCCACGTCCGCGCGGCCGAGCGCCGTGATCGCCATCGGCGCCTCGCCCTGTCCATAGATCTGGATGAAGACCGGGCCGAACACGTCCAGCGCGTCCTCGATATCGGCCACATACATCGGCCCGCCGCCATAAACGACGCTGCACAGGCCCACCCCGTCGCGCCCCCCGGCGCGGGCATGATCGGTCAGGCGCCGGATCATCGTGGGGGCGGCAAACATGTGCGCGCGTCCGAAATGCGCCGCGAGGTCCAGGATCTCGGCCGGATCGACACCGCCGCTTGCCGGCACGACATGGCGCGCGCCCATCAGCACGTGGACAAGGCTGTAAAGCCCCGCGCCATGGCTGAGCGGGGCGGCATAAAGCGTTGCGTCCTCGGCGCTGACGCTGTCGACCGAAGCAAGATAGCTCAGGCTCATGACCTGCAGCATGCGGTGGGTGATCTGCACGCCCTTGGGGCGCCCGGTGGTGCCCGAGGTGTAGAACAGCCAGGCACGGTCGTCCGGCGCGCGCGGCGCGATGGGTATCGGTGTGGCGTCGATGTCATCCGGCGCCGCGATGTCGCAGGGTGCCTCGCGCAGGGCATCGGCCTGGTCCCCCGTCGCCATGCACAGCGCCGCCCCGGCATCGCGCAGGATCCACGCCGCCTCGCGCCCGTGCAGGCGGGCATTGACCGGCACCGCCACCGCGCCGGCGACCCACGTGCCGAACAGCGCCATCAGGTAGTCGGGATGGTTCGCCATGAACAGCGCGACACGATCCCCGGGCCCGATCCCGCGCGCCGCGAGCCCCCCGGCGAAGGCGGCCGCGCGATGCCCAAGCTGCGCATAGGTGGCCACCTGCCGCCTTCCATGAAAAAGCGCGGGTGCCGTGCCGCGCGTGTCCGCCTGCCGCGTCAGCCAATGGGCGATGTTCATGCGCGTCCTCCCTGCATCCTGCGGTCCTGTCCCGGCCCAGTCTTTCCCGCCGCCGCGGCGCAATTCAACCGTGAATGCGGCCCGTCCCGGCGGCGGAAACCGACGCAGGGGCGTCTCGAACGAGTTTCCCCTCGCAATTCCGGCCCGGATGCCCCAGATTCCCCGGCAATAAGGCGCTTTCCAGTAAGGCCGTCCTGGCCTATAAGCGCGCAAAACAAGACAGGCGCGGCCGGCCGGGACAGCGGGCCGCAACCCCAGCTTCGAGGAAACGGGATGCCGGACAAGACTTCCAAGACCAATCACGACGCCGACGTGGCCTTTATCAAGGCGCTGGCCGAGGTGCTGAACGACAACGACCTGACCGAGCTGGAGGTCAAGCGCGAATACGGCGATGACGACACGCTGAACGTGCGTGTCAGCCGCAAGCAGAAGGTGGTACAGCAGATGTCCGCCCCCGCCGCGGCGCCGGCCCCCGCCCCGGTCGCCCTGTCCGCCCCGGCGGCCGCTTCTGCCTCCGAACCTGCCGCGCAGACCGAGGACCCGGCCAGCCACCCCGGCGCCGTGACCTCGCCGATGGTGGGCACGGTCTACATGCAGGCCGAACCCGGCGCGCCGTCCTTCGTGGCGGTGGGTCAGCAGGTGGCCGAGGGCGATACGCTGCTGATCGTCGAGGCGATGAAGACGATGAACCACATTCCCGCCCCGCGCGCCGGCACCGTCAAGCGCATCCTCGTCGAGGATGGCGCGGCGGTGGAATATGGCGCACCGCTGATGATCATCGAATAAGGGCCAGGCGATGTTCGACAAGATCCTAGTGGCCAACCGGGGCGAGATCGCCCTGCGGGTGATCCGCGCCGCGCGCGAGATGGGCATCCAGAGCGTGGCCGTCCATTCCACCGCCGATGCCGACGCGATGCATGTGCGCATGGCCGACGAATCCGTCTGCATCGGTCCGCCGCCCGGATCCGAAAGCTATCTGTCGATCCCGTCGATCATCGCCGCCTGCGAGGTGACGGGCGCGCAGGCGATCCACCCCGGCTACGGCTTCCTGTCCGAGAACGCCAATTTCGTGCAGATCGTCGAGGATCATGACCTGATCTTCATCGGCCCCACCGCCGAACATATCCGGGTGATGGGCGACAAGATCACCGCCAAGGACACGATGAAGGCGCTTGGTGTGCCCTGCGTGCCGGGATCGGACGGCGGCGTGCCGGACCTGGCCGCGGCCAGGGCCCTGGGGGACGAAATGGGCTATCCGGTGATCGTCAAGGCCACGGCGGGCGGCGGCGGGCGCGGCATGAAGGTGGCAAAGACCGCCGCCGAGATGGAGCACGCCTTTCTGACCGCTCGGTCCGAGGCCAAGGCGGCCTTCGGCAATGACGAGGTCTATATCGAGAAATACCTGACCACGCCGCGCCATATCGAGATCCAGGTCTTCGGCGACGGCAAGGGGCGCGCGGTGCACCTGGGCGAGCGCGACTGTTCCCTGCAGCGCCGCCACCAGAAGGTGTTCGAGGAGGCCCCCGGCCCCTGCATCACCGAGGAAGAACGCGACCGGATCGGAAAGATCTGCGCCGATGCGGTGGCCAAGATCGACTATGCCGGCGCGGGCACGATCGAGTTCCTGTATGAAAAGGGCGAGTTCTATTTCATCGAGATGAACACCCGCCTGCAGGTCGAACACCCGGTGACCGAGGCAATCTTCGGCGTGGACCTCGTGCAGGAACAGATCCGCGTGGCCGGTGGCCTGCCGATGTCCTTCACCCAGGAAGACCTCCGGATCAACGGGCACGCCATCGAGGTGCGCATCAACGCCGAGAAACTGCCGACCTTCTCGCCCCGGCCGGGCAAGATTACCCAGTTCCATGCGCCGGGCGGCCTTGGCGTGCGGATGGATTCGGCGCTTTATGACGGGTACTCGATCCCGCCCTATTACGATTCCCTGATCGGCAAGCTGATCGTGCACGGCCAGGACCGCGCAACGGCGCTGGCCCGGCTGAACCGTGCCCTGGGCGAGCTGATCGTGGATGGTATCGACACCACGGTGCCGCTCTTTCACGCGCTGTTGCAGGAGCCGGACATCCATTCGGGCGACTACAACATCCACTGGCTGGAGCATTGGCTGGAAACCCACCTGCGCGACGGCTGACGCCCGAGGCTGGCCCGGGGCCTGCGGCCCCGGTGCGGGTTCTCCATGCCTGGGGTCGCGCGCCGCGCCTTGCGTCACTGCCTTGCGATGGGCCAGGCTGCGAGAGGTCTGCCGGTGCGACAAGCTGCGCCGGATCCCGCGTCACGCAGCCCGAGACCGGGCAGGAAATGCCGCCTTGCGCACGGCCTCGTCACGTCCGTTCCCGGAACCGGATGCCGGCGCTGCGATCTGCGCCGGGCGGGCAGACGCTGCGCGGCTTCGCCAAGCGTTGCCGCCCCCCCTCTCGTTACTTGGTGCCGTTTCAACCGCAACAGGGACGACTGCCACTGGCCGCCGCCCCTGCGGACCCATGCGCATTGCGTTTCCCGGCGTGCCAGACAGCGGTCGGGGCCCGCCTTCGCCAAGCCCGGAACGGAAAGCCGGGGGGCAAGCAGCGCCCCGGCCTCTTTCGGCCAGCCGCCGCCGACGCGGCCCCATCGCCCCGGTCACATGCCCGCGAGCCCCGCCAGCCAGTGACGTTCCAAGAAGACGCTCCGAGGATCAAGGCCCTCGCGGCGTCCGGCGGCGCCTACCCCTCGGCCTGGATCAGGGTAAAGCTGGCCCGGCCGATCGGCCCCTCGCGGTAATAATCCGACAATCCCGCGCGCAGGCGTGACGGCAGCTGGGTCCAGTCCGTCCAGTCCACGTCGAACCCCGCCGAGATGGCGGCCTGGTCGATCGCGCCCCGGCTGGGGATCAGCACAGGCGCATATGCCGCACCGGCCATGGCGCGGCGCGGCTCCAGCCGCAGGACCGGATCGTCGGTGCCGGCCACGACGCCGTCGCCCGTCACCATGCGCGGGCGCAGGGTGGCAATGTCGGCAAAGATGCCGTGCAGATCGGTCACG
>JBKAGF010000053.1:0-21670 GCA_046290265.1 Roseovarius sp. | reverse complement strand
CCACTCTCTTCCACGCGCAGAAATGCCAGATATTCCAGGCCGGGATAAACATAGCCGCAATATCCAAGCGGATTGGAACACTTCAGGTCCAGAAGCACGTCCTGATCGAATGGCTTGCTGAAACCGCCATCTGACAGCGCCTTGCCTTTCAGTTTCGCGGAAACCTGAAGCTCGATTCCCAGATCATCACGGGGCGGCAGCAATTCTTCATCGAAGTCAAAAACGCCCCGAACGATATGATAGGTGTCCGCCGCCTTTTCCGCCTCCGAAAAACTCTCCGCCACGTCCGGCCGCAGGCAGGACAGCGCCACCGCCGGCCCGGCGGCCAATACAAAGGCCATGCTTGTCAAAATTCGTTTCACAGCTTGTCTCCGAACGCCTCCAGAACCCTTGTATAGACCGACCGCTTGAACGGCACGATCGCCCCCACCACGTCCTCCGGCGCGATCCACTTCCACTCGGAAAACTCCGCCGGGGGCAGGGTGATGTCCACATCCGCATCGACCCCGTGAAACCGCATCAAAAACCATTTCTGCTGCTGCCCCCGATACCGCGCCTTCCACAGCTTCGGCACCAGATCGTGCGGCAGATCATAGGGGATCCACTCCGGCGTCTCCGCCTCCACCGTCACAAGGTCGGCCTTCACCCCGGTCTCTTCCCACAGCTCGCGCAGGGCCGCGTCGCGCGGGTCCTCGCCCTCGTCGATCCCGCCCTGCGGCATCTGCCAGGCATCGTACTCGCTGTCGATCCGCTGGCCGACGAAAACCTTCCCGTCCCCGTTGACCAGCATCACGCCCGCGCAGGGCCGATAAGGCAACTTCTCGATCTCTTCCGGTGTCATGCCGCCAGCCCCCGTCCTTTCAACAACGCCTCGACCCCGGGCATCCGCCCCCGGAAGGCTAGGTACAACTCCTCCGCCTCGCGCGAGCCGCCCATGGACAGGATGTTCTCCTCCAGCGCCTTCGCCTTCCCGGCATCGAACGCCCCGCCAGCCTCTTCAAACGCAGCGAAGGCATCCGCATCCATCACCTCCGACCACATGTAGCTGTAGTAGCCACTGGAATACCCATCACCACTGAACACATGCGCAAAATGCGGCGTCGCGTGGCGCATCCGGATCGCATGCGGCATCCCCATCTCCGCCAGCACCTCGGCCTGTCTGGCCATCGGATCGTCGGGCGCCTCCCCTTCGTGGAAGGCCAGATCGACCATGGCCGAGGCCACGTATTCCACCGTCTGGAAGCCCATATCGTACGTCGCGGCGCCCAGCACCTTGTCCAGCATCTCCTGCGGCATCGGCTCGCCCGTCTCGGCATGGGTGGCGAATTCCGACAGAACCTCCGGCACCTCCAGCCAGTGTTCATAAAGCTGGCTCGGCAACTCCACGAAATCCCGCGCCACGGACGTGCCCGAAATGCTCTCATAGGTCACGTCCGACAGCATCTGGTGCAGCGCATGCCCGAACTCGTGAAACAGCGTCCGCGCGTCGTCGTAACTCAACAGCGCCGGATCGCCCTTGGCGAAATTGCACACGTTGATCACCACCGGCCCCTTCACGTCGGGAAACTTCCGCTGGCCCCGCATCGCCGAACACCACGCGCCCGACCGCTTCGACCCGCGCGCAAAGTAATCCCCGATGAAGACAGCCACATGACGCCCCTCGCGCGTCACCTCCCACGCCCGGCAATCGGGGTGGTAAAGCGGCACGTCCAGCCGCTTGAACTCCAGCCCGAACAGCCGATGCGCGCAGGCGAACGCCGCCTCGATCATCCGGTCCAGCTGCAGATACGGCTTCAGCGCCGTCTCATCCAGGTCATGCTCGATCTTGCGCCGCTTCTCTGAATAATACCGCCAGTCCCACGGCTCCAAAGGCCCGTTCACGCCGTCCTCGCGCATCATCTCGGTCAGCACCTCGGCATCCGCCTCCGCCTGAGCGCGCGCCGGCCCCCAGACATCCATCAACAGGCCCCGCACCGCCTCGGGCGTCTTGGCCATCTCGGTCTCCAGCTTGAAGGCCGCGAAACTCTCGTAGCCCAGCAACTTCGCCCGCTCCTCGCGCAGCTTCAGCACCTCGGCGGCAATCCCGCGGTTGTCCGTCTCACCGCCATTGGCCCCGCGCGACGTCCATGCGGCATAGGCCTTCTCGCGCAGGTCCCGCCGCGGCGAGAACTGCAGGAACGGCACGATCAGCGACCGCGACAGCGTGATCACCGGCCCGTCAACGCCCTTCTCCTCACCCGCCGCCCGGGCCGAGCGCACGACGAACTCCGGCAGCCCTTCCAGGTCCGCCTCGCTCAGTTCCATGTACCATCCGGCCTCGTCCTTCAGCAGGTTCTGCGTGAACGCCGTGCCCAACTCCGCCAGCCGCGACCGGATCTCGCGCATCCGCATGTCCGCATCGCCGTCCAGCCCGGCCCCGGCACGCCGAAACCCGCGATGTGTCAGCATCAGCACCCGCGCCTGCTCCTCGGTCAGCCCAAGGCTCTCGCGATCCTCCCAAAGCGTCGCGATTCGCTGGAACAGCGCCTTGTTCCCGTAGATCTCCGACGAATACGCGGCCAGCTTCGGGCTGAACTCCCGCTGCAATTCCTGCCGCCTGTCGTTGCTGTCCGCCCCCGCCACGGTGAAGAACACCGACAACACCTTGTCCAGCTTGTCGCCCGCCACTTCCAGCGCCTCCACCGTGTTGGCGAAAGTCGGCGGCTCGGGATTGTCCGCAATCGCCGCGATCTCGGCCCGCGCCTCTTCCAGCGCGGCCTCGAACGCCGGCGCGAAATCCTCGTCAGACACCCGGTCGAACGGCGCCATCCCGAACGGCGTCTCCCACTCACTCAACAGCGGATTGGTCATCTTGCTCTCCTCGTTGGCCGCACACAGGGCAGTCCGCCCGGCGGCTCAGTGATATCTTCCGACTTTCCCCATATAGGGCATCGTAAATCAGCATTTCACCCCGGAGCGGCGCACCCGCCCGGGCGATCACCTTTACGGCTTCCACCGCCATCATCGACCCCACCACGCCCGGCAACGGCCCCAACACCCCGGCTTCCGCACAGCTCGGCGCCAGCCCCGGCGCCGGGGCCTCGGGGAAAATACACTGGTAGCACGGCGCGCCATTCGCCGGGTCGAACACGCTCACCTGCCCTTCCCACTGCGACAAGGCCCCGGATATCAAGGGCTTGCCCTGCGCCACCGCCATCCGGTTCGCCAGGTACCGCGTGTCGAAATTGTCCGTCCCATCGAGGATCAGATCATACTCGGCGAACAAATCCGCCGCGATCTCCTTGCTCAACCGCCGCTGATAAGGCCGCATCTCCACGTAAGGATTCACCGCCTCCGCCGCCTCGGCCGCCGAATGCACCTTCGGCATATCGATCCGCGCGTCGGTATGAATCACCTGCCGTTGCAGGTTCGTCGCATCCACCACGTCATCGTCGATCACCCCGATCCGGCCCACGCCCGCCGCCGCCAGGTAGAGGATCGCGGGCGATCCCAGCCCCCCGGCCCCGATCACCAGCACCTTCGCCTGCTTCAACGCCTTCTGCCCCGGCCCGCCGATCTCGCGCAACACGATATGCCGCGCGTAGCGTTCCAGTTCGGTCGGCGCGAACAGGCCCTTCGGCTTTTCCGGCTCCGGCACCGCCACCCGGCGCCGCAACCGCCGCAACACCTGCCGATAGGCCAGCACCAGCGCCACGCCGCCCCCCAACAACAGCCACGGCGCCACCTCGCCCCCCGTCGCCGCGCGCACGCCATTGCCATCAGGCAGCACCAATTGCGTCAGCACGACGAAGGCCCACAGCACCCCGATCATGCCCCAGCGCTGCCGGCGCGGCGCGCCCATCCACGCGCCCAGGCCCCAGATCGCCCCGGCCAGGATCAGCACCAGCAGCATCAGCTTGCCCCCGTGGACCCGAAACCGCCCGCCCCGCGCGCGGTCTCCTCAAGGGTTTCCACCAGCTCGAACCCGGCCTGCACCACCGGCGCCACCACCATCTGCGCGATCCGCATCCCGTGTTCCACGGTAAAGGCCTCGGCCCCGGCATTCATCACGATCACCCCCAAGGGCCCGCGATAATCGCTGTCGATCGTCCCCGGGCTGTTGGGCAGCGTGATCCCGTGCTTCAACGCCAGCCCCGAGCGGGGCCGCAGTTGCACCTCGTACCCCTCCGGTATCGCCAGCCGCAGCCCCGTCGGCACCAGCGCCCGCGCCCCCGGCGCGATCACCACCGCACCCCGGTCGGGCAGATTGGCGCGCAAGTCCGCCCCCGCCGCCCCGGCAGTCTCATAGCTCGGCAGGCCCAGATCGCGATCCGCGCCCTCGTCCCACATCACCGAAATGCTCACCATGCGCCGGGTCTTTCCGCTTTTCTTCTGGCCATAAATATCCTCGCCGAAGGCATTAAACTCTTCCGGCGCCACCCGTGCCGCTTCAGCCCAACGCCGCCGCGATGCGCTCCGCCAGCCGCCGCGCCACATCCGCCTTCGACATGCGCGGCCAATCCTCGGCCCCGTCTGCCGTGATCAGCGTCACCGCGTTCTCGGTGCCGCCCATGATCCCCGTCGCCGGACTCACGTCATTGGCCACGATCCAGTCGCAGCCCTTTCGCGCCCGCTTGGCCGTGGCGTGCGCCACCACGTCATCGGTCTCGGCGGCAAAGCCCACCACCAATCCGGGCCGCCCCGCCTCCAGCCGGCTGACAGTCGCCAAGATGTCCGGGTTCTCATCGAACCGTAGGGCGGGGATTTCCCCGCCGGTCTTCTTGATCTTTTGCTCTGACACGCCCTCGACACGCCAATCCGCCACGGCGGCGGCAAAAACCCCCGCGTCAGCCGGCAGCGCGGCCTCCACCGCCTCCAGCATCTCCTGCGCGGTCTCGACCCTCACCACCTCGACCCCCTCGGGGGGGGCCACATCCGCCGGCCCGGTCACGAACACCACCTCCGCCCCCGCGCCGGCCAGCGCCCTGGCAATCGCCGTGCCCTGCGCCCCGGAAGAGCGGTTGGCGATGTACCGCACCGGATCAATCGGCTCATGCGTCGGCCCCGAGGTCACCACGATCCGCCTGCCCGCCAAAGGACCGGCAGCCAGCCGCGCCTCCACCGCCGCCACGATCTCCAGCGGCTCCGACATCCGCCCCGGCCCGTACTCGCCACAGGCCATGTCGCCCGCATTGGGCCCGACAAACCCGATCCCGTCGTCCTTGAGGGTCGCGATATTCCTCTGCGTCGCCGCATGCTCCCACATCCGCACGTTCATCGCCGGCGCCAGCAGTACCTCGGTATCCGTCGCCAGCAGCAGCGTCGAGGCCAGGTCATCCGCCTGCCCCCCGGCCATCTTCGCCATCAAATCCGCCGTCGCCGGCGCCACCACGATCAGGTCCGCGCTGCGGCTCAGCTCGATATGCCCCATCTCGGCCTCGTCGGTCAGGTCGAAAAGGTCCCGGAACACCTTCGCCCCCGCAAGCGCCGACACCGACAACGGCGTCACGAACTCCGCGCCGGCCTTCGTCAGAACCGGCGTCACCGAAGCACCGCGCTCGCGCAGCCGCCGGATCAGGTCCAGCGCCTTGTAGGCCGCGATCCCGCCCCCGATGATCAGCAAAATACGTTTTCCGGCCAGCATGCGAAGGCTCCCTTCCGTCTCGGCCAGACACTATGCCCGGACCCCGCACGGCACAAGGCCCGCCACCCGGCCACGAAAAAACGCCGCCGCAACACGCGACAGCGTCAATTCTCGTCTTCCGAAGCCTGTCGAGCCTCTCAGGCCAGCAGGCTCTGCACCTCGCCGCCCTGCTTTTCCAGGTACCGGCGCATCTTCTGGAACGCCGCCGCCTCGATCTGGCGCACGCGTTCCTTGGACAGGCTCAGCTCCTCGCCCAGGCTCTCCAGCGTCCGCGCATCGTCGCGCAGCTTGCGCTGCACCACGATGAACCGCTCGCGCTCGTTCAGCCGGGACATCGCACCGCCCAGCCAGTTGCGCAGCGCGCCCCGGTCATGGTCTTCCTCGACCAGCTCGTCGCCGCGCTTGCCCTCGTCCTCGATCGTGTCGATCCACTCGCGGCCCTCGTCCTCGGTCGACTGCGTCGCGTTCAACGAGAAATCGGTGCCCGACAACCGGCCTTCCATCATCTCCACGTCCCGCAGCGGCACGCCCACCTCAATGGCGATCATCTCGCGCATCTGGTGGCGGTCCAGCGTCTCGCCCTTGGCCATGGATTCGCGCTCCAGCCGGGCCTGCACCCGCCGCATGTTGAAAAACAGCGACTTCTGGCTGCTGGTCGACCCGGTGCGCACCATCGACCAGTTGCGCATCACGTAATCCTGGATGCTCGCCTTGATCCACCACACCGCATAGGTCGAAAACCGCACGCCGCGATCGGGGTCGAACTTGTCCGCCGCCTTCATCAGCCCCAGCCCCGCCTCCTGGATCAGGTCGTTCATCGGCGCGCCGTAGCGCCTGTATTTCGATGCCATCGAGATCGCCAGCCGCATATAGGCCGTGATCAGGCGATGCAGCGCCGCCTCGTCGCGATCGTCCCGCCACGCATAGGCCAGTGAAAGTTCGGTCTCGGCGTCAAGCAGCTCGGCCTTCATTGCCGCGCGTGACATGTTGGTGCTTAAATTGCCATCCAAGGCCATGTTGAAATACTCCCGGTCGGATCAAGAAAGCGGCTGTTGCGCCTTTTTGTGGAATGGTACGCACGGGGCTAACGCGCGGATCACGAAAAGGATGCATAAAATGTTGCCAGGCGTGAGTTTTGTCATAGGGGGCCTGGCATCGGGCAAGACGGTCTTCGCCGAATCCCTCGTCATGTCCACGGGCCGGTCCCCCGTCGCGCTGGTCACCGCCACACCCGACGACGCCGCGATGCGCGCCGCCGTCGCACGGCGACAGCAGGCCGGCGAAGGCCTCTGGCAAACCCGCTACGAACCGCTCGATATCGGCCGCACCCTGGCAGGCATCAGCGGCGATACCGCCGTTCTGGTCGACGCCCTGCCGGTCTGGCTCGAAAACCGGCTCGCCGCCGGGCATGACCCGACCGAGGCCGAGGCAGAGCTGATGGCCGGCCTCGCCCTCTGCGCCGCACCGGTGGTGCTGGTCTCGCGCCAGCCGGAATTCGGCGAACCGCCCGCGATGCGCGCCGCCCGCGGACGGCTCAACATGAAACTCGCCACAAGGGCAGGGCTCGTGGTCAATGTCGTGGCGGGCCTGCCGCAGGTGCTCAAGGGCAGCCTGCCTTGAAAACCCGGCTGTTCTGGGTCCGCCACGGCCCGACTCATGCCAGGGGCCTCGTCGGCTGGGCCGACCTGCCCGCCGACCTTTCCGACACCGCCCGCATCGCCCGCCTCCACGCCCACCTGCCACGTCAGGCCATGCTCGTCTCCTCCGATCTCCGCCGCGCGGCCGCCACCGCCGATGCGCTCGGCGAAACCCGCACGCGCCTGCCGCACGATCCGGCCCTGCGAGAGCTTCATTTCGGCGACTGGGACCTCAAGGCCCCCGACGACATCGAGGACCAGGCACGCTACCACGCCTTCTGGGATCACCCCGGCGAGGTGCGCCCGCCCTCGGGCGAAACCTGGCCCGAGCTTGCCGCCCGCGTGGACGCCGCCACCGATGCGCTCCTCTCCGCCCATCCCGGCACGGACCTCGTGATCGTCGCCCATCTCGGCGTCATCCTCACCCAGCTTCAGCGCGCCCTCGACCTCACCGCGACCGAGGCGTTCTCGCACAACATCGCCCCCCTGTCGGTGACCGAACTGCACCACGGGCCGGCGGGCTGGCACGTGGCGGGCATCAATCACACCCCGTGATGCAGTCCCGCACAAATGATCGCTTTGCGCCGTCCCGCCCCCGGCCTAACGTCGCGCCATGACATACGATCTCTTCATCGGCGACCGCACCTTCTCAAGCTGGTCCCTGCGCGGCTGGCTCATGCTGGAAAAGTTCGGCCTGCCCCACCGCACCCACATGGTCGGGCTCTACGAGGGCACCATGGCCAACGACCTTTCCGATCTCGCCCCGGCCCGCCTCGTCCCGGTGATGCGCGACGCGGACGGCATCGTCATCTTCGACAGTCTCGCCATGGCCGAAACCCTGGCCGAACGTCACCCCGAGGCCGGCCTCTGGCCCGAGGATCCCGCCGCCCGCGCCCTCGCCCGCTCGATCACCGCCGAAATGCATTCCGGCTTTTCCGCCCTGCGCGGCGACTGCCCGATGCAGCTTCGCCACCAGTGGCAGGGGGTCACGCCCTCCGACGCCGTAAGGGCGGACCTCTCGCGCATCGGCACGCTCTGGTCCATCGCCCGCACCCGCCACGGCGCGGACGGCCCCTGGCTCTTCGGGCGCTACAGCCTCGCCGATGCCTTCTACGCCCCCGTCGCCGCCCGCATCGCCGGCTACGCCCTGCCCGTGGGCAAGACCGCGCAGGCCTATGTCGACACCACGCTGGCCGACCCGGCCTTCCGCCAGTGGCGCGCGCTCGGCCTCACCAAATCCTACGATCCCGTCCCCTATGACCTGCCGCTCGACCACAGCCCGTGGCCCGGCCCCCGCCCTGTCCCGGCCCGCGCCGTCACCGACGGCACGCCCGAAAACACCGCCTGCCCCTATTCCGGCAAGGCGCCCACGCATCTGATGGAAACCGGCGGGCGCATTTTCGGCTTCTGCAACGCCACCTGCCGCGACAAGACGGTTGCCGACCCCGAGGCCTGGCCCGCCTTCACCGCCCTGCGCGACGGCACCGCCCGTTAGTCTGTCCCGCTTTTTCTTGGCAAAAATACTCCTGTCCCCCGGCGGCCGCATGCGCCACGGCGCCACCGGTTAACCATTCGTAAACCAGCCGCGCGCTATGCCTCGTTAACCATCTTAACCGGATCGGAGACTGCATGGTTGCCCGCGCCTACACGGTTGCCTTCGAAGGAATCGAGGCCCGCCAGGTCGAGGTGCAATGCGCCGTCACCCCCGGCGTCCCCGCCTTCTCGCTCGTGGGCCTGCCCGACAAGGCCGTGTCCGAGGCTCGCGACCGCGTGCGCACCGCGCTGTCGTCCATGGCCATCGCGCTGCCCAGCAAGCGCATCACCATCAACCTCTCGCCCGCCGACATGCCCAAGGAAGGCAGCCATTTCGACCTGCCCATCGCCCTCGCCCTGCTCGCCGCGCTGGAAATCATCCCCCCCGACGCCGTCGAAGGCACCTGCTCCCTGGGCGAACTCTCCCTCGACGGCTCCCTCATCCCGGTCATCGGCGCGCTCCCCGCCGCCATGGCCGCGGCCGAGGAAGACCGCACGCTTCTCTGCCCCAAGGGCTCGGGCGCCGAGGCCGCCTGGGTCGGCGCCACAAGGGTGATCGGCGCCGCCACCCTCGCCGACGTGGTCCGCCACTACACCGGCCAGTCGCCCCTGCCGCCTGCCGAACCGGGCGAGGTCACGGCGGACGCCTCGGGCCGCGACCTGCGCGACGTCAAGGGCCAGGAACGCGCCAAGCGCGCACTCGAAATCGCCGCCGCCGGGCGGCATCACCTTATGATGGTCGGCACGCCCGGCTCCGGCAAATCCATGCTGGCGGCCCGCCTGCCCGGCATCCTGCCGCCCCTCACCGCGCCCGAGGCGCTGGAAACCTCGATGATCCACTCCCTCGCGGGCCTCCTGACCGAGGGGGGCATCAACCGCACGCGCCCCTTCCGCGAGCCGCACCACACAGCCTCCATGGCCGCAATCGTCGGCGGCGGGCGCCGGGCCGGACCGGGCGAGATCAGCCTTGCCCATAACGGCGTGCTCTTCATGGACGAGTTTCCCGAATACCCCCGCGCCGTGCTCGAAACCCTGCGCCAGCCGATCGAGACGGGCGAAGTGGTCGTCGCCCGCGCGAACGCCCATGTCCGCTATCCCTGCCGCTTCCTGCTGGTGGCCGCCGCCAACCCCTGCAAATGCGGCTACCTCCCCGACCCGGCCCGCGCCTGCGCCCGCGTGCCCCAGTGTGGCGAGGATTACATGTCCCGCATTTCCGGCCCCCTGATGGACCGGTTCGATCTGCGCATCGAGGTCCCCCCGGTCAGCTTCACCGATCTCGACCTGCCCCCCTCGGGCGACAGCTCGGCCCAGATGGCCGGGCGGGTCGCAACGGCGCGGGCGGTGCAACAGGCGCGCTTTTCGGGCCGGCCCGACATGCGCCTCAATGCCGATGCCGAAGGCGAGGCCCTGGAAGAGATCGCCACGCCCGACAGCGAAGGCCGCGCCCTTCTGAACACCGTGGCCGAACGCATGGGTCTCTCGGCGCGCGGCTATCACCGCGTCCTGCGCGTCGCGCGCACCATCGCCGATCTCGACGGTTCCGACGACGTCCGCCGCCCTCACGTGGCCGAGGCGGTCAGCTACCGCCTGACGACGATGAAAGAGACCTGATCCAGTCCCCCAGATCCGCCAGCGTTTCGCGCCCCTCGGGCAGCATGTTGTGAAAAAGCGGCCAGACATGCGGCAGGTCGTGCTCCACCACCTCCGTCACGTCCACGCCTGCCGCCCGCAAATGCGCCGCCATTCGAAGCGTGTCGTCGCGCAGCACCTCGGTATCCCCCACCCCGATCCAGACCGGCGCCGCGCCCTCGAAAGCGGCGAAAAGCGGCGAGACGCGCACGTCTTTCGGGTCCGTGTCCCCAAGATACCATTCGCACATTTCCTCGGCCCGCTCGATCGGCAGCACCGCTTCGCTTTCGGCATTCTCACGGATGCTGTCGCCCGAAAAGGTCAGGTCCGTCACCGGCGACAGGGCAATGCAGCCCAGCGGCTGCGTCAGCCCCTCCCGCGTGATCTCCGCCAGCACCGCCAGCGCCAGGCATCCCCCCGCGCTGTCGCCCGCCAGCACCACGCCGCCGGGCCGGTCCATCACCGCGCGGTACGCCGCCATGCAATCGTCGAACGCCCCCGGAAAAGGCGTCTCCGGCGCCAGCCGGTACTCTACCAGCGCCGCCGGCGCCCGCGCCTCGCGCGACAGCACCGCCAGCATCTTGCGATAGGCGCGCGGGCTGCCAAAGACGAATCCGCCGCCGTGGAAATACAGGATCAGCGGCCCGTCCTCGCGCCCCGTGCCCAGCGCCCATGTCCACAGCACCGGCACCTCGCCCATCTCGGTCTCCGCCACCGACGTGCCCCGCGGCGCGTGAAAGAAAAGCCTCGCCTTGGTCTCGAAGGACCGCCGCGCGGTCTCGACCGTGGCCTTGCGCAGGTGCCGCTTCTCCGTCAGCCGCAGCCACCGGTTCAGCAGTGGCCGCATCAGGCTCATGCCCGCTTGGCCTCGATCGCGTCCCAGATCATGCCCGCCACGTTGATACCGTCGAACCGCTCCAGCTCCTGGATGCCGGTGGGCGAGGTCACGTTGATCTCGGTCAGGTACCGCCCGATCACGTCGATGCCCACAAAGATCTGACCCGCCTCGCGCAACCTTGGCCCGATGATCGCACAGATCTCGCGGTCCCGGTCGGTCAGCGCCACCTTTTCGGGCCGCCCGCCCACATGCATGTTCGACCGCACCTCGCCCTTGCCGGGCAGGCGGTTGATCGCGCCCACCGGCTCGCCATCCACCAGGATCACGCGCTTGTCGCCATCCTTGATCTCGGGCAGGTATTTCTGGACGATCAGCGGCTCGCGGCTGAACCCGGTGAACATCTCGTGCAGGCTGGACAGGTTCCGGTCGCTCTCGGGCAGGTGAAAGACGCCCGCGCCGCCATTGCCGTAAAGCGGCTTCAGGATCACGTCGCCATGCTCGGCCTTGAACGCGCGGATCGTATCCAGATCGCGCGCAATCGCCGTGGGCGGCATGAGCTCGGGAAAATCGAGGATCAACAGCTTTTCCGGAAAGTTCCGCACCCAGAACGGATCGTTCACCACCAGCGTCGTGTCGCGCACCCGCTCCAGCAGATGCGTCGTGGTGATGTAGAACATGTCGAAGGGCGGATCCTGGCGCAGCCAGACCACGTCGAACTCCGACAGGTCCGCCACCCGCGCCTCGCCCAGGCTGAAATGACCGCCCTTCACCCGCTGCACCGTCAGCGGCCAGCCCCGCGCGGTGATCCGCCCCCGGTCATAGGCCAGCTTGTCGGGCGTGTAATAGAACAGCTCATGCCCCCGCGCCTGCGCCTCCTCGGCCAGGCGAAAGCTGCTGTCCCCGGCAATGTCGATCCCGTCGATCGGATCCATCTGAAAGGCGATTTTCATGGGCCATCCCCGTTCTCTTGTTGCCCTCTACATGGGCCAAGCACCGGCGGGGATCAATTCAGAAATGACCGAACGCGTTTTCCATCACCGTGACAGCACCCTGCCCATCGACAACCGCCAGGTCGAATCGCACCTCGCTCAACTGGCCATCGGGCGTCTGGCCCAGGTATTCCGACGCCGCCACGTGAATGCGCCGCATCTGCGCCGGACGCAGCAGCGCCATCGCACCCTCGAGAGTGTCCGACGCCTTCACCTCGCAGAACACGTAGACGCCCCTGTCCAGAAAGATCAGGTCGATCTCGCCGCCCTGACCGCGCCAGCGCGTTTCCAGCAGGTCCACACCGCGACGATCGTAATCCTGTGCCACGGTTTTCTCGGCAGACACGCCCTTCAGATAGGCGCGTTGCCCGCGTTCCCTGCGCCTGCGCAGGATGGTGTCGCATGTCATTCCGGCTACCCTTCCGTCACCAAACCCCACTCATCACACACCAAAACATCTAATTTTCGCCTAACGCCGCCAGTTCCAGCGCCCTCTGGTACACGACCCGCCGTTTCAGCCCCAGCCGCGCCGCCACCGCATCGGCCGCATCCCGCACGCTCTGCGTCTCCAGCGCGTCGCTCAGCGCCGCATCCAGGTCCTCTGCGGTTCCGGTTTCTGCCGCGCCACGCTCGATCACCACCACGATCTCGCCCTTGACCGCCTGTGCCTCCAGCCGCTCGACCAGTTCTGCCAGCGTGCCGCGCAGGACCTCCTCGAACTTCTTCGTCAGCTCGCGGCAAACCGCCGCCTGCCGCTCGGCGCCCAGAACCTCGGCCGCATCGCGCAGCATCGCCGCCAGCCGCTTGGGCGATTCGTAGAAAACCAGCGTCCCGGGCACGCCCGCCACCTCCCGAAGTGCGGATTTCCGCTTGGACCCGCCCGAGGGCAGGAACCCCGCAAAGAAGAAACGGTCGGTCGGCAGCCCGGCCACCGTCAGCGCCGTCACCACCGCCGACGGCCCCGGCGCCGACACCAGCGCATGCCCCTCGGCCACCGCCGCCCGCGCCAGGTCATATCCCGGATCGGCCACCATCGGCGTGCCCGCCTCGGAGGCGTAAACCACTGATTTGCCCTGCCTCAGAGCCGCCATCAGGCGCGGCCGGGCGCGGTCGCCATTGTGGTCGTGATAGGACACCAGCGGCCGGTCACCCAGTTTCAGCCCGTGAATTTCCATCAGCCGCCGCAGGCTGCGCGTGTCCTCGGCGGCCAGCACATCCGCCCCCGCAAGGATGTCCAGTGTCCGCAGCGTGATATCCCGCGCGGCCCCGATCGGGGTCGCCACCAGGTACAGCCCGGGCGCAAGGCTCTGCTTGTCGGGATTCATCACTGGACCCGCCTCTCCGGACGTCTATTATCGTGGCCAAGGGCGCGATCCTCCAGACCGCGCATGAAAAGGAGCTCTATACCTGATGTTTGCCGTTTTGAATGCCGTCCGCAAGCCGTTCCATCGACTTGCCCTCCTGGCCACTGTCCTGCTGCTCGCCGCCTGCGACGCCGGAAGTCCCGTGGTCGGAGGCAACAGCGGCCAGCGGATCGACCCGAACACCGCCGTGCCGGTCGCCCTGCTGGTGCCGCACGGCGCGGCAAACCCGCAGGAACAGCGCCTCGCGCGTGACCTCGAAAATGCCGCGCGCATGGCCGTGGCGGATCTTGCCGGCGTCAATATCGACCTGCGCGTCTACGGCACCGCGGGCAATGCCGGCAAGGCCCAGCAGGCCGCGATCCGGGCCGCGGATGAGGGCGCCAAGATCATCGTGGGTCCGTTGCATGCCGAATCCGCCAATGCCGTCTCGGTGGCCATGGCGCCCAGGAACATCAACGTGCTGGCCTTCTCCAACAACCCGACCATCGCGGGCGGCAACCTGCTGATCCTCGGCCAGACCTTCCAGGACACCGCCAACCGTCTCACCGGCTATGCCGTCAGCCAGGGCAAGCGCCGCATCATGACCGTGCATTCGCGCAACCTCGCCGGGGAACTGGGCCGCGACGCCATCGCCCAGGCGATCCGCGCCAACGGCGCCACATCGGCCGGCGTGGTGAATTACGAGTTCTCGCAGGGCGGCGTCGTCGGCGCCATCCCGGCGATCAAGCAGAACGCCGAGACCAACAGTGCCGACGCGATCTTCCTGACCGCCAACGCTGCCGGGGCCCTGCCGCTGTTTTCCCAGATGCTGCCGGAGGCCGGCCTGTCGCCCGCCGAGATGCAGTATATCGGCCTCGCCCGCTGGGACGAGCCGGCCCAGACCCGCACCCTGCCCGGCGTGCAGGGCGGCTGGTTCGCCATTCCCGACCCGCAACGTTCGGCCCAGTTCGCCTCGCGCTTCCAGGCCGCCAACGGTGCCGCCCCGCATGACCTTGCCGGCCTCAGCTATGACGCCATCGCCGCCATCGGCGCGCTGCTGAAGACCGGGCGCGCCGACGCCCTGTCGCGCGCCAGCCTGACCCAGTCCGCGGGTTTCCAGGGGGTGAACGGCGTCTTCCGCTTCCTGCCCAACGGCACCACCCAGCGCGGGTTGGCCGTGGCCACCATCCGCAACAGGCAGGTCGTGGTGCTGTCTCCGGCCCCCGTCAATTTCGGCCGCGCGGGGCTCTGAGCCCACACGCCGGACAAGGGACGCCATGAAGGACGCGCTGACGCCGCCGGAGGCGCTGATCTGTCCGGCCGATGTCATCTTCGACCGTGACGCGGTCGAGGCCCGGATCGGCGCGGCCCGCGACGCCGATCCGTCCGACACGTCCGCCCTGCGCCGAGAGGCCGTGGCGGCCATGCGCGACGCGATGAAGACCGGCCGCGCCGCCATCGCCGCGTCCCTCGCCGAACGGCCCTTTGCCGCGCGCGAGGCGACCCGCGCCTATACCTGGCTCACCGACTGCGCCGTGGTGACGGCGCTGCAGGTCGCCACGCGGCACCTGCACCCGCTGCCCACCCCCACCGAATCCGAACGTCTGACCGTCTTCGCCGTGGGCGGCTATGGCCGCGGCGAGATGGCGCCCTTTTCCGATGTCGACCTGCTCTTTCTCACGCCCTACAAGATCACCGCCTGGGCCGAGAGCGTGATCGAAAGCACGCTTTACATGCTGTGGGATCTCAAGCTGAAGGTCGGGCATGCCAGCCGCACGATCCGCGAATGCATCCGCCTCGGAACCGAGGATTTCACCATCCGCACCGCCCTTCTGGAAAAGCGCCTGATCCACGGCGACGACCGGCTGGCGGGCGATCTCGACCACCGCCTGCGCAACGACCTCTTCAAGGGCACCGAACGCGAATTCGTCGAGGCCAAGCTGGAAGAGCGCGACGCGCGGCACGAAAAGCAGGGCGAGCGCTACATGGTCGAGCCCAACGTCAAGGAGGGCAAGGGCGGTCTGCGCGACCTGCAATCGCTGTTCTGGATTTCCAAGTATCTCTACCATGTCGATGACGTGTCCGATCTCGTCGGGCACGGCCTGTTCAAACCCGACGAGTTCCAGACCTTCCTCAAGGCCGAGAATTTCCTCTGGGCCGTGCGCTGCCATCTGCACCTGGCCACCGGGCGCGCCACCGAACAGCTGACCTTCGACATGCAGGTCGATGTGGCCGCCCGCATGGGCTATGCCGACCGCGCCGGTCGCCGCGCGGTCGAGGTCTTCATGCAGGACTATTTCCGCCATGCCACCGCCGTGGGCGACCTCACCCGCATCTTCCTGACCAAGCTGGAAGCGGCCCACGTGAAATCCGAACCGCTCCTGCAACGGCTGTTTTCGCGCAAGCGCAAGCTCAAGGACGGCTACCGCGAGGTGCACGGCCGGCTGGCCATCGCCGACGAAAAGGCCTTTCTCTCCGATCCGCTCAACCTGCTGCGGGTGTTCGAGGAAGGACTGCGCACCGGGCTGCTGATCCACCCCGATGCGATGCGGCTGGTGACCGCCAATCTCGGCCTCATCACCGACGCCTTCCGCGAAACCCCCGAGGCCCGCAAGCTTTTCCTCGGGCTGCTACTGAAACACGGCAATCCCGAACGGGCGCTCAGGCGCATGAACGAGCTTGGCGTGCTGTCGGCCTTCATCCCCGAGTTCGAGCCCATTCGCGCGATGATGCAGTTCAACATGTATCACAGCTACACGGTGGACGAGCACACCATCCAGTGCGTCAGCCAGCTGTCCAGGATCGAGCGCAAGGAACTGACCGAAGACCTGCCCATCGCCTCCTCCATCCTCAAGGAAGGCGTCAACCGCAAGGTGCTCTACGTGGCGCTTCTGCTGCATGATATCGGCAAGGGGCGGGACGAGGATCACTCCATTCTCGGCGCCCAGATCGCCCGCCGCGTCGCTCCCCGGCTGGGGTTGAAGCCGAAAGAGGTCGACACGGTGGAATGGCTGGTGCGCTATCACCTGCTGATGTCCGACATGGCCCAGAAGCGCGACATCGCCGACCCGCGCACCGTGCGCGACTTCGCCAAGGCGGTGCAGACCCGCGAGCGGCTCGACCTTCTGTGCGTGCTGACGGTCTGCGACATCCGCGGCGTCGGCCCCAACACCTGGAACAACTGGAAGGCCTCGCTCATCCGCGCGCTCTACCGCCAGACCCGCCGCGCCATGGAGGGCGGCCTCGAGGCGCTCAACCGCGAACAGCGCGGCGCGGACGCCAAGCGCAACCTGCGCGAGGCCCTGACCGATTGGGACGCCAGGGACATCAAGACCGAGCTGGAACGCCACTACCCGCCCTACTGGCAGGGCCTGCACGTCACCGCGCACGCGGAATTCGCGACATTGCTGCGCGGCATCGGCGTGGACGAGGTGCGCATCCAGCTCACCCCGGACGAGGACCGCGACGCCACCCGCGTCTGCTTCGCGCTGGCCGATCACCCGGGCATCTTCAGCCGCATGTGCGGCGCGCTGGCGCTGGTGGGCGCCAACGTGGTGGACGCACGCACCTACACCTCCAAGGACGGCTACGCCACGGCGGCCTTCTGGATACAGGACGCCGACGGCCACCCCTACGAGGCCGACCGCCTGCCGCGCCTCACCCAGATGATCCACAAGACCCTGCGCGGCGAGGTGATCACCGGCGACGCCATGCAGTCGCGCGACAAGATCAAGAAGCGCGAGCGCGCCTTCCGCGTCCCCACGCACATCACCTTCGACAACGAAGGTTCGGAAATCTACACGATCATCGAGGTCGACACCCGCGACCGCCCCGGCCTGCTCTATGACCTGACGCGCACGCTGTCGAACGGCAACGTCTACATCAATTCGGCCGTGATCGCGACCTACGGCGAACAGGTGGTCGACACGTTCTACGTCAAGGACATGTTCGGCCTGAAATTCCACTCTCCGGTCAAGCAACGCGCCCTGGAACGCAAGCTGCGCGAGGCGATCTCGCAAGGGGTCGAACAGGCGATCCGCTGACGCGCGGCGCCGCCATTCACCACGGAGGCGAGCGTCAGCCCCTGGGGTGGCGATCCGACGGAAATTGGGAAGCACTTTATGCCTGCCAGATACATCCTCGGAACGTTCGGTGCGCCCAGCCTCGCCAAATCGCCAGCCCGCGGAAGGGGCTGACGATGGCCGTGCCGCTGCGCGGCTGTCAACCGGCCGGGGGCTCGATGCAGATGTCTCACAAGGGCTCGAACCGTATATTCGCTGCGGTAAAGATGAATGGCCGAAATGCGGGACTAAGCGGACAAACATTACACTCGAGCTCGGGTAAACTTTCTCGCAACGAAAAACCCAAAACACACTGCGCACGTGTAGGGAAGAACGTACACTATGAACGCTAGCACCGCCTTTAGTTGCCAGGCGATCCCCATTATTGCTGGAGAAAAATACAGTTCCTCAGCATAGCTCTTTAAATTCGGAGCAACATTCACGGTCCTTTCCGCTGAGCTAAGCCCTTCAAGGTCCACACCCATCCACCAAAGTTCCAAAAATACTGAGAAATCACCCCACCAGGCAAGTACAAGAGTTAGCGCTCCACTCGCCATTAGGCTTCGTCCGATGCCAACGCAAAACCGGCTTTGTCGGAACGAAAAAAACCACGGCGCTGCCGCAATCGCTAAAATCAACAATACTTTAACTGTAATTCCCAAACTATGACCTGCTTGGCTCCGCGAGGATGAACCCCCATCATCGTTGTAAAGGTAATCGTGACGTTGTCTCTATGGAAATCAAGCAATCGAATGCATTGGTAGGTATGGGCTCTTTACAGCCATTCGCTGCGGAGTGCCGGAACGGCCGGCCGCAACAAGCCCTCTGCCGTCATTGATACCGGTGACGCGGCGGCTTATGTTCGGCCCGCCACAGAAGGAGATTCATGCACAGAGGCCTCGATTGACCCGCATGTAGCGGCATCGCTCGGCACATGGATGCCGACCCTTTTTGCATGATTTCAGTGGAGTTCTCATGAAGAACGCAAACGTGGTGATCCGGCCCTTTGACGCGGCAACGGATCTGAAAAGACTGTCGACCATCTGGTTCGAAGCCTCGCTGAAGGCGCATCCCTTCATCGGGGAAGAAAGGCTGACCGAACAGCGCAGCCTGATCGAAGAGGTGTATCTGACGAAGGCGGAGACTTCGGTGGCCTGCCTTGACGGAGAAGCTGTCGGCTTCATCAGCCTTCTGGACTGTTTCATAGGCGGGATATTCATCGCGCCGGACTGGCAAGGTCACGGGATCGGGCGCACGCTCATCGCCGATGCCCTGGCCCGGAAGGGCAAACTGTCCCTCGAAGTCTATACCGAGAATGAACAGGCCGTCCGCTTTTACAGGACCCTCGGATTTCACGAGGTGTCCCGGCGCGCGGTCGACGATTTCGGCTTCCCGTTTCCGAATGCCTCACTCCGTATCAAGACCTGAAAACAGGTCTGGCAGGGCCATTCCCTGCCAGACCACAGTCGCGACCGTCGGGATCAAGCCCTTCGTGGCCTTTCAGAGCCGCTCCAGCGCGGTCGTGACCGTCTTGGCCAACACGTCAGCAGGCTCCGTGCCGTCGAGCCTCAGAACCGGAGCGGTCTGTGCTTCGAGCCAGCGTTCATGCTGCGCGAGATTGCGTCCCGTGAACGAGGGGTCATCATAGCGAGAGGCCCAGTCACGGAATGCCAGATGGCCGTCATGCATGTCACCACCCGGAAGGATCCGATCCCCATGTCTTTGGGCTTCCCGGCGCTCCAGACGCCGCAGCCGTATCGCAGTCGGTGTATACAGGAAGGCGATGATATCGACACGCTCGATCAGGATATCCCCCCACCCCATGAAGGAGCCTGACAGAACCCAGCCCTCCGTCCGGGATTGCCGCTGTCGGATCAGGCGGACCCGATCTTCTGGCGAGCGCTTTGTCGTGAACGGTGGGTCTGTCGGCATCCAATAGAAGTCGTCGACGTCCAGCACCGGAACGCCCATCTGCGCCGACAGAGCCGCGCCAAGCGTCGAGACGCCCGAGCATGATGCTCCGATCACGTATATTCTTGGCACGTCAGTCCCGCCGTCAACATTCAAAACCAAGAGGGCAATAACGGCGCGCATCACCGTCTACAATGCCCGCCTCGTCCGCTCACCGAACACATATCCCTCGCCGGGGCCAGAAACGGCTGGGTTCTGGCATATCCTGCGGCAGGGGGAAGGTTCGCCACGTGGCGCAGCGAATGCCCAAAGGTTTCCGCTTTCGGAAACCTTTTGTTGCGCGCCCGAACCGATCATGTTAGTTTCCATTCAGGGAAACCATTGACTGGAACCACCGTGACGTTGAAGCTCTACTCTCACCCGCTGGCATCGTTCTGCCACAAGGTTCTCATCGCATTTTATGAGGCGGAGACTCCGTTCGAGCCTTTGATGGTGGACCTCGGCAATCCTGGTGACCACGCACGTTTCCTCGACCTTTGGCCGGTCGGAAAGATGCCCGTTCTTCGGGACGAGCTCCGGAACGAAACCATACCCGAAGCGTCGATCATCATCGAGTACCTGGACCAGAACTACCCCGGGGTGCAGACGATGCTGCCTGCCGATCCGGCGACCTGTCTCCGGGCCCGCCTGTGGGATCGCTTCTTCGATCTTTACGTCCAGGAGCCGATGCAGAAGATCGTATTCGACTCTTTCCGCCCGGAAGACCAGAAGGACAAGACCGGCGTCGAGGCGGCCGAGCAGCGGTTGATGCAAGCCTACGAGATGGTGGAAAATCACATGAAGGACCGCACATGGGCGGCAGGTGACGATTTCAGTATCGCCGAATGTTCCGCCGCGCCCGCACTTTTCTTCGCGGGTATCATCGTTCCGTTCAAATTCGACCAACCCGCATTACGCGGATATTTCGAGCGGCTGGTCGAGCGCCCGTCCTTCAGGCGCGTGCTGGTCGAGGCCCGGCCATACTTTGAAAATTTCCCCTTCCGTGACAGGATCCCGGAGCAGTTCCTGACGGTCAAAGATGCCTGACATCACTCCAGGACCTGATGACCTGGCGCTTGACGCAATTTTCCATGCTCTGTCGGATTCAAGGAGGCGTGACATGGTTGCGCGCCTCTCTCGTGATCCGATGTCAGTGAAAGAACTCGCCGAGCCACTTGGTATGCGCCTCCCCTCAGCGGTGAAACACCTGGCGGTGCTCGAGTCCGGCGGACTTGTCGTTTCCGAAAAAGAAGGGCGGGTCAGAACGTACCGAATGAAGACCGAAGCGTTCGACCGCGTGCGCCGCTGGATCGAGCAGCGTGAAATCGAGCTGAGCGCAGCCTTCGACAGGCTGGAACAGGCAATTTCCGATTTCCCAAAGGACCAGGATAAATGACACGAACCCAGCCTGTTGATCACACGGTTTTCACAATCGAGCGCAAGCTCGCCACGACCCCCCGGCACGCGTTCCGGTTCTGGTCCGAGGCCGAACTCAAGGATCGATGGAATAGCTGCCACCCGGACTGGGCGGTTCTGGAGGACACCTTCGATTTTCGTGTCGGAGGTACCGACCGCAAGCACTGGCGGACAAGCGACGGACAGGATCAGACCTTCGCGGCCTACTATCTCGACATCGTTCCCGCGCAACGGATCATTTATGCCTACGAGATGAGTTTTGCCGGTGCGAGACTATCCGCTTCGTTGGTTACAATCCTCCTGACACCTTCAAACGACAAAACCCTGATGCGTTACACCGAACAGGTTGCAATTCTCGATGGGGGCGTGGATGCACGCCAGCAAAGGCTGCTTGGAACCGAGCAAGGGATCGACAGATTGGTCGGCATCGTCGAGGCCGACAACTCGGCACCGTAACTGCCCGCGTTCGAAACGAACATAAACCCATTGCCAGAACTTGTGCGTCAAAATCGGTCGTTATCGCCGGTGACAGAAACGTATGGGTTCTGGCATATCCTGCGGTGCGGAGAAGGTCCGGAACGAGTCCGTTGCAAGAGACCGGCATCGAACCCCCAGCCGGTTAACAGCCGCGCAGCGGCCCGGCCATCGTCA
>JBKAGF010000052.1:0-21817 GCA_046290265.1 Roseovarius sp. | reverse complement strand
CGCGCCCATGTGGGGCATCCGCATCTCCGCCGCCCTGCGCCCCGTCGCCTGGTCGCTGGGCTGGAGCAGCCGCAGCGTCGGCTTCGATCACGTCTACGCCCCCGGCACCTCGCCGCAAAGCTACGTGCTCGCCGAGGCGTTCGAGACGAACCGCCTCACCACGGACCCCGAAAGCTATCGGCACATGATCGCCCAGGTCACGGCCCATCCCGAGCTGACCATCGGCGGCCCGTCGCTGCGCTGGCTTTACGAATCGCTGCTGGGCACGCGCCAGATGTGGCGCCGCCCGTCACCCGACCTGCCCTGCCTCTGCCTTCTGGGGTCCGAGGAAGACATCGTCGACGTCTCGCGCGTGCATGACCGCATGTCCCGCTGGCCGGGCGGCGAACTCGAGGTCGCCGAAGGCGCCCGCCACGAAGTGCTTCAGGAAGCGCCCCGGATCCGCGACGCCCTGATCGGCAAGCTGATCGACTTCTACGCCAGCGTCAGCGATCGGCGCGCACCGTCTGGCACTGACGCCCAAGCCCCTCGATCTTCAGATCCATCACGTCGCCAGGCCTGAGGTAACGCTTGGGGTTCCGCCCCATGCCCACCCCCGGCGGCGTGCCGGTGGCAATGACGTCCCCGGGCTCCAGCCGCATGACCTCGCTCAGATGCGCGATGATCTGCGCCACGGTAAAGATCATGGTCGACGTGTTGCCCGTCTGCATCCGCTCGCCACTCACATCCGTCGACATATCAAGGCCTTGCACGTTGCCCACCGCGTCCGGCGTCACCAGCCACGGCCCGATCGGCCCGAACGTGTCGCAACTCTTGCCCTTGGTCCATTGCCCGCTGCGCTCGATCTGGAAATGCCGCTCGGACACGTCGTTCACGATAGTGTAGCCCGCCACGTAATCCAGCGCCTCGGCCTCGGTCACGTATTTCGCCTCGCGCCCGATCACCACGCCAAGCTCCACCTCCCAATCCGTATGGGTCGACCCGCGCGGCAGGACCACGTCGTCCTCCGGCCCCACGATGCTTGACGTCGCCTTCATGAACACCACCGGCTCCGCAGGCGGCTCGATCCCGATCTCGGCGGCATGGTCGCTGTAATTCAGCCCGATCCCGATCAGCTTGCCGATCCCGGCAACCGGCGGCCCCAGCCGGGGCGTCCCCTCCACCAGCGGCAGCTTTTCCGGGTCCAGCTTCGGCAATGCCCCCAGCACGGCGCCCGAGATATCGGCCACCACGCCGCTCAGGTCGCGCACCCGACCCTCGGCGTCCAGCATTCCCGGCTGCTCGCGCCCCGGCGCACCAAATCTCACGAACCGCATCGCATCGTCCCCCTGTTGCCTTGGGCCGACGATAGCGGCCCAAGGCGCCACGGCAAGGATTCATCCTCTGGCCCCCGCCTGCCGGCACGCTAACTTCTCCGCATGGTTCTGCAATTCAAACCCCAGGGCATCTACTGCCCCGCCGGCGATTTCTTCATCGACCCGTGGCGCCCCGTGGACCGGGCGCTGATTACCCACGGCCATGCCGACCACGCCCGGCCCGGCCACGCCCGCTATCTCTCCACCGCCGCCGCCGCCCCCGTCATGCGCCACCGCCTGGGCGAGATCACGCTCGACACGGTGGACTATGGCGAAACGCGCCAAATCGGCGGCGCACGCGTCTCGTTCCACCCCGCAGGACACGTGCCCGGCTCCGCACAGATCCGGGTTGATGTGGATGGCGAGGTCTGGGTGGTGTCCGGCGACTACAAGACCGAGGCCGACCGCCTGTCAGAACCGTTCGAGCCGGTGCCCTGCCACAGCTTCATCACCGAATGCACCTTCGGCCTGCCGGTCTTCACCTGGACGCCCGAAGAAGATGCGGCCCGCCAGATCAACGACTGGTGGGCCGCCAACGCAGCCGCCGGCACGTTTTCCCTGCTCGGCGCCTACTCGCTGGGCAAGGCCCAGCGCGTCCTGTCGCTGCTCGATCCGTCCATCGGCCCCATCCTCACCCACGGCGCGGTCGAGAACACCAACGCCGTCCTGCGCGACCAGGGCCTCGCCCTGCCGGACACGCTGCACGTCACGCCCGACCTCAAGGCAAGGGACCATCCCGGCGCGCTCGTCCTCGCGCCGCCCGCCGCCCTGGGCAGCACATGGGCCCGCCGCTTTCGCCCGGCCTCCACCGGCTTTGCCTCGGGCTGGATGCGCCTGCGCGGGGTGCGCCGCCGCCGCGCCGTGGATCGCGGCTTTGTCATGTCGGACCATGCCGACTGGCCCGGCCTGCTCTCCGCCATCAAGGCGACAGGCGCGGAAAACATATACGCCACACATGGTTACACGGATATCTTCGCGCGATACCTGAATGAGCAGGGCTGGAACGCCCAGGTCGTCCCGACCGAGTTCACCGGCGAATCCCTCGACGCCACCGACGACGCGGAAGATGCCGCATGAAACGCTTCACCTCCCTCTTCACCACGCTCGACCAGACCACCAAGACCAACACCAAGGTCGCCGCGCTGGCCGAGTATTTCGCCACCGCGCCCGATTCCGACAAGCTCTGGACCGTCGCGCTTTTTTCCGCCCGCCGCCCCCGCCGCGCCATCACCGCCACGAAACTGCGCGAATGGGCCGCCGAACGCGCCGGCATCCCGCTCTGGCTCTTCGAGGAAAGCTATCACATCGTCGGCGACCTGTCGGAAACCATCGCCCTCGTGCTGCCGCCCCCCGCCCGCGATCATGACGACAGCCTCGCCACATGGATCGCCCGCCTCCGCGCCCTCGACATCGAGACCGAAGAGGCCCGCAAGGCGGCCATCCTCGATGCCTGGGACCAGATGCAGCCGCACGAGCGGCTGGTCTTCAACAAGCTGCTCACGGGCGGTTTCCGCATCGGCATCTCTCGCAAGCTGATGACCCGCGCGCTGGCGCAGGCGACCGGGCGCGACGAGGCCGAACTGGCCCACCGCCTGATGGGCGACTGGACCCCCGACAACACCTCCTGGGAAACGCTGATCGAGGCGCATGACGCCAGTGCCGACCTCTCGCGCCCCTATCCGTTCTGCCTCGCCTACGGTCTGGACGACGAGGAACCCGAATCGCTGGGCGATCCCGGCGACTGGCTGGCCGAATGGAAATGGGACGGCATCCGCGGCCAGCTCATCCTGCGCGGCGGCGAGCACTTCACCTGGTCGCGCGGCGAGGAGCTGATGACCGACCGCTTTCCCGAACTGGCCCGCGCCCGCGACTACCTGCCGCCCGGCACCGTGCTCGACGGCGAGATCCTGGCATGGGACGGCACCGGCCCGATGTCCTTCAACGCCCTGCAGAAACGCATCGGGCGCAAGACCGTGCCGAAGAAACTGCTCAAGGACGCGCCGGTGATCCTCTACGCCTACGACCTTCTGGAGCAGGATGGCGAAGACCTGCGCGACACCACCTTCGCCACCCGCCGCGCCCGGCTCGAAGCCCTTCTGCAAGACCTTCCGCCCGAGGCCCCCATCCGCCAATCCCCGCTCATCCCGTTCACCTCCTGGAACGACCTCCGCGAAACCCGCGCGACCGCAAGAGACGCGCGCGCCGAAGGCCTCATGCTCAAGCGCAAGGACTCCCCCTACCATTCCGGCCGCAAGAAAGGCGACTGGTGGAAGTGGAAGCTCGACCCTCTGACCATCGACGCCGTGATGATCTATGCCCAGCAGGGCAGCGGCCGGCGCGCGAACCTCTTCACCGATTTCACCTTCGCCGTGCGCGACGGCAACGACCTCGTGCCCTTCACCAAGGCCTATTCCGGACTCACCGACACCGAGTTCCGCAAGATCACCGCCTGGGTGCGCAAGAACACGCTGCAGCGCTTCGGTCCCGTGCGGCAGGTCAAGGCAGAGCACGTGTTCGAGATCGCCTTCGAGGGGATCATGGAATCCACCCGCCACAAATCCGGCGTCTCGCTGCGCTTCCCCCGCATGAAACGCTGGCGCCACGACAAACCGGTGCAGGAGGCCAACACGCTCGAAGACCTCCGCGACATGCTAACCCACTACGGCTAAAGAAAATTCGTACGAATTTTCTCCCCAAGATTATTCGTACGAATAATCTCCCCCGCCTCACCGCAACAAATCATCCTCGAACGGAAAGCGCGACAGCAGCTCCACGCCCGTCTCGGTGATCAGCACCTGCTGCTCCAGCTTCACGCCCTCGGTGCCGCCCTCCGCGCCGATATAGCTCTCGACACACAGCGTCATGCCGGGCGCGATCACCCCGTCATAACCCGCATCCGGGAAATCCCCGTGGTGATAGAGGTACGGATATTCCCCCGTCATCCCGCAGCCATGCGCCGACAGGTAATAGCGGTTGGCATAGTACCGCTCCGGAATATCCCAGGCCGCATCGGCATAGTCGCGGAACGTCATGCCGGGCCGCAGGATGCCCATGTTGTGATGCACCTGCTCATACGCCACCTTGTACAGCTCGCGCTGTGCGGCGCTCGGCCTGCCCGGCCCCGAGTGGAAGGTGCGCGAGAAATCCGAATAATAGCCGTGGCACCCCACCACGTCCGTATCCAGCGCAATCAGCTCATTCACCCCGATCACGTTCTCGCTCGTCTCCTGGAACCACGGGTTGGTCCGCTCCCCGGCATTCAACAGGCGGGTTTCCACGTAATCCCCGTTCTGCGCGATCACCGACTGGTGCAGCACCGACCACAACTCCGCCTCGGTCATCCCCGGCCGTATCGCCGCGCGCAGCTTGGCCACGCCGATCTCGGTCGCCCGCAACGAGGCGTTGACGCATTTCATCTCTTCCGCCGACTTGATCGCCCGCGCCATCTCGACCGGTTCCTGCGCGTCCACGATCCTGAGGCCCGCATCGCGCAGCGCGATGGCACTCCCGGCATTCAGCCGCTCGATCCCCAGCGTCGCCCCCTTGCCCACCAGCGAGGTCACCAGGTCCGCCATCTCGGCAGCCCAAGCCCTCTCCCGCGCGGCAATATCCGGCCCCGCCGCCACGAAACTCGCCGTGCGCGCCGCGCGCACCTCGTCGATCGTCTCCAGCCCGTCGGCCAGGTGCGCACAGCCGGTGAACTCGAACAGGATCGAGCGGTCCTGCGTCAAGAGCAGATAGCGCGACGGCGCATTGCGCTGGCTGAACACCTGCATGTTCCGCGCCCCCGTGGCGTAGCGGATGTTCACCGGGTCAGACAGCAGCACCGCCGCGACATCCCTTTTGCGCATCTCCGCTCTGACCCGGCCCAGCCGGTAGCCCCGCACCGCCACAAGGTCGATCCCCTCGTCTTCCGGCGCCCGGTCCAACAGCGCCAGGTCTGCCAAATCTGCCCGCTCCGCGTGCCAGTCCAGTTCCGCCATGCCATCCTCCTCGGCTCGCAGCCACCCATTCCATACCCGACAGCCTACACTTCCAAAACGCTGGAAATTCTCACCCATTCGGATAACCTTTAGGAATGACTCAGGACCGCCGCAGCCTCCCCCCTCTGGACTCCCTCGTCTTTTTCGACACGGTGATGAAACGGGGCGGGTTCTCTGCCGCCGCCCCCGATCTCATGGTCAGCCAGGCCGCCGTCAGCAAGCGCATCCGACAGCTCGAAGACTGGCTCGGCACGCCGCTTTTCGACCGGGGCGCCCGTCATGCCGTGCCCACCGACACCGCCCGCAGGCTGGTAGAGCCCGTGCGCCTCGCGCTCGACTACCTGACATCCTCGCTCGACACGGCCCGCGTCACCGACACCGATACGCTGCGCATCGCCGCCAACGGCGCGGTCTCGATGTTCTGGCTCTACCCGCGCCTCCAGGCCTTCGCCACCAGCCCGGACGCCTGCAATGTCAGCGTACTCACCGCCGACGACCCCAGCGCCCTCACCGCCGACACGCTCGACCTTGCCATTCACTACGGCGAGGCCCCGCCACAAGGCTGGACCGGCACGCCGCTCTTCGACGAAACCATCACCCCCGCCGCCACGCCCGCCCTTGCCGCCTCACTTGCCGACCATCCCGCCCTGCCTCTGCTCGACTATCCCCGCCTCGCGCCCGACTGGATCAACTGGCGCATCTGGCAAGACCGCATGCCCGGCTCTCCTCTCGCCGCGCGCCCCGTCGAGACCTGCCGCAGCTACGGCCACAGCATCGGCCGCGCCCTGGCCGGCGACGGCATCGCGCTGGCCAGCCTGCCGATGCTCGCCACCCTCGTCACCACCGGCCGGCTGGTCCCGGTCGGCGCCGATCTCACGACCACCCGCCGGTACTGGCTGAACCACCGCCTGGCCGCGCCCCTCCAGCCCAACGCCATTCCACTACAGCGGGCGCTGCTCGCGCCATCCTCACCCAGCTAGACCGTCATCCTCGGGCCTGACCCGAGGATCTCCAGCAACAGGACATCCCGGAATACGTCCGCGACGACCCCGCGCCGACCCTCCATGTCACACCCAAACCCGTTCCCGGCTTGAGCCTGCCCGCACCGGCCCCTATGTCTTGCCCAGACACGAATTTCAGGAGATCCGCATGTTCCAGCTTCCCAAACCCGCCTTCGACGTCAACGCCGCCTCCGGCTCCGACAATCTGGGCGACCTGCCGGAATGGAACCTCGACGATCTCTATACCGGGCAGGACGCGCCCGAACTCAAGCGCGACCTCGACTGGCTGGAGCAGGCCTGCGCCGACTTCGCAAACGACTACGAAGGCAAGCTGGTCGATCTCGACGCCGCCGGCCTGCTGGAATGCATCCGGCGCAACGAGAAAATCTCGTCCGTCGCGGGCCGCATCATGTCCTTTGCTGGCCTGCGCTATTACCAGCAAACCACCGATGGCGAGCGGGCCAAGTTCCTCTCCGACTGCCAGGAAAAGATCACCAACTACACCACCCCGCTGGTCTTCTTCACCCTCGAGCTCAACCGGCTCGACACCGACACCCTCGTGGCAATGTACGCCGAGAACGCCGATCTCGCCCGCTACGCCCCCGTCATCCGCCGCATCCAGGCGATGAAGCCCTACCAGCTTCCCGATGAACTGGAAAAATTCCTGCACGACCTCGGCGTCGTCGGCGACGCCTGGGAACGCCTCTTCGACGAGACCATCGCCGGCCTCACCTTCGACGTCGACGGCGAGGAATTGGGCATCGAATCCACCCTCAACCTGCTCACCGAACAGGACCGCGCCAAGCGCGAGTCCGCCGCCCGAGAGCTTGCCCGCACCTTCCAGGCCAACATCCGCACCTTCGCCCGCGTCCACAACACCACCGCCAAGGAAAAAGAGGTCATCGACCGCTGGCGCGGCATGCCCACACCCCAGACCGGCCGGCACCTTTCCAACGATGTCGAGCCCGAGGTGGTCGAGGCCCTGCGCAACGCCGTGGTCGACGCCTACCCCAAGCTCAGCCACCGCTATTACGAACTGAAACGCAAATGGCTCGGCCTCGACCGGATGCAGGTCTGGGACCGCAACGCCCCCCTGCCGATGGAGGCCCCGCGCAAGATCGACTGGCCGACCGCCCGCGGCATGGTGATGGACGCCTATTCCGATTTCGACCCACGCATGGGCGACCTCGCCGAGCCGTTCTTCGACCGCGGCTGGATCGACGCCGCCGTCAAACCCGGCAAGGCCCCCGGCGCCTTCGCCCACCCCACCGTCACGGATGTGCACCCCTACGTCATGCTGAACTACCTCGGCAAACCGCGCGACGTCATGACCCTCGCGCACGAGCTGGGCCACGGCGTCCACCAGGTGCTCGCCGCCGAACAGGGCGAACTGCTCTCCTCCACCCCCCTCACCCTTGCCGAAACGGCCTCCGTCTTCGGCGAGATGCTGACCTTCCGAAAACTGCTGGACGCCGCCAAGGATAACGCCGAGCGCAAGGTCCTGCTGGCCGGCAAGGTCGAGGACATGATCAACACCGTCGTCCGCCAGATCGCCTTCTACGATTTCGAATGCAAGCTGCACGACGCCCGCCGCGGCGGCGAGCTGACCTCGGAAGACATCGGCGCCCTCTGGATGTCCGTGCAGGGCGAGAGCCTCGGCCCCGCCTTCGACTTCATGGAGGGCTACGAGACCTTCTGGGCCTACATCCCCCATTTCGTCCACTCGCCCTTCTACGTCTACGCCTACGCCTTCGGTGACGGGCTCGTGAACGCGCTCTATGCGGTCTACGAGGAAAACCCCGCAGGCTTCCAGGACAAGTATTTCGACATGCTCAAGGCGGGCGGCTCCATGCACCACAAGGAACTTCTGGCCCCCTTCGGCCTCGACGCCTCGGACCCCGCCTTCTGGGACAAGGGCCTCAGCATGATCTCCGGCTTCATCGACGAACTGGAGGCGATGGAGGACTGAACCCTGCCCCGCACCCGCAGCCCCCGCAGCCTGCGCACCCGGCTCAGACGTGCCCTCGTGCGCATCCGCGCCCGCGTGCCGCCGGGGCTGCGGCTGGTGCTGGGCATCCTGCTCATCATGGGCGGGATGCTCGGCTTCCTGCCGATCCTCGGCTTCTGGATGATCCCGCTGGGCATTGCCGTGGCCGCCCTCGACATCGTTCCCGCCTGGCGCCGCCTCACCCGGCGCCCGCCCGGACGCTAGAACGCCGCTCGGCCAATCCCGGCCCGTGGCGTTTTTGCATCGCCCGCCGCCCATCCGTGGCATCCGGCCTCCCCGGCCGCTTCGCCCGTTGACAGCCACCGCCCCCCGATTGAACCCTTGCGCGAAACAGCATTGGGTTCATTCATGAGTATTTCCGGTCAATTAGCCCTCGTCGCCACCGCGGCGCTCGTCTTCCTCGCCGGGTGCGAGGCCAACACCGACATCGCGACGCCGCCCACGGATGTGACCTACAAGCCCGGTTTCAGCCAGAAGCGCGTCGATCACACACTCAAGACGCAGGTGCGCGCCTACCTGCCCAAGACCGCGCAGTTTTCCGACCCCGAGGAAGTCAAGGGCGCAAGCTGCCGCCTCGACTCGAAAGAGTTCAGCGCCACGGTCGTCACACCCGCCTTCGTGAACCTCCCGGTGATCAGGGGCAAGCCTTCGCCCCTCACCGTCTCCTGCGCTGGGGGCAATCGCAAGGGCCGCAACACCTTCCCGCCATTCAAGCCGCAAACCGTCTTCATCGGCGACCCGATCACGATGCTGGTCGGCAACATTGCCTCGGCCGTGGTGACCGAGGCATCCGACAGGTGGCAATACGCGACCGCGGACAAACCCGTGGTCGGCGCCTTCATCGAATGATCGGACCAGCCGTCGCCCGCGGCAACGACACGCATTCCTTCTTCTTGCCGGAAATATCCCGGGGGACGGTGAAACGCAGTTTCACCGTGGGGCAGAGCCCCCCTGCAGTGCCCCGCGTCACTTCAGCTGGCTGTCCTTCGATCCCCGCCGGTTGATGCCCGACCGCGCCCGGGTGGCCCCATCGCGCTCCTGGCTGCAATCGATGCACAGCTTCACGCCCGGCAGCGCCTCGCGCCGCGCCTGCGGGATCTCCTCCTCGCATTCGGCGCAATGGGTCCGGCTCTCGCCCACGGGGCGTTTCGCGGCCTTCATCCGCGCCAGTTCGTCCTCGATCGAGGCTTCGATCTGTTCAGATACCGCGCCGTCGCGCGCCCATCCACCGGCCATGGCAATCTTCCTCCTGAACCGGCAATATAGGGCGCTGCGGGGCCCGTGTCACGGCTGCGCCTCCAGAACCATGTAATCCTCGAAGGCGTCGCGTCCCGACGAGGCCTGCGCCAGCATCCCGTTCAGCACCGAAATGGCCGAGGGCGAGGTAATCGCCACCGCGTGGTCCAGCCCCTCGCCATCCGCCAGCGCGGTGAAGTCGATCACCTTCACCGGCAGCCCCGCCACCGCCTCGGGCCCGTCGATCACGCCCAGGCGTTTCTTGCGGCCGGTGATCAGGCTCGCCAGGCTCAGCGCCCGGTCCTGTTGCGTCACGAAAATCAGGAAGGGCTGCGGCAGGTCCCCGATCGCCTCGGCCTGCCGGCGAAAGATGTCCGGGTCGATATCCGGCGACATCAGCACCACGCCGCTGATCCGGTCCAGCAGCTGCCGCTCGCCCTTCAGCGCCGCCTGCCGCATCACCTCCATCACCAGGTGGGCCCCCATGGAATGCGCCAGCAGCGTCACGCGGTCCCCCGGCCCGCTGGTCAGCGCGGTCAGCAGCTCCTCCAGGTCGTCACGCGCGTAAAGCACGCTGTCGCGGTCATAGACATACCCCCGCGGATCCCCCGCCGAGGCCCAGGCGAACAGGACCGACGGCTCTGCGACCTTGAAATCCTCACGCATCTGCGCCAGCCGGTAAAGACCCTCCGACAGGGTGACGTTGTAGCCATGCACGAAGACCTGCATCTCCTGTCCCGGCCGCGCCGCCTTCACGTCTGCGATGAACGCGCGCGCCGAAGGATAGACATCCGTTCCCGCAACCACGAAATCCGTCGCCGCGTCCGGCGGCCCTTTCGGCCAGGACACGTGCCCCGGCCGATGCGTCGGCGGGATCGAGATATCGGCCCGGAAATGCCGCATCTGCCCCGTGCGCTCCTCGCCAAAGGTCTGCCCGGTCCGGTCCAGCGCCTTCTGCGTCGCCACGTAAAGCCGCTGCAGATGCGCCCCGGGCACGGACGGCGCATAGTCCGCCGCCTCGCGCGGCGCACAGGACACCAGGAAGACAAACGCGACACAGCTCAGCATGCGCATGGAACGATCCCCGCTTCGGTTCCGACTCAGGCAGACACAATAAGGCCCCCTCCGCCACGCGGAAGGGGCCAATTCCGGGATCAACGCGTCACGCCGTTGCGCGTGCGACCGTCCGGGGCTCAGGCCGTGGCCATCATGCCCTTTTCCGAGGCCAGGCTGCGCATCCGCTTCTGCAGCTTCTCGAACGCGCGCACCTCGATCTGGCGGATGCGCTCGCGGCTGACATCGTACTGCCCGCTCAGATCCTCCAGCGTGACCGTGCTCTCGCTCAGCCGGCGCTGGGTCAGGATATCCTTCTCGCGGTCGTTCAGCACGTCCATCGCCTCGGCCAGCAGCTCGCGCCGCGCCTCCAGCTCGTCGCGCTTCTCGTAATCGCCGGCCTGGTCGGCATCCTCGTCCTCCAGCCAGTCCTGCCACTGCATCGTGCCTTCGCCCTCGGCGCCCACCGTGGCGTTCAGCGACGCGTCGCCCCCGGACATCCGGCGGTTCATGCTGATCACCTCGTCCTCGGTCACGCCAAGGTCATGGGCGATCTGCTTCACCTTGTCGGGGTGCAGGTCGCCCTCTTCCAGCGCGCCGATGCGGGCCTTGGCCTTGCGCAGGTTGAAAAACAGTTTCTTCTGCGCGCTCGTCGTACCCAGCTTGACCATCGACCAGCTGCGCAGGATGTATTCCTGGATGCTGGCCCGGATCCACCACATCGCATAGGTCGCCAGGCGGAACCCCTTCTCGGGGTCGAACCGCTTGACCGCCTGCATCAGGCCCACATTCGCCTCCGAGATGACCTCGGCCTGCGGCAGGCCATAGCCGCGATAACCCATGGCGATCTTCGCCGCCAGGCGCAGGTGGCTGGTGACCATCTGGTGCGCGGCCTCGGTGTCCTGCTCCTCGACCCAGCGCTTGGCCAGCATGTATTCCTCTTCCGGTTCCAGCAGCGGGAACTTGCGGATTTCCTGCAGATACCGGTTCAGCCCCGCCTCGGGCGACGGTGCAGGAAGATTTGCATAATTGCTCAACCCTGTGACCCTCCAATGTTTATTGTCTTAACATCCATATGGGCAGCCCTCTGCCCGGATTCAAGACAGGTGAACCGAATGGTTCATTAAATATGAATCAAACCGGCCCGGTTTTCCAGTGATGTGTCGTTTGCTCACGCACACGTGCTGTGCTGTCATATGAACGTCAGGCCGGCGCGCCCAGTTCCTGCAACAGGGTGGCCATGTCCTCGGGCAGGTCGGCCTCGAACCGCAAAGTCTCGCCCGTGCCGGGATGTTCGAAACCCAGACGGGCCGCGTGCAATGCCTGCCGCGGAAAGGCCTGCACGGCCTCGACCCCGCCCGGCGACAGCGCCCGCGCATTCAGCTTGCGCCGCCCGCCATAGACCGGATCCCCGACCAGCCCGTGGCCCGCATGGGCCATGTGCACCCGGATCTGGTGCGTGCGCCCGGTCTCCAGCCAGCACTCGATCAGCGCCACCTGCGGCGGCACCCCGAAGGGCGTCAGCACGCGCGCCCGCGTGACCGCGTGCCGCCCGCCCTCGAACAGCACCGCCTGCCGTTGCCGGTCGGTCCGGTGCCGGGCCAGCTGCGTCGTCAGCTTCAGGATGTTGCCGGCCTCGAAACTGGCCCCCTTCACGCCGCGCAGCCGCGGGTCGGCGGCATCCGGCACCCCGTGCACCACCGCCAGGTACCGCCGCTCCACGCTATGCGCCTCGAACTGTGCGGCCAGCCCGTGATGCGCGCGGTCCGACTTCGCCACCACCAGCAGACCGCTGGTCTCCTTGTCGATCCGATGCACGATCCCGGGCCGCTTCTCGCCGCCCACGCCCGACAGGCTGCCGCCGAAATGATGCAACAGCGCATTGACCAGCGTCCCGTCCGGGCTGCCCGGCGCGGGATGCACCACCATGCCCGCGGGCTTGTCGATCACGATCAGGTCGTCGTCCTCGAACACCACCTCCAGCGCGATCTCCTGCGCCACCACGTCCACCTCGGCCGCCACCGGCACGGTGATCTCGACGATATCGCCTTCCGCGACCTTCGCCTTGGGGTCGTTGACCACCGCACCGCCCACGCGCACCGCGCCCTCCGCGATCAGTCGCGCCAGCCGCGTCCGCGACAGCGCCGCTTCCTCTGGCACATCGCGTGCCAACGCCTTATCAAGGCGCGGCGGCGGGTCGGCCCCGATCCGCACGGTGACACAGGTTTCCAAGGGGGCAGCACCCATGAACGACTCTCCTCAGCCGCCGTCGGTCGACCCCGGGATGGTACGCTACCTGCGCACCCTCGTGACCGTCCTGACGGGCGTGATGATTCTGGGGTTTCTAGTCATCGTCGCGCTCTTTGTCACCAAGTTCTCCGGCGCCACCCGCCCGGCCCTTCCCGATGAGATCACCCTGCCCGACGGCACCACGCCCACCGCCTTCACCCGCGCCAATGGGTGGTACGCGGTCGTGACCGACGCCGACACGATCCTGATCTTCGACGAATCCACCGGCGAGCTGCGCCAGACCATCAAGATCACGACCGACTAGCCAAGCGGTGACACGCAACCTGCAATGAATGGGGGATGGTACCACCTCCCCGGCTCGAACGGGGGACCTCCTGATCCACAATCAGGCGCTCTAACCAACTGAGCTAAGGCGGCACGCGGCACGGATTTAACTTTCCCGGACCGCGATTGCAAGCCTCTTTGACACTTCCCCGCCCATTCCAACCCGCTTGCCTTCACGCGGCCAAGGCGCTAGGCCATCGCGAATATCCAGGAGGCCGCCATGGGCATCAACGACGAACGCGACATCGAGGCGAATCTGCAGATCGGCCCCACCGACCAGGGCATGGTGCGCCTGTTCATCATGGCAGGCACCACCGAGATTCATGGATTTCGAGCCCGACGAGGCCCGCGAGATCGCCGAGGAAATCCTCGCCGCCGCCAAGGCCGCCGAGACGAAACGCTAGCCGCCCGCCCCAAAATTTACGCAAATTCTGGATAGAAAATACACATTTTCTATCCCGTTTTCTGCGCAGACAACGCCGCCCTACAGCCCGGGATCGCGCGCGCCCTGCAACCGCAGCGCCGCCTGCCGCGCGAACCGCCGCGTCAGCGCCGTGCGCCGCGCCCCCGGCAGCCTGTGTTCCGGCGCCATGCGGATGATCTGCGCGTCATAGGCGTCCGCGATGATCAGCCCCGTGCCCTCGGGCAACAGGTCCGTCGGAAACGCCTCGTCCACCGCCCAGAAATACCGGTCGCACCATTCCAGGTAGCCATCCCACTTGAAATCCGAGGTGAAATCCGCCCGGCTCGACTTGCATTCCACCACCCAGATCTCGCCCTTCGGGCCCAGCGCCATCACATCCACGCGCTTGCCCCGTTCGGGCGAGAACTCCTCGACCGTGGCGAAATCATAGCCCAGCAGATGCCGGCACACGCCCCGCGCCAAAAGCTGGCCGGGCTGCAACCTGGGGAGATCCGTGGCGACGTCCTGCATGGCACCAATTTATGAACAATACGTGAACATTGGCAACCCCCTGCACGGGAAATGCACATCACACAGCCTTGTCTTGCGGTATTTATTAACCATTTCATACTGATGTCCCGGGGTCTGGCACGGTCGCGCCCCTTCTTTTCGCCGTAGAAAGGCCCGCCATGCCCGATCCCGTCACAGATTCCGCCCGCACCCGCGGCGCCCGCTATGCGCGCGATCTCGAAGGCCATATCGACTGGCTGGAGACGTTCTCCGGCACCGCCCTCGGCGTGCTGGCCGTGGCCTCGGGCATCTACACCTATCTCGGCGTGTCCTCCCTGCTGGACGACACCGGCGCGATGTCCACCTTCGCCGCGCTGGCCTATTCCGTCGCCGTCTCGGTCGGCATCTTCGTCTTCTGGTCCTACCTGCTGCGCCTCTTTCCCGCCGTCACCACCGCCCGCGCCCGCGTCGGCCTTCTGGGCGCGATGGGCCTCGGCTCGGTCGCGATCATCGCCATGTCCAGCTGGCTCAACGCCGCCGCGCTGGCCGGGTCGGCGGCAGTCGAACAGCACCTGGCAGAGACCGTGCAGGACTACCAGCAAAGCCTCGAGCGCGCGCACGAGATCGCCCTCAGCGGCCAGGCCCTGGGCCGCGACGTCGCCCGCGTCCGCCAATCCTTCGAGGATCTCAGCGAACAGGAAGCCACCGGGAACCTCTCGGGCCTTGCGGGCCGCGGCGCCGTCTTCCGCGTCCTGCGCCAGAAATCCGCCGAACTCGCCGCGCTCGAGGCACAGATCGCCGAACAGACCCCGCTCGTCGACACCGCCTTCGCCGAAGGCAACACCATCCTCAGCCGGATGCGGTCCCTCACCGTCGAACCGGGGCCCGTCGAGGCCCGCTCGGTCGAGTTTTCCGAGGCCGCCGTGCGCCTGCAGGGCCTCATCACCCAGATGCGCCAGCTGACCGTCGCGCCGCTGGTGGAGCGCGCCGCGCAGGATCTTTCGGCCTCCGTCGTGCTGCCCGAGCTTGACAGCCGCACCGAGGCCGGGCGCGGCGACCAGGCCGCCACCATCACCTCGGTGCTCGAGGTCCTGGGCCAGCGCGCCGCCACGCTGGAACGCGCCGCACAGGAGGTCGCAGCCCTCGAACCCGCACCAGAGGTCACCTACACGCCCATCTCGTCGGCTGACGCGGTGATTCTCTATGCCCGCAACTTCGTCCCCTCCTGGGCGGGCGCCATCGCCATCGACCTGCTTCCCGCCGTCCTGGTGCTGATCCTGTCGATCACCCACGGCATGATCCGCTCGATGCGCGACGGCACCGATATCGAGGACACGATGACCGTGGCCGAACTGCGCGCCGCCATCGCCGTCGCGCACGAGATCGAGGACACGCCCGCCCCGCGCAAACCCGGGCACGATGACACGCGCGAGGATGCCAACAAGGTCAAGCGCATCACCGGAACCACGCCATGAGCGACGCCGAAGGCGAAAAGCCCGGCGACGCCCCCAAAAGCCGGCACGGCCCGCCCGTGGCCCGCATCCTGACCGGCGCGCTTATCTTCCAGATCGGCATCGGCGCCATGCTGGTGCTGGGCGATGTCAGCGTTTCCGGCCTGCGTCTGCCGGGGCTCGGCCCCGACGCGCCCCGCCTGACCGAACCCGTGCGCCCCGGCGACCAGCGCCGCCTCTTCCGCCCCGAGCGCGACCGCCCCGCCACGCGCCCCGCCCGCGACCCCGGCGAACTGCCCCAGCGGCTCGTGCTCACACAAGAGGAGGGCACGACCTACCGGCTTGAGGGCGGCATTGCCGAAGGCGACGCCGCCCGCATCATCAAGCGGCTCGAGGAAAGCACGCCGGCGCCCGAAACCCTCATCCTGCAATCCCCCGGCGGCACCGTGTCCCAGGCGCTGGCCCTGGGCCGTCACTTCCGCGAAACCGGTCTGACAACTCGAATGCTGTCGGGCGAATACTGCTTCTCCGCCTGCCCCTACATGCTCGCCGGCGGCGCCACGCGCGAGATCGACGACGCCGCCCAGGTCGGCGTCCATCAGCATTATTTCGGCGAAAGCACGATCCTGCCCGCCTCCTTCGCGGTCGAGGATATCCAGGCGGGCCAGGGCGAGGTCATGAGCTATCTCGACGAGATGGGCATCGACCCCATGGTCATGACCCACGCGCTCGCCACGCCCCCCGACGAGATCTACGTGCTCCTGCCCGAGCAACTGCGCGACTACGGATTTATTTCGGATGCCACGGAATAACCCCTTGCCGCACCGGTCCCGGCAACTTACCTCAGTCTGGTGACGGGTGCTGCCCTTCTCGTGAACGGTTGCATTCCGGTGGCCTTAAGCAATTCCGAGGGAGCTGGCTCTGTCCGGGCCCTGGTCCGGTTACCCGGCGCCCACCTGTATAAACAGGTCCTCGGGAATGAGAGAACCAAACGGTTGCGTGCGGGCCCGTCACACCTTCCGCACATGGCACCGCGCCGGGCTTGAAATCGTCCCTTTATCCCGGATCGCCCGACGTGTTCCCGGACCCGATGGGGGACCGCCCGACGCCAGAGATCCTCGGGTCAAGCCCGAGGATGATTTCGAACCAATGCGTAGGGTGGGTGAAAACCCACGCGTAACCACGCCGGCGAGCTTGCCGAAACCCTTTCGGAAAAAACCTACCGCTTGCTCCAGAACGGACGCGCGCCCTGATCCACCCGCACCGGGATCGTCGCATGCTCGCGCCGCATCACGTGCTGGCGCAACCCGCCACCGGGGCCATCGTCGTCGTCATCGTCCTTCATCCGCATCACCGCGATGCCGAACTGCACGCCAGCGAACACGATCCCGTTCGACACCCACAGCAGCAGAACGGCAAGCCATCCCTTGTCGGACTGGCTGATCAGGTGCCACAGGTTGGCGATGTTGAACCACAAGAGCATCCCCACGAAAACCGCCGCCAGGCCAAAGCCGATGGCGACATTCACGATATACATGCGGATCAGCTTGGGCATTGGGCGACTCCCTGGCGCGATACCATTAAGTCTAGCACATCGTCCCTCATCCTCAAGAAAAAGACCGGAAGACCGTGGCGGAACGTGGCCGACCTGCCCCCCCCCCGGCACGCGGCAACGGGGCCCCCGCCCGAGCCCTAAGGCGATCCTTCGCGCGTCATCATGCGACATCCCCTCTGGCCATCCGCAAACCCCTGCGCTATCTGGCGGGCCTGTAAACCCGAAGGCGCGCCCGATGTCCGAAACCCAAGCCTATGAAACGCCCGGTCCGGTCGAATCCGAACTGCGCTCCGCAATCTCTTCCACCGAAGAGATCATTGCCGAGGCGCGCGCCGGCCGCATGTTCATCCTCGTCGACCACGAGGACCGCGAGAACGAGGGCGATCTGGTGATTCCCGCCGAACACGCCACCCCCGAGGTCATCAACTTCATGGCCACCCATGGCCGCGGCCTGATCTGCCTGCCCATGACCTCGCAGCGCATCGACCGGCTCGGCCTGCCGATGATGGCCGTGAACAACTCGTCGCGGCACGAGACCGCCTTCACCGTTTCGATCGAGGCCCGCGAGGGCGTCAGCACCGGCATTTCCGCCGCCGACCGCGCGCTGACCATCGCCACCGCGATCAACGAACAGAACACCCAGGCCCATATCGCCACGCCGGGCCACGTCTTTCCGCTGCGCGCCCGCAACGGCGGCGTGCTGGTGCGTGCCGGCCATACCGAGGCCGCGGTGGACATCTCGCGCCTTGCCGGCCTCAACCCTTCGGGCGTGATCTGCGAGATCATGAAGGACGACGGCACCATGGCCCGCCTGCCCGACCTGGTGAAATTCGCGCAGGCGCACGGGCTGAAGATCGGCACCATTTCCGACCTCATCGCCTATCGCCACAAGCACGACAACCTCGTGCGCGAAGTCCGGCGCGAGACCATCTCCTCATCGCATGGCGGCGAATGGGAGATGCGCATCTTCGCCGACCAGATCACCGATACCGAACATGTCGTGCTGTCCAAGGGCGACATCACCGACGGCAAGCCGGTTCTGGCCCGCACCCACGCCCTCAACGCGCTCGAGGACGTCCTGGGCATCGGCCTCGCGGCCAGCACCAGCGGCCCCACCGGCAAGCTGCCCCGCGCCATGAACATCATCGCCCGCGAAGGCCGCGGCGCGGTCTTCCTCTTCCGCCAGCCCCGGCCCTCGCTCGCCTCCGAGATGGAAGAGGACGATACCCCCCGCACGATCAAGCAGACGGGCCTCGGCGCACAGATCATGTCGACCATGGGCCTGCACGAACTGATCCTCGTGACCGACAGCCCCAGAACCCGCTATCTTGGCCTCGACGCTTACGGGATCTCCATCGTCGGCACCCACCCTCTCAGCGAAGGATAACGCCATGGCCGGAACCGAATACACCCTGCCCCGCGCCACGTTCGACAAGCCGGTGAAGCTGCTGATCGTGGTGGCCCCCTTCTACCGCGACATCGCCGACATGATGATCGAAGGCGCCAAGGCCGAAATCGAAGCCTCCGGCGCCACCTTCGACCTTGTCGAAGTCCCCGGCGCGCTGGAAATCCCCACCTCCATCGGCATCGCCGAGCGCCTGTCGAATTTCGACGGCTACGTCGCCCTGGGCTGCGTCATCCGGGGTGCGACCACGCATTACGAAACCGTCTGCAACGATTCCAGCCGCGGCATCACCCTGCTGGGGCTTCAGGGCCTGTGCATCGGCAACGGCATCCTTACGGTCGAAAATCGCGACCAGGCCGTCGAACGCGCCGATCCCAGGCAGATGAACAAGGGCGCGGGCGCCGCCGCCGCCGCCCTGCATCTTATCGCCCTCACCCGCAGGTGGGGCACCCGCAAGGGCGTCGGCTTCAGGCCCGACGCCGAGGAACTGAGGCTCGCAGGCGCGCCCAAGGACACTCCCACAGCATGACCGAACTTTCCGGAAACCAGAAACGCAAGATGCGCTCCGCCGCGCGGCTCTATGCCGTGCAGGCGCTCTTTCAGATGGAACATTCCAGCCAGCCCTCCAACGCGATCATCCAGGAATTCCTGGAATTCCGTTTCGGCGCCGAGGTCGAGGACGGCATCGACATGGCCGATGGCGATATCGCGCTGTTCCGCAAGCTGGTCGAACAGGCGGTGAACTGGCAATCGAAGATCGACCAGATGACCGACCGCGCTCTGGTGGCCAAGTGGCCCATCGCCCGGATCGACCCCACCCTGCGCGCGCTCTTCCGCGCCGCCGGGGCCGAGTTCCTCGAAGGCGAAGCCCCGGTGAAGGTCGTGATCAACGAATTCGTCGATGTCGCCCGCAGCTTCTATCCCGAGGGCAAGGAAGGCAGCTTCGTCAACGCCGTGCTCGACCACATGGCGCGCGAGGCAAGACCCGAGGCGTTCTGACCGCCATTCCGAAGCGCCGATTTCTTGAAAAGAAATCGGTCCGGAAACTTTTCAAGTTTCCGCCGCGCTCAACATTGCCACGACCAATCTATCAAACGCGCTGGGTGGGGTTCCACCCCATCGCCCCGCGACACCGCGCACACTCTTTCGCGCCCCCCACGCCGAGTTCCGCGAAGGCGACGCTCCGGTGAAGGCCCGTGATCAACGGTTTCGTCAATATCGCCCGCAGCTTCCACCCCGACCGTGCCCGGTGGGGTCCACCCCACCCCCCGCGACACCGCGCATCCTCTTCCCTGCCCCCCACGCCGGTTCCGCGAAGCGAGGCCCGGTGAAGGCCCGTGATCAACGATTCGTCAATATCGCCCGCAGCTTCCACCCCGACCGCGCCCGGCGGGTTCCACCACCACCCCGCGACACCGCCACACTCTCCCCACCGCCCGCGCCGAGCTCCTCGAAGCCGAAGCTCCGGTGAAGACCCGAGATCAACGATTTCGTCAATATCGCCCACAGCTTCCATCCCGACCGCGCCCGTAGGGTGGGGTTCCACCCCACCGCCCCCCGCGATACCGCGCAACACCCCGCGCCCTAGTCCAGCTTCTCGCGCACCCGTTTGATCATCCACCACACCAGCCCCACCACGGGCAAGGCCACGATCGCGGTCAGCATCTCCTTTGACAGGCCCGAGGGCTTCGACAACGGGTAAAGCAGGTATCCCGCCAGCGAGACCGCGTAATAGCTGATCGCCACCACCGACAATCCCTCGACCGTGCGTTGCAGCCGCAATTGCAGGTCCGCGCGCCGGTTCATGCTCTCCAGCAGGGCCTGGTTCTGCGCGCTGCGCTCCACGTCCACCCGGGTCCGCAAGAGCTCCCCCGCCCGCATCGCCCGGTCCGACATCGCGTCCAGCCGCGCCTTGGTCGACAGAACCGTGCGCATCGCCGGATCGTAGCGCCGCATCATGAACTCGCCGAAGGTCTGCCGCCCGTTGAACCGCTCCTCGCGCAGCACGGCGATGCGCTGCTTGACGATCTGCTCATAGGCCGCGGTCGCACCAAAGCGATAGGACGACCGCGCCACCATCCCCTCCAGCTTGGCCGAGATCTCCAGCAGGTCGTCCAGCGCGTCCTCCGCGGCCACTGCCCCGCCCGGCATGTTGCTGATCAGATGCGTCAGCCGCTCTTCCAGGGCGCCCATATCGGGCCGCATCTCCCCCACGCGGGCAAAGCCCAGCATCGACATGGTCTTGTAGGTCTCGATCTCGAACAGGCGTTGCACCACCCGCCCCATCCGCCGCGTTCCGATCCCGGCCGAGGCACTGACCATGAACCGCAGGTGCCCCGCCGGGTCGATCCGGAAATCGCCCGCGATGATCGCGCTGTCATCCAGCACCCGCGCCACCGCCACGCTGTCGGCCACGAACCAGTCATGGATCTGCCGCCGGACCGTCTCCTCGTCCGTCTGCGTTTCGATCCGCAGGATGCACGACGTCATCCTGTGTCCCGGCGCCGCCCGCAGCCAGTCCTCGGGAAACACCTCGAATTCCGCCGGGTCGAACGCCCGGTCGCTCACCCCGTCGCGAAACGCGGTATAGGTCACGAACTCGGTATGCTGCTCCCATTTCAGGTGATGCCGGCCGATATCGCCCGAGTAATGCGAGGCGCCGGGCTTGGGATGCGCCGCGCCGTACCGGTCCAGCAGAGCCGTAAGGTGGGTCAGGTCATCGCCCCGGTCCCGCGCCGCCGCCCCCTCCACCCGCTTGATCGCAAGGAAAACCCCGGTCGCGGGTGCGGTCAGGTTGGGAAAGGGCCGCGCATGCAGCTCGTTCGACAGATCGAACCGCAGCGGATGGTCTTCGATGGGCGGCATGGCACTTGGATCCCGGCTTTTGCAGGTACCCTAACGGCACAGCCGCGATAAGAAAACAGATTTCAGCGCGCTTTCAAAGCCTTAGCTGGGTACAACAGTATACCGAAACATAACCGGCCGATCCGGGCCACAATCGCGCCGGGCTTCACGCCGTGCGAAAAAGGGCGCCGAACCTCTCGCCGGCGCCCCTTTCCGATCCTGCTCGTTCCGGCTCAGGCCGCTTTCTTCAGGGCCTTCTTGGCCTTCTTCAGCTTGGCCTCCTGCTTGGCGACCTTCTTCTTGCGGTCTGCCACTTCTTGCTTCAGCGATTTGATCTTGGCTTTCTTCGCCATCGTGTTTTCCTTTCAGATATGTCCTGCGCCTCCTGCCGTACCTACGACGAACGCATATTGGATCTATATGCATTGTATATACGCTT
>JBKAGF010000051.1:0-22182 GCA_046290265.1 Roseovarius sp. | reverse complement strand
CAACCGCCGCTTCCCGCTCCTGCAGAACTACTCCGAGGACGAGGCGCCGCAACTGCCCTATGGCTACCCGGTGATGACAGTGGCCGCGATGATCCCGCCCTTATGGCGCCGGGTGATGAACCCCCGCGTCCGCCGCTGGCGCGAGAAATACTACCCCGAGATCACCGACTGGAAGCCTTACAACAAGGCGCTCAATCCGCTGCCGCGGTAGTCTCTAGACCCCGCGCGAGCGCGAGGCGCGGCCCCGCCGCGCATCGACGGGCCACCCCAAGCAAAAACCCCCGCTGCATCGCAACGGGGGCTCTTTTGTCTCAGCGAAGGCCGATCGCTCAGCTTTCGTATTTCTTCTTGATCGGCTTCCAGATCCGCTTGTTGGTCAGGTACAGCAGCACCGACAGCAGAGTCAGGAAGATCACCCCGGTCAGGCCCGCCTGCTTGCGGTCCATCATCTTGGGTTCCGCCGTCCACATCAGGAAGGCCGAGATGTCCTTGGCGATGTGGCTCAGGTCATTCTCGTGCCCATCGGCATATTCCACATCCTCGCCGGCCAGCGGCGGGGCCATGGCGATCCAGCCGCCGGGGAACGCCTCGTTCTCATAGAACGTGGTGCCGGCCTCTTCCTTGGTCTCGCCGGTATAGCCGGTCAGCAGGGAATAGATGTATTCCGGGCCCCCCATGCCCTTGAACAGCTGCGCCAGCCCGGTGCCTTCCGGCCCGTGGAAACCGGCGCGCGCCTTGGCCATCAGGCTCAGGTCCGGCGCGTTCTCCAGCTGGGAGCCGGGAAAGTGATCGACAGGACGTGCCGCGCGGTAATCGTCGATCTCCTCGTCGAAAACCTCGAAGTTCTGCTCGGCATAGGCGCGCACCTCGGCCTCCGAGAAATGCGGCCCGCCTTCGTCGCCCAGCGTGCGCAGCGGCACGTATTGCAGGCCGTGGCAGGACGAACAGATCTCGGTATAGACCTGCAGACCACGCTGAAGCTGGTACTGGTCGAAACTGCCGAACGGGCCTTCGAAGGAAAAGTCCACGTCATGCACGTGACCTTCTGCTCCGGCGGCCATCGCCCCTCCGGTCGAAAGGGCCAGGGCGGTGACGGCGCTGATTGCGAATGTCTTCATCATGTGCCTGATCCTCTCTCTCATTCGGCGGGGCTGGCGACGGTGGTCGTGCCGCCGGTGGCCGATTTGTGCGCTTCGAAATCCGCCTCGATCGTCTCGGGCTGCGGCAACGGTTTCTCGATCACGCCCAGCAGGGGCAGGATGATCAGGAAATACGCGAACCAGTAGGCCGACGCGATCAGCGAGTAGGTGGCATAGGGCTCTTCCGCGGGGCGGGCGCCCAGCCACATCAGCAGCACGAAATCGACCGCCAGCAGCCAGAACCACCACTTGAACATCGGGCGATACCGGCCCGAGCGCACCATCGAAGTGTCCAGCCACGGCGCCAGCGCCATCACGGCGATCGCGCCGAACATGGCCAGCACGCCAAAGAACTTGGCATCGATGATGCCGCCGGTGATGAACGATGCGAACTGCACGATCCACACTTCCGACGTGAACGCGCGCAGGATCGCGTAGAACGGCAGGAAGTACCATTCCGGCACGATATGCGCCGGCGTCGCCAGGGCGTTGGCCTCGATATAGTTGTCGGGGTGACCCAGATAGTTCGGCATGAAGCCGACGATGGCAAAGAACACCGCCAGGATCACGGCCAGAGCGAACAGGTCCTTGATCACGTAATAGGGCCAGAACGGCACGGTGTCCTTTTCGGCCTCGGTCTTCGACGTGCGCCGCACCTCGACACCGGTGGGGTTGTTGTTGCCGGTGGTGTGGAAGGCCCAGATGTGCACCGCGACCAGCGCGGCAATCACGAAGGGCAGCAGATAGTGCAGGCTGAAGAACCGGTTCAGCGTGGCGTTGTCCACCGCCGGGCCGCCCAGCAACCAGGTCTGGATCGGCTCGCCGATCAGCGGGATCGCCCCGAAGAGGCCGGTGATCACGGTGGCGCCCCAGAACGACATCTGCCCCCAGGGCAGCACGTAACCCATGAAGGCCGTGCCCATCATCATCAGGTAGATCAGCATCCCCACGATCCACGTGATCTCGCGCGGGGCCTTGTAGGAGCCGTAGTAAAGACCGCGGAAGATGTGCAGGTAGACCGCAAAGAAGAACAGCGAGGCGCCGTTCATGTGCAGGTACCGGATCATGTGCCCGCCGTTCACGTTGCGCATGATATGCTCGATCGACGCGAAGGCCAGGTCGACATGCGGCGTGTAGTGCATCACCAGGACGATCCCGGTGATGATCTGCAGCGCCAGGCAGAAGGTCAGCACGATGCCCCAGATCCACATCCAGTTCAGGTTCTTGGGCGTGGGGATCATGATCGTGTCGTAAAGAAGACCGACGATGGGAAGCCGGCGGTTCAGCCACTTTTCGCCGCCGGTTTTCGGTTCGTAATGGTCGTGAGGAATTCCAGCCATTATTCTGTTCCCTTATCCCAGCTTGACGGTCGTTTCATCGACGAATTCGGCGGTCGGCACCGGCAGGTTCTCCGGCGCGGGCCCCTTGCGGATGCGGCCGGCCGTGTCATAGTGCGAGCCGTGGCAGGGGCAGAACCAGCCGCCCACGCCATCCAGCGAATATTCCCCGGCATTGCCCAGCGGCACACAGCCAAGGTGGGTGCAGACACCCATCATCACCAGCCATTCGCCAGCTTCATCCAGGGTACGGTTCTCGTCCTCGGCGTCGGCGCCGTCATCCAGGTTCGCGTTCCGCGCCTGGTTGTCCGGCAGGCTCGACAGGTCGACCGAACGCGCCTCCTCGATCTCGGCCTCGGTGCGGCGACGGATGAACACCGGCTTGCCCAGCCATTTCACCGTCAGCTGCGTGCCCTCGGACACGCCCGACACATCCACCCGGATCGAACTCAGCGCCTGAACGTCGGCAGAGGGGTTCATCTGGTTGACGAGCGGCCAGACGGCGGCACCCACCGCCACGGCACCCGCACCCGCGGTCGCGTAGTAAATGAAATCTCTGCGTGTACCTTCGTGGTCTTCTGCGTGGGACACGAGCCAATCTCCAATCTGTCTGAGCCTTATAGGCAAATCCCCGTATGCGGCGGGCGGACGACTCCCCTCACCGCGATCATGCGCGTATTTATCCAAGCTTGCCTGATGCGTCCAGTGCACAATGCCAATGATTTGAGGAGGGTGCTCTTGTGTCGCGCTTGTGGCCCGTTCGGCAGGGGTGTATCCACGCCCTGAAGCCTCCCCCGTCGTTCAAAAGGTTCCGTGCCATGCTGACATCCGTTCGTAACAGCCTTCTCGCCCTTCTGGTAATGGCCGGCCCCGCCGCCGCCGAGGTCGAGCTCAGCTTCTATCTTGGCGCACAGGGCGTCACCGAAAGCACCGCCAGCGGCACGCTGCCCAATGGCGGTGGCGCCTTCAGCCGCAATATCGGATGGGAGGGCAAGCCCTTCGATGCCCCCATCTACTACGGTGGCCGCGTCATGTACTGGACCGACACCAATTGGGGTTTCGGCCTCGAAGGCACACACACCAAGGCCTATATGCCCGCCGGTGACGCCGCTGCCGTGGGCCTGACCCGGTTCGAACTGTCGGACGGCCACAATATCTTTACCGCCAACGTCATGAAACGCTGGCCCGGCGCCTTCAACCAGGGCCGGTTCACGCCCTATGTCGGCGGCGGTCTCGGCGTGGCCATCCCGCATGTCGATGCGCTGGCCGTGGGGGCCACCAACCGGACCTTCGACTACGAGAATACCGGCGTCGCGGTGCGCGGCATCGCCGGCATCAAGTACGATTTCACCGACCGCTGGGCGCTCTTCGGCGAATACCAGATGACCTATTCCGAGAACGACATCACCATCGACGGCGACCCCGGCCAGCCTGACGGCAAACTCAGAACCGACCTGCTGACCCACGCGCTCAACTTCGGCATCAGCTACAGCTTCTAAGATCTGGCGCGCCCCCGCCGGGGCGCGCGATTGACCCCACATGAAACCGAAACGCCCTCCCCGCTCCGGCGCGACACGCAGCGTCGGCCTGGTGCTGCTCTGGGCGTTCGTTTCCGTCTTCACCGCCTTTTCGTCCTTCGCGCCGGGCACCATGCCCCAGTTCCAGCCCGGCGGCCTCACCGTCGTGCTGTGTACCGGCGACGCCCAGCGCAGCATCACCGTCGACGAAAACGGCACCCCGGTCGAGGCCGAGGATGTGCCCTGCCCCTGGGTCACCCATGCCAAGGCCGCCGATCCGGTCACGGCCCCGATCCTTGCGGCGCGCCCGATCCGCGCCACGCACCGCGACGCTGTCGCCCCAGCGCGCACCGAACTTCCGCGTCACACGGCGTTTCCCCCGGCGCACCCGCGCGCACCTCCTGCCTACCTTTGATCTGACTGCTTATACCAACTGCTTCATTTCAAAGGAGAACCTCATGGTTTCCGACCCCACTCCCATGGGCGCGGTCCCGACCGCTGCGCATGACCCGCAGAAACTCTACCGCGCCGCGTGGCGCTGGCACTTCTACGCCGGGCTCTACGTCATCCCCTTCTTCGCCCTTCTGGCCATCACCGGCATGATGATGCTCTGGATCGCGCATCTCGACGGGCGCGACGGCGAACGCATTCCGGTCACCGCGCTGGAGGCACCCATTGCCGTTTCCGACCAGGCCAAGGCCGCCCTCGCCGCCATCCCCGAGGGCAATCTCCGCGCCTATATCGCGCCCCGCACCGACGATGTCGCCGCCGTCTTCCGCGTGGACGATGCCACCGGCCCCCAGATGGTCGCCGTCGATCCCTACACCGCCCGGGTCATCCAAAGCTGGCCACGCCGCAGCGGCTGGTACGACTTTGCCGACAGCCTGCACAGCGACATCAGGCTCGGCGTCACCGGCGACCGGATGCTGGAAATCGCCGCCTCGATCGGCATGGTCCTGATCGCTACCGGCCTTTACATGTGGTGGCCCCGCGGCGGCGGCACCTGGCGCGAGGCACTGTTGCCCCGGCTTGGCAAAGGTCGCGCCGGCTGGCGTGCCCTCCACGGCGCAGCGGGCTTCTGGATCTCGATCATCCTGATCTTCTTCCTGCTCTCGGGCCTCTCTTGGACCGGCATCTGGGGCGCCAAGATGGTCCAGGCCTGGAGCCAGTTCCCCGCCGAGAAATGGGACAATGTCCCCCTTTCCGACGCCACCCATGCCAGCCTCAACGCAGGCCGCGCCGACGTCCCCTGGGTGCTGGAACAGACGCCCCTGCCCGCCTCGGGCAGCATGGCCGGAACCGACGGCCTCGCCCCCGGCACCCCGGTCAACATCGACAGCATGGACGCGCTCGCGCGCCGGATCGGTTTTGACGGGCGCTACCAGATGAACCTGCCCTCGGGCAAAACCGGCGTCTACACCTTCGGACGGGATTCGATGAACACCGACGACGTGAACCCCACCACCGACCGCACCACGCATGTGGACCGCTACACCGGCCGCATACTCGCCGATATCCGCTACGAGGATTACTCGCTGGCGGGCAAGGCCATGGCCGTGGGCATCGCACTGCACATGGGCACGCTGGGCCTCTGGAGCGTTCTGGCCAACACCGCCTTCTGCCTGACGGTCCTGATGCTCTGCGTCACGGCGGTGGTGATGTGGTGGAAACGCCGCCCCTCAGGCAGCGCCCGCCTCGCCCCGCCGCCGATGCCCTCGAACATGCCGCTCTGGTCCGGCGCGGTGCTGGTGGGGCTCTTGGTCTCGTTGGCCTTCCCGCTTGCGGGCCTGACGCTGATCGGGGTCATCGCGCTCGACGTGCTGGTGATTTCCCGCATACCGCCGCTGCGGCGCCTGCTGACCTGAACCACATGGAATGGCCCGGGCACAGCCCCCGGGCCTTCCGTTTGACCCCGGGTGCGGCCGGCGTTACGCATCACGCTGTCGCCGCTTGGAAAGGTTCGCGCATGGACAATCCGTCAACCGGTCAGTGCCTGTGCGGCGCGGTCAGCTTCCGTATTTCGGGGTCGTTCGACAGCTTTTTCCTCTGCCATTGCGCACGATGCCGCAAGGGCAGCGGTTCGGCCCATGCGGCAAACCTGTTCGCATCAGGCGCCAACCTGACCTGGGTGTCGGGCGCGGACAGAATCCAGCACTTCGTCTTGCCCGGAACCCGGCACGCCAAAAGCTTCTGCAAGACGTGCGGATCGGCATTGCCATACACCTCAAAGGACAGCTCCATGCTCGTGGTGCCTGCCGGGTGCCTCGACACCCCGGTCGGCCTTCGGCCCGACGCGCATATCTGTCACGCCAGCCGGGCCGACTGGGACGACGCGCTGGACAGAATTGAAAAGATCGACGGCCTTCCCGGCTGAAGACCGTGACTCACTCGGGCGCGGTGGCCTTCATGCTCTCGCGCTCGGCAAACGCCGCGAACCAGTCGTCCAGCGCGTCGTTCCCCTTGCGCCACCCCCGGTCGCCCAGCCTGAAATCAAGGTAGCCCAGCGCACAACCCACCGCGATCTGCCCCGCATCCAGCGGCCCGCGCAGATGGCTCATCCACCGCGCGTTGATCGCCGCCACGCTGCGCGCGACCTTTTCCCACTGCGCCTCGATCCACGGCTCGTACACCATGTTCTCGGGCCGCACCCGCCGCTCGTAGACCATCGCCAGCGCCGCATCCAAAATCCCGTCGGCCGTTGCCTCCAGCGTCAGCGTCTCCCAGATCCGCCCTTGCGGATACAGCTTCGTCCCCGCCCGCGCATCCAGGTAGCGGCAGATCACCCGGCTGTCATAGAGCGCCGGTCCCTCGTCCCGGATCAGCGCCGGGATCTTGCCCACCGGGTTGGCCGCCGCCACCGTCGCATCGGTCGCCACCGGCGTGGTCGACACCTCGACCATCTCGACCTCGTCGATCAGCCCGGTCTCGATCAGGGTCACCTTCACCTTGCGCACATAGGGCGACGGTTTGGCAGAAATCAGTTGCATCGTTCATGTCCTTCCGGTTTTTCCGGACGCTACGCCCTTCATGGCGCCCGGTCCAGCGGTCTAGCTGTTCGCATCCCGCATCAGCGCCGCCAGCGCCCCGGTGTCAACGCCGATGCCCGACGCTTCCACCGCCTCGGCGGCCCGCAGCCGCACGTCATCGGCCTTGTTCTGGTTCAGCTTCCAGGTGCCGTGGATCTCGTCCACCCGCATCCGGCACGGCACGATCTGCCGCATCATCCGCGCCATGACGTCCGGCGTCATCTTCTCGGATGTCCAGGGCGCCTTCGGCAACAACTGATCCTCGAACTGCGCCGATTGCCGGTCCAAGAGGTCGCGCAGCTCTTCCTCGGGGCGCAGCTCGACCTCGCCCACCAGATGCACCGCCACGTAATTCCAGGTCGGCACCTGGTCCTCCGCTCCGTACCAATCCGGCGAGACATAGGAATAGGGCCCCACCACCGCGAGCCGCGCGCACAAGGGCGCAGAAAGCACCCGCGCAATCGGGTTCGACCGCACCAGGTGAAACTCCGCCACCGCCCCATCCTCCGTCAAAAGGAACGGCACATGGGCCAGCAACGGCGCGCCCTCGGCCTCCACCGCCAGCATGCCAAACGCCTGCGCCCGCGCGAATGCGATGTTCCGCGCCTCGGGTGTCTGGCGAAAGATCGGGTTGGGATGCATGGCGGGTCTCCTTCGCGCTCACCATGTCGCGGCGGCGCCGCTCAAGGCCAGCAAAGAATTGTCCCCGTCACAATTGCGCCGCGTCACGCCTCCCGCGCCAGCGCGGCGCTGTCGTGATACTCGACGATCTCGGTGATCCTGCCGTCCCGTACCGCAAGGAACAGCGCCAGCCGCGTCTCGAACTGCCGCCCCGTTTCCTTGTGAGTCGCCCCGTGCGCCACCTGCGCCGCCGCCCGCCCGTCGCTCACGATCAGGTCCACGATCTGGTAGCCGGTGATCTCCCACCGCGCCAGGATCCCGCCCACCGCGTCATAGAACGCCGCCTTGCCCGTCACGTCACAGGTGAACGTCCCGCAATCCGGCTGGCCGTTGATCCGATACCGCAAATCCTCGGCCAACAGAGCATCCAGCGCGGCGGTATCCCCACTGGCATAGGCCTCCACAGCCTTTTCGATAACTTCCTGCGTCCGCATGCGCGCCTCCCGGGGGGCTGACCGCCCTCAGACTAGCACAAGGCCGGGTCCGCCGTCAGCCGCGCCGCGTCATGCCCGGTCACGCGCGCCGACACGATCTGCCCCTCGGGCTGGTCGCTGCAGAACGTCACCTCGGTGAACTGCTCGGTGCGCCCCATCCGCGCATTCTCCAGCAGAACCCGGTGCACCCGCCCTTGCTGTTCGTCCAGGTGCCGCGCCACGCGCGCCTCCCCCGCCGCCCGCAGCCGCGCCGCCCGGTCCTTGATCGCCCGCCCGTCCACCTGCGGCATCCGCGCCGCCGGCGTGCCCGGCCGGGGACTGTAGGGAAAGACATGCAGCCATGTCAGCCCGCACTCCTCGACCAGCCGCAGCGAGTTCTCGAACGCCGCCTCGGTCTCTGTCGGGAACCCCGCGATGATGTCCGCGCCAAAGGTCATGTCGGGCCGCAACGCACGCGCCTCCTCGGCAAAGCGGATCGCATCGTCCCGCAGATGCCGCCGCTTCATCCGCTTCAGGATCAGGTCGTCACCATGCTGCAGGCTCAGATGCAGATGCGGCATCAGCCGCGCTTCGGTGGCAATCGCCCGCATCAGGTTCTCGTCCACCTCGATCGAATCGATCGAGGAAATCCGCAACCGCGGCAGGTCCGGCACCAGCTTCAGGATCCGCATCACCAGATCGCCAAGCTTGGGTTCCGCCGGCAAATCCGCGCCCCAGCTTGTCAGGTCAACGCCGGTCAGCACCACCTCGTTATAGCCCCGGTCGACCAGCCGTTTGATCTGATCCACCACCACGCCCGCAGGCACGCTGCGCGAATTGCCCCGGCCATAGGGGATGATGCAGAAGGTGCAACGATGATCGCACCCGTTCTGCACCTGCACATAGGCCCGGCTCCGCGTGCCGAACCCGTCGATCAGGTGCCCCGCCGTCTCGGTGACGCTCATGATGTCGTCGACCTGCACCGCCTCGGTCTCACCGATGAAGTCCGCCGCCAGCCCGGCCCAGGTGCCGCGCACCATCTTCTCGGTGTTGCCTATGACCGCATCCACCTCGGCCATGGCGGAAAACGTCTCGGGCTCCGTCTGCGCCGCGCAGCCCGTCACGATCAGCCGCGCCTCGGGGTTCTCGCGCCGCAGCTTGCGGATCTCCTGCCGCGCCTTGCGCACCGCCTCGGCGGTCACGGCGCAGGTGTTGACCACCACGGCATTCTCCAGTCCCACCGCGCCGGCAAGCTCTTTCATCGCTTCCGTCTCATAGGCGTTCAGCCGACAGCCCAGCGTGGTGAAGACCGGCGCGCTCATGACGCGGCCCTCAGGAAGTCCGCCGTCAGCACCCCGTCGCAGACATGCATCGTCGGCCCGGTCATCCACACGCCATCCTCGCGCCACTCCACGCGCAGCGTCCCGCCATCCAGATCGATCCGCACATCGCGCCCCGTCAGCCCCCGCCGCGCCGCCGCCACCGCGACCGCACAAGACGACGAGCCCGAGGCCAGCGTCAGGCCGACACCCCGCTCCCACACCCGCATGCGGATATGATCGGGGCCGATAATGCTGGCCACCTGCACGTTGGTGCGTTCGGGAAACAGCGGATGATGCTCGTAGCGTGGGCCGAAGCTTTCCAGCGCCACAGCCTCGGCATCCTCGACGAAGAACGTGCAATGCGGGTTGCCCATGCCGGTCGCCACCGGCCCGCCCTCTATGGGCAGTTCCAGCGTGTCCATCTCCTCGGCCAGCGGCACGCCCTGCCAGTCCAGGAACGGCGCCCCCATGTTCACCGAGGTCAGTCCACCCCCCGCATCGACGGCATAGAGATCCCCCCGCGCCGTGGTCAGGTGCAGGCGTTTCTTGCCCGTCTCGTCCAACAAATACCGCGCAATGCAGCGCGTCGCGTTCCCGCAGGCGGCGGCCGTCGTACCGTCACTGTTCCAGAACTCCAGATGCGCATCGCCCGCGCCCTCGCGGATCACCGCCAGCTGGTCGAATCCGATCCCGCGATGCCGGTCTCCGATGGCCCGCGCCAGCCCCGGCGTCACCTCCACCTCACGCGCACGCCCGTCCACGACGACAAAGTCGTTTCCCAGCCCATGCATCTTCATGAAGGGCAACCCGGTATCCTGCGCATCGCTCATGGCCGCGCATATAAAGCGCCCGCGCAGACGAATCCAGCCACACCGCAAAATTCCCTTCGATTCGGGCTTGACCCCCCTCTCCCCTCTTTCTAGATAGGCCGCCTAGTGGGCCGTTAGCTCAGTTGGTAGAGCAACTGACTTTTAATCAGTGGGTCGCAGGTTCGAATCCTGCACGGCTCACCACTGTTCATAAAATTTCCTTTCCCTGCTTGGGGTTGGTGTCAGAACTGACGAACCGCTTGGGAAGGTTCGCCAAATTGCGCTCGCCATTCGGGCGGGCGATTAGTTTCTCAATCGCGGAATCGGCCATGCCTTCGCGGCCAGCGGCCTCGGTGTAGCGCTGCACGAGAGCCAGTGTTTTGCGGCCAGTGACCGCGCCGATTTCATGCGTGGTGGCTCCTGCTTCGGCCAGGCGGCGCGCGCAGGCCTTGCGCAGCCCGTGGGCGGAGCATTGCGGAAGTCTGGCGTCTTCGGTCCATCGCTGCATTAGATTTCCTAACCCGCCTGCGGAACGCATGGCCCCCTTCTGCGTGGCCAGAAAAGGTCGATCCTTCGGCAAGTTGTCCAGCACCTCAGCCAAATCTGGGTGGATCGGCACGGACACCAGCACCCCACCAGACCGCTGCGTCTTCTGCCGCCGGTACTCGATCTTGCCGTTGCGGGCGTTCTTCGGCCCCAGCTTCACCGCATCGACCCGAGCCGCACCGGTGTAGAGCATCAGCGTCACCGCCGTATGCGCCAGCGTGCCGGGCCTATGGGCCTTGAAGAATTGCGCCAGCTCATCCTCGTCCCAGGTGTGGAAACCGTCACCGCCCACGCGAAACGGCTTCGTTGCCCGCGCCGGGTTGTCGCCGCGCCAGTCCAGCGTGATCGCGAAATCCATCAACTGGATCAGCCGCTTGCGGAGATTGTTTGCCGCCGTCGGGGTCTCGGCCTTCTCGGCCAGGATCGTCTGAACATGCCGCCGCTGCATCAACCGCACCGGCTTGTCGCCATGTTCCTCCCGGAACTTCTCGACTATCCCGCGATAGACCTTCTGCGTGCTGGGCGAGAGATCGAGGAACTCGGGCGAGCGATACCAAAGCGCCACAAGCTGGCTGACACTGTAGGGCTTGGTCCGGTCCGCCCCGATCAACCCGCGCGTCTTGTGGCCCTTGACGGCATCCTCATACCGTCGAACGAAATCCTCCGACCCGTAGTCGCTCCCCAGCTCCGCCGAAAACCCACCCTTACGAAACCGCCAGCGCCGCTTCCCGTGCCGGTCGAAATAGGCCGTCGCGCCGAGAAACTGCTTGTGGCGTTTCATGGGCGATCCCACGGGTTGTTGACCTCGTCGGTTGGCTTCTCGGTGCTGTAGATCACGACCTTGCCGTCGCGGCTGATCTCGGACCGCACGACTGGAATGCCGGCATCCCGGTACGCTTTGAGATATCGTGTTAACTCGCTCTGCGTCAGCGTCGCGCGGGGCATGGCCATGGGGCGTCCCTTTCGGTCAGAGGCTATGGTGTTGTGTCTCGCCCAAGGGCAAGCGCGGCTGGTCGCCTTCTGGGCGTTTCACCTTGGTCGCGTTCTTCTGGAACCGCTCCCAGCCGCTCATGGTCAGAAGCTTGGTTTTCGCGGAAATCTCGACGAACTCCAACCGCCCATCGTTCATCAACGCGCGAACTTGCGCGGCGCTTAATCCAACGAGATCACCCAGCTCTTTCGGTGAAAGCAGTTTTTCCTGTGCCAAAACCCTCTCCTTTTCGTAAGGTAGCGCGAATCGGATTGAAAGCGCTCACGCGCGGTGGTCCGATAACGTAACACAACGAATAACGTTCATTTGTGCGTGTAGCATTCATGTGAGCGCAACTGCAAGTGGATTGCTGTGGGAAATGGCGGATCGCCCCTATGACTACCTGAGTGCCCTCGGCGCGCGCATAGCGATTGCGCGCAACGAGTTGGGCATGTCGCAGGCGAAACTGGCTGAAGCGCTCGGAATCTCACTGCGCGCCTACCAGAGTTATGAGCTGGGTAAGCGCTCGATCCCGGTCGAGGCGCTGGTCGAGATGCACCGAAAGTTCGATGTCGACCTGAATTGGATTTTGTTGGGAGTTGAAGCCGTACGCATGAAACATGACATCGCCGCCCTTGAGGAATTCGAGGTCGCGCTGGACAAGTACCTGTCCGACAGCGGCACAAAGCTGAAAAGCGAAAAGCGCGGGGCGATTGCCGCGCGTTGGTACCGGTCCTTTCTAGAGGGGAAGGAAATCGCGATGGACGACGTCCACACTTGGATTGAACTGTTGAGAGAGTAACGAATGGACCTGAGACAACCCGAGGCATGGCAACGCCATCAACTGGTGGCAATCGAGCGGATGCAAGCCGACATAAGCCGGTACACCCGCCCTGTGATTAGCATCATGGGCATCAGTTCCATGGCCTACCTGATGACTTGGTGGCCGCTCGTTACCTTCTGGGAAGCGGGTGACATGCCGTGGCTCCCACTCATAACGGTGGTATTCTGCGCTAGCATCATCACCCTGACTGCACCTGCCTTCGCGCTGGCGATTGGGGTTGAAAGCTATTTCTGCCGACGGTTGCGAAAACTGGAGGGTCAGCCTTAGCCGTCCAATTCGGGAACTAGGCCGGGCGTGGATGCGTGTTGCGCGCAAACACTTAGGGAGACGAGGAAGCCTTTATTGGCTACGGGGCGAAACTTTCGGTCAAGTTCCATAGCTCAATCGCAAAACACCCCGCATCCGAAAGGCTGCGGGGTGTTCTGTTCATGTTTTACTTAGGTGCGATCGACGACGCTTGCGCTAGGCGCGATCCGCTTGGCGGTTTCTGCCCCGCGTTCAGCCGACTGCTTGGTCGTATAGACCTCGGAGTGGCAGAGGATCTCCCCGTTGCCACCCTTCAGACGCCAGAAGTAACCGGTAGATGCTTTCAACACCTCGAACATAGTGATTGCCCTCCTTGGGGCTAAGTTGGCGGCCTGACGAAGCTTCAGGCCGTTGACTGTAATCGAGGGGCCAGCTAGAAACATGGTGTTCAAGCATATTTGCTAGCGGGGCTTCGCCCCTTTTGGAAGCCGGCTGTTAGAGCGGCCGGTTTTCCATCCATGCGGCCTTAGGGGTCAGATACGGCCCCTGAGGCGGCAGTTCTTCTTCATCGGCGGCAGGAACCCCCGGGAACCGGGTTCCGTCCTTGATCTCCGCGACCCTTCCTTGGTTCACTCCGAAGAAGGCTGCAATGTCGTGGTGGCGATCGCCACGGCGAACCATTCCGCGAATGAGGGCCGCATCCGATGTGGTGAGTTTGAGCCCGCTGGGCTCAGCGCGTGTCGCCATGTTGTACTCCATAGCTGTTTCAGTTGCGTCCAGATCGAGCTGGACACCATGTATATGGCAGACCTAGATTCAGATTTCAACTCCTTTTATGGAGGGAAATGAAAAAAGTATGCGACTACGTTTATAGGATTGTCATCAAACGTATTGACCTACGTAGAACAATATGCCACATCAGTGCTCATGACAGAGAGCATGAAGAAATCGAGAATTGATGCCCCCCCTGTGCGCCTTGGCGATGTTGCAGAGGTGTTTGCAGGTGTAGGCGTTTCTCGCGAAGAGGCTGTGCAGCGTGACGGTGAGCAGCTGCCGATGATTGGCGTCCGAGACCTTTTGGACGATGCCGTAACACCGATGGGCGCACTCGACACAGTTGGCTTCGATAAGCCGGAGCGAGCAGAGAACTACCGCGTCCATATCGGCGATACGCTTCTGACGGGCCGGGGCACCGCGATGAAGTTTGGCCTGGTCGGGGAAGAGACAGAAGGGGCGGTTGCAAGTAGCAACATCATTGTCGTGCGTCCGGGGAGAGGCATCATCGGGGCCGCTCTCTATGCTCTGCTTTCAAGCGAGGCGTATCGTCCCAGGATCGAACTGCTTCGTCGGGGCTCGACCACGCTGCTGTCCTTGTCAGCCAAGGATTTGAAGCGGTTGGAGCTGAACCTTCCGCCTATGGATGAGCAACATCGCATCGCGGCGCTGATGCTTGAAGCGCGCGACGCCTACAGGAATGCAATCCGTGCGGCGGAGCTACGGCGCGACATTGCTCGCCAGCTGCTGAACCAGCGGCTCTTCGGCGGAATGAATTGAGGGAGATAGAAATGGAAAAGCTGACGCGCGATGCGCTGAACAATCATCTTTGGCGGGCTGCGGACTACCTCCGTGGGTCGATCGACAGTTCGGACTACAAGGTCTACATCCTTGGCTTTCTGTTCCTCAAGCGCCTGTCGGACCGCTTCGAAGAGGAGGCGCAGGAGCGTATCCGCGACGGACTGCCGGAAGACATCGCCTACAATGACCCGGACGAACACGAGTTCTTCGTGCCCGAGCGCGCGCGGTGGGAGAACATCAAGAAGACAACCGTCGAAATCGGCCAATCTCTCAATAAGGCCTGCGAAGCACTGGAAGATGCCAATCCCGCCATTGAGGGCGTTCTTGTAAACATCGACTTCAACAGCGAGTCGCGGCTGGGTGACCCAAAGAATAAGGAAGTCGTCCTTGCTGGCCTGATCGACCATTTCTCTCGTATCAACCTCGCCAACCGGTCGTTGTCCGAACCGGACATGCTCGGGCGGGCCTATGAATATCTGATCGAATATTTCGCAGACGACGCAGGAAAGAAGGGCGGCGAGTTCTATACCCCTCACCAGGTGGTCAATCTGATCGTGCAGTTGCTCGACCCCGAGCCGGGCATGCGCATCTGTGACCCGACATGCGGTTCGGGCGGCATGCTGATTCAATGCGCGGAATATGTCGGCACCAAGCAGGGCAAGCGCCTTGGTGAGGCGATCAACGTCACGCTTCATGGGCAAGAACGCAATCTGGGAACCTGGGCCATCGCCAAGATGAACCTGCTGCTGCACGGCCTGCGCGATGCCCGGATCGAGAAAGGTGACACGATCCGCAACCCGCGCCTGCTGGATGGTGACGGCAATCTCATTCTCTATGATCGGGTGATCGCCAACCCGCCCTTCTCGCTCGACAAGTGGGGCGCGGAAGAGGCAGGAGGCGAGGGCGAAAAGGCAAGCTTCAACCGTTTCAAGTATGGCATCCCGGCCAAGAACATCGGCGACTATGCCTTCGTGCAGCACATGCTCGCGACCCTGAACAAGGACGGCATGTGCGGGGTGGTCATGCCGCATGGCGTGTTGTTTCGCGGGTCAGGTGACGGGCGCATCCGCAAAGCGTTGCTGGAAGAAGACCTGATCGAGGCGATCATCGGCCTGCCTGAGAACCTTTTTGCGGGCACCGGCATTCCAGCCATCGTGCTGATCCTCAACCGCAACAAAGCGCCGGAGCATCAAGGGAACGTTCTCTTCATTCACGCTTCCAAGGAATATGAAGAGCGACCGAAGAAAGCGGTTCTCGCGGATGCGAACATCAGGACGATTGTCGACACTTATCGAACGAGGGCTGAGACCGAACGTTTCAGCCGTGTAGTGCCTATGTCAGAGATCGAGGACAATGAGTTTAACCTCAACATCTCCCGCTATATCGACACGCTGGAGCCGGAAAAGCCGATCAACGTGAAAGCTGAACTGGGCAAGCTCTGGGCCGCCGAGAAAGCCCGAGACGATGCTGAAGCTCGGATGAACGAACTGCTGAAAGAGATGGGTTATGTCGATTGAAGACAACTGGCTGGTCAGACGGATTTCTGACTTGATAGTTGAAAATCGGCTTCGGGGGGGCAGTGGCTCATCCGCAAAAAAGATCACCGTCAAGCTCTATGGAAATGGTGTGGTCCCGAGCCGCTCGGCTGGAGGCAGTGACAATACCCTTTATTTCAGACGGCGATCGGGGCAATTCATCTTTAGCAAGCTGGATTTCCTCAATGGTGCATTTGGAATTATCCCGCCGAATCTTGATGGCTATGAAAGCACGGCCGACCTTCCCGCCTTTGATTTTAAAGAAGGTGTAGATCAAAACTGGTTCTTGGCCACAGTTTCGAGACCTGCGTTCTACACCCGATACAAAGGTTTCGCTATTGGCTCGAGAAAGGCAAACCGTGTACCGACCGGCGAATTCTTGGCATCGAAAATCTCAGTGCCCCCTTACGCCGAGCAGCTGGCCATCGCCGAAGTTCTTCAGTCCGTCGAGGATGCGATTGCGCGCAAGCGGGAGCTGATCGGCACACTTGGCGAGACCAAGAAGGCCGTCATGCGCGAGTTGCTGACGAAGGGCACGCGCCTGGACAACGCGGTTTTGAAACCGCTGCCGGAACGCTGGGTCTTGGGACGGATCGCGGAAGGCGTCGACCAGATCCCCAATGACTGGAAGCTTGTCCGGCTGACCACCGTTGCAAAGCTGGAAAGTGGCCACACGCCAAATCGGGACAAGCCGGAATACTGGGGTGGAACCATTCCATGGCTGTCTCTGGGTGATACCGATGCGCTTGACCAACTGACCATTGAAGACACGCTGGAACAGGTGACCGAAAAGGGGATCAAGAATTCGTCTGCCCGCGTCCTGCCGGTGGATACGGTGATCTTTTCCCGAACGGCGACCGTCGGCAAAGCGTGCCGCTTGGCCGTCGAAATGGCCACCAGTCAGGACTTCGCCAACTGGGTTTGCGGATCAGATTTGGACCCTCGCTACCTGGTGCAGGTCTTCCGGCATATGAAGCGGGAATGGGACCGCCTGCAAGCGGGAAGTACACACCAGACCATCTACATGCCTACATTCAAGAGACTGCAAATCCTGCTGCCGCCCAAGGCAGAGCAAGAAAAGATCGCCGATACCGGTGAGGCCTTCGATCGGCGTATTGAGGCCGAAAAGCAATCCTTGGCAGAGCTGCAAAACACGCGCGCCGCGCTTGCGCAGGAGTTGCTTTCTGGCCGTCTGCGCCTGCCTGCCAGCATGGTTGCCCGCTTCGAGAACGCTTCGCCAAGCGGCAAGACGTCAGTGGCGGTGACGGCATGAGCTCATCCCGCGATCGGTACGAAATCGAGTTTGTCGAAGACCCCGCTGTAGACCTGCTGCGGGTCCTGTTCGACTATGGCGAACTGCTGCCCGCTGACGTGTCGAGGCTGAGGGAAAGCACGACCGATGTCTTGCTGACCCGGCGCTTGGAAACGCAGCTTCAGGCGCTCAACCCATGGATTGACCAGGATGGAATCCGCCGCGCCATCGCCGCCATCGCGCGCGTGTCGGCCATCGATCTGATCGACGCCAACGAAAAGGTCCATACGGCGCTGACCTATGGCATTACCTTGCCGCACACCGATGCAAACGGGCGCAGGCAGGACCGGAGCGTCCGCTACTTCGATTTTGAAGCCATCGAAAAGAACAGGTTCGAGTTTGCCCGCCAGGTCACGATTAAAGGCCCACGGCAAGAGATCATCCCCGACATCATCGTCTATGTGAACGGCATCCCGCTTGTCATCATCGAGTGCAAATCGCCTGCGCTGTCCGACCCGATCGGCGACGCACTTCGCCAGTTCCGGCGCTATGAGGGTCGGGACGAGTTCCAGGGGCTGGGCGCGCCCCGATTGTTCGAGGTGTCGCAGATTTCCCTCGCACTCGCGCGCGATGTCGCCAAGAGCGGCACAACAATGACGCCGACGCGGTTCTGGGCCGACTGGCGCGATCCTTATCCCTTGAGCAGCGATGCACTTGCCTCGCGCCTTGGCCGCACACCGACGCCGCAGGATGCCCTCCTCGCTGGCATGCTTGCCCCTGAAAACCTGCTCGATCTGCTTCGCAACTTCATCATCTTCGAAACCATTGATGGCAAGCGGATCAAGAAGATCGCCCGCTACCAGCAATATGTGGCGGTGGGCCGGACCATCGAGCGCATCCGGACCGCTTCGCGGCCGGACAAGCGCGGCGGCGTCATCCACCATACTCAGGGCTCTGGTAAGTCGCTGACAATGGTCTTTTTGGCGATAAAGCTTCGTCGCTTGCCGGAAGCGGAAAACCCGCGCCTCGTTATCGTGACGGACCGGACAGAACTGGATGGCCAGATCACCGGACAATTTCAACGCGCCGGTTTCCCAAATCCTGCTCAGGCTGAAAGCGGCGAACACCTGCGAGAGCTTTTGTCAGGCGGCGCAGGTACGACCGTATTGACGACGGTTCACAAGTTCCAGTCGGCTGTACCGAAACGGACGGATGTCATTTCGGACAGCCCGAACATCTTCGTCATGGTCGATGAAGCGCACCGCACGCAGTATGGTGCGCTCGCGGCTCGGATGCGTGCGGGCCTACCGAACGCGACCATGATCGCCTTTACCGGGACGCCTATCGACAAGAAAGATCGGGCAACTCGCCGTGTCTTTGGCGACTACATCCATCGCTATCTGATCCACCAGGCTGTCAAAGATGAGGCGACGGTGCCGATCTACTATGAAATGCGGGATGCCCGGATGCGGGTCTACGGTGTCGAATTGGAAGCTGCAATTCGCCAGGCCTTTCCGGAATTGAGCGATGAGGAAATCCAGAAGCTGAAGCGTGGAACGCGACTTCAGGAGATGTATGCGGGTGCTGAAGAGCGGGTCCGGATGATCTGCGGGGATATCCTCCAACACTACCGCGAAGCAATTGAACCAAACGGTTTCAAAGCGCAGATCGTGACGGTCAGTCGGGATGTGGCGGTTACCTATGTCGAGACGCTTCGTGACCTTGGCGCTCCGGAATGTGCTGTCATCATGTCGACTGCGAACAACGACAGCGCACGGTTGCAGCGACACCATCATTCCAAAAGAGAACGTGAGGACTTGATTGCCCGGTTCAAACGCAAGAATGACCCTCTGAAAATTCTTGTAGTCTGCGATATGCTGCTTACGGGTTTCGACGCCCCAATCGAGCAGGTTCTTTATCTCGACGCACCGTTGCGAGAGCATACTCTGCTACAGGCAATCGCGCGCGTAAACAGAACCGCCGACGGCAAGAAGTATGGCTTGGTTGTAGATTATTGGGGCGACAATCAACGTATCTCTGAGGCACTCGAAATGTTCTCAGAGGATGATGGTGTCCTTTCGGCAATGCGCCCTGCTTCGGAAAAGTACCAACTTCTTGAAAGTCGCCATCGAGCCGCAATGCGCCTGTTCGATAATGTCGATCGCAAAGACGAAGAGGCTTGCGTCCTGTTGCTCGAGCCAGAGGATGTGCGTGCTCGTTTTGAACTGGACTTCCAGCGTTTTGCGGAAGCATTTGATATGGTTCTTCCCGACCCCAAGGCATTGGAAGAACCATATTTGGCTGATCTTAAGTGGCTGTCTCGAATTCGCGCAACAGCTCGCCGAACGTTCAGCGACGAGCGGTTTGACGCTCGGCCCTATGGCGCAAAGGTGGGTGAACTCATTGCATCACATCTTCAGTCGGAAGGCGTGGAACAACTGCTTCAGCCTACGGACATTCTTGATCCTGCATTCCTTCAGAGTGTGGCCGAGCTTCATTCCGACGAGGCCAAGGCCGCGAGGATCGAGCATGCGATACGCCATGAAATACACGTCCATCGAGATGAAAACCCAACAGCCTACTCTTCACTTTGGGAAGAACTTGAAGAACTCATTTCCCGGCGGCGAACTGATCGTGTCAGCGCTGCTAGCCAGCTAGCGCGACTGGAAGACTTGGCTACGCGGTCAGCCGATTTGCGCAGTGATTCAGGCGGTGCACGCCTGTCGGGCACATCAGGTGCCATCCTTCCTTTGATAGAGTTCCGACCTGACTTGGATGAGAGCAAGCGCCGAGAAATCGCAACCAGCATTGCGACTGACCTCGAAGCTATGGCGCAAGTGATCGACTGGCATATGAAAGAAGATGTTCAACGCCAGATGCGGCGTAAGATCAAAGAGCATCTGCGCGCTGCGCAATCTGATTTTCCGGCTATGGAAGCATCTACTGCGAAGATCATGGATGTCGCCAGAGCGCGACTTGCCAAATGAAACAAATCGACAAACTCGACATCAGTTATGGCGGCGAGAATATCAGCTTTCGGCTGGAGCGGACTGCTCGCCGAAAAACTATTGCAATTTCAGTGGGTTTTGATGGAGTTCGCGTTCTTGCGCCGGTTGATATGATTGATCAGGACGTGACTGCCTATGTCCGAAAAAAGGCCCCTTGGGTAATCAAAAAGCTTTCGGACTATAGGGACTTAGCTTCCGAAACACAGCCAAAGGAGTTCGTTAGCGGTGAAAGCTTCCACTATCTCGGAAGACCTTATCGTTTGCGAGTTGTTGAAGATCCGAATGCTATCGTGACACGAGTTTCGGCGCGCGGACAAACCCTCGTTGCGCCAGTTCTCCCAGAGCAGGACTATCTCATCCGTCGCGCGTCAATCCGTTCCGGTTTGCGCCAATGGTATGTCGAAAAGGCAAAAAGGCGGTTTCCGGAAAGGCTCAGTGCCGTAAGCTCGACGCTTGGAATTGACACCCCGCGGATGCTAGTAGTTGAGCAATCGAAGCGCTGGGGAAGTTGTGACAAGAGTGGGAAAATAAGGCTGAACTGGCGGCTTGTAATGGCACCTGCATCACTGATTGATTATGTCATAGCACATGAAGCCTGCCACATTCTTTTTCACGACCACTCGCATCGGTTCTGGCGCTCGCTCGAAACAATTATGCCAGACTATGAAAGTCGCATTGATCGCCTGGACAAACTCGGTCACCGGCTAATCTGGTAGGCCTGGCTATGCGAGCAAAACTGAGTGTAGTGGGCACGAATCAAGCCTGTGATGGTCGGCCTCCATCAACGCTTTTGCTGGTTCCCTATCAAGCGCGCAGTTCCCCAGTCGGCTGCACCGAAAGCTGAACCCCCTCCCGCTGCTTCAGCTTCGAGATCATCGCCAGAAGGTTGTCCGCGCGCGGGTTGCCCTTTGCGCTGAGCATGCGCATCAGGCTCTTGGGGTCTTTCTGCATGTCATGCGCCAGGGTCTCGAAGCCCACGGTGGCATTCACGTAGTCGCGCAGCAGGAGTTTGCCGGTTTCCAGGTCCTCGCTCAGCATGGCCTCGATCGCTTCGCGGAAGAGGCCCATGCGAAACTCTGGATCGCGCTCGGCGCGCGCCTTGATGGTTTCCTTGAAACTTCTGGTCAGGGCCATGTCAGTCACCTTGCTTCTTGCGGTTCTTGTAGTCGTCCCAGTGGCGCTTGGCCTGTTCGATGTCCTTCGACTGGCGCTTCTTCGTTCCGCCACAGAGCAGGATCACCAGCGTGTTCCCGTCCTGCCCGAAATAGACCCGGTAACCGGGGCCAAACGGGATACGTCGTTCCGACACACCTTGCCCGACCGGCTTCACATCGCCGAGGTTGCCGGCCTCGATCCGGGCGAGGGCGGTTCTCACCTTCAACGCCGCAGCCGTGTCGAGGCTGTCGAACCAGTCTTCGAAGGGCGCCTTGCCGTCTTCGGTAACGTATAGAACAAGCTCAAACGCTTGGGATTTGGGTGACATATGTGTTACCAATTGTCAAGGGTGACGGTCGGACTTGCCATGGTTCAGCATGGCAAATCGCGGAATTTGCAAAGCTTTAGCATGGCGCGTACCGGCCCCACCTTCAATGCGTCAGCCCCCGATCCATATCCCGCTCCCGCGCCTCTAGCTCTGTTTCAACCACTCTTCGGCGTCCCTCGCTAAGGTCAAGCTCTCGTTCAACTTCGCGTCCAGCGCGTTGTAGGTGGCCTCTTCGTTCAGCAAGCCACGCAACGCCTGCATTGACGCGATCTGCGAGCGTATGAGCAACGTCGCGCAGGCCGCGATACCATCCAACTGGGCTTGCAGCCTCTTCGTCGAGCGCGCCTCTAACCCGCTCAATTCCTGCGCCGAGGTTTCGCAGGCCGTCACCAACCGCTCGACGCAGGCTAGCAAGTCGTGCTCCAAGGCTGTCAGGGGCGTCGTCATTCATCTCTCCTCGATCTTGATGCAGATGACCG
>JBKAGF010000050.1:0-24487 GCA_046290265.1 Roseovarius sp. | reverse complement strand
GGTCCGCTGGTACCAGGCCATCCCTCGTTTCCGGCCTGTTCTCGCGCGGCATCTCTGCCGTACCAGAGGTAAGAGCGCCTTCGTTTCCCGGGACCGGCTGTAGCCAATTTCGGCAATCTCCCGGCCGATCCGGACCGGGTGCTGATCGCAAGCGAATCCTTGGAAAATCCTGTCCCTCGGCCGGGCGTTCTGTCCGGCATCACGGACGCATGAGCGGCCCCGTCAAAGGTCGCGCTTGACGGTGGTTTCGCGGAAAGTCAAGCGCCATCTTTCGTTCAAAAATAGACATTTAGCTTACAGGGCGCCACATGTCACAAGTTTGACAAAATTGTTTTCAATCCTAGGGAGATTGAAAGTTCGCAATGCTCAATCTGAAACGTAAATTCAGAAAGGAAGACAAATGCCGACTAGCTCAATCCAAGTTTATCAGTACAACGGACCGCTGCTCGGTCTCAACCTTATAGAGGATGATCCAAACATCCTTCTGGGGTCTTTTTCCGCGCCGGAAACGGCCGAACTGGCCGACAATGACGGCACTCTGGAAACCGACGACAGCGGCGTCTCTACCTTCGATGGTCAGCCGCTGACCTACATTGGCTCGGGAACTGCAACGCCGGGCATTATCGTGGATGATGAACTGGTCGCTCTTGGCAGTTCGGTCCCGCTGATCGTCTTCGAAGCCGGAGGCGAGATCTACTTTCATTACCCCGACGGTCTGCCGAACGTCCTGGGGGCGCTCGCATTGGGGGTGGAGATTTCGCCCGTTCCCGCCGAGGTCTTCGAAAACCCCTATATCGGGACGGAAATGGACGATGTCTTCGTCGGCGATGAGTTTGACAACTTCATGACCGGCGCAGGCGGCGACGACTCCCTGACCGGGAACGCAGGCGCGGACACCCTGCAAGGTGACGCCGGCAACGACAGCCTGTTCGGAGGGACGGGTAACGATGACCTCGCCGGCGGGGAAGGCAACGACCTGATGCGCGGCGGGGAGGATGACGACTTCCTGCGCGGCAATGAAGGGTCGGATACCATGCACGGCGATGCCGGCAACGACACCATCTTCGGAGTCGAGGACGACGATGAACTCTACGGTGACGATGGCAATGACCTGCTGCGCGGCGGAGACGGCGACGATTTCCTGAGCGGCGATGCCGGGGCGGACACCTTGCGGGGGGACGGGGGCAACGACACCCTGTTCGGCGGTGGGGAAGATGACCGCCTGCTTGGTGGCGACGGCAACGATCTGTTGCGCGGCGTGGACGGGGACGATTTCCTCAGCGGCGATGCCGGCGCGGATACCTTGCGAGGGGACGCGGGCAACGACAATCTGCTCGGCGGTGGGGACGATGATCGCCTGATCGGCGGCGACGGCGACGATCTGTTGCGCGGGCAGGACGGCAACGACTTTCTCAGCGGAGATGCCGGGGCAGACACCCTGCGAGGGGATGCCGGCCAGGACACCATCGTCGGAGGCGAGGACAATGACCGCCTGTTCGGTGGCGGCGGCAGCGATTCCCTGAGTGGCGACGCCGGTGTCGACGTGTTGCGCGGCAACGGTGGAGACGACACCCTGGAAGGGGGTGACGGCGACGACCGGCTGTTCGGCGGCAACGGCGCCGATCAACTGGAAGGTGGTGCCGGACAGGATACCTTCTATTTCGTCTCCACATCCGAAAGCACGACCGCGAGCCGGGACACGATCACCGACTTCGAGGCAGGGGATCTGGTGAGCCTCGCGGAGATCGACGCCAATACTCTTGTCGGCGGTGACCAGGCGTTCAGTTTCATCGGCTCGGCGGAATTCGACGCGGCCGGCCAGGTCCGGTTCTACCACAACACCGTGGATGGCTTTCTGGCCGCGGATGTCGACGGGGACGGTATCGCAGATCTCGAGATCGAACTGGCGGGTATCACTTCGATAAGCGCCAGTGATATCGTGCTTTGAACGTCCTGCTCTGAATGAAGCCTCATCGCGGCCCGCAATACTTGGGTCGCGGTGGGGCGTTCGGGCGGTCCGGCGCAGTGTCGCGGATCGGGACAATGCGGCATCGCCCCAGGATGGACATCAACCCGATCCGGCCCCTGCATGACATGTCGTCCGGGCCTGGCGCAGGCAGCGATGCAACCCCGGTCAGATCAGCGCGCCGATCATCGCGCGGGTCGAGGCCAGACATTCCTTGGGGGTGATCCGGTCCGGCTGAAGGTGCAGGTTCTGCCAGAAACCATCGGTCAGCGTGTCGATCCATTGCGCAACGTTATGCACCTCGTCCTTGGTCGCGCCGGTCATCAGTTCGGCGCAGATGGCACGTATCGCCGCCACCCGGTCATGATCGAACTCGCGGCAGATCTCGGCATATTGCGGGACGAAGGTCTGTTCTCCCCAGAAGGCGAACCACAGAGACAGCGACTCGGGCGAGCAGACTTCGGGCGCGAAATCCGCCGCGATCAGCGCCATCAGGCGGTCCATCGGGTCGGGGCCCGCGCGGTCCAGCGCGGCGCGCCACGTGTCGTCGTAGAATTCGTAATGCGCGCGCAGCGTCTCTACCAGCAACCCGTTCTTGGATTTGAAATAGAACACCGCGACACCCTGCGACAGGCCGGCCTCTGCGGCGACGGTTGCCAGCGTGGTCCTGGCCAGGCCATGCTCGATGATTGAGCGGCGCGTGGCCTCCAGCAACTGCCGCCGGCGCTTGTCCGCATTCGCCTTGCGCTCCTTGCGCGGCTTGTCCGTGCTCTTGGTCGTCTCGTCGGTCACATCCCATTCCTCCGCCGGGTGGTGCCGTTTTTTCCATACCGGGGCGGCAATGTCATTCCAATTGTTTTTGTTTGAGCGCTCAAAAAAACTTTACGGGAAATCGGCGCTTCGCTAAGACTGAGGGCGAAGGTCAGGGAGGCGCCGCATGAGCGTTCACACATATGACGCGATCATCGTCGGGGCGGGCCATAACGGCCTGACCACGGGCTGCTATCTGGCCAGGGCCGGCCTGAAGACCCTGATCGTGGAAAAGAACGACTGGATCGGCGGCGCGGCGGTCAGCCGGTCGCTGCATGACGGCTGGACCTATTCCAACTGCTCTTACGTCTGTTCGCTGCTGCGGCGCGAGATCGTGCGCGACCTGGACCTGCCGCGCTTTGGCCTGCAGGTGATCCCTTACGAGGGCGGGGCGACCTTTACGCGCGACAACGACTATTTCGCCTACATGTCGGATCACAACGCCCTGGAACGCGAGATCGCCCGCCACAACCCGCGCGATGTCGATGCCTATGCGCGGTTCTCGCGGACCGTGATGCGCCAGTGCCGTTTCATCCGGCCTTTCCTGCTGCGCAACGCGCCCGATCCCACGTCGCTGCGGGCGCGGGACCTTGGCGAACTGGCCTTTCTGGTCAAGCAGGCGCATGGCCTCGGGGCCAGGGAACTGGGCGAGACGATCCGTTTCTGGACCATGTCCATCGGCGATTTCCTCGACGAGCATTTCGAAAGCGACCTGATCAAGGCCCATCTTGCCGGGTCGGGCATCATCGGCACGGGGCTGGGCGTCTATTCGCCGGGCACGGCCTATGTCCTTTTGCATCACTACATGGGCGACGTGGACGGCGCGATCGGGGCCTGGGGATTTGCCCGCGGCGGGATGGGGGCGATTTCGCGCGCGCTCGGGCTGGCCTTCCAAGAGGCGGGCGGCACGATCCGCACCGGGTCGGGGCTGGACAGTTTCCGGGTGAAGGACGGCAAGGTGATCGGCGTGGCGCTGGAAAACGGCGACACGTTCGACGCGCCCATCGTGGCGTCGAACATGGACGTCAAGCGCACCTTCCTGCAGCATGTCGACCCAAGCCAGCTGCCCGAGGATTTCACGAAAGCCGTCAGGCGGTTCAAGATCCGCGGCTCCTCGGCCAAGCTGAACATCGCGCTGGACGGGATGCCCCAGTTTCCCGCGGCCCCCCAAGGCGCGCCGTTCCTGCGCGGCGACCTTCACTGCTCGACCTCGCTGGCCGAGCTCGAGCGCGGATACGACGACTGGAAGGACGGGCGCTGGTCGGCAGAGCCCTATTTCGACATGCTGATACCCAGCCAGATCGACCCGACGATGGCCCCGCCGGGCAAGCACATGATGACCGTCTTCGTCCAGTATGCCCCCTACGACCTGAAGGTCGAGGGCCTGCGCTCAGGCCGGAACTGGACCGACACGACCCGTGCGGCGCTGGCGAACTGCGTCTACGTCAAGATGGAACAGGCGATGCCGGACATCCGGCAGCGTATCGTGCATGCCGAGGTGCGCACGCCGCTGGATATCGAAACCGAGGTGGGCCTGACCGAGGGCAACATCTTTCAGGGCGAACTCACCTTCGATCAGTTGCTGTTCAACCGGCCCGTGCCGGGCTATGCGGATTATTCCACGCCCATCGAGGGCCTGTTCATGGTCGGCTCGTCCAGCCATCCGGGCGGCGGCGTGATGGCGGCGCCGGGCGCCAATGCCGCGCGCGAGATCCTGCGCCGGGCGGGCAAGCGGCGCGCGATGCCGAAGGCCGCGGCATGAGCACCCGGTTCGACGTGATCGTGATCGGCGCGGGGCATAACGGCCTGACGGCGGCGACGATACTGGCGCGCAGGGGCAAGCGGGTCTGCGTGGTGGAAAAGGCCGCGCAGGCGGGCGGCATGGCCCGTATGGTCGATTACGGCGGCGGTGCAAAAGGCCCCGAAATCGCCCATCTGCTTTACAACCTCAAGACCGTCGGCATCGACGCGCGCACCTGCCGACGATCCTGTGCGCCAGGCGCCCATGCCGAGATCCGCGGCGGCCGCCTGCGCCATGCCGACGGAAGCCTGCATCCCGATGCCCCGGCCTTCGAGGCGCTGCATGCGCGGCTGGTGCGGTTCGCGGCGCTTCTGGGTCAGCTGTCCGACACGCCGCCGCCTTCGCTTGCCGGCGGGCTGGCCAGCATGGCCGGCCTGCGCGATCTTGGCGGTCTGGCGAAACTGGGCCTCGACCTCAAGCGTCTGGGCCGGGACGACATGCGCGAATTCCTGCGGGTCGTGTTGTCAAACGCCCATGACCTTCTGCTGGACGAGTTGCCCGATGGCCCCGTCGCCGGGGCGCTGGCCGCCGACGCGGTGCGGGGCGCGTTCAGCGGGCCGCGCGCGCCGGGGTCCGTCTTTACCCTGATGTACCGGATGGGGCAGGGCGGCGGGGCGGCCTGGCCCATGGGCGGCTTCGGCGCGTTCGCGCGCGCCGCCACCGGCGCGGGCGCGACCCTGCGATGCGGCACCGGCGTGGCGTCCGTGGATGTCGAGGGTGACCGCGTGCGGGGCGTGACGCTGGAGGATGGCACGGTGCTGAAGGCCGGCGCGGTGCTGTCCAGCCTCGGGGCAGCGGCGACGATGCAACTGGCCGGACCTGCACATTTCGACATCGAGGCCACCCGCCGCCTGCGCGCCATGCGCGCCAAGGGGACGGCGGCCAAGCTGAACCTGGCGCTTTCGCACGTGCCGGACATCCCCGGACTGAGCGACGCGCAAAAGGCCGGGCGGCTGATCCTGGCGCCCTCGGCCACTTACGTCGAACGCGCCTTCAACCCGGTGAAATACGGTCAGGCGTCGGACGCGCCGGTGATCGAGGCGGTGATCCCCTCGCTGACCGATCCGTCGCTTTGCGGGCAGGGGCAGCAGGTCTTGTCGGCCATCGTCAGCTACGTGCCATACGCCCCCGAAGGCGGCTGGAGCAAGGCCGCGCGCGAAGACCTGACCGCCCGGGCGATCAAGACGCTGGAGAGCTGCATGCCGGGCCTCTCGCGCCTGATCACGCACCGAACGCTGCTGACGCCCGACGACATTGCGGCGGCGACGGGTGCGCCCGGCGGGCACTGGCACCATGGCGAGATGGGCATCGACCAGGTGCTGACCGTCCGGCCGGTGAACGGTCTGTCGCGCTATGCCTTCGGGGTCGAAGGCTATTACCTTTGCGGCGCCTCGGCGCATCCGGGCGGGGACGTCACCGGGGCGCCCGGCCGCAATGCCGCGCGACAGCTGCTGACAGATGGAATACCGGCATGACCCGGAGACCCGCCGGCACCGTGCCCATCGGCCTGATCCCCGGACCTTTCCATGACCGGCTGGACGCGCTCAGCCATGCGCGGGGCTGGATGGACTGGGCCGGCTATATGTCGCCCTCGGTGCTGGACACCGCCGAGTTCGAATATTTCGCGATCCGCAACCAGGCGACGCTGTTCGACATCTCGCCCATGCACAAGTACCGCGTCACCGGGGCAGGGGCGCTGGCGATGATCAACCGCGTCGTCACCCGTGACGTGCGCCGGATCGGCGACAGGCGCGTGGGCTACGTGCTGTGGTGCGACGAAGAGGGGATGCTGATCGACGACGGTACGCTTTTCCGCATCTCGGACACGGAATTTCGCCTGTGCTGCCAGGAGCGCATGTTCAGCTGGCTTCTAGACGCCGCCGACGGCTTCGACGTCTCGGTCACGGACGAAAGCGGGACCATGGCCGGACTTTCCCTGCAGGGCCCGACATCCTTTTCCGTCCTGCAGGGCGCGGGGCTGGACGTGGCCGACATGAAACCTTTCGACCTGCGCGAGGTCGAGCCGGATCTCTGGATATCCCGCACCGGGTTCACCGGCGATCTGGGCTATGAGCTGTGGCTGCCGTGGGACGCGGCACTTCCACTGTGGGACAGGCTGTGGGACGCTGGCGGTCACTGGGGCCTGCGCGCCATCGGCTATGACGCCCTGCATATCGCACGGATCGAGGCGGGCTTCATCGCCGCTGGCATGGATTTCCAGCCGGTGCACGCCGCCTTGCGCCTGAATCGCGGGCGGACACCGTTCGAGCTGGGCTTCGGCCGGATGGTGGATTTCGACAAGGGCCATTTCAACGGCCGCCGCGCGCTGCTGGCCCATCGCGCCACTGGCCCGCGCACGCATCTGGTAAAGCTCGATATCGGCGGCTTCAAGCCCGCGCAGGACGCGCTGATCTATCACCGCAAGCGGCGCGAGGTCGGCCACGTGACCTCGGGCGTCTGGTCCCCCACCGCCAAGCGCAACATCGCCCTGGCCGAGTTGAAGACCCCCTTCGGAGACAGCAGGACCAGCGATCTCTGGGCCGAGATCTATGTCAACGAGGAGGGGCGCTGGAACCGCCGCATGGTGCCCGTTACCGTTGAGACCAAACCGTTTTTCATCAACGACCGCGCCCGCGCGACACCGCCCGGGGCGTTCTGATGTCCAAGGAGAGCACGACATGACAACGCTTCCCCGCAACATGACCAACGACACCTCGCCGGACCTGCTGAACGAGTGGGACCGCAACCACCAGCTTCATCCCTGGGCGGCGATGGATGCCTGGCAGGAAAGCGACTATCACCCGATCGAAAGCGCCGAGGGCATTTATCTGTGGGATGCCGACGGCAAGCGCTATATCGACGGGCCGGGCGGCATGTGGTGCGTCAATATCGGCTATGGCCGCAAGGACATGGCAGCGGCCATCGCCGAACAGGTGATGCGGCTGCCCTATACCTCGCCTTGGACCACGACCACCGATCCCTCGACGATCCTTGCCAAGAAGATCGCCGATCTGGCGCCCGGTGACCTGAACAACGTGTTCTTCACCACCGGCGGCTCCACCGCCGTCGACACCGCCCTGCGCACGATGCATTTCATGAACAATGCCCTGGGCCGGCCGGACAAGAAGATCGTGATCGCCCGCGAAAAGGGCTATCACGGCTCCACCTACCTTGCCTCGACCGTGACCGGCAAGGAACGCGACAAGAGCCGCTTTGACGTCGAGAAACGGCTGGTGCGCTTTCTGCCCGACGTGAACCCCTACACCCGCCCCGACGGCATGAGCGTCGAGGATTGGTGCGATGCCAAGGTCGCGGATCTGGAAGACATGATCGCCGAGGTCGGCGCGGACAGGATCGGTGCCTTCATTGCCGAACCCATCCTGTGTTCCGGTGGCGTCATCATCCCGCCGGAAGGCTATCACAGGCGCACGCTCGAGATCTGCCGCAAGCACGACATCCTCTATATCTCGGACGAGGTCGTCACCGCCTTCGGCCGGCTGGGCCACTGGTTCGCCTCCGAAGAGGTGTTCGGCATCACCCCCGACATCATCACCTGCGCCAAGGGGCTCACCTCGGGCTATTTGCCGCTGGGGGCCTGCATCATCTCGGACAGCGTGATGGAGCGGATGACCGGGCCGGACGAGAACGTGCTGTTTTCCAACGGTTACACCTATTCGGCCCATCCGGTCTGCTGTGTCGCGGCGCTGAAGAATATCGAGATCATGGAAGAAGAGCGCATCCTGGAACACGCCCGCGCGATCACGCCGAAATTCCAGTCCCGCCTGCGCGCGCTGGAGAGGTTTCCCATCGTCGGCGACCTGCGCGGCATGGGCCTGCTGGGCTGTATCGAGGGGCGCCCCGACACGCCCGGCACGTCGCTCGCGGCCGAGCGCAAGCTGGGCGCGCTGCTGGACGAGGCCTGCGACAGGCGGGGCCTGCTGGTGCGACCGCTGATCAACATGGCGGTCTTCTCGCCCCCGCTGATCATCACCGAGGCGCAGGTGGACGAGATGTTCGACCTGCTCGAGGACGCGCTGGAAGACGTGACCGCGCAGATGGCCTCGGACTGACGCGCTGCGCGGCGGCTGGCTCACATATTATTTGAGCGCTCAAATAAATCTTGTATAGATCGCCTTTCCCCCGTAGCCTTTGCAGTCAGAAGCCCGCCGCATCCGTGCCGGACGGGCCGTTACAACATGAAACAGGGAGAAATGGATGATCACGTCACGACTGAAGTTTGCCGCGCTTGCCGGAGCCGCGGCATTGATGACATCGACGGCCATGGCCCAGGATGCCGAACTGACGGTGTTCGACTGGGCCGGGTACGAGGATCCCGAATTCTATACCGCCTATACCGAGGCACATGGCGCGCCGCCCACATTCGCCTTCTTCGGCGACGAGGAAGAGGCGTTCCAGAAACTGCGCTCGGGCTTCAAGGCCGATGCCGCGCATCCCTGTTCGCAGTCGGTGCCGAAATGGATGGAGGCGGGCCTGCTGGAGCCGCTGGATACCTCGCGAATCGACCGCTGGGATGACCTCAACGAGGAATTCCGCGAGATCGAGGCCTACAAGAAGGACGGCGAATACTATTTCGTCCCGATGGACTGGGGCAACACGGCGCTGACCTACAACACCGACAAGCTGACCGAGGAACAGGTCAGCACGCTGCAGATCTTCGCCGACCCGTCGATGATGGGCAAGGTGTCGATTGGCGACAGCGTGGATGACGCCTATGCGCTCGGCTTCCTGGCCACGGGCGTGCAGGACTGGACCACTGCCACGCACGAGGATTTCCAGAACGCCTCCGACTTCCTGCGCAAGGTGCACCAGAACGTGCTGTCCTACTGGGACAGTTCGTCGTCGCTGGCGCAGCTGATGCAGTCGGGCCAGGTCGAACTGGCCTGGGCGTGGAACGAAACCTCGGCCACCATGGGCGGCGAGGGCCATCCCATCGAGATGAAGCGCGACACCGAGGAAGGCGCGTCAAGCTGGGTGTGCGGCTACGTCAAGCTGAAGGATGGCGAAGGGTCGGACGACAAGTTCTACGACTTCATCAACGCCTGGCTGGAGCCGAAGACCGCCGATTACATCGTCAACGCCTGGGGCTACGGCCATTCCAACGCCGCGCAGATGGCGAAGATGGACCAGGAGATGCTCAAGTCGGTCGGGCTCGACAGCAACGAGTCCTTGCGGGAAAACACCCTCTGGCAGGCGCCTCCGGGATCGGAAATGCGCGAGAAGATGATCGCGGAATTCGAGAACATCAAGGCCGGGTTCTGACCCCGACACCTCTCCGAAACAAGACCGCCGCAGCCATCCGGGTGCGGCGGTTTTCGTTTCCGGGGGCAGGGCGTCCGGGTCAGTCGGGCTTCTGCGCCAGCAGGTGATGCGGGCAATGCTCGCCGGTTTCCAGGACCTTGATCATCGCACCCCAAGTCTCGATGGACGACGCGATCAGGTCCGCGCCATGCGCCTTTTCCCAGGCGGGCCGCTCCGGGCCGGAAAAACCGGCAAGCTCCTCCCGCGCCAGCGCCAGGTACCACCGGTTGCGGTTGGTCAGCGCGATGTTGCGAAACCGCGCATCGGCCAGCGCCTTTTCGTACCGTGCCGGAGAGGCCATGGCGAAATCCAGATCTTCCAGCGCGATATAGGCCGCCATCTCGGGCGAGGGCGTGCCGTCATGCGACATCAGCCAATCCGAGGCGGCGAACCAGCCGCCGGGTTTGAGGATGCGGAACACATCCGCCGCCAGCGCCTCCTTGTCCGGAATGTGGATGATCGAATCCTTGGAAAACACCACGTCGAACGTCGCGTCGTCAAAGGGCAGGGGGCCGGGGTCGACCAGCTCTATCGCGATCCGGTCGCTCAGCCCCGCCGCCTCGACCCGACGCCGCGCCGCCGTGCAGACGGGCGCTTCGACGTCGATGCCGGTGACATGCGCCGCGCCATGATCATGCACCAGCGCAATGGCGATGGCCCCCGATCCGCTGCCGATATCCAGCATCCGGGCGCCCGCGACCGGCGCGTGCTCGACCACGCGCGCTACTTCCTCCGGCCCGCCGGGGGACAGATATCCCTCGCCCCACAGCGCCTCGAGCAACGCAATGTGGCGGTCGTCGTAGTTCAGATCGCTCATCCCGGGGTCTCCTGTCGGCATGGGGTCAGTCCTCGAACGCGACGACCGATTCAGGTCCCCAGCCCACCGTGACCGGGCTGCCGGGCGGCACCACCGACCGTCCGGCGGTGTTGCGCATCGAGATGCTCAGCGGTTCATCGCGGCCGGGCAGGCGCACCCTGTAATAGGTCATGTCGCCGTAATACTCGGTATCGACCACCTCGCCCTCGACCTTGTCCTGCGACCAGTCGGCCGGATCGAACAGCACCGTCAGCATCTCGGGCCGCACGCCGACCGTGCCGATGCGTTCGGGGGCCATGTCCTTGCCCAGACCGTCGCGCGGCAGATCGACCCGGCCAAGGGCGTCGATCTCCAGCGTCACATGCGTGTCGGTCTGATCGGTCACATTGGCGGACAGGAAGTTCATTACCCCGATGAAGGACGCCACCCGCCTGTTGACCGGGCGGCGGTAAAGGCCCTCTGGCGTGTCCAGCTGTTCGATCTGCCCCTCGAACATCACCGCGATCCGGTCGGACATGATCAGCGCCTCTTCCTGGTCGTGGGTCACCAGAATGAAGGTGATCCCGATCGAGCGTTGCAGGCTGCGCAGCTCCACCTGCATCTGGTCGCGCAGCTTCTTGTCCAGCGCCGACAGGGGCTCGTCCAGCAGGATCACCTTGGGCTTCATCACCAGCGCGCGGGCCAGCGCCACGCGTTGCCGCTGACCGCCCGACAACTCGTGCGCCTTGCGCTTGCCATAGCCTTCCATGTCCACCAGCGACAGCACTTCGGCCACCTCCCGGGCGATGTCCTTTTTCGGCATCTTCCGGGTCTTCAGGCCATAGCCCACGTTTTCCTCCACGTTCAGGTGGGGGAAAATCGCGTAGCTCTGGAAGACCATGTTGGTGGGGCGGTCGTTGGCCGGGATGTCCGCCATGTTCTTTCCGTCGATGGCGATGGTGCCGCTGGTCGTGGGTTCGAACCCCGCGATGGTGCGCAACAGGGTCGTCTTGCCGCAGCCCGACGGGCCGAGCAGGGAAAAGAACTCGCCCTCGCGGATATCGGCGGTGATCCCGTGCAGCGCGGTGAAGCCGCCGAATTTCTTGACCACGTCGCGGATCGCGATCATGGGCGTCTTGTCTTCGTTCATGTCACTCGTTCCGCTCATTGTGGTCAGACCCCCGCCAGAGTGGTGTCCACGCCCTGCCGCCTGGCGCTGCGCCGGCGCAGCGCTTCGGCCGCGATCAGCAGCAGGACAGAGACCGCCAGCAGGATCGTCCCCAGCGCCATGACCGACGGCAGCTTGGCCGGAAAGCGCAGCTGGCTCCAGATATAGACCGGCAGGGTCACGTCCGTTCCGGTCAGGAAGAAGGCGATGATGAACTCGTCAAGGCTGATGGTGAAGGTGATCAGCAGGCTGGAGATCACGCCCGGCAGCACCAGCGGCAGCGTCACGCGCCGGAAGGTGCCCCAGCGCGACTCGCCCAGGTCGAACGAGGCTTCCTCCAGCTCGCGGTCGAGGCCGCGGAAGGCCGAGCTGAGGATGGCGATGGAAAAGGGTGTGCAGATCAGCACATGCCCCGCCACCACCGTCCACAGCGACAGCGGCATCCCCAGCTGGTTCAGCATCACCAGAAGCGCAACCGCCACGATGATCTCGGGCAGCACCAGCGGCAGCATGATCAGCCCGACGATCCCGGTCTTGCCGGGAAAGGCGAACCGGGCCGAGGCGCGCGCGGCGAAAGCGCCCAGAAGCGTGCTCAGCACCGCCGTGGTCAGCCCCACGATCATCGAATTGCCCAGCGCTGTGTGCAGCGTGTCGGTGTTCCACAACCCCACGAACCACTCGGTGGTGAACCCCGTCAGGGGAAAGGCGATGATCGTCGAGGTGTTGAAGGCGAACAGCGGCAGCAGGATCACCGGCGCATAGAGAAAGATCATGTAGACCGTGGCATAGATCGCCAGCCACCGGACCGAGAGCCATTTCATCGCACGCGTCCCCCCAGTTTCTTGCCGGCAAAGAAGATGCCCGCACTGATCAGCCCGATCACCACCATCGCCGACACTGCCAGCGCGGCCCCCAGCGGCGCATTGTTGGCCTTGCCGAACTGGATCTGGATCATGTTCGAGATCATCAGCCCATCGGTGCCGCCCACCAGCCGGGGCGTGATGAAATCGCCCACCGTGGGGATCAGCACGATCAGGGTCGAGGCCACGATGCCCGGCATGGCCAGCGGCAATGTCACGCGGAAGAACCGCCGCACTGGCCCGTCGCCCAGGTCGGTCGCGGCCTCCAGCAGGGAGCGGTCGATCTTTTCCAGCGCCACGAAGATGGGCAGGATCGCGAAAGGCGCCCAAGCATGGGCCAGCGTGATCACCACCGCGTTCAGGTTGTAAAGGATGAAGGTCAGCGGTTCCTCGATGAACCCCAGGCCCATCAGCGTGGTGTTGAAGACGCCGTTATAGCCCAGGATCACCTTCCACAGGAACACCCGCAGCAGGTAGCTTGTCCAGAACGGCACCGTGATCAGGAACAGCCACAGCGCCTTGCGCTTCTTGACGTGGAAAGACAGGTAATAGGCGATGGGAAAGGCCAAGAGCACCGTCACCACCGTCACGATCACCGAGATCTTGAGCGAGCGCCACATCAGCACCTGGTAGAGCGGCTGCGTCCACGCTTCGCGGTAATTGTCCAGCGTCAGCGTCGTGTCGATCGTCAGGTAATCCTGCGTCCAGAAGCTGAAGGTGATGACCATCAGCAGCGGCGCGGCCAGCATCACCAGCACATAGCCGAAGGTGGGGCTGATCAGCTTCAGGCCCTGTCCCGCCTCGCGGTCAAAGCGCCATGCCATCAGGGTGCGCCTCTGCCGGAGGCGGCTCCGGTACTCATTCGGCGGCGACTTTCTGCGCCAGCAACTCGGCGTTGCGCGCGGCCACCGTGCCCTTGGGCGGCTCGTCCTCGTTCAGCACCGGGAACAGCTCGCGCAGGCAGTCATGATAGCTGCGCACGGTGTTTTCCAGGTCGGACAGGATCACCCCGTCATAGCCGCTGGAAAACGCCGCTTCCCAGGACCAGCGCACCAGTTCCTCGTCCTCTTCCGAAGTCAGCCTGTCGATCCGGCTGCTGAGATAGCGCGACAGCCGCATCCTGCGGTCTTCCTTGCCCAGCCTGTAGGTCGTTCCGCGCTGCATGGTCTTGCCATACTCCACCGGGAATTCCTGGTAGAATTTGACACAATCGGGGTAAATGCCAAGCACGCAATTGGGGAAGATGCCGATATAGAGCCAGGCCCTGGCATGGCTCTCGTCCAACTTTGGCGGCGCCTGCAATATGGACGTGTAGGCGCGCACGCTCCACAGGCGGTGGTTCGCCTCGCGGAACTCGGAATAGGAGCGCGAGGCGCCGTCCTCGAAATCCTCGTCGTAATAGTTGGAACCGAAAAGGTCCTGCAGGCCGGGATGGGCCATCGGCACGTGATAGCCTTCGTTGTCGACATCGCGGATGCATTTCCAGTTCACCTCCGCCACGTCGGCATAGAACCCTTCGCCCGAGGGCATCAGCCCTTCCAGGTCGTACTGGTCGATCTCGTCGTCGAAGCGCGACAGCACCTCGGATATCGCCGGTTGCGGGCCGGGGCGGAACCGCACGAAGACGAACCCCCGCCACAGGTCCAGCTCGATCGCCTTCAGGCCAAAGGCGACGGGATCCAGCTCGGGCAGGGTGTCGGGCTGCGCCGCCCCGCGAAGCGTGCCGTCCAGATTGTAGACCCAGCCGTGGAAAGGGCAGATGATCGCGTTCTTGCAATTGCCCTGTTCCCCGGCCACCACCCGTGATCCGCGGTGCCGGCACAGGTTGTGAAATGCCCGCAACTCGCCATCCTTGCCCCGGATCACCAGCGCGCGTTCCCCCACGCAGTCCAGCGTCACGAAATCGCCGGCCTCGGGCAGGTCGTTGGCGTGGCAGACAAGCTGCCAGTGCGACCGGAACAACAGGTCCTTTTCCATCTCCAGCATCTCGGTGTTGAAATAGCTCCAGGCGGGCAGTCCCTTGCGGTCGTGGTCGTTGGGCAGGTCTATGGCCTTGGTGGCAGGGGGCGTCATGGCAAACTCCGGGTTGAGGGGCTTGCCGGCACTCTAACAAGTTTTTTTGAGCGCTCAAATAAATTATTTCACGCGGCGGCAGATACCGCCCCGTCGACCGCCGGGCCCGGGGAACGCGCGGTCGGATCCGGCCGGGTCGGGCCCCGCAACAGGGCCGTTTCGTCACTCTCCTGTCGGCACCGCGGCGGCGTCAAACCCATATTCCGCCAGAACCGCCTGGCCCGAGGGCGACAGGATATGCAGCGCCAGCTGCCACGCCTCGGGCGGCGCGCCGTCCAGCACGATCAGCCCGTAATCGGCCCCTACGGACAAGGCGTCGGGGATCTGCACGATCTGCAATTCGGGCACTTCTTTCCGGGCCAGCACGGCGTTGGTGCAATAGGTCAGGAACAGGTCGGCCCGGTCACTGTCCAGCACCCAGGCATAGGTGTTGCGCCCCTCGGGCGGCGCGGCGCTGTCCGGCCCGCCGGTCAGTTGCAGGCCTCGGCTTCAGCGCCTCGGCATGGCCGGACCGCGTCGAACAACGCAAAGGCGTAGTCGCCGGACGGGTCGGCCTTGGGCGTGGAGGTGCCAAGGCGGGTGTCGTCATCCAGCATGACATCAAGCAGCGTTTCGGGCGTGACCTCTACCTCGGGCCGGGCCAGCGCACACAGGCGATTGCGCGCGAACAGGGCGACGGGCCCGCCATTGCCCGCGCTTTCCAGCGTGCGGGGATGGCGCATGTTGGCCGAGGCGAAGACATGCACCGTCTCGCCCGCCTCGATCCGTTCGCGCATCAGGCCGGAGGGGCCAAAGCTGGTCGCGACGGGCGTGCCATAGGTCTCGGCATAATCGGCGGCCACGTCCGACAGGGCGGCCTTCAGGCTGCCGGCCGCGTAAAGCGAAAGCTCCTGCGCCTGGGCCTGTGTCATCGCAAGGCCAAGGGCGGCGGCGGTCAGGAATGCGTGTCGCATGTGGAGTCTTCCAATCTCTGGTTCGTGTAGGTCAGGTGTTCGGGGTCAAAAGGGCGCGGCAGTGCGAACGTCCGGGATGCGCCCGAAGGTCGGCGGAAATTTTGCAGTCAATCGGCAAGTTTCGCGCAGGGTTCCCTCGTCTCCGCATCGCTGTGATGTGCTTTTTCTCATCGTCGGGCTTGAACAGTCGCTGTTGGATCGCATACTGTGCCGGGCAAGGGAAGATTTGCAATACGGGAAATTTTGCAATCCATGACAGACGCTTTCGGCCTCGCGTTTGACCTCGTCCTGTCGGGCGATGCGGACCTTATCGAGATCGTGCTGCTGTCCTTGCGCGTCAGTCTCACGGCCACGGTGCTGGCCTGCATGATCGGCCTGCCCATCGGGGCGCTGGTCGCCATCGGGCGGTTTCCCGGCCGCAATGCCGTGCTGGTCGTGATGAATGCGCTGATGGGTCTGCCGCCGGTGGTGGTGGGGCTGCTGGTCTACCTCTACCTGTCGCGCTCGGGTCCCCTGGGCTTTCTGGGCCTGCTCTACACCCCGACCGCCATGATCATCGCGCAGACCATCCTGATCGCGCCCATCGTGGCCGCCCTGGCCCGGCAGCTGCTGGAAGACCTGCATGCAGAATATGCCGAGCAGTTCCGCTCGCTCTGCCTGACCCGGCTGCAAACCGTGCAGGCGCTCTTGTGGGACGCGCGCTATTCTCTGCTGACGGTGGGGCTGGCCGGTTTCGGGCGCGCGGTCGCCGAGGTGGGGGCCGTGATCATCGTCGGCGGCAATATCGACCACCTGACACGGGTCATGACCACTGCCATCGCGCTGGAGACGTCCAAGGGCGACCTTGCGCTGGCGCTGGCGCTCGGCATCATCCTTCTGGTCATCTCGCTCGGCGTCAACGCCGCCGTCCAGTCGGTGCGGATGACGGCGGCGCGGCAGGCCTATGTCTGACGCGGCGATCCCTCTGGGCCGCGACATGGCCCCGCCGGCGCGGCCCGCGGCGATCCTGCCGCTGGCGGTGCGCGACCTCGCGCTGCGCTTCGGCCGGACCACGGTGCTGGAGGATGTGAAGTTCGATCTCGGCCCCTCGGGGTGCACCATGGTCATGGGCCCCAACGGCGCGGGCAAGAGCCTGCTGCTGAAGCTGCTGCACGGGCTGATTGCCCCGACCTCCGGCACCATAGACTGGGGCGGGCAGGGGCCGCGCGACGTCACCGCGCGACAGGCGCTGGTGTTTCAGAAGCCGGTCCTGCTGCGCCGCTCGGTGGCGGCGAATGTCGATTTCGTTCTCAAGGTGCGGGGCAGGGACCGTTCGCAGCGCGCCGCGCTTCTCGATCATGTCGGGCTGGGGCACAAGGCCGATCAGCCCGCCCGCCTGCTGTCGGGCGGCGAGGCGCAGCGCCTTGCGCTGGCCCGGGCGCTGGCCTGCGATCCCGATGTCCTGTTCCTGGACGAGCCGACGGCCAGCCTCGACCCCGCCTCGGTTCTGGCCATCGAAGAGATCGTCAGGGATGCCGGGCGGCGCGGCGTGCGCATCGTCTTCGTCACCCATGATATCGGTCAGGCCCGGCGCATGGCCGACGATGTCCTGTTTCTCAGCCACGGCCGGGTCGCGGAACACAACCGGGCCCAAGACTTTTTCCGCCAGCCGCAGAGTCAGGCCGCGCGGGATTACCTGAACGGCAGGATTGTCGTTTGAACGACCAACCAAGGAATAGACCATCATGCAAATGAACACATTCGGAGCGGCCGCGCTCACGCTCGCCCTTGCCGGGGGCACCTGGGCGCAGGACCAGTCGATCATCGTGCAATCCACGACCTCGACGGCCAACTCGGGCCTTTACGACTATCTTCTGCCGATCTTCCAGGAAAAGTCGGGCATCCAGGTGAATGTCGTGGCCGTGGGCACCGGCCAGGCGATCAAGAACGCCGAGAATTGCGACGGCGACGTCCTGCTGGTGCATGCCAAACCGGCCGAGGAGAAATTCGTCGAGGCCGGCTTTGGCACGGCGCGCACGGACCTGATGTATAACGACTTCGTCATCGTCGGCCCGGGCGCGGACCCGGCAGGCGTGTCGGGGATGGACGACGTGCAGGGCGCGATGGGCAAGATCGCCGAGGCGGGCGCGCTGTTCGCCTCGCGCGGGGATGACAGCGGCACCCACAAGAAGGAAATGGCGCTGTGGTCCGACAGCGGCGTCGACCCCACGGCGGCCAGCGGTGACTGGTACCGCGAGACCGGCTCGGGCATGGGCGCCACGCTCAACGCCGGCATCGGCATGGGCGCCTATGTGATGACCGACCGCGCCACCTGGATCAGCTTCGACAACAAGCAGGATTACGAAATCCAGGTCGAGGGCGACGAAGACATGTTCAACCAGTACGGCGTGATCCCGGTCAACCCCGAGAAATGCCCCAGCGTGAACGTGGACGCCGCGCAGAGCTTTGCCGACTGGCTGGTCTCCGACGAAGGGCAGGAGGCGATCGGGGCCTACAAGGTGGCCGACCAGCAACTGTTCTTCCCCAACGCGCCGGAAAACTGATAGAGGTGCCGGGGCGGTGACGCACGCGCCGCCCCGAGACGCAAACCCAGGTGCCATGACCGAGCTTGATTTTCCCGACCACGAATACCTGACCGTCAGGGAACTGGCCGAACTCTTGCGCCTGAAGGAGCGCAAGGTCTACGACCTTGCCGCCTCGGGCGCCGTGCCCTGTTCGCGCGCCACCGGCAAGCTGCTCTTTCCCGCAAACGAGATCCGCACATGGATCGAACAGGCGCAGTCGGGCGGCGGCTCGGCGCGCCCGCCCGAGCCGCGACCGCCCATCGTCCTGGGCAGTCACGACCCGCTGCTCGACTGGGCGATCCGGCAATCCGGCTGCGGACTGGCCACGTTCCACGACGGTTCGCTCGACGGCTTGCAGCGTTTCGTCGCGGGCGAAGGCGTGGCCGCCGGGCTGCATGTGCACGATCCTGCGGGCGACACGTGGAATGTCGCCGCCGTTGCCGGCGCCGCGGCCCGTCAGGATGCCGTGCTGGTGCGGTTCGCGATGCGGCGGCGGGGCCTGGTCGTGCGGCCCCGGGCGCGTGTCCCGGCAGGGCTGCAGGATCTTTCCGGGCTGCGCTTGGTGCCGCGACAACCGGGTTCGGGCACCGATACGCTCTTGCGGCACCTGGCGCGCCGCGACGGGCTCGACCTTGCCGCGCTCGACATGGCCGACACCGCCCGGACCGAGGACGAGGCCGTCGAGGCCGTCAGCCGGGGCGAGGCCGACACCACCTTCGGTCTCGAAGCGGTCGCGCGCAGCTATGGCCTGGATTTCGTGCCCGTCATCGAAGAGGATTTCGCGCTGCTGATCGACCGCAAGGCCTGGTTCGAGCCGCCCTTGCAGGCGCTGATGGCCTTTTGCGCGACGGATGCGTTCGGCAAGCGTGCCGAGGCCTGTGGCGGTTACGACATCTCGAGCCTTGGAAAGGTTTTGTGGAACGCGTGATGCGCGGCGCTGCATCCGCTGAAACGCAAACAGGCGGACGCTGATCTGCGACCGCCTGCAGGATCCGGGAAAATCCGGCGTTTCGTTTACTTGGCTTCTTCTTCGGATTGGAACATGTCCGCCATGTCCATCTCCGGATTGCCTTCGCATTCTTCCATCAGCACGACCATCAGTTCCTCGTCAGAACCGGTCGCCGCGGCGCGTGCGGCGGCGCGGCCGCCGATGTCGTCGTCCGGGTCACCCAGTTCATTCGACGCGCTGGACGCGTCCGTGTCGGCACCTTCATCCGCGCCGACTGCCTCTTCGCGCAGGTTTTCACGCCCGCCCATGGTTTCAAAGGCCTCCATCTGGCCGGCTTCGTCCATCTCGGAATATTCCGCGCAGGTCATCGCAAGGGCCGGCTGCGACAGCAGGGCAAACAGGCCCAGAACGGATGTGGATTTGATAAGGGTTTTGCTAAAGGTCATAGTGCCTCCCATTTCGTGGGTCTATCCGCCCCATGCATCATGCAACCAAACGTAAACCCGTATGTCCTCAACGTGGGCTGGCGGCATCGGTTCCACGCCGCGGGTCCGGGGCGGCACGCCGGGTCCGGCCATTTGTCTCGACGGGCGACGGGGTGGCGCGGCCCGACCGCGCCGATTCGCGGGCGCGGACGCCACATTCCTGCTTTGATTCGGGAAAAATATGGCGGCACCGTTTCCCAGGCGTGGATATTCAGGGTTTTCGCACAAGATTGACGCAGGGAAACTCAACGACGCCGGTCGGCGCACACCCCGATCCTGCCACATTTCCGGCAGATTGGTGCGATACCGGAAACGGAAACAATGCACACGCAGGGGTTGATATTTGCCCTGTCGGCAAGAGCCGGACCCCTTGTATTCAAGGAATATGGCGAAAATCCCTTTTCAGGGAGATGGAAACAATACCGAAGAATTCGCCATTTCGGCTGCCATAGTTGGCGAATTTACGGCCAATTTCGCGCGAATGCTCTGACAGTTTTCGAACAAATTTCACTTTGTGGCCCCCGTTCCTTCCCGTACAACGAAGACAGCCCAACTGGGGGGCGATGTCTGAAGGTCACGGGGGCGACCGCACGAACGCATCATTCAAGGTGCGAAAAGGTGCGATCGCCAGATTGCTTCTGCAATTGGCCGAGAGCGAATGGTAGCGGATCCAAATTCTGCGCCGTTCCCGCTTTTGCGGGTCTTTTCCTCCTGTTCTGAGGTTCGTGCAGGTCGCCCCTGGCCGTTACTTCGCCGGCTGTGGGTTTTGGTTTTTGGTCTGGCTGGCCGTGCAATCGGCCATGCCGAATGGAGAAGACGATGGCGACATACCTTGGCAGATCAGGGTCCGGCCCTTCCGGTCTGACGCGGTCCGGGCCTGCACGTGCTGCAGCGGGCGCCGGGCGAAGCGGCCGTAACGGCGCGACCTTCGCCCATCAGACACTTCTCGGCGTCGGCTCTCTGACCAGCTCTGCACATGTCGCCGGTCTTGGTGGCACTTTCCTCAACTTCGGCGCTCGCGCCAACTCGGGAGTATGATTTCATGACTTTTTCAAGCGGCGGAACGATTGCGGGACGGCTGTACTCGGACAGCAACGGCGACAATACGGAGAACAATGGCACCGGAGGTTACGAATCCGGTCTCGGCGGGCTGCGGGTCGAGCTCTACAAGGTCGATTATTACGGCAACAAGACCTTCCTCGGATACACGACCACCGACAGCAATGGCGCCTACGAGTTCAATAACCTGTCGACCTATTCCCACAAATCCTATGTGGTGAAATTCCCCACCGAGGTGAACGGCGAGGGCCTGGTCACGCAGAATGTCGGCAGCGAGAACGAGGACAGCGACGCCAATCAGAACACAGGCTTCTCCGATCCGATTTCCGTGCCCTACAAATCGGGTTCGGACACCAGCGCGATCAACGTGGATGCGGGGTATTCCCATGACGTCGCACCGGACGGCGCGGTCGACGGCGAGGCGTTCGGCGAGGTCATGGAACTCGGCTATGACGACTCCAACGCGCCCACCGACCAGGGCGGCGACAAGATCACCGATGGCGACGACCTGATCTACGGCAACGGCGGCGACGACACCATCGACGGCGCCGGCGGCGACGACACCATCTATGGCGGCAGCGGCGGCGAGGCCGGCTTCAATGGCCCGCGCGAAAGCTTCAACTGGGAGAAGGTCACCGGCACGCAGGCGGACAGCACCGTCACCCAGGACACCGGCACTGTCGAGGTGACCTATACCCGCACGGCGGATACCGGACACCACCAGAGCGACGTCGACAATTCGACCAACCTGAACACCGCGGGCATCGACACCGGCGGCGAGGCGATCGACACCAACAGTTCGCTCTTCTCGGAAACCGGGGGCAAGGGCAACACCGGCAAATTCCAGTGGGAATTCTCCGAAGTCGTCGGCAACCTGGAATTCAACATCAACGACCTGGATGGTGACGGGCTCGTGACCGTCACGGCCTATGACGCCGACAACAACCCGATCGAGGTTGTCCTGACCGGCGGCAAGGACATCAAGATCACCGGCAATGTCGCGGATGCGAATGGCCCGTACCAGAACGTCAACGACCCCGACACGTCCGTCAACGTCTCGATCGCGGGTCCGGTGTCGCGCGTGGTGGTCGAGCATACGCAGAACGGCTACGACAACTCGGGCATCCACATCACCGACATGTATTTCGACACCGGCTACAGCCTGGGTGACGACGGCAACGACGTGATCACCGGCGGCGCCGGCGCGGACGAGATGTACGGCGAGGGCGGCGACGACACGTTCATCGTCTCCAGCGGAGAGGATGGCAACTGCGACACGGTGGTCGGCGGCAACGGTCCCGACGACACCGCGGACAACGACACGCTGGACCTGCGCGGCGCGGGCCAGGTCACGATCGTCGACTCCGTCGACGACAGCGATGCCGGTGCCCGCAAAGGCACCGTTACCTTCGAAAATGGCGCGGTGCTGGAATTCAGCCAGATCGAGACGATCCTGACCGATCCGCAGCGCGACGGCGTGGTCGACGGCGAGGAAACCGGCGAGGTCATGAACCCCGGCTACGACGACAGCAACGGCCCGACCGACGGCGGCGGCGACATCATCGACGGCCCCGACGGGCTGGATGACGTCATCGAGGGCAATGGCGGCGACGACACGATCAATGCCGGGCTCGGCGACGATACGGTCGATGGCGGCACCGGCGCGGACGTTATCGTCGGCGGTGCGGGCACGGACTCGATCACTGGCGGCCAGGGCGATGACGATATCGCCGTGGGCGGCAATGACAGCGCCTGGGGCGGCTCCGGCGATGACGAGTTCACCATCGACGGCACCGATCCGGCCTCGGATATCGACGTCACCATCGACGGCGGCTCGGACGGCACCGACGGCAACCCCGACGGCCCGGAAAACGGCGACGAGGGCGACATCCTGAACCTTGGCGATCGCACCGAGGATCTGACCGTCGTGCTGGACGACGCCGATCCCGAGAACGGCACCGTCAACGGTCTTGATGGCGATGCCGGCACCGACATCAGCTTTACCGAGATCGAACGCATCGTCACCGGCAGCGGCAACGACACGATCGATGCCAAGGGCGCCGATGGCGGGATCGACGTGGAAACCGGCGCGGGCGACGACTCGGTCGATGGCGGCAATGGCGATGACAGGATCGACACCGGCTACGGCAACGACACGGTCATTTCCGGCGACGGAAGCGATACGGTCGAAAGCAGCGGTGGTGACAACTATATCGACACCTCCAAGAACAGCGCCCTGCCGCTGCCCGATGACGGCTTCCCGTCCTACGGCCCGTTCCCGACCGTTCCGGCGGATGCCGACCCGAACGATGACCGTGACCTGGTCAATACCGGCGCGGGCAACGACACCATCTATACGGGCGACGACAACGACACGATCAATGCCGGTGCGGGCGACAACTATGTCGACGGCGGTCTGGACGACGACGAGATCACGACGCTCTGGGGCAACGACACCATCGTCGGCGGCGAAGGCAACGACACGATCTCGTCCGGCGCGGGCGACGACCTGATCTATGGCGGTCTGGATCCCAATGTCGTGCCCTTCGACCAGGTCAACATCCCCGACGCACCCGATGGCGGCAGCTTCGGTCCCGACCCCGACGAGAACAACGGGCGCGACTGGATCGATGCCGGTGCGGGCAACGATACCGTCTATGGCCAGGACGACGACGACACCATCTACGGCGGTGGCGGCAGCGACCTGCTGGACGGCGGCAATGACGACGACCTGATCCACGGCGGTAACGGCCGCGACACCATCTATGGCGGCCAGGGTGCCGACACGATGTATGGCGAGGCCGGCTCGGACGAATTCCGCTTTGACGAGCGCGAGCATGCCTTCGGCGACGAGATCGACGGCGGCACCGAGGATGGCGACAACGATCCGACGACCGACAACGAGAACGACCAGCTTGACCTGCGCGGTCTGGGCCGGTTCGAGATCGTCCAAAGCGATGGCTTCACCCCGCTGGACCTGACCACGCCGAACGACCCGGACGGCAACAGCTTTACCGGACAGGTCAACTTCCTCGATGCCGACGGCAATGTCGAAGGCTCGCTGAAGTTCACCGAGATCGAGGACATCATTCCCTGCTTCACGCCGGGAACGGTCATCGCCACGCCGAAAGGCGAGCGTCTGGTCGAGGAACTGCGCGAAGGTGACAAGATCATCACCCGCGACAACGGCCTGCAGGAAATCCGCTGGGTCGGTCGCCGCGATCTGACCGGACGCGACCTGGCCAGCGCGCCGCACCTGCAACCTGTCCTGATCCGTGCCGGATCGCTGGGGCATGGCCTGCCGGAACGCGACATGATGGTCTCGCCGCAGCACCGCCTGCTGATCAACAACGAGAAGTCGGCGCTCTACTTCGAGGACCGCGAGGTTCTGGCAGCCGCCAAGCACCTCACCGGCATGGAAGGTGTGGCGTCGGTCGAGGCGAGCTCGGTCAGCTACATCCACTTCATGTTCGATCGTCACGAAGTGGTGCTGTCCAACGGCGCCTGGACCGAAAGCTTCCAGCCCGGCGAGACGGTGCTCGACGACATGGGCGATGCCCAGCGCGACGAGATCTTCAGCCTCTTCCCCGAACTGGCGGAAAAGGAAGGCATCGAGGCCTATACGGCCGCACGCCGGTCGCTGAAGAAGCACGAAGCGCGGCTTTTGGTGAAATAACAGCTTTG
>JBKAGF010000049.1:0-24697 GCA_046290265.1 Roseovarius sp. | reverse complement strand
CGCACCAGCGTCTGGAAGAACGTCTCGTCCGGGATCCACGTCGTGGCAAAGAACCGCATCACGTCGCGCCGCTTGCGGGTGAAATCGAGGATCCATTCGATCGTCCGCCGCCGCAGGCACCACCACTGGCTGCCGATCTGGATCTGCAGATCGGCCGGAATGGGCCGCGTCAGCCCCAGCTTCTTCTGCAGATTGTACGAGGTATAGAACCGCCGCTTCTGCACCCGCTCGTTGAAGTAATGCCGATAGATCAGCCGGTCTTCCTTCATCCCGGTCTTGATCCAGTCGCTCTCGAAGAAATCGAAGCTCTCGATGTAATCGGCATCGTCATTGTCGAGGAACTCATGCGCATAGGCGGCCGACTTCACCGCCATGCAATCCCCCGACAGCATGTAGAAATGCGTGGCCCGCGGAAACGCCTCCACCGCCGCCTCCACGGCATAAAGCGAGGCCTGCACCAGCGACCACTCCCCCCAGCCGCACCTGATCCGCTTGCGCGCGAAGGTCACGTTGGGGTTGTCCGCCAGCGCCGAGCGGATCCGCCGGTAATGCTCCACCTTGGCCCGCGCGTCGAAATGAATCGCCATGTAATCGCCCACCGCCGTCAGCATCTCGGCCTGGCGGATGATGGCGTCGGGGTCCTTGTGGCACAGAAGGATGAAGGCAATTCTTGCCATGACGGAAACGCGCTACCCGATATTATCTTTTGTCGATTACAGTGATAGACATGAACACGGCCTGAAGAAACGTCCTTTCGCGGGGTTTTTCCTCACGCTACAAAGCTGAAGCCGCAAAAAAAAGGCGGCGGGTGAAGGTGGAGGCAGAATTATGGGGTTTCCGGGCACGTGGATGACCGAAAGCGAAAGCGTCGTCTATCGCGTGGTGCCGAAATGCGCCTGCTCGACGATCGGCCAGATCATGTATTACTCCGATCACGGCGAATTCTTCGACGGTGACATTCACGACGCGCAGGACGGCCTGCACAAATGGGCCCGCGACGAAAGCCAGCCGCTGATCAAGGCGAATGTGCGCACCCATACGTCCTACGCCTTCACCTGCGTCCGCAATCCCTACACCCGTATCCTGTCCTCCTTCTTCGACAAGATCTGCGGCATCCAGCGCAATGGCAAACGCTATCGCGGCAAGCTGGTGCCGCTCCTGATCCAGAAATACGGGATCGAGGTGGGCGGCGAGGACGGCAAACAGGAGTTCGACCAGATCAAGAGCTTCCGGCGGTTCCTGCTGTTTGCCCGTGACACCATCCGCTGGAAGCGCCCGATGGAGCCCGACATCCACTGGTCGTCCATGTCCGGGCACGTGTCGACTTTCATCGTGAACGGCGGAACCTATGACCGCATCTTCTGGACCGAAGCGTTCAACGAAGGCATGTCCGAAGTCCTGAAGGCGATCAGCACGCCGGAAAAGGTCGACCTGACATCGATTCCGCGCTTCAACGAAAGCGAAGGCCACGGTCCCAAGCGCGCCCATCCGGTGGAAGATTATTTCGACGACTTGTCGATGCACCTGGTGAAGGAAATCTATCACCGCGATTTCGAACTGTTCAAATACGATTTCGAGGACCCTTCGAACAAGATGCCAGTGGGCGAGATAGACCTCGACGAGGTGCACGCCAAGCTGGGCGCGTAAGCGGAGCGCGCGTGCCGCGCGCACAGGTAGGTCTCGTCGTCGTGCCTCCTCCTCGGAGCGCTTGGCTGGCGTGACGCGGAGCGGCGGTCCTGGTGCGCCGCTGAACCGTTTGGAATGAGTATTTCCGCCAAGAAAAAACCGAAAAGGTTTCTTAACCTTCCCCTGTCACGCTGCAACGTACGGCTGGGAGCCATGGCATCACTGAAAGCCGTGCGGCTGCTGGTTTGCTTCGCGATGTGCCGACGGACGCCAGCGTGCATCCCGCTTTCTTGGCATAAGCCTCACGGGCAGGGCCTGCAGCGTGCACGTCCGTGTTTGTTGTCAGTTGCACTTAATCCCCCGGGATTTTCCCTTTCTTCCAAAGAAAACGGTTGCTTACAGAGCCTTCGGCCTGAAACAGAGCTTTCACATCGGCCCGCGCGCCGGTGCAGGGCCTTCCGCACCGGCGATGCATCCCATGCGCCCCGCGACCTCGAGCGTGGCGCCGGTGGCCAGGCCGTAGAGAAAGCCTGCGGCGAACTGGTCGCCGGCGCCGGTGGTGTCGACCGGGGTGATGGGCGTCACCGGCACTGTCACGATGTCGTCGCCGCGCGCGATCACCACGTCATGCCCGGACCGGGTACAGACGATCAGGCCGCTATCCGCCGCGGCCTGTTCCAATGCGGTGCCGAGGTCGTCGGTTTCGTAGAGCGCGCACCATTCGTGTTCGTTGCCGATCACGTAGTCCAGTTCTGTCACCAGCTTGCGGAAATCGGCGCGGTGTCGGTCGACGCAGAACGGGTCCGACAGGGTGATGCCGGCCATGCCGCCCGCGTCGCGGCAGGCGCGTGCGGCGGCGAGGAAGGCCGCCTTGCCCTTGTCCTTGTCGAAAAGATAGCCTTCGAGAAACAGCAATCCGGCGCCGCCGGCGACGGCGTCGTCCACATCCTCGGGGCCGAGTTCCGTCGAGATCCCCAGATAGGTGTTCATCGACCGCTCGCCATCCGGCGAAACGAAGATCATCGAGCGCGAGGTCGGCAATTCGCCGTTCCGCGCGGGCGCATTGACGAAATCGGTCCCGGCGGCGGACATGCCGCGGGCGTAATCCTGGCCCAGCGCATCATCCGAGACGCGGCCGATGAAGGCGGTGGACAGGCCCAGAGCGCCCATGCCGGCCATGGTGTTGGCCACCGAGCCGCCAGCCATCTGGGAGCGGTTCTGCATGCTGTCATAGAGCGTTTCGGCGCGGTCCTGCTCGATCAGCTGCATGATGCCTTTGTCGATGCCCATGCGGGAGAGGAAGGCGTCGTCGGCCTGCGAGAACACGTCGACGACGGCATTGCCGATTCCGACAGCCTGGTATCTGGTCATTGGATCTTTTCCTCGAACGGGCAGAGGTCGCGGATGAGGCAGGTCGGGCACATCGGCCGGCGCGCCTTGCAATGATAGCGGCCGTGCAGGATGAGCCAGTGGTGGGCGTGCTGCTGGAACTCGACCGGGACATTGTCCTCGATGGCGCGTTCGACGGCGTCCACGTCCTTGCCGGGCGCGATGCCGGTCCGGTTGCCGACGCGGAAGATGTGGGTGTCGACCGCCTGCGCGGGGTGGCTCCACCACATGTTCAGCACCACGTTGGCGGTCTTGCGCCCGACGCCCGGAAGGGATTGCAGAGCGGCACGTGAACTGGGCACCTCGCCGCCGTATCAATCGACCAGGATGCGCGACAGTTTCATCACGTTCCGGGCCTTGTTGCGGTAGAGGCCGATCGTCTTGATGTGTTCGATCAGCTGCTCCTCTCCGAGGTCGATCATCTTCTGCGGGGTGTCGGCGATCTTGAAGTTCGCGCGTGGCCCGGTTGACGCCGGCATCGGTGGCCTGTGCCGAGAGGGCACTGCGACCAGCAGGGTGAAGGCGTTCACGTGATCAAGCTCGCCCTTGGGTTCGGCCGAGGCCGCCTGGAACCGGGAAAAGATCTCGTGGATGGTGTGGTAGTCGAGTTGCTTGGACATGGCGGTCTTGTGCCCGCTTTCCGGCAGATGCGCAATATTCGGGTCGCGATGCCCGCGCCCGGGTTCTACATTCCGTGCAGCAGCAAGGAGAGCCGCCATGCGTGCGCAGACCAACACCGACACCAGCACCGGACCCGCCGACGGGTACCATTTCAACGTGATGCGCCGCGCGATCGACCTGATCGATGCGGGCGGCCCGGGCGTGAGCCTGTCGCAACTGTCGGCGGACATGAACATGAGCCCCGCGCATTTCCAGCGTCTGTTCACGCGATGGGTCGGAGTCAGCCCCAAGAGGTACCAGCAATATCTGGCGCTGGGTCAGGCCAAGGAGCTTCTGGCACACCGGTTCACCACGCTGGATACGGCCCATGAGCTGGGTCTTTCGGGGACGGGGCGGCTGCACGACCTGTTCCTGCGCTGGGAGGCGATGAGCCCCGGTGAGTTCTCGCGTCGGGGCGAGGGGCTGACGATATTCTGGGGGTGGTTCGACAGCCCGTTCGGACTGTCTCTGGTGATGGGAACGGAAAAGGGGATCTGCGGCATCGCCTTTGCCAGTGAAACCGGCGAAGAGGCGGCGATGGAGGACATGATCGCGCGCTGGCCCAACGCCGCGTTCGTCGAGGACCCGATGATGCTGCGCCCGTGGGCGTTGCAGGCCTTCGGAGCGGGCGGCCGGCAGGACGAGAAGGTGCCGCTTTACATGATCGGGGCGCCGTTCCAGATCAAGGTTTGGGAAGCGCTGATGCAGATCCCGTCGGGGCAGGTGACCACCTATTCGGAAATCGCGCAGGCGATCGGGCGGCCGCGTGCGGTGCGCGCCGTGGGCACGGCAGTGGGGCGAAATCCGGTGAGTTTCCTGATCCCGTGCCACCGGGCGCTGCGAAAATCGGGCGGACTTGGCGGGTATCACTGGGGGCTGCCGGTGAAACGGGCGATCCTGGCTTGGGAAAGCGCGAGGGCGGATGCCGGGTAAGCCCATTTTCTGCTTCTTGCGCAGAGAATGCAGGCAATAAATGCGCATTTATTGTCCGCGCCGCGGAGATGGCGCGAGAGACCCTGCGCGGATCGTCGCCGAGTCCGAGGCAGATTGTGCTTGGGCATTGGCCATAAATTGCTTAGAATCAGTTCCAGACCCGGCAAACGGGCACTTGAAACATGAGGCATCAGGATGAGCATTTCACACAAAACCGTCACGATTTTTGCGGGTCTTTCACTGCTGGGGGCGACGGCCTGCACCAGCCCGGCCTATCTGGACGACAACGCGGTGGATCAGAACCAGAAGGCCAAGCAAGGCGCGCTTCTGGGTGGGTTGCTGGGCGCGGGCGCGGGTGCGCTGGTGGCCGACAAGAAGGTCAAGGGCGCGCTGATAGGTGGCGCGATCGGTGCCGCGGGCGGCGCCGTTGCCGGCAACATGCTGGACAAGCAGGAAGCCGAGCTGCGCAATAGCCTGGGCAACGACAATGTGGATATCCAGAACACCGGCGACCGCCTGATCGTGACGCTGCCGCAGGATATCCTGTTCGACGTGGACAGCGCGACGGTGCGTCCTGGCCTGCGCAGCGATTTGGCGGCCGTGGCGCAGAACCTGCAGAATTATCCCGACAGCCGGGTGCAGATCGTCGGCCACACGGACAATTCGGGAGGTGCCGAGCATAACCAGGCCCTGTCCGAGCGGCGGGCGAATGCGGTGGCGGACGTCCTGATGAACGGCGGCGTGGCGTTCAGCCGGATCGATGCGTTCGGCCGGGGCGAGGACGCGCCGGTTGCGTCGAACCTGACCGAGGACGGCAAGGCGCAGAACCGCCGGGTGGAAATCGTGATCGTGCCCAACGCGGCGTGACGCACAAGATTATTCGGCGAATAATCTGGCCCTGAATCGAAACGCCCCGCCGGAGGGACCGGCGGGGCGTTTGCGTTGCAAGCCTAGCGTTCAGCCGAAGACGCGGCCCAGCGCGGCGTCGACCGAGGCGACGATTTCGTCGATGTCGTCCTTGGTCGAGATCAGCGCGGGAGAGAAGCACAGCGTGTTGTTGAAGCCCGGAACCGACCGGTTGGTCATGCCGATGATCGTGCCCTGCGCCATGCAGTCGGCCACGACGGCCTGCGCCTGTTTTTCGTTCACCGGTTCCTTGCTGGCGCGGTCCGAGACAAGCTCTGCCCCGAGGAAGAGGCCCTTGCCGCGAACCTGTCCGATGACGGCGTGCCGGTCGGCCAGCGCGTTCAGCTGGTCCTTCATGTAGTCGCCCATCAGGGTGGTGTTCTCGAGCAGGTTTTCCTCTTCGATGATTGCGACGTTTTCCAGCGCGGCGGCGGGGCCGGCGGTGCATCCGCCGAAGGTCGAGATGTCGCGGAAATAGTTCAGCGGGTCCTCGACATCGTCCTTGAACATCTCGAAGACCTTCTCGTTCGTGACGCAGCAGGCGATGGCGGCGTATCCCGAGGCGACGCCCTTGGCCATGGTCACGAAATCGGGCTCGACGCCGTAGTGCTGGTAGCCGAACCAGTGGGTGCCGGTGCGGCCCACGCCGCAGACGACCTCGTCGATATGCAGCAGGATGTCGTACTTGCGGCAGATCTCCTGAACGCGGGGCCAGTAACCCTCGGGCGGGGTGATGACGCCGCCGCCGGCGGTGACCGGTTCAAGGCAGAGCGCGCCGATTGTGTCGGGGCCTTCGGCGAGGATGACCTCCTCGATCGCGTTGGCGGCGGCGATGCCGTAATCCTCGCCGGTCAGGTCCCATTGGGCGCGGTATTCAAGGCAGTGCGGCACCCGCACGAAACCGGGGGCGAAGGGGCCGTATTGCGCATTGCGTTCGTCCTGGCCGCCGGCCGACATCGCGCCGATGGTCGAGCCGTGATAATCGCGCTCGCGGTAGAGGATCTTGTGCTTCTTGCCGCCATAGCGTTTGTGCGCGATCTGGCGGATCATCTTGAACGCCTTCTCGTTCGCCTCGGAGCCGGAGTTGGTGTAGTAGACGCGGCTCATGCCGGGCATCTTGGAGATCAGCTTTTCCGAGAAAAGCGCGCCGGGGATCGAGCCGGCGGAACCCGCGAAATAGGGCAGCTTGATCAGCTGGTCGCGAATGGCGTTGGCGATGCGCTCGCGGCCATAGCCCACGTTGACGGTCCAGACCCCGCCGGAGACGGCATCGAGATGTTCCTTGCCGTGTTGGTCCCACACGCGCATGCCCTTGCCCTCGACGATGACCTTGGGCGCGCCCGTTTCGAAGGGCTTGTGTTGAATCAGGTGGTGCCAGACATGGGCGCGGTCGGCGTCCACGACTTTTTCGATATCATTCAGCAGGTTGCCATCCATGTGATGCTCCATCGGGTAAGGCCCGGCCAAGGGGCCGGGGGCGAAAGGGTGCACGTCAGTGCGATTTGGATATAATCAGCCCCGAAATCGCGCCTGTCGATAGGGCCACGTCAAGTCATTGTTTAAGTCCAGTGCGCGCGGATCGCGTGCCGACTGCCACCAAAACTCTGCAAAATGGCCAATTAATGGGACGGATCTGCTGAAAATTCATTTCAGGACAGTCGAAGAAGCCGGTTCTTGTGGACAAAACCATTGATCGGAATCGTAAATTCGGATCGGATGAAGCCGCATCTGCCATCGGGGCGCGGTGTGGCGGTGACATTTGCACCAAAAGCGCGTCCCCCGGACATGATGGCGCAACAACAATAAACTTACCTTAGGGAGAGAACAGCGAATGACACTCAAGTCAAAACTCATGGCGGCAACCACTGGCGCGGCGCTTCTGGCCGGCGCCTCTGCCTCGGCGCAGGAGATCACGGTCGGCTATTTCCTCGAATGGCCGATGCCGTTCCAGTATGCCAAGGCCGAGGGCATGTATGACGAGGCGATGGGCATGACCGTGAACTGGGTCAGCTTCGACACCGGCACCGCGATGAGCGCGGCGATGGCCTCGGGCGACGTGCAGCTGAGCGTGAGCCAGGGCGTTCCGCCTTTCGTGGTGGCCACCAGCGCGGGACAGGACCTGCAGATCGTCGACGTGGCGGTTTCTTATTCGGACAACGACAACTGCGTCGTGTCCTCGGCGCTGGAAATCGACAAGGACAGCGCGGGTGAACTGGCCGGCAAGAAGGTCGCCGTGCCGCTGGGTACTGCGGCGCATTACGGTTTCCTGAAACAGATGGACCATTTCGGTATCTCGCTGGACAGCCTGACTGTCGTCGACATGGCGCCGGCCGAAGGGCAGGCGGCCCTCGCGCAGGGGGCAGTGGACATGGCATGCGGCTGGGGCGGCGCGTTGCGCCGCATGAAGGAGAGCGGCAACGTCCTGCTGACCGGCGCCGAGAAGGAAGAACTGGGCATCCTGGTGTTCGACGTGACCTCTGGCCCGGCATCCTTCATCGCCGAGAACCCCGATGTCGTGGCCAGCTTCCTGGCCGTGACACGCGACGCGAACGCCATGTGGGCGGACGAGGCCAACCACGAGAAGATGCTGCCGGTTATCGCCGAGGATGCCGGCATGTCCGAGGAAGACACGATGGCCACGATCGGCACCTTCGTGTTTCCGCCGGTGGACGAGCAGCTGAACGAAAAATGGCTGGGCGGCGGCGCGCAGGAATTCATGAAGGGCGTCGCGGACGTGTTTGTAGAATCCGGTTCGATCGACGCGGCCAAGGCATCCTACGAGGAAAACGTGAACACCGGACCGCTGGAGTCCATCGCTCAGTAGGGCAGTTCTCGGGGCATCCGCGGGCCAGGGACGTGGCCCGCGGACCGGACACCCATCAAATTCTGAAAACAAAGGGGGCAGGTATGTCGACATTGAAAATCGACAATATTTCCATGCGCTTCGATTTGCCCAACGGTGGCCACGTGCAGGCGTTGAAGGACGTCTCGCTGGAACTGAAAAGCGGCGAGTTGATGAGCGTGCTGGGGCCGTCGGGCTGTGGCAAGACAACGTTGCTGAACATCGTCGCCGGGTTTCTGGCGCCGACCGAAGGCAAGATTACGCTGAACGATCACAAGGTGACCGGCCCCGATGCCGAGCGCGGCATGGTGTTTCAGCAGGGCGCGCTGTTCGAATGGATGAGCGTGCGCGACAACGTCAGCTTCGGTCCGCGGATGAAGGGCGAGAGCAAGTCGAAATACATGCCGACGGTCAACCACCTGCTGGACGTGGTCGGGCTGAAGGACTTCAAGGAAAAGGCCATTTACGAGCTGTCCGGCGGGATGCAGCAGCGCGTGGCACTGGCGAGATGCCTGGCCAATGACCCGGACGTGATCCTGATGGACGAACCGTTGGGGGCGCTGGACGCGCTGACCCGCGAAAAGATGCAGGGGCTGGTGCTGAAGCTGTGGAAGGAGACCGGCAAGACGATCATCCTGATCACCCACTCGGTGGAGGAGGCGCTGCTCTTGGGCGAGCGCCTTCTGGTCATGGCCCCAAGGCCGGGGCGCATCCACAAGGAATACCGCCTGCCCTTTGCCGACCTTGGCGTGGGCAAGGACCTGCGCGAGGTGAAGAAGCACCCCGAGTTCGGCCAGCGGCGTGAGGAAATCCTCGAGATGATCTGGAACATGGAAGAAGAGATCATGGGCCGGGTGGAGGAAAGCGCATGACTGGGTTCATCGTTCTCGCGCTCTATGTGGGTGCCTTCGTCATTGCCTACCTGGCAGTGTCGGCGCTTTACCGGGCGTTCTTTGCCCGTGCCGATTTCACTGCGCTGAAGACCGTTACCTTCGGCGACGAAAGCGCCGTGCGGCCAAATCGGGCGGCCAGCGTATTGTCGGTGATCACTATCTTCCTGCTTTGGGTGGCCTTCACCAACTCGAACCTGCCATTGCCGCAGGCGGCCTCGCCCTATCTTGGCGAGGTGACCTTTACCTACACCTCGACCCTGCCGGACGGGCGGTCGGACGACGCCGAGGTGACGGTGATGGTCTATCGAGAGGATATCAGCCAGACCGTCGACGACGAAGGCAATCCGGGCCGTCCGCCCGAGGCCCCCGAGGTGGAGCCGGGCGACGGCTTTGCCAAGAACGACAGCCTTGTCGTGCCGCGCTATGGCTACAAGGTGATCAACGTTCTGAGCAATGACGAACTGGGCCGGGCCGAGGATGCTGTCATCACCGCGCTCAACGGTATCGAGGTGCAGGCCGGGGAGATGATCCGCCTGCCCGAGGGCACGGTGGGGCTGACAGACAAGGGCACGCCGACATTCTCGCCCGCCACGGGCAACCGGATGCAGCGCCTTTATCTGCCAGCGCCCGAGGTCACGGTCGACCGTTTCGTGGAACTGAACGCCGATGGGTACCGCAACTATACGCTGTGGCAGCATACGTGGATCTCGTTGCAGCGGGTCTTGCTGGGCTTCTTCTTCGGCGCGCTGGTGGGCATTCCGCTGGGCTATGCCATGGGCCTGACCAACTGGGCGCGCGGCTGGTTCGACCCGATCGTCGAGTTCATGCGACCGGTCCCGCCGCTGGCGCTGATCCCGCTGATGATCATCTGGTTCGGCATCGGCGAGCAGTCCAAGGTGATCCTGCTGTTTCTTGCGGCACTCTGGATCATGGCGATCGCGGCGCGGGCGGGGGTGTCCGGCGTGGCGATTTCCAAGGTCCACGCGGCCTATTCGCTGGGTGCCAGCAAGATGCAGGTGCTGACCAAGGTGATCATTCCAAACAGCCTGCCGGAGATCTTCACCGGTGCCCGCGTGGCGATGGGGGTCTGCTGGGGCACGGTCGTGGCCGCCGAACTGGTGGCTGCCGAACGGGGACTTGGGATGATGATCATGGTCGCGTCGAAATTCCAGCTGACTGATATCGTCATCGTCGGGATCATCCTGATCGGGATCATCGGGTTCCTGATCGACGTGGGCATCCGGATGCTGGAAAAATGGCTGGTGCCCTGGAAAGGACGCGTCTGACGCCCGTGCCATGACAGAAACGCCCGGCCGATGCGCCGGGCGTTTTTCGTTTCACGCCCGCATGTCCTTGGGTGAGCCCATCACCACGAAGGAGGTGATTGCGTTGACCTGCGGCAGGGTGCCGATGACGTCGGTATGGAAGGACTTGTAGGCCGGCAGGTCGGCCACCTCGATCCGCAGCAGGTATTCGACGGAGCCGGTGATGTTGTGGCATTCCACCACCTCTGGCGCGACGGCCATGGCGCGTTCGAAGGCGATCCCGCTGTCCTTGGTGTGGGAGTTGAGGCCAACCGTGGCGTAGGCTACGAACCCGACACCCAGCTTGGAACGGTCCAGAACGGCGCGGAACCCGGTGATGATGCCGCGGCGCTCAAGATCCTGCACACGGCGCAGACAGGCCGAGGGCGACAGTCCGACGCGTTCTGCCAGGTCGAGATTGCTGATGCGTCCATCTCGTTGAAGTTCGTGCAATATTTTTTCGGAAATATGATCCATAACTTTGAATGATTGCACGGATTTGTAGAAAGTGCAAAGAAACGCAATTTCATGGCGACGCTTGCGCCATATGATTGCGTCCATGACATACGAGCTGCTTGCCCTTCTTTTCGGATTTGCCCTGACCACGGTGATCACGCCGGGGCCGAACAACCTGATGTTGATGGCCTCGGGCGCGAATTTCGGTTTTCGCCGGACGGTGCCGCACATGCTAGGCATCACGCTGGGGTTTCCCTGCATGATCGTGCTGGTGGGGCTGGGGGTGATGCGGCTCTTCGATCTCTGGCCGCCGGCCTACATGATCCTGATGGCGCTGAGCGTCATGTACCTGCTCTACCTTGCATGGAAGATCGCCAATGCCGCCCCGCCGAAAGAGGCCCGGACGGAAGGCCGGCCTCTCAGCTTTCTGCAGTCGGCGGCATTCCAGTGGGTGAATCCGAAGGCGTGGAGCATGGCGCTGTCGGCGATCACGCTATACGCAACCAGCCGGGACCTTGGCGCGGTCCTGTGGGTGGCCGGGGTGTACGTGGTCGTATCCGTCATCAGCACCACGAGCTGGACGGTCCTGGGCCAGCAGATGCGCCGTTTTCTGAACAGCCCGACGCGTTTGCGGGTGTTCAACCGGGTGATGGCGGCATTGCTGGTGATGACGCTGGTTCTGGTCCTGCGCCAGCAAGGCGCGGCCTAGGGGCGGGCTTGCGCGATTGCGGTGTTGCTGCGATGACGACGGGATGACGACAACCTTGCTTCATACCGCCGAGGTGCACCGGAGACGGTTCGACAGCCTGCGCGACCGGATTTCACCGGGCGCGGAGTTGCGCCACGTGGTGCGGCCGCGCTGGCTGATGCGGGCGCAGGAAGGCGCGGCGGCGGCGCTGGAAGATGAGATCGCGAGCGTGGTCGCCCGTGCGTCGGGGCCGGTCCTGTGCACCTGCACGACGCTGGGACCGATCGCCGAAAGCGCGGGAGCGATGCGGATCGACTGGCCGATGATGCGCGTGGCGGCGCGGGCGCAGGGACCGGTTCTGATGGCGTTCTGCCTGGAAAGTACCTTTGCGCCCAGCCTTGCCCTGCTGGAGCGTGCACTCGCCGAGGAGGGCGCGCCGCAGAAGGTTTACCCCCTGCCCTTGCCGCAATACTGGCCCCTGTTCGAGGCCGGGCAGGAAGAGGCTTTTGCCGCCGTCATCGCGGGCGAGGTCCGGCAGGCCGTGGCTGCGCAGGGCGACGTGGCGTCAGTGGTTCTGGCGCAGGCGTCCATGGCGGACGCGGCGGCACGGCTGGACGATCTTGGCGTCCCGGTTCTGAGCTCGCCGGAGCTGGCATTGCGGGCTGTGCTCGACGTGGCGCGCGGCTAGAGCGGCTTGTACATGTAGGTCGTGGAATGAAGCGTCTGCCCGTCGGGATCCAGGGCGAAATCGGGAATGATGCCGGCGACCTGGAACCCGACCGACGCATAGAGCGACTGCGAAACGTCGCCGCTGCGGGTGTCCAGCGTGACGTTTGTCTTGCCCTGAAGGCGGGCGTGTTCCAGCGCGGCATTCAGCAGTGCGCGGGCGATGCCGCGTCGGCGGGCGGAAGGATGTACCATCATCTTGGCAATCTCGGCTCTGTGCGGCTGGTTCTGGGGCATGCCGGTGAGCAGCTGGACCGTGCCGGCAAGCGTGCCTGACAGATGGGCGGTCAGCAGCGTGCGGGTGCCCGACCTGACATGGGGAAAGACATCGTTCCGCCAGAAGGCGCGGGCAGTGTCGGGGGCGAGGGGGTGCAGGAAGCTGACGGCGGCGCCATCTGCCACGGTGTCGACCAGCAGGTGCGCAAGAGAGTCCAGGTTCCGGTCCAGCGCCTCTTCGGTCAGGGAGGTGATGCAAAGGCCCGTCATGCCAGCGCCAGCAGATAGCGGGCGCCGTCCGGCCCTGCCTGGAACTCGGACGGGCCATGCAGGCGATAGCGCAGGCAGTCGCCCGGAGCGAGGCTATAGGTCTGGTCGTCCACGGCGATGGTCAAAGCCCCCTCCAGCAGCACAAAATGATGTTCGTGCCCGGGCAGGCTGGGGTGATCGTAGGCAATATGCGCGCCCGGTCCCAGCGTCGCTTCTACCAGTTCGATCTGCAGTTCTGCGCCGGGCGGCGATACGTTGCGGCGGTGAAAGCCGTGGCTGGCGTCGTGATATACCGGCTGGGCACTGCGCGGGATCAGCGCCTGGAACCGGCTTTCCAGCGGCGAGACCAGTTGCGAAATCGGGACGCGCAGGGCAGTTGCCAGCTTGGCAAGGGTGTCGGCCGTGGGGCTGACCTCGCCGTTCTCGATGCGCGACAGGCTTGCGCGGCTGACGCGGCTGGCCTTGGCCAGGTCCGCGAGCGTAAGGTCGCGTGACATGCGCAGGTCGCGGATGTGCCGGGCGAGAGGGGGCGGGGATGCGAGACTTGATTCCATAATGGGGAATAAATCCCAGTTTCGGGATTCCCACAAGCCCTGCCGTGCGAAGTCTGTTGAACCCCCCGGCGCTTTCCTTATATCCCGTTGGCCAAACAGGAGCGTGGCATGACCAATTACCTCGACTTTGAAAAGTCCCTGGCGGAAATCGAAGGCAAGGCCGAAGAGCTGCGCGCGATGGCGCGGACGACCGAGGGCATGGATGTCGGGGAAGAGGCCGGCGCGCTGGACAAGAAGGCGGCCACGATGTTGGCCGACCTTTACAAGGACCTGTCGCCCTGGCGGAAATGCCAGGTGGCGCGGCATCCGAACCGACCGCACTGCAAGGATTACATCGAGGCGCTTTTCACCGAGTACACGCCGCTGGCCGGCGACCGCAACTTTGCCGATGACCAGGCGGTGATGGGCGGGCTGGCGCGGTTCGGCGACACGCCGGTCATGGTGATCGGCCACGAGAAGGGCAACGACACCAAGTCCCGGATCGAGCGGAATTTCGGCATGGCGCGCCCAGAGGGCTATCGCAAGGCGATCCGGCTGTTGGACATGGCGGACCGATTCAATCTGCCCGTGATCACCCTGGTCGACACGCCCGGCGCCTATCCCGGCAAGGGTGCGGAGGAACGCGGGCAGAGCGAGGCGATCGCCCGCTCGACAGAAATGTGCCTGAAGGCCGGTGTGCCCTTGGTCAGCGTGATCATCGGCGAAGGCGGCTCGGGCGGGGCGGTGGCGTTCGCCTCGGCCAACCGCGTGGCGATGCTGGAACACTCGGTCTATTCCGTAATCAGCCCCGAGGGCTGTGCGAGCATCCTGTGGAAGGATGCCGAGAAGATGCGCGAGGCCGCCGAGGCGCTGCGCCTGACGGCGCAGGACCTGATGAAGCTGCGGGTGATCGACCGGGTGATCGACGAACCCATGGGCGGCGCGCATCGCGATCCGGTCTCGACCATGGATTCGGTGGGCGCCGCGATCCGCAGCTTGCTGGACGGCATGAAGGACATGACGCGCGAGGAACTGGTAAAGGACCGGCGCGACAAGTTCCTGAAGATGGGGGCGACCGGGCTTGCGGCCTAAAGCGCAACGCCAAGCCGTATGAGCACCCATGCCGCGCCGGCGATATGGGCCAGCGTGATCAGCACCGAGAACAGATGAAGAAGCCTGAAGCGCTTCGAGTGGCCGGCATCCGTCGCGGCATTGATGCGGCGCATGAGCGACTGTCGCGCATAAAGCGTGCTGAGCGCGATCATCACGAGGATCACCGTGGACAGCAGGTCGGCAAAGGCGGCGCAGAACGCGGCGAGGCCGGACGTGCCTAGCACGAAGAGATAGAAGTGCGGAAATGCGCGGCGGATCAGCCGGCGCGCGGTTTCCTCTGGCAGCGCGCGCAGCACGAAACCCGCGAAGCCGAAGGAATAAAGCGCCATGCCGCCGAAGAGCAGCGCGGTCAGGAGCAGGGCGGGAATGGTCATGACGCGGACTTCGGTTTCTGCGCGGTGCCGATGTAGATCACCTGCTTGAGCGGCAGCACCCCGAAAGTGAAATCCAGCCTGCGAGTAAAACCGGTGGGACCGAGGCCGGCCATCCTGCCGGGGACGAGGCCCGCATCCTGCAATCCGGCGGTCAGTTCACTCGGGCGGATGAACATCGCGGGATCGTGGGTGCCCTTGGGCAGAAGGCCGAGGATATCCTCGGCAACGGTGATGGTGGCTAGCCGCGCGACGGCATTGCGGTTGATCGTGTCGAACAGGAACAGCCCGCCGGGTGTCAGCACGCGGGCGACTTCGCGCAGGACTTGCTGCAGGTCCGCGACATGTTCCAGCACATCGACGCAGACGACGGCATCGAAGGCGTCGTTCTCATAGGGCAGCGCCTCGCCCGCGCCGGTGTCGTACTGTATGTCGAAACCCGATAGGGCGGCATGGGCGCGGGCTGCCGCGATGGCTTCTTTCGCGGGGTCGATGCCGGTGACGCGCGCGCCGCGTTCCGCCATCGCCTCTGCCATGAAGCCCCCGGCACAGCCAAGGTCGAGCACATGCCTGCCGGTCCAGTCGATATGACGGTCGAAGAATTTCAGGCGCGCCGGTACGAGGTTCTTCAGCGTGCGTACCCAGCGCAGGTCATCCGACCACCATTGCGCGGCGGCCTCGTCGTAGATGTCCAGATTGTTGCGGGTGCTTGCGTTCATGCGGCGGACATAGGCCGGTTGCAGCGCGCATCCAGAGGGGGGGCGGCAATCCCGTTCGTCAGGCCAGAAGCATCTTGAGCCCCTGGGTCACGTCCGAACGCACGGCAAGGCGCAGGCCCGGCTCGTCCCCGGCCTTGAGCGCCGAGATGATCAGGCGATGATAGCGCGGCGGCTCCTTCTGCTGAAGTTTGCCGTAAAGCGCCCGCATCGTGGGGCCAAGCTGAAGCCAGACGGTTTCGGCCATGGCGAGCATCGCGGGGGCCTGGGCACGCAGGTAGAGCGTGCGGTGAAATTCCAGGTTCGAGCGGATGTAGCCCACCGCGTCCTGACGGGTGATATGGTCCGTGATCCGGGCGTTGATCGCGTGCAGCCGGTCGATCAGGGCCATGTGGGCTCGGGGCAGGGCGCGGCTGGCCAGTTCCACCTCTATGAGCGCGCGCAGGGCGGCGAGTTCCTCGATCCGTTCGTTGCCCAGTTCGGGCGCGGCAAGACGGCCGGAACTGCTGACGGTCAGGGCACCTTCGGCCGACAGGCGGCGCACGGCCTCGCGCGCGGGGGTCATCGACACGCTGTATTCTGCACCGACACCGCGCAGCGTCAGTGCCTGCCCGGGACGCAGCTCGCCATGCATGATCCGGCTGCGCAGCCCACGATACACGCGGTCATGCGCCGACCCGCTGGGGGGGGCGCCGGCAGTCGGGGGAAGACCGGGTTCGGTGCGTGGCGGAAAGCTCATGCCGCATTTGTGATCACAGATCCCGGTGCGGTCAATACCGGACTTCAGTCAAAGCGATAGCGGTGCAGTTCCGCGCCGTGGTCGCGCAGCCAGCGCCGCGGGGCATCATAGCCGGGACACAGCCTGGCGACGATGGCCCAGAAGGCGCGGGAATGGTTCATCTCGGCTAGGTGCGCGACCTCGTGCGCGGCGACGTAATCCAGCACGTCCAGTGGCGCAAGGATCAGCCGCCAGGAATACATCAGGCCCGCGTCATGCGTGCAGGATCCCCAGCGCGAACGCGTGTCGCGCAGCGTGAGGCGCTTGTAGTCGCGGCCCAGTGCCCCGGCATGGTGGTCCGACGCAGCGGCAAGCCGGTCGCGCGCCCGGGTCCGAAGCCATGCCTGAAGATGTTTCGGGACCGTTTCAGGCGCGCCGGGCACAAGCAGGCGGTCCTCCTCGAGCCGAATGCGGCGCCCGTCGCCCGGCACGAGTTGCCGCATCCGGCCCTCGACCGGTAGCGAGATACCGATTCGCACTTCGGTCACGTCGGGCTGGCGGGACAGTTGGGCGCGCAGCCACGCGGCCTTTTCGTTGGCAAAGTCCAGCGCCGTCCGCTCGGCCACACCGGGCGGCACGGTCAGCGTCACGCGCCCGTCAACGCCCGACACCCTCAGCGAAATCCGCCGCGCCCGCGCCGAGCGGCGCAGGGTTACTTCAACCGGGGGGTTGCCGGGCAGAACATATTGCCCCATATGCCGCTCACCTCTTGCAGCGCCGCACCGCGCTTTATGCCTTTGACACCTCTGCCGTGTTATGGCAGGGGACGGCGAATGCCTGCAAGTCCACAGACACCGAAGGGGATAAGGATGCCCAAGGAAGAATGGGGTGTGAAGCGCGTGTGTCCGACCACGGGCAAGCGATTCTACGACCTGAACAAGAACCCGATCGTCAGCCCCTACACGGGCGAGGTGGTCGAGATGCATTCTGGCAAGAGCCGGTCGATCACCGCCGATGCCGAAGATGCCGAGACCAAGAAGATGAAAGGCAATGAGGTCGACGAGGAAATCCTCGACGATGATGACGATGTCGATGTCGATCTTGGCGACGATGTTCTTGAAGATGATGACGATGACGACAACGTCTCGCTGGACGATATCGCCGATGTCGGATCGGACGACGACGACAGCTGACGCAAGTTGTGACGGGGCGGGATTTTCCACTTGATCCCGCCTGCCGCTTTACCTAGAAGGCGGCGAATGACAGGCCCGGCGACGGGCCATTGGTCCGGGGCCTTAGCTCAGCTGGGAGAGCGCTTGCATGGCATGCAAGAGGTCAGGGGTTCGATCCCCCTAGGCTCCACCAAATCCAGTTTTAACAGCACCACAAGTTCTGCCCTTTTCGTCAGAAGCCTTGCCTCTGATCGGTCGGACTACCCGGAAGTGGCCCTTCGCTGCGCTGTGTCGAAAGGACAGCAATGCGGACCCCGCTGCCATTCACGACGGAGGCGAACTTCAGCCCAAGGGAGGGGCTGACGATGGCCGGGCCGCTGCGCGGCTGTTAACCGGCTGGGGGCACGATGCCAGTGTCTTGCAACGGACTCGTTCCGTACATTCGCTGCGTTATAGATGAATGGCCGAAATGCGGACCGAAGCGGACGTTATTTTCCCACGGTGAGGAGACGGGCAGCGACGGGCCGTGGCGCGGCGAACCGAGGATGGGTATGGGCAATTTACGACGCAGAATATGGCAAAGTGCCGGCCGGGGCGTATGAAGCGCCGGGCGGGCTGGCCCGTATCTTTTGCATAAGCTTGCAACGAATCCCCTCGTGGGCGAACCTTGGCGGTGCAGTCGTGAAAGGATACCCGCCATGCATGCCCTCCATCTTGGATTCGCAACGCTCGCCGCTTTGCTGCTGAGCCCTGTCGCCGGCGCGGCGCAATCCGGCGGGTGCGGCCAGCCTGCCCCTGAAAGCGGGATGCACCGGACCGATGCCGGAGGCGTGGAGCGCGGATATCGCCTGCTGGTGCCCGAGGAATATGATGCGGACACGCCGGCACCGCTGATCCTGGCGTTTCACGGATGGGGCGGCGGAGCGGATGCCTTTCTCGGCGAGGCGGATGTCGCCGCGCAATCGGATGCGCGGGGGTTCATCGTGGCGGCGCCGGTCGGGCTGGGCGAAGGCGGCGGCGATGACAGCTACTCGTCATGGTCCTTCCCCGGCTCCAGCACGGGGGTGGATGGCGACGGCGGCAAGATCTGCGACGATGCGAATACCGGCGATTACAGCTATGCGTCCTGCAAGGTTGCAGGGGCCGAGGTGGCGCGGAACACCTGCTCATGGACCCACTGCCAGGGCGACGACGCGGCCTTCGTGTCCGCCTTCCTGGATGAACTGGCCGGAACATTGTGCATCGACGAGAGCCGGATCTATGGCGTGGGCGGATCGAATGGCGGCATGTTCCTGTGGACATTGGCCCAGACGCCGGACGTGGCGGACCGGTTCGCGGCAATTGCGCCGCTCATTGGCTTGCCGCATCGCGGATATACCGACGGGCCTGCCGTCGAAGGCGGGCTTCCGGTTCTCAGCATCACGGGCCTTTCGGACCCGACCGTGCCGCCCGGCGCGTGGGAAGATACCGACCATACCACCACCGAGGACGGTGATTTCTATTACTATACCGGCGCCACGGCCATCACGCGCGCCTTTGCCAAGGCCGCGGGTTGCAACGTGGGAGAACCCGCGCAATCGGTCGCCTTTTCCGACAGCAGCGATTGTCGGAGCTATTGCGAGAGCGGCGCAGGCGAGGTGCCTGCGGTGCTGGATTGCCGCCGAGAGATGGCGCATGTCTACGAGCTTGAGGACACGTGGCCGATGATGCTGGACTTCTTCGAGGCGCACGCGAAGCGATAGCACCCGGCGTCGTGACAGGGTGCGGGGAACAGGGAGGGGCGGATACACGTTGGTATCCGACAGGGCGATGTCCCGTCGACCGCCACCTGATCAAGGGATCACGCGATGTCACGACAGCCTACGAAATCCACCCGACCCGAGACCGTTGCGGGCATGGGTCCGGATACTGGCGACGCGTCCGTGAGAGGGGCCGACCTGGAACGGCGCCTTGGCCGGCTTGAGCGCATGGCCAATACGCTCGACACCAAGTTCCGCCTGCCGGTGCTGGGAATACCCGTAGGGTGGGATTCGATCCTTGGTCTGATTCCCGGTGTGGGTGATCTGGTGACTGTCGGGCCCGGCGCGTGGATGATCGTCGAAGGCCAGCGGCTGGGCGCGCGTAAGCGCGTCCTGGCGCGTATGGCGGCGAATACCGGCGTCGATGCCGTTCTGGGGGGAATCCCCGTCCTGGGCGATGCGTTTGACCTGTTCTTCAAATCCCACCGCCGCAATGTGGCGATCCTGCGGCGGGAATTGACCGGACGGTCGGGGGCGGCGGGCATGCCCGCGGCTGATGTGCCGTCCGCCGCAAGCGACGATTGACTTGACACGCGCCGTCATGACGGCGTTCTGCTATGAGAATTGGGTGGAGTTCCCAGGGGCGCAAGTGGCGCCGTGGGCTGTTCTGCCTCATACCATCGCGCGGGAAGGGTTCCCGGTATGGTTGTTGCGGACGATACCCGTTAGGATGTCGGGACAGGAGGCCGGATGGCTGTGCAAAAGGACTTTCCGATCATCGGGATCGGCGCTTCGGCGGGAGGGCTTGACGCCTACAAGAAATTCCTGTCCGCGATACCGGTCGATACCGGTGCCGCGTTCGTCCTGATACAGCACTTGGATCCCACACATCCCAGCATGATGGCGGACCTTCTGGCGCGTGAGACGTCGATGACCGTGGTGCAGGCGCAGGACGACATGCTGCTTGAACCCGATACCATTTACGTCATTCCGCCGGGCAAGTTCATCCGGTTGCGGGACCAGAGACTGGACCTGGACGAACCTGTCGAGGAGCATGGCGTTCGCCTTGCCATAGACTATTTCTTTCGTTCGCTGGCCGAGATGCGGGGCGAAAAATCCATCGGCATCGTGATGTCTGGCACCGGCAGTGACGGCACACTGGGAATTCGCGAAATCAAGGCGGCGGGCGGTATGGTCATGGTCCAGGACCCGCGGGAGGCCGAACATGACGGGATGCCGCGCAGTGCGGTCAATACCGGCATGGTTGATTTCGTCCTGCCGCTTTCGAAGATGCCCGAAATCTTGGTGCAGTTCATGCGGCACCCCTATCTGCGCAGGTCGCAGGCCAGTGCGGCGGCCTTGGCCAAGACGGCTCCGGACGGCTTTGACGAAGTGCTTCGCCTGCTTCGAAGACAGGCGAATTACGACTTTCGCAACTACAAGAAGGGCACGGTCGAGCGGCGCATCCAGCGGCGCATGGGGCTTGGCCAGTTCACAGAACTGTCCGCGTATGTCGCGCACCTGCGAGAGACGCCCGAGGAAGTGCATCTGCTGTTTCGAGACCTGCTGATCGGTGTGACCCGGTTTTTCCGGGAGCCGGAAACCTGGGAGGCCCTCGCAGACCAGGTGATCGAGCCCATGCTGGACGCCAAGAAGAAGGGAGAGCCCGTGCGCTTATGGGTGCCGGGCTGTGCAAGCGGGGAAGAGGCCTATACTCTGGCGATGATTTTGTTCGACCGGATGGACCGGCGGCACACGGACCGGTCGGTGCAGATATTCGCCACCGACCTGAACGCCCGGGCGATCGAGGTTGCGCGCGCGGGGCGGTATCCAGCCGCCGCCCTGCCGGACATCCCTGAACGGTTGCGCAGCAAGTTCTTCATCGACGATGGCGATACGATCCTGGTTGCGAAGCGCCTGCGTGAGACGCTGGTCTTCGCCACGCAGAACGTGATCTCGGATCCGCCTTTTTCTCGGCTGGATATCATCAGTTGCCGCAACCTGATGATCTACCTGGAAGCCGAGGTGCAGCAGCGCATGATCGAGATGTTTCATTTCGCGCTTGCCGAGAACGGGCATCTGCTGCTGGGCAACTCGGAAAGCGCCGACAGGCCCGAAGGCCTGTTCACGCCGGTCGACAAGCCGCACCGGCTCTACCGTAAGATGCTGACCACACGGTTGCGGTCCAGCAGGGTGCCGGTTGCCCCAGAGACCGTGCAGGACAGGACCAAGGCCGAGATCAGGCAGCCTGCATTCGCCTCGGTGACCGAGACGGCGAAGCGGCAGCTGATGACACGCTTCGTGCCCGCCAGTGTCGTGTTGAGCAAGGGCCTGGAGGTGCTGTATTTCCACGGTCCGGTGCGCGAGTATCTCGATTTCCCGGCTGGAGAGCCGACCAGCCTGCTGCCCGACATCATCCTGCCGGAACTGCGCGGCAAACTGCGTACCTTGCTCAACGCGTTGCGATCCGGACAGGACGCGGCAGAGGTCGTGGCGCCGAAAGTCCCGCGCGGGGGGCGCGAGTTGAAGGTCAGGATCAATGGCGAGCGGATCGCGGGCGCCGGTGTCGATCCCGGCTATCTGATCTACTTTCACGATGCTTCGGAGCTGCAGGATGCGGCGGCCGACTCCGAGGCGCGCGACAAGGCGCATGCCGAGGGGACGCCGGAAGAGCGCGATACCGTCACCATGCTGGAGAACGAGCTGGTGTCCACGCGCGAGGACCTGCAATCGACCATCGAGGAAATGGAGACTTCGAACGAGGAACTGAAGGCCTCGAACGAAGAGGTCATGAGCATGAACGAGGAGCTTCAGTCCACCAACGAGGAGCTGGAGACCTCTCGCGAGGAGTTGCAATCGCTGAATGAAGAGCTGTCGACGGTCAACAGCCAGCTCGAGGACAAGATCGAGGAACTCGAGCAAACCAACAACGACCTGCACAACCTTCTGGTTTCCATCGATATCGGGGTGATCTTTCTTGATACCGACCTGATCATCCGCCGGTTCACCCCGGCGATGAAGGACGTCATGCGGATTATAGACAACGACGTCGGCCGCCCGGTCGAGGACATCGCCATGCGTGTCCAGGACCCGGACCTGATCAAGGACGCACGCACCTGCCTTGAGAGGTTGTCCGAGATCGAGGCCGAGATCAGTACCGACACTGGTCATCACCGTATTCGCAGACTTCGTCCGTATCGGACCTCGGACAACCAGATAAAGGGCGTGGTCGTCACTTACACCGACGTGACCAACCTGCAGAATGCGCGCGCCGCCGCGCGCCGGCGCGAGGCACAGCAGGAGGCCGTCGCGGACCTCGGCCGTGCGGCCTTGTCCGGGGTCGGATTGCAGGACGTTTTCGACATCGCCATCAGGGAACTGTCCGAGCATCTGGGTGTACGTTTTGCCAAGGTGCTGGAGCTGGATCCGGGAGGGGCTGCACTGACGCTGCGGTCCGCCACCGGATTTTCAAAGGCGACCGTCGGCGAATCCAAGGTCGGATCGGGCATCGAGAGCCAGGCGGGCTATACCTTGCAACAGCGCAATGCGGTTGTGGTGCGCGATTTCCGCGATGAAAAGCGGTTCACGGCGCCGCCTCTGCTGAAGGATCACCATATTCTCTGCGGCGCCAGCGTCATCATCGGTCCGATCGACGCGCCATGGGGCGTTCTGGGCGTGCACGAGAATGCGCCCGAACGCTGCGGCTTCGATACCGATGACATCAACTTTCTTCAGGCCACGGCCAATGTCCTGTGGCTGGTGATCGCGCGGGATCGTGCGTTGATGGACATGGAACGCGAGCGGCGCCAGTTGCGCGACCTGACCGACAGCCTGCCAATCCTGTTTGCCATCGTGGACGCCGAACAGCGCTATGAATTCGTCAACAAGGCTTACGAGATATGGGGCCAGCCCGTTGACGAGATCGAGGGCATGCGCGTGGCGGACCTCGTGGATGCCGAGGCGTACAAGGTGGCCGCGCCGCGTATTGTCGAGGCGCTCAAGGGCGAAGGTCAGTGGTTCGAGATTACCATAGCTCCGACCCGCGCGAACGGACCGCGCGCGTGCCTTGTCAGCTACGCCCCGCGGCGCGACCCCAGCGGAAAGGTCACCGGGTTCTATTCCGCCACGCTGGACGTGACCGAGCGCAAACGGCTGGAGAGCGACCTTGCCGAGCGGTTCGACCAGTATCGAACGCTGGGCGAATCGATCCCGTTCGGTGTGTGGATCAACGACCCGCAAGGCAAGCTGGACTATGTCAGCCCCGCTTTTCTGGAGCTTGTCGGGAAGACGATGGAAGAAGCGCGCGAAGACGGGTTGAGCGAGCATGTCGATCCCGAGATGCGCGACGAGGTTCCGTCTGTGGCGCGAAGCGCTTGCGACCGGCACCCCGTGGGAGCGCGAGCTGCGCATCAAGGGAGACGACGGCAAGACGTATCACACGCTGGCCCTCGGGCGTCCGATTCGGGACCCCGAGGGCACGATCACCTCATGGGTCGGGCTTAACCTTGATATCACCGAGCGGAAGGCCGAGGCGGAACGGCTGGCAGTCATCTCGGCGGAACTGGATCACCGGGTGAAGAACATCCTTGCCACCGTTTCGACGATTACCCGGATGACGGGACGGTCCGCGACTTCGCTGGATGTCTATCGCGACACGTTGCAGGCGCGCATCCGCGCGATGGCTGCCGCGCACAGGCAGCTGGCGGATGCCGATTGGCAGGGAATGTCGCTGGAACGGCTGATCGCGACCGAGATCGACGCCTACCGTGCAAGCCGCACGGACTCGATCCGGATGGAAGGACCGGAAGTGCAGCTGCCGCCCGCGCTTGTGCAGACCCTCGCACTGGCGTTTCACGAGCTGACCACCAATTCCAGCAAATACGGGGCGCTGTCGAAGGAGGAGGGGCAACTGGACATAATGTGGCGGACCGAGGATGGATTGCAGATCGACTGGATCGAGACCGGCCTGACGGGTATCGGGCTGCCGGCCACGACCGGATTTGGAACCACCCTGCTTACGCGGATCCTGGCCGCGCAGGGGGCCAGCGTGACAATGGACTATCCAGACACAGGCATTCGTGTCAGGATATCCCTGTCGGGGCTGCTTTGAGGCCGCTCCGAGGAGGTCATCTATGAAAGTTCTGGTACTGGAAGACGATCCGCTTCTGCAAGTCGACCTTGCCGAGATGATCGAGATCATGGGCCACGAAGTGGTTGGCCCCTTCGGCGCCGAGGTGCCCGCCATGCAGTCGTGCGACGCCGCGTTGCCGGATGCGGCCTTTGTCGATTACAATCTGGGGAAAGACAAGAATAGTTCCAGATTCGCGCGCAGGTTGTTCAACGAAGGGGTGGAATTCGCGTTCCTCACCGCCCATGGGCGCCAGTATCTGCCGGCGGACCTGCATGAGATCCTGGTCATTGAAAAG
>JBKAGF010000048.1:0-24879 GCA_046290265.1 Roseovarius sp. | reverse complement strand
GGTGTCGGTGGTGCTGTCCGCTCTGGTGTTGGTGGCGTCGAGCGCGCTGGTCTTCGCCGTTTTCGACAAGCGCAGCCTGCTGGGCGGGCAGACGCTTGCCGGGCAGGGGGTCATTGCGTGGCTTTACTTGCGCAGTTCGTTGGGGGCTGTGGCGGTATGGGGTCCGGTGCTGGCCTTCGTGTGGCTGGGGCTGGCGCAGCGGGTGGAGCGGTTGAGGGGGGAAGATGTCGTGAGGGGGGAGGATAATGGGGGGAGCTTTTAATGTTCTAGCCAACACACTAATCGCGGGTTCGGCTGTGGCCGGTGTGATTATTGCTTGGAACGGTCTACACACTTGGAAAAAACAACTGTTTTGGCAAGAAGATACAGACTTGGCGAAAAGGGCCTTGATGGCCGTATACCGATATAAAGACAGCATCTATTCGGTCAGACATCCCGCCATGTTTAACGTTGAGATGCAGCTCGAAGTTGATGAGCAAGAGATTTCGGGAAAGGACGAACGCAGTAAGGGAGTTGTAAAAGCTTATGCAAACCGTTGGGCCAAACACACGCAACAAAGAAACGAGTTAGATGCTGTCATCTTGGAGTGTGACGCAATTTGGGGCGATGAATTTAGAAAACTTGTTTCACCGCTGAAAGCACTTGAGCATGAATTGTTCGTCTATGTTCAATTGCATTTAGACGCTTATCACCGGACTGACACAGAGCTGGCTAAGGACTATGCTGAGATCCTAAAAAAGCGGCGTGATATTCTTTATGATTTGATGGACGATGAAAAAGATGAATTTAGGAAAGACTTTCTGAATTCGCTTTCACCTATTGAAGATTTTCTACGTAAAAAACTTGGAAGGAATTCAGGGTGAAAAGTTCATTTTTTCACCTTGTTGAGAATGCCGTTGACTTTCTCAGGCTTGACCCGGGACCTCGGCGCCGGAAAGGAGAGGCCCCGGATCGGGTCCGGGGCGCGGGTGCGCTTGGGGCGGGCCGGGGATGGTGGGTGGGAAACCCACCCTACGGAGGTGGTGCATGGAACGTCTGATCAAGTCCGGCCTGATGTTTGGCAACCTGGTGCATGTCGCCAGCACGGCGCTGGTGGAGCGATACAATCGCGCGCTGAAGCACCTGACGGGCAAGACCACCAGCCTGACGGATTTCTACGTCGATATCTCGGGCTATTCGCCGGAGGTGGGGCATGAGTTGGGCGATGACCTTTACCTCAACCATGCAGGCGTGAACCGGCAGTTCATCCTGCTGACCACGGAGCAGAAGCGTGCGCCGCTCTTGAATGCGCAGTTCTCGACCAGCCGGGGCATCCTGAAGCAGTTCATCGAGGAGAACGAGCCGGCGCTGTTTGCCCTGACGGCGCGGGATGCGGTGGCGGGCGAGTTGGTGAACTCGGTCTACGACATGTCGAGCCCCGACCGGCTGTTCGATATCCGGCGCATCACCATCGAGGCGGACACCACCAACGGGGCGCTGCGGCAGGCAGAGAAGCTGGACGAGAAGGTAGAGCGGTTCCTGTCGGACGAGGACGGCTGGTTCGACGATGTGCTGATCGCCGAGATGATCGAGCTTGCGGGACAGACCGGCGACGTGCTGCGCAATCCGATCGATCTGAAGGAAATGAGTTTCGAGCAGCGCAATTACTGGACCGGGCATTTCGGCGGGGTCTACCTGTTTCAGGACCTGGAACTGCCGGGCCTGATCTGTGCCGCCGACACCGCGCCGTTCGAGGGCGGGCGGATCGAATATGTCTTCGGCCTGGAGAATCGCAACCGGATCGCGAGTTTCCTCGATCTCAACGGTCTGGTGGAACCGATCGTCAAGGCAAGGGGCATAGATGCGGCGGCGATCCTGCGGCAGAAGATGGATTTCGTGCTGGTCGACGCGCTGGCGGATGCCGGCGTGGATTTCGCGGGCCGCACGCGGGCCGAGATGCGCCGGCTGGCCCGGCGGCATTCGGATCTGCTGCCGGAGGAGTTCCATACGCTCAATGCCCTGCTGAACTGGGCCGAGAATGGCGGGCCGTGGCCTGTCATCACGTCGGACAACCCGGCCTATTTCTATACCCTGCGCGCGGCGGCGACGAAGGATGCGGAGCTGGTCAACATGCTGCTGGCCGAGCTGGCGCCCAAGGACGTGCGCCAGCTGTTCATTTGCCACAAGGGCCTGTTCTATCGTCGCTACGAAAGCTGGGCGGACAGCAAGCGCGCCTATGTTGTGGACCTGTTGCTGAAGGAATACCAGGTGGACAAGCTGGGAACCCGTGCGGCACTTTTCGGGCATGAAGCGCCGATGGAAGAGCCGGTCCCGGCCAAAGCGCCCGAACCCGCGCCGGAGCCGGAGATCGAGGCGCTGGTCCGGCGGGTCGGTCCGTGGGGGCCGGTGACGCGCAGAGCAGGGCGGAGCGGGAAGGGAAGGACGTAATCCATGTTCGCACTCGCAAGGCTGCTTGTCGTCGGTTTCATCGTCTGCACGATCCTCTATGTCGTGCTGTCGATCTATTCGCGCAGCGTGCGCAAGGGCAAGCTGCGCGAATGGTGGGAAGAGGAAGGCCGGCCCGGCGACCTTGACGCCTATATCGAAAAGGGGCTGAAGGATTACGACGGCTCGCTGCGGCGCAAGCTGATCCTCGGGGTCTACGTGGTGCCGTTCAGCATCGTTGCCGCGCTTGTCTATTTCACGAATTTTCACTGAAAGGAGGCGGTGCGATGGTGTACCTGAAATGGCTGTTCTGGGGCGTGTTCTGGGTTCTGGTGGCGGCGTTCTTTCACTACACCCTGCCACAGGTCGACATCCTGCGCGTCACCGACACCTACGAGAAACGGATCGATTTCGGCGAGAACAGCCCGTTCTGGGCCAGCCCCGACGTGGGCAACGACGCGACCTCGGTCAACCGGGACGTCTTTTTCATCCAGACGGTGCGCGCGGATGGCAGCACCATGGTCTATCGCAACGAGGATACCGGGTGGGGCTGGCCGCCCTATTTCAAATTCGACACGTCGAACCTGCAGGCCGAAGCCGCCGACCTGCGATCGACCTCCGAGGCGCCGCGATGGGCCGCGTTGAAGCATTACGGCTGGCGCAACGAATTCCTGTCGATCTTTCCCAACGGTGTCAGCGTGTGGGCCGTATCGGGGCCGGACGCCGCCAAGCCCTTTCCGTGGCTGAATATTCTGATCCTGGCCCTGTTCGGCCTGGTGGCATTCGGCATTTGGCGGCTGTGGCGGCGGTTCCGGGCCCGCCGGATCGACCCGATGTGGGACGGGGTCGAAGCGCGGTTCGATGCGGCCGGGAACGCGATCGAGGACAGGCGCGGACGGGTGCGGCGCTGGTTTGATACCTGGCGGCCGAAGGACAAGCGCAAGGGCTGAGCCGCTGCGGGGGGCTCAGGCGACGTTGATGCGCCCGCCATCCGAGACACGGCCCGCATCGGTGACACGCATCGAGTCGCTGACCCAGCCGGGCAGGACCAGCGGCGCCATGGGGTTGGGCGCGCCGCTCAGCACCTTTTGCCTGAGCTTGCCGATCATCGCCGCACGCGCCGGCCGGCGGCCTGCCATGATGTGCAGCAGCGCCTCGACCTGCATCGCGTCCAGTTGCGGCGCGGGGAGGTCGGTGTGCAATTCGAACGGTGCCGGGTCCAGCCCGATGTCGCGCAGGAAGCTGCGAAGATAGGTATCCGGCCCCAGCTTGATCCGTTCGAACTGTCGCGGTCTGACCTGCAGTCCGGGGTGCAGGCCGGCAAGATCGTCCTGCAATGCAGCGAAGTCGATGGAGTTGAAGTTCACCCGGCGGCAGAACTGTTCCAGCGTCAGCGAGGTCTGGTTCTGGCGAACCGCCTCGCCGTAAAGGCTGAGAAGATAGCTTTCGGCGTTGCGCGTATACAGCAGCAGACGCGTGTCGCCGAGCGGCAGGCCGGCCTGAGCGTGCCGCAGGTTGGTGACGGCCTGCGGGTAGAAGCCGGGATTGACCTGGTCCCAGGCCAGCGACTGGGTCATCGTCGGGCCGAGCCGGTTCTGATCCGAGATCAGCACTGTTTCGGCACCGGCCTCGGTCGCGGCGTGAAGGATGGCGGCGTTCACTTCGGCGAAGGCGTTGATGCCCTGCGGAACCGAGCCCGGCTTGTGACGTCGGCGGATCATGCGCACCTGGCGCTGTAGCGCCTTCGGCATTTCAGCGTTCACGTAGAAGACACGCTGCGCCCGCAACTGGCCTAGATTGGCGGAAAGGTTTTGCTGCAACAGCAGGGACGCCGTCCTGTGGACGCCCAGATGGATCACGAATTTCATGGACCTGCCCGGTGCCTGTTTTCTTGTTTTATCGCACCAGTATATCGCAGACGGCGGATTCCCGCAATATTTCCCGCCCATCCCGGTGATCGCTTGACGAGGCCGGGCATCGGAAGCGGGCGCGTCACCAGGTGCGGCCGTCAATCTAAAATGGCGGTCGCCGCGCTCTCGGGTTGTCCCTTCGCGACGCAGCGCGACACGACGGCCTCCTGGTTGAGCACCAGTACGGGGTTGCTGCCCGGCGCACGGGACGGCACGCGCAGGCACCCGGCCACGTCACCCGACACCAGACGCGCCGCTTCCGGGTCGCGTATTGTCGGGACCTCCAGCAGATCGCGCGCGTTGGTGGTCACGATCTCGTCGATGGATTCCACCGCAATGCCGTATTTCCTGCCGTTGGCATCGAAGATCAGAACCCTTTCGGCCTGGACCCCGGTATCGCTGAAACCGTAGAGGACGCGCAGGTTGATCAGCGTGATCAGTTCGCCGCGCAGGTTCAGGATGCCATCGACGAACTCAAGCGCATAGGGCGGTTTGAGCAGGGTCGCGGGCCGCTCGATCACCTCGCTGACGCAGGAGATGTCGAAGCCCATCTCGATGTCCACGGTGAAGAGGATGTAGGTGGATCGCTCCAGATGGCCGTGCTGTTCCTTCGGCCTGGCTTCGATCTCTTGCGAGGGGTAGACCTCCTGGCAGGAGCGGGCGGCGTAGATCAGCATTTCGTCGCGCAGAAGCGCGGCATGGTCCAGAAGGATGACGATCTTTTCGTCCTCTTTCACCAGGCACCCCGACACGATGTCGTGACGCGGCAGGGCGACATTGGCGAAGGGCAGGACATCCCTTTCATAAAAGCTCATGATGCTGTCGATCGAATAGACCAGCAGGCCGACGCGGCCCTCTGGCAGGTCGAGCACGAGAAGCTTGCGCGCTTCCAGTGCCTTCTTGTCGAACCTGAACGGCGCTTCCCTGCCGATCATTCCGCGGAAATCGACGACGGGCATCGTGCGGCCGCGCAGTTCGATATTGCCGATGATGTAACCGTGCGCCAGTTCCGAGTGGCTGAGATCGGGCATGTCGGTGATTTCCTGCACGAAGCGCAGGTCGATCGCGCAGGTCGTGTGACCCAGCTGGAACGAGATGCAGTTCAGGCGTGGCCCCAGGTGACCGTCGTGGTTTTCCGACGGGCCCGAGCGGGACACGCGAGGCAGCTTTTCGATCTGCAAAAGCTCCAGAGGGTCAAGAAGCTGAACCATGCGGGTTCCGTTTTCCAGCTTGAGCACGCCTTCGATGACCACGTCCCTCAACCCGTTGGCGTCGCGCTGGAAAGTCACACGGCTGGCGTCCGTGTCGTGGATTATGGCGCCGGTGTCGTCGAAGAGCAGGCCGATGCACAGCTCGCCGTTTTCAAGGATCACGACCTTTCGCCTGCCTTCCGAAGGGTCGGGGAAGCCGAGAATGCGGCGCAGGTCGACCACCGGGATGACCATGTTGCGCAGGCAGAAAAGCCCGATCATGTGATCGGGGGCCATGGGCACCGTGGCATAGGTATCGGGCGCGTTGACCACTTCCTGGATGACATCGACGGGAAGGGCGAATTCGGTTTCGTCAAGCCAGAACGAACCGTAGACGGTGCTGCGGGGGCCGGACTTGCCGGATCGTCTTGCGGGATGCGCGTCGGGCGCGGGCGCCGCGCTCCGGTCCGACGGCGGGGGCAGGGCGCTGGTGGCCGCGGTGCCGGGGGAAGGATGGCCAGGTTCGGGCTGCATCATGTCGCTCCAAGCCGGGGGATGGGCGAGATCGTGAAGTCGCCGGTGGTGCAATCGATCGCGACGCGGCGCCCGTACTCGCCGCCGGTGTCGTCATGGCAGATGCGCAGACCCGCATCGCGCAGCGCGGTCCGGGCGAAATCGGCGTTGACCTTCCCCACCAGCCGGTCGGGGTCCGTGTCGGGTGGCAATGTCATGTTCGCGCCACCGGCGATGAAGACGCGCAGTTTGCGGCGGTCGGCCTCTGCGACGTTCATCTGCTGGAGAAGGGCCGCGATGGCATGATCGACGTGCCGACCGCTGGCCTTGGTTGCTGGACCGTCCGACTTGGCCAGCAGGGCGTGCGCCAGGCCGCAGATGCCATTCTTGCGGTCCACGAACCCAAGGCCGATGCAGGAGCCGAGAATGGCGTTCAGGGTCTGGCCCGGGCGCCCGGTCTTGACCTCGCCGATCTGCACGTGAAGGGCGGTGTTTGCGTTCATGCGGGATGCCCCTCGCCGGAGGTTGCGGGCCGATAGATCATCGGTTCGACGATCTCGAAGTCGGTCTGCAGGCGAGAAATGCTTTCGCTTTCGCCTATATAGAGGACGGCGTCGGGCGACATCGCATGACGCACCTGGCGCAGGATGGTCTGCTGATCCTCGGGGGTGAAATAGATCAGCACGTTGCGCAGGAAGACGACATCGAACCACGATCCGCCCGACAAGGGCTTCAGGAGGTTGTGCAGCTTGAAGCTGACCCGCTCTTTGATGGCGGGGGCGATCCTGTAGCCGCTGGCGTCGTCGCCGTGCACGTATTGCTGGAACAGGTCTGTCGCCCCGGTGCGCAGCTGGGCAAGGGCGGGTGCCGCATATTGGCCGGCCTCGGCGAGGCGCACGACCTTCGACGAGATATCGGTGCCGAGAATGCGATAGTCGAACCCGGACCTGGCCGCACGGACGGTTTCCAGCATCATTCCGGCGGTAAAGGCCTCTTCCCCGGTGGAGGACGCTGCGGACCAGATGCGCATGGGCCGGCGGGGCGGGCGGGCGACGAAATCCTGTATCGCGGCGTTGCGGAAATGATCCCAGATCCGCGGCGTGCGGTAGAAGAACGTCTTGTTCGTCGTGACCCTGTCGATCAGCTCCTGAAGCTCCGAGCTGTCGCTGGTCACGCGGTGGATATAGGCCTTGAAATCCGGGTCCCGCGTTTCGCGCAGACGGCTGCGAAGCCGGCTGAGCAGAAGGGATGTGCGATTGTCCGCGATGGAGATCCCGGTGTTTTCGCGGACGATGCCTCTGATCCGGTTGAACTGTGCCTCGCTGAGCGAAAGCTCGGTGTCCGATGCCATGGTTTGCCGCCTTTCTGCCGCCGTGAAATGCCGTCAGGCACCGAGCTTGGAAACCTCGGTCCTGAGATCCTCCGCGCCGGTGTTGAGTTCGTTCGTCGCCGCCGCGATGTTGTCAGAGGCGATGACCGCTTCCTCGGAGGCTTCGACAATCTGCTGCACCGAGTCGGCCACGTCGCGCGCGGCGGTCTGCTGCTCGGTGACGGCGACGGAGATCTGCGAGATCGACTCGGTTGTTTCTCCGATGCCTTCGAGGATCTTCTTGAAAGCGGCGCCAGCCTCTCGCGAGACCTCGCTGCCCTGGGACACCCGCTTGACCGTCTCGCTGATGAGCTTGGTGATTTCCTTGGTGGCCTGCGAGGATCGTTCCGCGAGCTTGCGCACCTCGTCGGCCACGACGGAGAACCCGAGCCCGTGTTCGCCCGCGCGGGCGGCCTCGATCGCGGCGTTGAAGGCCAGCATGTTCGTCTGACCGGCGATTTCGCTGATGACCTTGACGATCTCGTTGATCTCTTCGGAGGAGGCGTTGATCAGGTCCATGGATTCAATCGAGCGGTCGATGGCCCCGGCGCCGATATCGGCCTCTTTCTTGGTGCGCTGCGCGATGTCGTCCGACAGGCGGCTGTTCTGCGCGATGGAGTCGATCGAGGCGCTGAGTTCCTCGACCGAGGCGCTGATTTCCTCGGTGGTGCAGCCGAGCGTCTGGGCACCGGCGGCGACCTTCTGGGCCTGCTCGGTGATGCTGGCGGAGCGTTCCGCGAATTGCGAAGAAATCCGCGTCACGTTCTTTTCAAGCTCGACCTCGGGCGTGATGTTGAAGGCGAACTTGACGACCTTCAACACCTTGCCGTCGTCGTCGATGATCGGGGTGTAGGTGGCGCGCAGGAAGAGGTCCTTGCCGTTGCGGTCGACGCGGCGATATTTGCCGGCGTCGAATTCTCCCGCGCCGAGCTTTTCCCAGAACGCAGCGTAGTCCCGGCTGGCGGCGTAGGTTTCGTCGCAGAAGATGCGGTGATGCTTGCCGCGGATCTCGCTGAGGGTGTAGCCGGTGGCGGAACAGAAATTTTCGTTCGCGTGCAGTATCCTGCCTTCGGGAGTGAACTCGATCACGGCCTGGACGCGGTTGATCGCGTCCATCTTGGCCTCCTGCTCGATCGCGCGCAGTTTCTGTCCGGTGATGTCGGTGGCGAACTTGACCACCTTGACCGGCTTTCCGGTCTCGTCGAGGATTGGATTGTAGGACGCATTGATCCAGATTTCCGAACCGTCCTTGGCGATGCGCTTGAACTCTCCGGCCTCAAACTTGCCCATGGCGAGATTCATCCACAGATCGCGGTAGGCATCCGTGCGGACATAGTCCTTGTCGCAGAAGATGCGGTGATGCTTTCCCTTTATCTCGTCCAGGGTGTAACCGAGCGCGGACAGGAAATTCTCGTTGGCCGTCAGGATGGTACCGTCGAGATCGAATTCGATCACCGCCTGCACACGGTGCAGGGCGTCGGTCAGCCCTTCGAGGTCCGCCAGCTGCCGTCGGTCGGTCTGAACGCCGGCGCCGGTGTCGTCGGGCGCGGATGGATTGGTCTTGGTCACGGCACTACCTCACACGAGAAATTCCCTACACTCGGAGAGGGTCATAGCCCGCAAGAGATTAAGCACTTCTTTCGTGCCGGTCGGGAAATGCCGAGAATTTCGTTCAAGTTGACGCGGCCACTGCGCATGCGTGCAGGACGCGTATGCGTAAAAACATCCTGGTGCGGGAGGGCGTAGGGGGGAAGTGGTGGGCGACCTAGGAATCGAACCTAGCGTGCGTCTCCGCGAGGGAGTTACAGTCCCCTGCCACACCTTGCGGCCTGTCGCCCACTGAGGCGCGTGTTTAGAAGCGGGCCGGTGCCCCGTCAACCGGAAAATCGCTTGCGATTGCGGCGGTGCGGGGCCATTGTCCGCCGCCTGTGAAGGAGGCCCCCGGATGGCAACGAAGAAACCCAAGTGGGTGGTGGAGAAGGAACAGGCCAAGAAGGCTTCGGCGGCGGAAACCGTGTGGCTGTTCGGGCTGCATGCGGTGCGCGACGCGTTGGAAAATCCGCGCCGCGAGAAATTGCGGCTGGTGGTGACGAAGAATGCCGCCGACAAGCTGGCCGACGCCATCGCAGTGTCGGGCATGGAGCCGGAGATGGCCGACCCGCGCAAGTTCAGCGCGCCGCTGGATCCGCAATCGGTCCACCAGGGAGCCGCACTGGAGGTGAAGCCGCTGGACTGGGGCGCGCTGGAAGACGTGTGCCTGGGCGACTGCACGCGGCCGCCACGGGTGATGCTGCTGGACCGGGTCACCGATCCGCATAACGTGGGGGCGATCCTGCGTTCGGCGGAGGTGTTCGGCGCCTCGGCGGTGATCGCGCCGCGCCATCATTCGGCGCCCGAGACAGGCGCGCTGGCCAAGACCGCGAGCGGTGCGCTTGAACGCCAGCCCTATCTGCGGGTCCGCAATCTGGCAGATTCGATGAACGCGTTGCAGGCGATGGGATACCTGGTGCTGGGGCTGGACGGCGAGGCCGAACTGACGATCGAGGACGCCCTGGCCGGACTGCAGGACCGGCCCGTCGCGCTGGTCCTGGGGGCCGAAGGACCGGGGCTGCGCCAGAAGACGCGTGAGACCTGCGACAAATTGGTGCGGATCTCCTTTTCGGGGGCGTTCGGATCGCTCAACGTCTCCAATGCGGCTGCAGTGGCCCTATATGCATCCAGAGGCTGAGGCAGCGGAGGCAGGATGGCCCGAAAGATCGCGACATGCTGTTACTGCGGAACCCGTGCGGTTCTCGTCCTGGACAAGGCGCGTCACGAACTGAGTTGCGGCGCCTGCGGCGCGCCGCTGCACGAGATGAAGATGATGCCGCAGACGGGTGAAGACCGGCCGCGTCCGGCACGGAAGACGCAATTCCCCGCCGGCGCGCCCGAACGGCGCCGGGGCCGGCCCGTGGCGCCGAAGCCCGACTGGCACGGGGCGTCGGACGAAGGGCGTCGCAAGCCGCGCCGCAAGAAAAAGCGCAAACGCCTGCTGGGCCGGGTGCTGGAAGAGGCGTGGGACGCGCTGGAGGACATCCTGGACTGATGTCGGCGGATTTTCACCGAATGTTCACAGCTATTTTACAACCTCTTTTTATCTGTGGATCAGTACCTATCTCAAGTATCGGAAGCGCCGACATGGAACCGCGGCGTTTCCCTTCACTGTCCCTCGTTCCGCGACTGGCGCCCGGGTGTTTCCCGGGCGCTTTTTTCTTGTCCGGAAGCGGGTTAGTGTTATCTGATGAACGAGCGCTACGAAGACAATTACCTGCGTGACATCCTGAAACGCACCGGGCGCATCGCCGTGGTGGGCGTGTCGATGAACGAGGTGCGCCCGAGCTTTTACGTCGCGCGTTATCTGAAACTGAAGGGCTATGAAGTCGTGCCGGTGAACCCGGTTCACGCGGGTCAGACGGCGTTCGGGCAAAGGGTGGTCGGCACGCTGGACGAGATCGAAGGCGAGGTGGACATGGTGGACATCTTCCGCCGGTCCGAGCATGTGCCGCCGATCGTGGACGCAGCGCTGGCGCGGTTTTCCGGGCTGCGGACGATCTGGATGCAGATCGGTGTCCGGAACGAGGAGGCGGCCGAGGCGGCGCGGGCGCGGGGCGTCGACGTGATCATGAATCGCTGTCCCAAGATCGAGTATCAGCGGCTCTTCGGCGAATTGCGGATGGGCGGGTTCAATACCGGCGTTATCTCGTCCAAACTGTGAGGCGCAGGGGCGTTGCCCCTCTTGGCCGATGGCCAATTCACGCCAGGATATTTTCGGCCTTATGTATCAAGCGCACCAAGCATAGCGAATCCTGTATTGAATCCCCATGCAGGAAAGAACCATCAATAATGCGCTGGTAAACCTCTACAAGGAGGATGCTCGACAAGGGGAAATTGCCGAGTAGCCATCTAAGCTGTTCTTACGATACGAATACCCGTTCCGACGCAACCCGATGCGCATAGCCATTCTAGAGGCGCTCAGAGACGGCCCCAGGACCGGCCCAGAGATCGTGCAGCATGTGATGGGGTCTCGGGATAATTAGTGCATTTAACTACTTAGGTGATACCTGGCAGAGTTTACGGAATGGGACGAAGGCCGCGAACCTTCTGAAAGCGGAGTTGAAGCGTAAAGGGGTGACTTACGCTCAACTTGTTGAAAAGCTGAACGACATTGGAATCAGCGAAAAGGAAGCGAACGTCCGCAACAAGCTATCCAGGGGGAAGTTTAGCGCGGCGTTCCTGTTGCAATGTTTAAGCGCTATTGGATCATCGCAATTGTATTTGGATTAGTCGCATCTTTAGGGCAGGCCCAAGAGGAAGCACAGAGCGAACAGGGGCGGGCACAAACCGAGCAAGCACCATCCCAAACTTTTCAGCTTCCGCTCCCTGTTGAAATTGTCGAGGATCAGGCCGCCGCCGATGCCCGCCAGAGCCGCGAAGAAGAAGCCCGCAAAAGGGAGATAGCGGATCTTGCTGCCCAAGAGGGTATGAACGCGGCCACACAGGCGATGAACAATGCCACCCAAAGGATGGCCGAGTACGCTTTCTGGTCTACAGTGCTTGTCGGCGTCGGCACTGCGCTTTTGTTTGTGACCCTGTACCTGACCCGCGAGGCCAACCGAGCGGCGCAGGCCGCTGTTGAGGTCACCGATAGGCACGGACGGTTGCAAACGAAAGCTTACCTCAGCGCCACCTCCTTCGCCCCACTTTATCGCTGGGATGAAGACGGCAAGCCTGTGACGGTTTCGTTCAGAACGCTATACGGGAACAGCGGAAACTCCCCAGCCTTTGTGAAACTCGCGGGCGCCAAGTTTGTTTATCAAGACCCCGAGACTGGGTACTTTGAGGCTGATTTCCCTCAGAAAGAGTTTGTTCAAAAATCCACGATCCATTCCCAAGCAAGCCTCTTTACAGACACGCCAGAAATTAAGGTCAACGGCATGAGTTCTGGCGGGGTTTACGGTCTTGTTGGAACCATTGTGTATCAGGACGTTTTTGGAGACGAAGACGTTGTCGATTTTTGCATTATCCCTGACAGGATAGAGGGCAACGGGGTTACCAAAGATAACGTGTCCGAATTTCACCTCAGGTGGCAAAACTCGCCCAATTTCAAAATTAGCAGCCCATACCATAAGAACTAAGGTGACAAGATCAATCACCGCTCAGCCCTCCGGCTGGCGGCACCGGCTGGTGCGTTTGATACATAAGGCCGGATATTTTCGGCAAGAAGTAAGGACGGGTCGGGTCAGGCCGTTTCTATGTCGGCGGCGATGCGCAGTTCGCGCAGGGGTTTGACGCGGTCGATGGCGCGGGAATAGATCGGATCGGCCTTGTAGGCGGCGAGTGCGGCCTCGTCGGGGAATTCGGCATAGACCACGAGGTCGATCTCGGTTCCGGTGAGGCGGTCGGCATGTAGGTTCCGGCCGACCTCGAAATGGGTGCTGTGCGGAATGTGCCCGAGGGTCTCGAGCCCGGCGCGGATCTCGTCGAGGTCGGCCGGATCGGTCGCGGTGAAGAAGACGATATGGCGGATCATTCCGGTCGCGCCGCCTTTTCGGCCAGCCCCGACCGCGTCTGCCGGGATGCGAGCTCGGCCATGACATCCTCGACCGCGACGCCGCGGCTGTGGAGCATCACAAGCAGGTGAAAGAGCACGTCCGCGGCCTCGGAGGTGAGGCGCGGAACGTCGCCTTTCACCGCCTCGATCAGGGCCTCGATGGCTTCCTCGCCGAATTTCTCGGCGACCTTTTCGGGACCTTTCGCCAGCAGCCTTGCGGTCCAGCTGTCATCGGGGGAGGCGGCGGCGCGGGTTGCGATGATCTGTTCGAGTTCGAAGAGGGTCACGGGACGATCCTCATGGGGATGCCGGCCGCGGCCATATGGGCCTTGGCCTCGGCGATGGTATGATCGCCGAAGTGAAAGATGGAGGCGGCAAGCACGGCAGAGGCGCCGCCCATGGTGACGCCCTCGACGAGGTGGTCGAGCGTGCCGACTCCGCCCGAGGCGATGACCGGGATCGAGACCGCGTCGGATATGGCGCGGGTCAGGGGCAGGTTGAAGCCCGAGCGGGTGCCGTCGCGGTCCATCGAGGTCAGCAGGATTTCCCCGGCGCCCTTGTCCTCGACCAGTTTGGCAAACTCGACCGCGTCGATGCCGGTGGGTTTGCGGCCGCCATGGGTGAAGATCTCCCACCTGCTGGGGCTGACCGTCTTGGCGTCGATGGCCACGACGATGCACTGGCTGCCGAACTGGTCGGCGGCGAGGCGCACCACGTCGGGGTTGGCGACGGCGGCGGAGTTGAACGAGACCTTGTCGGCCCCCGCCAACAGCAGCGCGCGCACATCCGCCACGGTACGGACACCGCCGCCCACGGTCAGCGGGATGTAGCATTGCTCGGCCGTGCGGGTGACCACGTCGAGCATCACGCCACGGTTTTCGTGGGTGGCGTGGATGTCGAGAAAGCACAGCTCGTCGGCGCCGGCGGCGTCATAGGCGCGCGCGGCATCCACCGGATCGCCCGCGTCGCGCAGGTTGACGAAATTCACGCCCTTGACCACGCGACCGTCGGCCACGTCGAGGCAGGGAATGATGCGGGTCTTGAGCATGGGCCATCCTTTCGCGCCTGCCTTCTAGCGCGGCGGGCGGGCGGTGCCAATGGGGCATGCACCACGGGCGCGCGGATGGGGGGCTTTGAACCGGGGCGCGGGCCCGGGCGACCCATGGATATCGGCGCAGTGTCGCGCCTGCCTTCATGGCTCGTTTGAAAGGACAGACCAATGATTTCGTTCAAGACTTCCCTCGCAATCCTGTCACTGGCCCTGACCGCGGCGGTTGCAGCCCCTGCGGCCCCGGCGCAGGCCGAGACCATCACCTGCCCGCACAGCCAGATCCGGCGCGAGGTCACGACGCCCTTGCCGGGGGGCTGGTGGACCACGCCCATCGTCAACTCGCTGGTCGAGGCGCGGGTGATCGAGATCGGCGGACGCCCGGCCCTGCAATGCCTTTACGGACCTGCCGGATCGATCCAGCGCAATGCGCCGGAGGGGGCGACCTGTCGGGTAAGCGGCCGGCAGTTCGAATGCGGGGCGGCCTCGGGCGGGGCTGCCAGGACCTTTTCGACCGGGCCGCTGGACATTCCGCAGACCTGGACGGCGGATCTCGACCGCGGATCGGTGGGCAACGGGGCAGGTGTGGATATCTGGTTTCAGGCCGAAACGGCGGACCTGCTCTATGTGGCGCCGCGCAACGGTGCCACGCTGGGTGTCGGGGACAGGCGGAACCGCGGCTTCGAGGGGTGCCGGGGCGCGCGGTTCACGTCGGACCGGGTCTCGCTGCGCGACATTCCGGTAGGGTCTTACATCTGCGCGAAAACGAATGAAGGACGGATCAGCCAGTTCCGCGTGAATGCGGTGTCGGGCGGATCGCCGAAGACGCTGAAGCTGGGCTATACCACCTGGCACTGAGGCGCAGGACGTGCCTGTTCGGCGTCCGGCCTCGTGCCGGGCGCCGGCCTGTGTTCTGGCGGCGCGGCGGGATCCGGCCGGGCAGGGGCGAAAGTTCTTGCTCTTCGGCGGTTCGGCTTAGGTTCAAACGCATTGGACGACCATGCAGGAGACTTTCCGATGAGACGAATTTCGATAGCCGCTGCGCTGATGCTGTTGGCCGCGCCCGCGCTTGCGGATGACGATTTGGTGAAGGTCCGCGCCAACGCCGATGTGGCGACGACGATGGACGCGCTCGAGACCGCCGTGGAAGGGGCTGGCGCGACGGTCTTTGCCCGCGTGGACCACGCGGCGGGCGCCGAAGAGGCCGGGATGCAAATTTCGCCGTCGCAGGTGCTGATCTTCGGCAATCCGAAGCTGGGCACGCCGGCCATGCAGGCCGACCCGTTGGCGGGCCTGTTCCTGCCCATGAAGGTGCTGGTCTACGAAGATGCGGATGGGCAGGTCTGGATGGTCTACGAGGATCCCGAGGAGATGTTCGATGAACTGGACCAGATCGACGACGACGCGGATTACATCAAGCAGATGACTGGCGCGCTGGGCAAGCTGACCGGGGCTGCGGCGGGCGGTTGAAGGCCTGATCGGCGGACTGCAGGGACGGGTCGCTGCGGCGGACCGTTTTCGTTTTCCGGAGCCGGCGGGCGAAAGCCTGCCTGTGGCGCGACCGTGTCTGTTGTGCGCCGTGGCGAGGCCCGCTAGCAGGGAGGGCAATAACAAAATCGAGGCAGTTGGCGAGGATGACATGAAGACAATGATTCTGGCGGTTGCGGCCGCGGTGGGCTGTGGCATGGCCCACGCGCAGGACCGGGATATCGAAGCGCTGGCGGCAGAGCATTTCGGGCCGCTTCTGGCCGAGCACGACATGCCCGGACTGGTGGTGGGCGTGACCCGTGGCGGGCAGAGCAGTTTCTTCGCAACCGGGTTGGCGGCGCGCGAGGAGGGGGTCGCGGCGACGCCGGACACGATTTTCGAACTGGGGTCGATCAGCAAGATCTTCACGGCGATACAGGCCGCCTTGATGGATGTGCGCGGGCAACTTGACCTTGGCGATCCGGTTTCGGGGCATCTGACGGGCCTCGACGGGACGGCGTTCGGCGCGCTGACCCTGGCTGACCTTGCCACGCATCATTCAGGTGGCCTGCCGCTGCAGGTGCCCGACGGCGTGGAGGATACGGACGCGTTGATCACCTGGCTGAAGGACTGGACACCTCCGACGGACGGCGCGCGGAGTTATTCCAACATCAGCGTGGGGCTGCTGGGGCATATCGAGGCGCAGGTTGCGGGCGAGGACTTTGCCACCCTTATGGAGGCGGGTCTGTTCCCTGAGATGGGGCTTGAAAGTACCTATGTGGACGTGCCGGAAGCGGCGATGGCCCATTATGCGTTCGGGACCGACCGCGAGACCGGGGAGCCGATCCGTGTCGGGCCCGGCGTGCTGGATCACGAGGCGTACGGGGTCAAATCCTCGGCGCGGGACATGGTGCGCCTGCTGGAGCTTTACCTTGGGCATGCCGAGGTCGGAGAGGACCTGGGTCAGGCCTTGCTGCGGACCCGCGAAGGGTTCGGCCAGACCGAGCATTACGTGCAGAACCTGATCTGGGAAGAGTATCCCTGGCCGGTCGAGGTGGACCCGATGCTTGCGGGAAACAGCTATGACTTCATTCTGGATCCGCAGCCGATGGAGCGGATTGCGCCGGCCCGCGCGCCGCGAGATGACGTGATCCTGAACAAGACGGGAGCGACCTTCGGTTTCGGGGCCTACATCGTCCTGCTGCCCGGTGAAGACCTTGGCGTGGTCTACCTGGCCAACCGCAATATCCCCAATGAGGCGCGCGTGCGGGCGATGCACGGCTTTGTCGCGGATATATTGTCCGGGGAGTGACGCATGCCGCGTTGGGGCGTCAGGCCTTCAGCAGGTCCAGCGCCTCGCGTAGGTCGATCGCCCCGTCATAGAGCGCCCGGCCCGAGATTGCGCCGTTGAGCGGCGCCCCGCAGGCCTTGAGCGCTGCAAGATCATCGAGCGACGACACGCCGCCCGAGGCGATCACCGGGATCGAGACGGCATTGGCAAGGGCCGCGGTGGCATCAATATTGGGGCCCTGCATGGCGCCGTCGCGATTGATGTCGGTGTAGATGATGGCGGCGACGCCCGCGTCCTCGAAACTGCGGGCGAGGTCGGTGACCATGACGTCCGTCTCCTCGGCCCAGCCCTTGGTCGCGACACGGCCGTTGCGGGCGTCAATGCCCACCGCGACCTGTCCCGGAAAGGCGCGGGCCGCCTCGCGCACGAGGGCGGGGTTCTCGACGGCGACAGTGCCGAGGATGACACGGGCGAGGCCCCGGGACAGCCAGCGTTCGATCGTCGCCATGTCCCGGATGCCACCGCCCAGCTGGGCGGGAACCTGCGTGCGTTCCAGAATCGCCTCGACCGGGGCGGCGTTGACCGGCGTGCCGGCGAAGGCGCCGTTGAGGTCGACGAGGTGCAGCCATTCACAGCCCGCGTCCACGAACTCCATCGCCTGTGCCGCCGGATCGTCGTTGAAGACGGTGGCTTGTTCCATCTCGCCCTTGAAGAGGCGCACGGCCTGGCCGTCCTTGAGGTCGATTGCGGGGTAAAGGATCATGGTGTGTGTCCGGTCTGAGAGGTTCGGGGCGATGTGCCATGACGGAACGATATTTGCAACGCGACGTGGCGTCAGGCTTGATCGAAAAGGCGCTGTGGCTGCACAGTGACCGGCATCACTGCGGGAGGAGAGACGCATGAGAACCATGACACTGGCCATCGTGGCCACCCTGATGAGTGCTGGCGTGGCCTTTGCCGCCGATCCGCTGGAAGGCTACTGGCGCACCGCGAAGGATGATAACGGCCATTCCGGCCTGATCCACGTCAAGCCCTGTGGCGCCAAGCTGTGCGGCACGCTGGTCAAGGCGTACAATGCCCAGGGCCAGGAAATCAAAAGCGAGAACGTGGGCCGGAACATCATTTCCGAGACAGTGCCCAAGGGGAATGGCAGCTATGCCGGCAAGGTCTACAGCCCGGACCGTGGCAAGACCTACAATTCCAAGTTGCAAATGAGCGGGCAGGCCCTGAAGGTATCGGGCTGCGTGCTTGGCATCTGTCGCGATGGCGGCACGTGGACCAAGGTGAAATAAGCCTTTTCCGCCCGATACGGAACTGTGATTGAACGAATTGGCCGGGCCGCACGTCTTACCTGTAATATGTTGAAATCAGGTAAGAAGGAGGCCCGGCCAATGCGTATGGCTATGTCTTTTGCACTGTTGATCGGAACCGCGGGCACGGCATTGGCCGATCCGGCGACGGGAACGTGGCAGACCGAGCCCGACAAGAAGGGCATCATTGCCCATGTGAATGTGTACGACTGCGGCAACGCCGTCTGCGGCAAGATCACGCGTACCTTCAATTCGCAAGGGCAGGAGGTGGCGGCCGCGAGCGTCGGGCACAAGGTGATCCGGAACGCCACGCCGACCGGCAACGGCAAATACGAAGGGCGCGCCTGGATCCCGGCCCATCAGCGCGAATATCCTGCGGGCATGACCCTTCGGGGCGACCGGATGACCGTCCGGGGCTGCATGGGGCCTGTCTGCATGTCGCAAAACTGGACCCGCATCCAGTAGGCCTCAGGGCGTCCAGGTCAGGAAATTGCGGATGATGCGCAGGCCGGTGGCCTGGCTTTTCTCGGGGTGGAACTGGGTGCCCACGATGTTGTCGCGGCCCACGACCGCCGTGACGGGTCCGCCATAATCCACATGCGCAAGGCGTTGCCCGGGGTCCGCGACGCCGAAATGGTAGGAATGCACGAAATAGGCATGGTCACCGGTGACGACGCCGTCCAGCACGGCATGGGGCGTGTCGATCACGAGGTCGTTCCAGCCCATGTGCGGCACTTTCATCGTCGGGTCGGAAGGCGCAATCGGCTGGACCGTTCCGGAAATCCAGTCGAAGCCGTCCGTCTGGGTATATTCCAGCCCGCGCGTGGCCAGCATCTGCATGCCGATGCAGATTCCCATGAAGGGCCGGCCCCGGGCCAGCACGGCGTCCTCGATCGCCTCGAAGAGGCCGCGATGGTCGTAGAGCTCCTTGCGGCAGGCAGGAAAGGCGCCGTCACCGGGCAGCACGACGCGGGTGGCACCGCGCACGGTGTCGGGATCGGAGGTCACGACCACCTTACCCGCGCCGGCCTCTGCCGCCATGCGCTGAAAGGCCTTTTCGGCAGAGTGCAGGTTGCCGGATTCGTAATCGACGATGACGGTGGTCATGGCGCTAGAGCGTGCCCTTGGTCGAGGGGATGGCATCGGATTTGCGCGGATCGATTTCGAGCGCGTCGCGCAGGGCGCGGGCGACGGATTTGAACGCGGCCTCGGCGATGTGGTGGCTGTTGACGCCGTGCAGCGCATCGACATGCAGCGTGAGCCCGCCATGGGTGCTGAACGCCTGGAAGAACTCGCGCACTAGTTCGGTGTCGAATGTCTTGATCTGGGCGGTGGGCATGGCGACGTTCCACACAAGGAAGGGCCGGCCGGAAATGTCCAGCGCGGCGCGCACCAGCGCGTCATCCATCGGCAGCAGGCAGGCGCCATATCGGCGGATGCCCTTCTTGTCGCTCACGGCCTGCGCCAGCGCCTGACCCAGCGCGATGCCCACATCCTCGACCGTGTGGTGGTCGTCGATATGCAGGTCGCCCTTGCAGCGGATTTCCATGTCGATCAGCGCGTGGCGGGCCAGCTGGTCCAGCATGTGGTCGAAGAATCCCACGCCGGTCCGGTTGTCGTAGGTGCCGGTGCCGTCGAGATCGATCTTGACGGAGATATCGGTTTCCGCGGTCTTGCGGGTGATGGTGGCGCTGCGCATGGGGTGGATCCCTGAGTGTTTGCCGCGCCGTTATAGGCGGGGTTGGCAGGCGCGCCAAGGGGGCGGAACAGGGCAGGGGGGAACATGGTGCCTATCGGCACTCGAACCGGCATTCTGCCGGTCCGGTCGATCATCTTGGAGAGAAATTGGAGCGGGCGATGAGATTCGAACTCACGACCCTTACCTTGGCAAGGTAATGCTCTACCCCTGAGCTACGCCCGCGTCCGTTGGGTGAGGCGGAGATATAAAGTCTGGCGCGAGGCTGCAAGTGGAAATCGCAGCGCGCCGGAATTTTTTTGTCGTGTCGGCCGTCAGACGCTGTAGCGCAGCACCAGTTCAGCGTAGATGAGGGTGGATGCCAGCAGAAGAAGCCCGAGAAATACGGCACGGCGGCGCCGTGTTGGCGGGGCGGGCACGTCATGGTCCCGATCGTGCAGTCCGGTCACGTCACATCTCCTTTTTTAGAGAGGGCGCCAAAGGCAGCAGGGTGCAACCGAAGGTAGTGCTTTCAAGGGGGTGCGGCAAGAAAAACCGCTATCAGCGCCCGCGACGGCGGAAAAGCGCCCCCCGGGCGAGCGCAGGGCCCGCCCGGGAAGGTGATCCGGGGAGAGGCGGATCAGAGGTTGCCGGCGGATAACTCGCCGGCGATGTGGTCGGCCTGGCGGATGGCCAGGGCGACGATGGTCAGGGTCGGGTTCTCGGCCGCCCCCGTGGTGAATTGCGACCCGTCCGAGATATAGAGGTTCGCGATATCGTGGGTCTGGCCCCACTTGTTGCAGACGCCGTCCTGGGGGTTCTGGGACATCCGGTTGGTCCCGAGGTTGTGCGTGCTGGGGTAGGGAGGCGTCGGGAAGGTACGGGTGGCGCCCACCGCGTCATAGATCGCCGTTCCGCGCTCGTACGCGTGGTTGCGCATGGCGACGTCGTTGGGGTGATCGCTGAAGTTCACGTTCGCCACGGGCAGGCCGAACTGGTCCTTCACATCGTCGTTCAGCGTGACGCGGTTGGTGGCCTGCGGCATGTCCTCGCCCACGATCCACATGCCGGCCATGTTCTCGTATTCATCGAGGGCCGTGGTGAATTCGCGTCCCCACGCGCCGGGATCGAGGAAGGCCGCCATGAACGGCAGGCCCAGCGACAGGGTTTCCAGCTCGTACCCGCCGACGAAGCCGCGGCTGGGATCGTGCTTTGCCTCGTCCTGGATGATCCCGGCCATGGTGGTCCCACGCCACATCTTCACCGGCTTGTCGAACACCGCATAGACCGAGCCCGTCATGTGGCGCATGTAGTTGCGGCCGACCTGGCCGGAGCTGTTGGCAAGACCGTCCGGGAACATGCTGGAGGCGGAATTCAGCAGCATCCGCGGCGATTCGAACGAGTTGCCGGCAACGCAGACCGCGCGGGCCTTCTGCATTTGCAGATCGCCGTTCGCAGCGAAATACTCCACGCCCGTGACCTTGCCCGCCTCGTTGTGCAGGATGCGGGCCACATGGGATTTTTCGCGCACCTCGAGATTGCCGGTGGCTTCGCCCTGGGGGATGTCGGTATAGGCGGCGGACCACTTTGCCCCCCATTTGCAGCCCTGGAAGCAGAAACCGGTCTGCTGGCACATCAGGCGGTCCTGGTCGTCGCGGCTGTTGATCGCCATGCGGCCGGTGTGGACCTCGGTATAGCCCAGCTTTTTCGCGCCGGCCTCGAACACCTTGTAGTTGTTGTTGCCGGGCAGGCCCGGGTTGCCGTTGGTGCGCGTGACGTTCAGCTTCTTCTCGGCCTTGTCGTAATAGGCGTCCATCTCGCGCGGGTCGATGGGCCAGTCGAGCAGCGATGCGCCCTCGACCTCGCCGTAATTCGTAAGCGCCTGCCACTCGTGATCCTGAAAGCGCAGGGACGCGCCGGCCCAGTGGGTGGTCGTGCCGCCCACGGCCTTGACGATCCACGCGGGCAGCCCCGAGAAATCCTTGGCCACGCGCCAGTCGCCTGACGTGGTGCGCGGGTCGAGCCAGGCCAGCTGGCCGAAGCTTTCCCACTCGTCGTTGACATAATCCTCCGGCAGATAGCGGCCGCCGGCCTCGAGAGCCACGACACTGACGCCCTTCTGCGCGAGTTCGTTGGCCAGGACCCCGCCGCCCGCGCCGGTGCCGATGACGACGACGACGCTGTCGTCGGTAAGTTCAAATGGTGCAGTCATTGGTTGAATCCTCCCTCAGCCGATCCAGGCGATGTCATCGAAGCCGCGGTCGATGTAACCGCCCTTGGAGAAGCTTTCGCCCTCGTAGCCGAAGACCGGCCAGACCGCTTTCTGGTTATAAAGCCCGGTCACCAGACCGCCCCGGATGCGCTGGAAGAACGGGTCATCCTCGATCGAGCGCAGGACATCGACCCGGTCGCGCTCCCATCCGATCGAGGCATATTCCAGTCCGTGCATTTCGCGCGCGGCATCGTTCAGAGCGTCGATCCCAGCGGTGACGGCATCGACCTCTTCGGGCTTGTCATAGCCCTTGACGGCGGCAACGTAGAACTCGTCGGCGATGCGGTCATGCGGGTAGATGTCGCGCGCCATCTGGACGAGCGTGGCGAAGGTGTCTGGCTTCAGCGCGTCCATCTCGGTCGCCCAGGCGACGTTGCCGCCGGCCACGTAGCCGGTGCCGATGACGAAGGCGCCGAAGGCGGTGGTGCCTTTGAGCAGGTTGCGCCGGGTGAGCCGGCGGAGTTGTCTTTTCTGGGTACTCAACATCTTGTCCTCCCTAGATGCGGCGTGAATTCCGGTGATCGGTGTTTGGCCCGGCCCCGGGACACGCCACGCCCGAGGCCGGTTGTTATCGGCGCTACTTGAAGCGCCCGGCGCGCTGCAGCACCTCGATCTCGTATCCGTCGGGATCGGCGACGAAGAAGAACTTTCCGACAAGCTTGCCGTCGGGGGCAAATTCCACGATCTTGCGCGGCTCCAGCCCTTGTTTGGTAAAGCGCGTGTGCTCGGCTTCCAGATCGTCGACCGACACCGCGAAATGGCCGTAGCCGTCGCCGAGGTCGTAGGGCTCCTCCCGCCCCTTGTTGACGGTCAGCTCAAGCTCGAATTCGGATTCGGAATTGCTGAGATAGACCAGCGTGAACTTCTCGAAATCCAGCCGGTCCGCGATCTCGAGTCCGAAGGCAGTCTTGTAGAAATCAACCGATCGCGCCTCGTCAAGGACACGGATCATGCTGTGGATGGCTTTTGCCATGGGCTTCTCCGACGTTGTGAATGGTCGAAAAAGCGTACCAAGCGCCGGTTGGGCGGTGGTAGTAAACCGTTACTACAGGCGCGCGGGATTATTCCGCGGCGATGCGGGCCTCGGGCTGGGCTGCCTGGTTGTCTTGCCAGACAAGGCAGGTGCAGCGCAGAAGCGAAGTGAAATTCTTGGGCTCGCCATGCAGTTCAAGCACCTCGCCATGCAGTTTCGACACGAATGCGGGTGTCGAGATATCCTCGGTCTCGGCAATGTCGTCGAGGATGCGCCAGAAGGATTTTTCCAGCCGGATGCTGGTGCTCTGGCCGTTCAGGCGCATTCGTCGGGTTTCAAGCTGGTATCGTTCCGGGTCCTGCCCGGCAAACATGCGGCACATGTCACGTCCTCCCTCAGGTCACAAGGCCTTGTCCAAGGTTGACATGATTGCCCAATAATCCGGCGGCGGAAAGGGGCACTTTCGTCCCACCCGTCAGAACGTGGCGTGCGCGATGTTCCCGACGGCGGCCAGAATGATCATGACGATGGTCAGGACCATGCCGAAGATGCGCAGGTTCAGCCGCTGCGGCACGGCGCCCATGCCCACCGCATGCGACAGCCGCCCGAGCAGAAGCATGCCGCCCAGAAGGTGCAGGCCCCATTCCGGCGCGCCCTGCAATTCGGCCAGCAGAAGCAGCACGATGCCGATCGGCGCGTATTCGGCACAGTTGGACTGAACGCGGATTTTCTGTTGCAGGGCAACGTCGTTGCCATCGCCAAGGGAAATGCGTGCGCTGCGGCGGTGCTTGATCACGCGGGCACTGAGAGCGATGTAGAGCAAGGCAAGGAAGCCGGCGTAGAACGGCGTCACCATCGGGGGCATGGGCAGGTCGGTCCGTGTTTTTGCGCCCCGCGGGATGGGTCAGTCCGCGTAGCAGGTCGGTGCGGAGGGCGGTAGTGAAAAATCCTCGGTGTGGACGACGATGCCATCCGTACTCAGGAGCACGATGCCATATGCACCGGGTTCGTCAACCGAAAGATTCGGGTCCTGAAAGCCCAGGGCCATGGGCATCTGGTGATTGGGACTTTTGAAGATGGCGGTGGGGATCAGGCGGCCGGCGGCCGTGGCAAAGCCGCTCTGGATGGTGCGGTGGATGTGCCCCGCGATGATCTGGTGGACATTCTCGTGGCCGGCAAGGCAGGCGGCCAACTGGGGCCGTGATTTCAACCCGATCCAGTCCATGCCGCCAAAGCCGGTCAGGACCGGCGGGTGGTGCATGAACAGGATCACGCGCCGCCCCTCGGCAGCCGAGATGGCATCGTGCAGCCAGTCCAGCCGCGCCTTGCACAGGACGCCACTGTGGGTGTCCTCGGCGTCTTCGTTCAGGGTGTCGAGCAGGATCAGCCGCGTGTCGTCCAGGTCGCACACATCCTGCACGAAGCCTTCCGGTGTCAGGGGCGTGTCGGGAAAGACCGACAGGAACGGGGCGCGGCGATCATGGTTTCCCAGCATCAGCGACAGGGGGATGTCGGTGGCCGAAAGGGCGGATCTGAGGCGCAGGTATTCGGGTTCGGTGCCGTGATGGGTCAGGTCGCCGGTGATGACGATACGGGCGGCATCCGGGTGGTGTTTCTGCGCGTGGGCGAGGCCCTGGGCGAAGCGCGCGGCGGGATCGAGACCAATGATGGTCTCGCCCTCGGGAACGAAATGGATATCGGTGAAGACAAGGATCTTCTGCATGGGGTGCCCCGGTCAAGTCACGCGCACCATTGTCAGATTCGCGTGACTTTTAAAGGGGGCATTCGCGATGGCTCTTCCTTCTGCGTTCTTATTCCAGCTCGACGAGCAGGTCCTTTGCGTCGAT
>JBKAGF010000047.1:0-25030 GCA_046290265.1 Roseovarius sp. | reverse complement strand
AGCCATATTCGGTTTGCAGCCACTTGAGGATGATCGACGTATCAAGGCCGCCGGAATAGGCCAGCACGACTTTCTTGGGCGCGGACATCTTGGAACCCCTTTCGCATGATGTTGCAGGGGCGATTACCGGGTTTTCACAGGCGGGGCAAGGCGGCGAAGGCTTGTCACGCGGGCCGGGATGGGCGAAGGACAACGCATGAGCGATTTCAGAGAAAAAGCCCGCGCCGCCGAGGCGGAAATGCGCGCCGTCTTCGAGGCGACGCCGCTGCAGCGCAATGCGCACCTGTCGGACAAGTATGGCGCGGAGGTTTACCTGAAGCGCGAGGATCTGAGCCCGGTGCGGAGTTACAAGCTGCGCGGGGCGTTCAACGCGATGCGCAAGGTGATGGCGGCGGGTGAGGACGCGCCGGTGTTCGTCTGTGCCAGTGCCGGGAACCATGCGCAGGGCGTGGCCTTCATGTGCCGGCATTTCGGGGTGACCGGCGTGATCTTCATGCCGGTGACGACGCCGCAACAGAAGATCGGGCAGACGCGCAAGTTCGGCGGCGATGCGGTGACGATCCGCCTTGTTGGAGACTATTTCGACGATACGCTTGCCCAGGCGCAACGGTATTGCGCCGAGGCGGGCGGGCATTTCCTGTCGCCCTTTGACGACGAGGACGTGATCGAGGGCCAGGCGTCGGTCGCGGTGGAGATCGAGGCGCAACTGGGCGCGGTGCCGGACCGCATCGTGCTGCCGGTGGGCGGCGGGGGGCTGTCGTCGGGCGTGCGCAGTTATTTCGGGCCGGAGGCGAACTTGGTGTTCGTGGAGCCGGTGGGGGGCGCCTGTCTTGCCGCCGCGTTGCAGGCCGGGGAGCCTGTGCGGCTGAAATCCGTGAACACCTTTGCCGATGGCGCGGCGGTGGCGCAGATCGGGGCGCGGACGTTTGAACGGCTGCGCGATGTCGACCCGGCCTGCGTGATGGCGGTGGCCGAGGACCGCGTCTGCACCACGATGCTGGAGATGCTGAACATCGAGGGCATGGTGCTGGAACCGGCAGGCGCGCTGGCGGTGGATGCGTTGAAGGACCTGGACATAAACCCCGGCGAGACGATCGTGTGTGTCACCTCGGGCGGGAATTTCGATTTCGAGCGTTTGCCGGAGGTCAAGGAGCGGGCGCAGCGGTTCGCGGGGCTGAAGAAGTATTTCGTTCTTCGGATGCCGCAGCGGCCCGGGGCGCTGAAGGATTTCCTGACGATCCTGGGGCCGGACGACGATATCGCGCGGTTCGAGTATCTGAAGAAATCGGCGCGCAATTTCGGTTCGGTCCTGATCGGGATCGAGACGAGCGATGCGGCCAATTTCGAGCGGATCGAGGCGGAGATGACCGCGGGCGGGTTCGAGCACCGCGACATCACGAACGACCAGATCCTGGCCGAGTTCCTAATCTGAGGTGATGCGCGGCAGGTCCCGCAGGAATTCGGATTTCGATCGGCTGTAGCTGTCGACGATAGGGGCGATATCGACCGTCGCGACCGCGCCGCGTGCGGCGGTGATTTCGCCCTTGCGGCAGAGTTCCGAGAAATCCGTGAACCCGAGGTTCAGCGCGCTGCCCTTGAGAAAGTGCAACCTCGCCTCGAGCGTATCGGGGGTGGCGTTGGCATGCAGCGCGGCCAGTTCGGTTTCAACCTCTTCCAGGAAGATTTCGACCACCTCTTCAAAGTCTGCGGGGCCGATTTCCTGGCGCAGCAGGGTGATGCGGGTCCAGTCGATCATGACGCTCTCCTTGGGGGCAGGGTGGAGGCGCGGCGGTTAAGGCGGGATGAAGAGGAACCGGGAGTTACCCTGAATTTTAAGCTTCATACGGCGTTAAGCGGCGCGTGGTTGCATGGCGGCGAAAACGCATAGGCAGAGACGTGTCGGCCAAGACCAGCACGGTGGCCCCGGTGCCGCCCGACCCAATGAGCATTCGGCGCGTGCTGGTTGTCGACGACAGCCGGCTGCAGCGGCGTATCGTCAACGCCGCGCTGTCGCGGCTGGGACTGGAAGTGGTCGAGGCGGCGTCGGGGACCGAGGCACTGGCGATCTGCGAGACCGTTCAGCCCGATCTTGTGATCAGCGACTGGATGATGCCGGGGATGAACGGGCTGGACCTGTGCCGCGCGTTTCGGGCGCTTCCGCGCGAGGATTACGGGTATTTCATCCTCGTGACCTCGAAAAGCGAAAAGGAGGAGGTTGCGCTGGGCCTTGGGGCCGGGGCGGACGATTTCCTGACCAAGCCGATCAATCCCGGTGAGCTGCGCGCCCGGATCGCGGCAGGTGACCGGATCGTGCGGATGCAGCGTGCCTTGCGGGCCGCGCTGAACGAGCTGCAGGCACTGTACGATTCGCTGGACAATGACCTGATCGAGGCGAAGAAGCTGCAGCAGTCCCTTATTCCCGAGCGGTTCAGGGATTTCGGGCCGGCGCAGGTATCGATGCTGCTGCGGTCGGCGGCGCATGTGGGCGGCGACCTTGTCGGGGTTTTTCCGGTGAGCGACACGCGGCTTGGCCTTTACGCGATCGACGTGTCGGGGCACGGGGTGAGTTCCGCGCTGATGACGGCGCGGCTGGCGGGCTACCTGTCGGCCACCTCGCCGGAGCAGAACGTGGCGCTGGCGCGCGGGCCGGCGGGCCATGTTCCCCGGCCGCCCCACGAGGTGCTGGCCGACCTGAACCAGATGATTCTGGGTGAGATAGAGACTGATCTTTACTTCACCATGCTGCTGGCGGATGCGAACCTGGAAACGGGGCGCGTGGTGATGGCGCAGGCCGGCCATCCCTGCCCGGCGGTACAGCGCGCCGATGGCAAGGTCGAAATCGGCGGGCCGGGCGGCCTGCCCGTTGGTCTGATCGAGGGCGCGCGGTACGAGCCGTTCGAGGTGCAGCTTTGTCCCGGCGACCGGTTGCTGCTGTATTCCGACGGGGTGGACGAATGCGCCGACCGGCAGGGCCGCCTGCTGGGCGAGGAGGGGCTGCGGCGCATCCTGCGGGAGCTGCGACAGACCGGCGGCATGGCGTTTCTAGAATCGGTGGTCTGGAAACTGGCGGACCACGCAGGACGCGACGAGTTCGACGATGACGTGTCGGCCGTTCTGCTGGAGATCAGGCCAGTCGGAAAAGCGCCCGGATGAAATGCCGGTCGCCGGGGTTGCCCACGTGGCGCGCCGCCGTTTCAAGATCGGCGAAGAGCGCGGTATGGCCCGGTTCGGTCGGTGCGGACAGCGCGCGCACCGGGCGGGCGTGGTAGATGATGCAGATCTTTTCCGCCCACAATTCGTATTCCGGCATGAAGACGAAACGGCGGAAGGCGCCCAGCCTGCGTGGCGCCGCGATGGTCCAGCCGGTTTCCTCGAACACCTCGCGGTGCAGGGCCTGCAACGGGGATTCGCCCGGGTCGATCCCGCCGCCGGGCAATTGCATCTCTGGCGTCGGCGCGTCCTGCCATGTCAGAAGGAGCTGGCCGCGCCGGGGCAGGATCGCGTAGGCGCCGGGGCGCGCGGTGTAGTGCGTATCGCGGCGAGGCGGTTTGCCGAAGCGTCGCATGACGTGCCCCCCTTGGAGAGTGCCTTGTTCCACATATATAGTGGCGATATGCCAAGATCGGGCTTACAAGAAAACCCCCCGAAGGATACGTTATGACACTCGGCCAGAAGATCGCCTGGGACGATACCGTCCTGCCATTTCAATTGGATCAGTCCGACATCCGCGGCCGCGTCGTGCGGCTGGACGGGGTGCTGGACGGTATCCTGAAGCAACATGATTATCCCGCCCCGGTCGAGGCGCTGATTGCCGAGATGGCATTGATGACGGCCCTCATCGGCCAGACGATCAAGCTGCGGTGGAAACTGTCGTTGCAGGTGCAGTCGAAAGGCCCGGTGCGGATGATCGCGACGGATTACTTCGCCCCGGAAAAGGAAGGCGAGCCGGCGCGGATCAGAGCCTATGCCAGCTTTGACCGCGACCGGATCAACGATGCGGCGCCGTTCGGCCTGATCGGCGAGGGTTATTTCGCGGTTCTGCTGGACCAGGGCAAGGACACCGCGCCGTACCAGGGGATCACGCCGATCGCGGGCAGCCGCCTGAGCGATTGTGCCGAGGCGTATTTCGCCCAGTCCGAACAGTTGCCGACGCGCTTCGCGCTGAGCTTCGGGCGGTCGACCGAAGGCGACGGGCGCGAGCATTGGCGCGCCGGTGGCGTGATGTTGCAGACCATGCCCAAGGCATCGCCCTTTGCCAGCGGCGGGGGCAGCGGCGCGGACGGCCTGTTGCAGGCGTCGGATATCCTGGATGCGGACGGCGAAGAGAACTGGAACCGGGTGAACCTGTTGCTGGACACGGTCGAGGACCTGGAGCTGATCGGGCCGTCGGTGTCGTCCGCGGACCTGCTGGTGCGGCTTTTCCATGAAGAGACGCCGCGGGTCTTCGACATGCAGTCGGTGCGGTTCGGGTGTACCTGCTCGGAAGAGAGGGTGCGCAGCAGCCTGTCGATCTATTCCACACGCGACATCGAGAAGATGACCACGGACGAGGGCACGGTGACCGCCGATTGCCAGTTCTGCGGGGCGCATTACGTGCTGGACCCCAGGACGCTGGGATTCGAGGCCGAGGTGACGGACGGCGATGAAGGCTGACCTGACCGAGACGCTGCGCGCCGCCTTGCAGGGAGAGATGGCGCCGTCATCGGATTACGACCTGAACCCCGACACGGTGCTGCCGGAAGGGCGAAAGCTGCGCCCGGCCGGGGTGCTGGTGCCGATCGAGGTGACCGAAGACGGTGCCCGGCTGTGGCTGACAAAGCGGTCCTCGGCCCTGGAGCACCATCCGGGACAGGTGGCCTTTCCCGGCGGCAAGCAGGAAGAGGGCGACGCCGATATCGTGGCCGCCGCGCTGCGCGAAGCCCATGAAGAGATCGGGCTGGACCCGGCGGCGGTTGAGGTGCTGGGCACCCTGCCGCCGCACGAAACGGTGACGAGTTTTCACGTAACGCCGGTGATCGGCCTGATCACGGGGCCGTTCACGCCGGTCCCGGAGGCCGGCGAGGTGGACGAGGCGTTCGCCGTGCCGCTGGCGCATGTGATGGATCTTGGGCGATTCAGGGTCGAATCGCGGCGGTGGCGCGGAACGCGGCGATACTATTTCGCGGTGCCTTACGGGCCCTATTACATCTGGGGGGCCACGGCGCGGATGTTGCGTGCGATGGCAGAGGCTGTACGCTTGGCCGCATGACGCTGACTGGGCCCTGGATCGACGCAAGCGAAACGCAGGAGGTGTGCCGGATGCTGGAAGCGGCCGGGCACCGGGCGCTGATGGTCGGCGGCTGCGTGCGCAACGCGCTGATGGGCGTGGCGGTGAACGACGTCGACATCAGCACCGATGCGCGGCCCGACGCGGTTATAGCGTTGGCCGGGGCGGCGGGGCTGAAGGCCGTGCCGACCGGGGTGGAACATGGCACGGTGACGGTGGTGTGCCGGGGCGTGCCCTTCGAGATCACCACGTTTCGCAAGGATGTGGAAACCGACGGGCGGCGCGCGGTCGTGGCCTTTGCCGATGACGTGGAGAGCGATGCGCGCCGGCGGGATTTCACGGTCAACGCGCTTTATGCGACGCGCAGGGGTGACGTGATCGACCCGCTGGGGGGCTTGCCGGACATAAAGGCGCGGCGCATCCGGTTCATCGACGATGCCGAGACGCGGATCCGCGAGGATTACCTGCGCATCCTGCGGTTCTTTCGGTTTCATGCGGCCTATGGCGACCCGGAGGGCGGGTTGGACCGCGAAGGGCTGGCGGCCTGCGCGGCGCTGGCGGAGGGGATGGACGGGCTGCCGCGGGAGCGGATCGGCGCGGAAATGACAAAGCTGCTGGCGGCCCCGGACCCGGCGCCATCGGTGGCGGCGATGCGGCAGGCAGGGGTGCTGGCGCGTGTCCTGCCCGGCGCCGACGACCGTGCGCTGGCGCCGCTGGTGCATCTGGAAGAAGCGCATGGCATTGGCGCGGACGCGCTGCGGCGACTGGCGGCGCTGGGCGGGGAAGGCCCGGCGGACGCGCTGCGCCTGAGCCGGAAGGACGCGCGGCGGCTGGAGCTTTTGCGCGAGGAGGCCGGGGCGATGCAGACGCCCGAGGCCCTGGGGTACCGTCACGGGGCGCGGACCGCGCGGGATATCCTGTTGCTGCGTGCCGCGTTGCTGGAACAACCCGTGTCGCAGGAGGCGCTTGCCGCTGCCCAGACGGGCGCGCGGGCGGAATTTCCCGTGAGCGCACGGGACCTGATGCCCCGGTTTTCCGGGCCGGCGGTGGGCGAGGCGCTGAAAAAGATGGAAGCGGCGTGGATCGACTCGGGCTTCGCGCTTGACCGAGAGGCGCTTTTGAAACTTGCGACATGAAACGGTCATTTGACTTTGCCGGGAATTGACGGCATCTTGCCGGCACCACATGGAGGTTGAGACATGTTTATCGGGGACATCGAACGCTCATAAGCGCCGGATCGCATCCGTGATCCCGTGCGCGGCGTCGCACCCCGTTACCATGTCTTCCCGCCTGCGGAGTTCCCTCCATGTTCAAGCTTTTCGAAAACCTCGTCGATCCTTACGTTTCCCATGAAGAGACGGACACGCCGCCGACGCGTCTGTGGCCGTTCATGCGGCTATACATGGCCCCCTTCCGCCGGGTTTTCTGGGCTGCCGGGATCATGTCGGTGGTGGTGGCCGCCATCGAGATCTGGCTGATCTATTACATGGGGCGGATCGTCGATATCCTGTCGGGCGAGCCGATGGAGGTCTGGCGGGACTATGGCACGGAGATCATCGGGGTGGCGGTGTTCATCCTGCTCATACGCCCCGCGATCCAGACGTTCGACGTGCTGCTTCTGAACAACACGATCCTGCCGAATTTCGGCACGCTGATCCGGTGGCGGGCGCACAAGCACGTGCTGCGACAGTCGGTGGGCTGGTTCGAGAACGATTTCGCGGGGCGGATCGCGAACCGGATCATGCAGACCCCGCCGGCGGCGGGCGAGGCGGTGTTCCAGGCGTTCGACGCCATCGCGTTTTCCATCGCCTACATCATCGGGGCGGGCATCCTGCTGAGCGATTCGGACCCGCGGCTGATGCTGCCGCTGATCGGGTGGCTGGCGCTTTATGGCGTGCTGGTGCACTGGACGGTCAGGCGCGTCGGGCCTGCGTCGAAGGCGGCGTCGGATGCGCGCAGTCAGGTGACGGGCCGGGTGGTGGACGCCTATACGAACATCCATTCCGTGAAGCTGTTCGCGCATAACACGCGCGAGGTGGAATACGCCAAGGACGCCATCGAACATGCGCGGCAGACCTTCCAGAACGAGATGCGGATCTACACGGTGATGGATGTGGTCCTGACGCTGCTGAACGGTCTTCTGATCGTGGCGGTCGTGGGCTGGGCGATGTGGCTGTGGATGCAGGGGCAGGCGAGTGTCGGCGTGGTGGCCGCGGCGACGGCGCTGACCCTGCGGCTGAACGCGATGACCGGATGGATCATGTGGGCGCTGACCTCGTTCTTTCGGCAATTGGGCGTCGTGGCCGAGGGGATGGAGACGATTGCCCAGCCGATCGCGCTGGTGGACGCGAAACGGGCCAAGGCGCTGGACATGCAGGCGGGCCGGATCGAGCTGCGCGAGCTGTCGCACCATTTTGGACGCGAGAGCGGTGGTCTGGACCGGATTTCGCTGACCATCCAGCCGGGCGAGAAGATCGGGCTGGTGGGCCGGTCGGGGGCCGGTAAATCGACCCTCGTCAAGCTGCTTTTGCGGTTTTACGACGCCGAGAAAGGCCAAATCCTGATCGACGGGCAGGATATTTCCCAGGTGACGCAGGACAGTCTGCGCGACCGGATCGGGATGGTGCAACAAGATAGCTCGCTGCTGCACCGCTCGGTGCGGGACAATATCCTGTATGGCAAGCCCGAGGCGAGCGAGGCGCAGATGCTGGAGGCCGCGAAGAAGGCCGAGGCGCATCGGTTCATCCTGGATTTGCAGGATCCTCAGGGGCGCAGCGGGTACGATGCGCATGTGGGTGAACGGGGCGTGAAGCTGTCGGGCGGGCAGCGTCAGCGGATCACGCTGGCGCGGGTGATCCTGAAGGATGCGCCGATCCTGCTGCTGGACGAGGCGACGAGCGCGCTGGACAGCGAGGTGGAGGCGGCCATCCAGGAGACGCTTTACGGCATGATGGAGGGCAAGACGGTGATTGCGATTGCCCACCGCCTGTCGACGATTGCGCAGATGGATCGCATCATCGTGCTGGATCAGGGTCGGATCGTGGAAGAGGGCAGGCATGCCGACCTGCTGGCGCAAGGCGGGCTTTATGCCCGGTTCTGGAGCCGCCAGTCGGGCGGGTTCATCAATGCCGACGAGGACGAGGCGGCGGAGTAGAGCATGGCCGAATTCGTGATCGAACGTCTTGGGCATCTTGGCGACGGGATTGCCGCCGGGCCGGTCTATGTGCCCGGCGCGTTGCCGGGTGAACGGGTGACCGGCAGTCTGAACGGCAGCGTGCTGCGCGATGTGAAGATCCTGGAGCCCACCGCGACGCGGGTGAAGGCGCCGTGCCGGCACTATAAATCGTGCGGCGGGTGCCAGTTGCAGCACGCCGATGACGGGTTTCTGGCCGAGTGGAAAACCGGGATCCTTCGCGAGGCGCTGGCGGCGCAGGGGATCGAGACCGAGATGCGCGGGATCGCGGTCTCTCCGGCCAAGGCGCGGCGCAGGGCCGGGTTTTCCGCGCGGCGCACCAAGAAGGGTGCGACGGCGGGGTTTCACGCCAAGGGATCGGACCTGATCGTGGAACTGACCGAGTGCCACGTGGTGGCGCCGGAATTGCTGGAGGGCGCGCGCGTGGCGCTGGCGCTGGCCCGGATCGGCACCAGCCGGAAAGGCGAGTTGAGCGTGGCGGTCACGTTGTCCGAGGCGGGGCTGGACGTGGCGGTGGCGGATGGCAAGCCGCTGGACGGTCCGCTGCGGATCGCATTGGCGCATCTGGCCGAGGCGGAAGATCTTGCCCGGCTGGCCTGGGACGATGAGACGGTGGTAACGCGGCGTGCGCCCATGCAGGACTTCGACGGGATCCGGGTGGTGCCGCCGCCGGGGGCGTTCCTGCAGGCGACGAAGGATTCGGAGCGCCTGTTGCAGGACGAGGTTGCGGCAATTCTGGCCGGAACAGAGCCTGTTATCGACCTTTTCGCGGGCTGCGGGACCTTTGCGCTGCCGCTGGCCCGGGAGCGAGAGGTGCATGCGGTGGAGGGCAGCGCGGCGATGACGGGCGCGCTGGAGCAGGGTTGGCGGCAGGGCGCGCGGCTGAAGCGGGTCACGATCGAGGTGCGGGACCTGTTTCGCGAACCCGTCGTGGCCGATGACCTGAAGCGATTTGGCGGCGCGGTGATCGACCCGCCACGGGCCGGGGCCGAGGCGCAATGCCGCGAACTGGCCCGCGCGCAGGTGCCGGTGATCGCCTACGTGTCCTGCAACCCGGTGACATTCGCGCGGGATGCGAAGACCCTGACCGATGCGGGCTATGACCTGCGATGGGTGCGGCCGGTGGACCAGTTCCGCTGGTCGGTGCATGTTGAGCTTGTTGCCGCATTCTTGCTTAAATCGGAAAGATGACTCAAAATTGAAATGACGGGCCGTGCTCTACGCGTTAAAAAGCGGCCAGGGACAGGATACGGGGTTTGCGAGCAATGAACCGCAGGAATTTCATGCTTCTTTCGGTGGCCAGTGCATTTCTGGCTGCCTGTGGGTCGAAGTTCAAATCTTACAACGGGCCGGAGGTCACGCAGGTTCTTATCAGCAAGAGCCGGCGGCGGATGTACCTTTTCCACCACAACAAGGTGCTGAAGGCCTATGATGTCGACCTGGGGTTCACCGCAGCGGGACATAAGCAGTTCGAAGGCGACGGCAAGACGCCCGAGGGCGATTACTTCATAGACCGGCGCAACCCGAACAGTTCTTTCCACCTGTCATTGGGGATTTCCTACCCCAACGAGGCCGACCGCGCCTTTGCAAGGGAACAGGGCAAGAAGCCGGGCGGCGACATCTTCATCCATGGCGAGCCCAACGATCTGGGCTGGATCCGGAAGCGCCGGCTGGGCCGGGACTGGACCGCCGGCTGCATTTCGGTGCGGAACAAGGAAATGGAAAAGATCTATTCGATGGTGCGGACCGGCACCCCGATCCGCATCACGCCGTAACCGCGGCGGGTTACTTGCCCATCACCAGGGTCCACCAGATCTTGCCGTTGCGCTCTTGTTCCCAGGCGAAACCCATTTCGCGGGCTTCGGTGGCCATGATGACCTGCTTGGTCGCGGGTTCTGCCATCCAGGCGGTCAGGGTCTCGAGCTCGGTCTCGTAGGTTTCGGAGATGTTTTCACCGACAAGCGCGCCGGCGTAGCCCACGCGGCGCACCCGGTCGATCGGCGACGAGCCGTCGGAGCCGAAATGCCACGGCCGGTTCTGGACCGACATGTCCCGCGAATGGGTCGCGGCGGCGGCGTTCAGCTGGGCGTTCAGCTGTACGGCGGACCGGCCGGAGGCCTGGCGCAGGGCGTTGACGGCATCGAGCATGCGATACTGGATTTCGGCGGTCTGGCCGGGGCGGATGCGATAGACCTGTTGACCGGCGGCGCCGTCGGGTCCTGTCGTCGTCTGTGGCGGTGGCGCACAGGCAGACAGGAACACGAGTGCAGAGACCAGAAGGGCGAAGATACGCGTCATCAGAGATTACCACCCAAGAATTTCATCAGACTCACCCCTTAGCGCGGGATGCGTGGCGTTTCAAACCCACAAGCGCGTCAAGTCTGCGAATAGGGCCTGTTTGATTTGCGACTGAGGCATTCGCGCCATATGCTGCGTTCAGCCTTGGAACAAGCGACGGGTCGCAAGAATGTCTATCAAATCGCAGAACGGAGTCAGCCGGCGCGTCTTTCTGGCCGGCGGCGCCGCGTCACTGGCCACGCCCGCGCTGGCGCAATCGACAGCCGCGACCGTGCAGCGCAACATCTCGAGCTTTCGCGCGATGGACTGGCGGCCGCATTTCAGCAACCTCAGGAACGGCGCGATCCTGGTCGATATCTCGTCCCGCGCGCTGCATTACTGGAGCGAGGACGGTCAGACCAATTTTCTGTTCCCGTCCAGCATCCCGATGTCGGAGGAACTGACGCGGCGGGGCCGCACGCGGGTGGTGCGCAAGGTCGAGGGGCCCGACTGGCGCCCGACGCCTTCGATGCTGAAGCGGAATCCGAACTGGCCGTCCTATGTCCCGCCGGGGCCGGACAACCCGTTGGGCACGCATGCGCTGTACCTTGGCTGGACCTATTACCGCATCCACGGAACGCATGACACGCGCAAGATCGGGCGGCGGTCGTCGAACGGGTGCATCGGGCTTTACAACGAACATATCGCGCAGCTGTTCGCGCGTGCCAGGGTGGGCACGCAGGTCAAGGTGATCTGAGGCGTTTCGCGCCGGAATAGAAACGAAAAGGGAGTAGCGCCGAAGTGTTGCCCCCTTTTTTGCGAGCGGGCCGGTCCGGGCGATGGTAAGTTACCCGAATGGAGGCACACCCATGCGACTTGATCCCTATTTCACGAAGGCAAAACGGTTTCCCGAGGCGCTGAGCCGGTTGCGGGCGGTCCTGTTGGACTACCCGTTCGAGGAAGAGCTGAAGTGGCGGCAGCCCTGTTACACCTACCAGGGCGAAAATGTCGTGATCCTGCACGAGATGAAGGATTACTGCGGGCTGGGGTTTCTGCGGGGTGCGCTGATCGACGACCCTGAGGGTGTGCTTGTGGCGCCGGGCAAGAACAGCCAGGCCGCGCGGCAGATGCGATTCCGGAGCGTGGCAGAGATAGACGCGCAGGAAACGGTCCTGCGGGCGATCATCGAAAGCGCGATCGAGGTGCACAAATCCGGTGCGAAGGTCGATTTCAAGGCAAAACGCGAGCTGGTCTATCCCGACGAGCTGAGCGAGAAGATGGCGCAGGACGCCGATTTCAAGGCTGCGTTCGAGGCGCTTACGCCGGGGCGGCAGCGTGGCTATGTCCTGCATTTCAGCGATGCCAAACAGTCAAAGACGCGGGCCGCGCGGATCGAACGGCATCGTGACCGGATCTTGCAGGGGCTGGGAATGCACGACCGGTGAACGGTCAGTCCAGCCAGCCCTTGAGGTTGTCTTCGATCACCGTGCTCAGCGCCTTGATATGGGCGTCGCTGTCGTTGAGGCAGGGAATATAGAGAAACTTCTCGCCGCCGGCCTCTTCGAAGCTTTCGCGGATTTCCTCGTTGATCTCTTCCAGCGTCTCGATGCAGTCGGCGGAAAAGGCGGGGGCGATGACGGCGATGTTCTTCCTGCCCTCACGTGCCAGATCGGCCACATGCTCGACAGTGTAGGGCCGCAGCCATTCCTCGGGGCCGAAGACCGACTGGAAGGTCGTGGTGATCTGCGTGTCGTCCCAGCCAAGACGTTCCTTCAGAAGGCGCGTCGTCTTCTGGCACTGGCAGTGATACGGATCGCCCTGTTTCAGGTAGCGCTGCGGCATCCCGTGATAGGAGACGACGAGGATCTCGGGCCTTGAATCAGTCTCTGCATAGGCGGATTCGACCGATTGGGCCAACGCCTCGATATAAAGAGGGTGGTCGAAATAGGGTTCCACCACACGTGCGACGGGCTGCCAGGTTTCGGCCATGAGCGCACGGAAGAACTGGTCATTCGCGGTGGCGGAGGTGGCACCGGCATAATGCGGATAAAGCGGGAAGAACAGGATCCGGGTGCAGCCCGCGTCGACCATCGCGCGGACCTTCGACCGGGTCGACGGGTTGCCGTAACGCATGCAGAAATCGACGATGACATCGTCGCCATACCGCGCCTTGAGCGTTTCGGACAATTTCGAGGTCTGGTCGCGGGTGATGGTCATCAGGGGGCTTTCGCCCTTGTCCTCGTTCCAGATGGATTTATAGGCCGCGCCGCTGGAAAAGGGCCGTTTCGACAGGATCACGAGCTGCAGCAGGGGCTGCCATTTCCACGGCGCATAGTCGATGACCCGGCGATCCGACAGGAACTCGTTCAGGTAGCGGCGCATCGACCAGTAATCGTAATTGTCGGGCGTACCGAGATTGGCGATCAGGACGCCGGTTTTCGGTTTGGGTATCGCGGGATGGTCCGAAGGCGCGTGGGCCGGACAGGTCTTGTTCTTGGCAGTGTCAAACATGAGCTTGCGGCTTTCCTGGTCGGGCGGGATCACGGACACATAAAGGATGGCGGGTCGGCGTCAATCTTTCAGCGGCGTTTCAGAGGTGCCAAGCGCGTCGGCGAGACGGGATGTCGCGCTTCCGGGGCGCAGGGGCTGCGGCTGGTCCGCGGAGGGGGCCCAGCCGGTGAGGGTGATCAGCTCGAACGTGGCGGGGATGCGGCCGTCGGGCGTGGCGAAGGCTTCGGTATAAAGCTGTGCGGCGCGCATCAGCACATCGCGCCGGGTGAACCGGCGCAGGCGGGCATCGAGCGCGTTGGCCTCGCCCATGGCGCGCAGGTCGTGCATGAGGGCGACAGGATCGGCATAGCTGGTGTTCAATGGCAAGCTGTCGGCCACCGGCAGGGCAAACCCGGCCCGTTGCAGGAGCGCGCCAAGGTCACGGATATCGCCCATCGGCAGGACGCGGGGCGAGAGGCCGCCGCGCAGGTCGGATTCGGCCTGGGCCAGTACCGTGCGCAGCTGGTGCAGGGTCTGGCCGCCGAAGAAGACGGCGATGATGAGGCCGTCGGGGCGCAAGGCGCGGCGGCACTGGATCAGCTGACCGACCGGGTCGTCGGCCCAGTGCAGGGACATGGCGTGCAGGATCAGGTCGCCCGATTCAGGCTCTAATACGAGGGTTTCGGCGTCTTCGACGATCTGCGCGTCCGGAAATGCCGCCTGCCACGGTTCGGGCAGGCCGGTGACGATGCTCGTATCCGTAAAGGATTTGTTAACAAAGCTCAGCCGATCCTTGACCTCGTCGATCGCGGTTTCGTGCAGGAACAGCGCGGGGGCGCGGCCGGCACGTCGACGGTTGCGCAGGAGGGCTGAGCGATCGGTGAGGGTTCTGGTCATGGTGGCTAAATAGAGTGGCTTTCGAGGCAATTCAAACGGCGCTTCGCGTGGTCTATCCGCCGCGCTGCACCTTGTGCGGCGGGCTGGTGGAGAGCGAGTTCGGGCTGTGCGGGCCTTGTTGGCGCGATACGCCGGTGCTGGCCGGTCTGGTCTGTGACCTGTGTGGGTGTCCCCTTCCCGGCGAGGAGGCGAGCGGGGATGCGCGGTGCGACGATTGCCTGCGCGTGGCGCGGCCCTGGCAGAAAGGGCGGGCGGCGCTGATTTACAAGGACAATGCGCGCAAGCTGGTGCTGGCGCTGAAACATGGCGACCGGCATGACGTGGTGCCGTTGGCGGCGACGTGGATGAAACGGGCGGCGGCCCCGCTGCTGGTGCCGGAGTGCCTGTTCGTGCCGGTGCCGTTGCACTGGACCCGGCTGCTGAAGCGGCGGTTCAACCAGTCGGCCCTGCTGGCGCAGGCGGTGGCGAAAGAGGTGGGCGCGGCGTGGTGCCCCGACGTTCTGGACCGGGTGCGGCGGACGCCGTCGCTGGACGGGATGGGCATGGAGGCGCGGTTCGCGACGCTGGTTGCAGCCATAAGCGTGCGGAAGGGGCGGCGGATGAGGATCCACGGGCGCGCGGTGATACTGGTGGATGACGTGATGACATCGGGCGCGACGCTGGCGGCTTGCACGGGCGCCTTGCTGGCGGCGGGCGCGGGGGAGGTCAGGACACTGACACTGGCGCGCGTGGTCAAGGATGCTTAAGTAGGGAGTGCGAACAGAGACAACAGCGGACCCCTGCCGATGAAACCCGTCGAAATATATACCTCGCAGCTTTGCGGTTTTTGCCACGCAGCCAAGCGGCTGCTGTCGCAGAAGGGCGTGGACTATACCGAGATCGACGTGGGGCGGGAGCCGGAGAAGCGGGCCGAGATGACGCAGCGCGCGAATGGCGGGCGGACGGTGCCGCAGATCTTTGTCGGCGACGTGCATGTGGGGGGCTGTGACGAGCTTTATGCGATGGACCGGGCGGGCAAGCTGGATGCGCTGCTGAAGGCATGAAAACGGCACTGGTACAGCTGAATTCGTCCGACAGCCCGGACGATAACCTGCCCGTGACGCAGGATCTGATCGACGAGGCCGCCGGGAAAGGCGCGGGATTTGTCCTGACGCCCGAGGTCACGAATTGTCTGTCGGCCAGCCGGACGCGGCAGGAGGAAGTCCTGCGCCATCAGGAAGACGACCCGACGCTGGCGGCGCTGCGTGCGCAGGCCGAGCGGCGGGGGATCTGGGTGCTGATCGGGTCGATCGCGGTCAAGACGGATGATGTGGATGGACGGTTTGCCAACCGGTCTTTCCTGATCGACCCCAAGGGCGGGATCGCGGCGTGGTACGACAAGATCCACATGTTCGACGTGAAGGTTTCCGAGACGGAGCAATACAGGGAATCGGCCGGCTATCGCCCCGGCGGCCGGGGTGTGACGGCCGAGACGCCGTTCGGGACGGTGGGAATGACGGTATGCTATGATCTGCGGTTTCCCGGGCTTTACCGGCGGTTGGCGCAGGCCGGGGCGGAGATCCTGACGGTGCCGTCGGCCTTTGCCGTGCCCACGGGCGAGGCGCATTGGGAAACGCTGCTGCGGGCGCGGGCGATCGAGACGGGGTGCTATGTTCTGGCCCCGGCACAGACCGGCCAACATTCGGCCACGCGCGGCAAGGAACGCCGCACTTATGGGCATTCGCTGGCCGTGGGGCCGTGGGGTGACGTATTGGCAGATGCCGGAACCGATCCCGGTGTGATAGTTGTTGACGTGAACCGGGACGAGGTGACCCAGGCAAGGGCGCGGATACCGGCGGTAAACTGCGAGGTCGATATCACTTGGTCGTGACGACGGAAAACACGCTGCATTCGATTGCCGTTTCGCTGTTCAGCGAGGTTCTGGCGAACGAGCAGCTGATCCGGAGCCGGCTGAGCCGGGTGCTGCCGAAAGGCATGGAGATTTCGCATTTCTCGGTGCTGAACCACCTGGCGCGGGCCAATGGCGAGCGGAGTCCGGCGCAGCTGGCCAAGAGTTTTCACGTGACGCGCGGGGCGATGACCAACACGCTGAGCAAGCTGGAATGGGCGGGGTATGTGCATATCCGGCCCGACTGGGACGACGCGCGGCGCAAGATGGTGTCGATCAGCCCCGCCGGTACGCGGGCGCGGGACGCGGCGATTTCCGCGATCATGCCGCTGATCACCGAGGTGGTAAGCGAGTTGGGCGAGGGCAATGTGCGCGCCACCCTGCCGGTGCTGCGCGAGATGCGCGCGAAGCTGTCGGACGAGAGCTAGGCTCTGGTTCAGGGTTTCACGCTGGTGGTGACGTAGTTCACGGCAAGGTCGCGATCCGACAGGGACCATGACCAGCTGAGCGGGTTGAAGACGAAGCCCTTGCGGTCGACCGGGTCGAGGCCGGCGTCGCGCAGAAGGCCGTAGAGCTCTTCCGGGGTGATGAACCTGTTCCAGTCATGCGTGCCTTTCGGCAGCCAGCGCATGATGAATTCCGCGCCGACGATGGCGGCGGCAAAACTTTTGGCAGTGCGGTTGAGGGTGGAGCAGATATGCAGGCCGCCCGGTTTCAGCAGGCGCCGGCAGGCGGTCAGGTATGTGGCGGGGTCGGCCACATGCTCGACCACTTCCATGTTGAGGACGATGTCGAATGTCTCGCCCGTGTCGGCGAGATCCTCGGCGGTGGTGTTGCGGTAGTCGATGTCGAGGCCGGATTGCGCGGCGTGGACCTGTGCCACGGGGATGTTGCCCGCCGCCGCGTCAGCGCCGACGACGGTGGCGCCAAGCCGGGCCATCGGTTCGGCCAGCAGGCCGCCGCCGCAGCCGATATCCAGAAGGCGCAGGCCGGAAAAGGGTTCGGGCGTGGCAAGGTCACGGTCGAATTCCGCCGCGATCTGCGAGGTGATATAGTCCAGCCGGCACGGGTTGAGCATGTGCAGCGGCTTGAACTTGCCGTTCGGATCCCACCATTCGGCGGCCATCGACTCGAACTTGGCGACTTCGTCGGGGTCGATGGTGGTCGGTTCTGGTTGCATTCCGGGTTCCATGTGGCAATGTCTCAGGCGGTCTATATAGGACATACATGGACAAGTTTTCGAGCCAAAAGAGCGCAGCGCAGTTCCTTTACCCGTCGATCGAGCCTTTTGACCGGCGGATGATGGACGTGGGCGATGGCCACACGATCTATGTCGAACAATCGGGCAACCCGCAGGGATTGCCCGTGGTGGTGCTGCATGGTGGCCCCGGCGGCGGGTGCAGCCCGGCGATGCGGCGGTATTTCGACCCCGAACATTACCGGATCGTTCTGTTCGACCAGCGCGGCTGTGGCCGGTCGAAGCCGCATGCGAGCGTCCAGGACAACACGACCTGGCACCTGGTGGCGGATATCGAACGGATTCGCGCGGCGCTGGGCATCGAGACCTGGGTGGTGTTCGGCGGCAGCTGGGGCGCGACGCTTGCGCTGATCTATGCGCAGAACCATCCCGCGGCGGTGGCGCATCTGGTGCTGCGCGGCGTCTTCACCATGACGCGGCGCGAGCTTGACTGGTTCTACGGTGGCGGCGCCGGGCGGTTCTGGCCCGAGACATGGGGGCGGTTCCGCGCGCTTGTTCCCGAGGACGAACAGGATGACATGATCGCGGCCTATCACAAGCGGCTGTTTTCCGGCGACCGGGCCGAAGAGGTGCGATATGCCAAGGCGTGGAGCGCGTGGGAGAACGCGCTGGCGACGGTCAGTTCCAGCGGCCAGAGCGGCGACAGCCCCGCCGATTATGCGCGCGCCTTCGCCCGGCTGGAGAACCATTACTTCCTGAACGAGGGATTCCTTGGGCAGGACGGCTATATCTATGACAACATGGACAAGCTGGCGGATATTCCGGGCGTGATCGTGCAGGGGCGATATGACATGATCTGCCCGCCCGAAGCGGCGCACCGGCTGGCGGGGCTGTGGCCCAAGGGCGAGTTGCGGATCATTCCGGTGGCGGGGCATGCCCTGTCGGAGCCGGGGATCAGTGCGGAACTGGTGAAGATCATGGACCGGATGGTGGCGGAGCGGTAGAGGCCGAAAGGTCCTGCGAGCGTGCGGGAATGGCCTATGGATGCGGGGCATCCCGGCTTTTGCCTTGCAGAGTCGGACCTGCGGGCCTATTTCCTGCCGCAAGCGGTGCGCCGGGCGAGACCTGACGCTCCACCGGAGAAACCGACGGGCCGCGCGCCCGTTTTTTTGCGTTTGGAAGACCGATGAGCAACGACCTGATTGCGAAATCCTCGATGGATCGGCGGATGGCCGAGATCATTACCCCTGTCCTGGAGGACATGGGGTTCGAGCTGGTGCGCGTGCGACTGATGGGCGGCAAGACCGCCACGTTGCAGATCATGGCCGAGCGGCCGGAGGGCGGGATCGAGGTGGATGAATGCGCCGAGATCTCGACCGCTGTCAGCGCCGTGCTGGATGTCGAGGACCCGATCGTCGATCAGTATACGCTGGAAGTGTCCAGCCCCGGTATCGACAGGCCCCTGACCCGGCTGAAGGATTTCGACGAGTTCGAGGGCTACGAGGCGAAGCTGGAAACCCATGACCTGATCGACGGGCGCAAGCGGTTCAAGGGCGTTCTGGCCGGGACCGAGGGCGGCGAGGTTCTGATCAATGTCGAGGAAGGCACGATCGGGCTGCAGTTCGACTGGCTGGCGGATGCCAAGCTGGTTCTGACCGACGAGCTGATCCGGGACATGCTGAAGGCGCGCAAGGATGCGGGCGTGCTGAACGAGGGCGATTTCGATCAGATCGAGGATGATGACGGCACGACGTGATGCCGTAGTCCGCTGTTGTGCAAAGATTAAGTGTTTTTTTCAAGAAAATCTGAAACTCGCGCTCCCTGAATACGTGACTCCGGGCACGTACCATAAATCAGGGAGTATCTTTTATGGCCCATTTGGGACAATCCTTTGCGTCTTTCGAGACCTTTCTAAACCGTGACGATGTCGATGCGTTTTACAGTGTCGACCTGGCCGCGCTCAACAGTTCGGGCGTGACCGGAACCGCGGTGCTGGCAGTGAATACCGAGATGGATGGCTCTCGCTATCTGAACGTCGCCGTGGTGGCGGAGAATGTCGAGGCCAGCGTCGGACACCCGATGCATATCCACGGCACATTCGACGACATGGGCAACCCGACGGATGCGACCACTCCGGGACTGGCGCAGGATGCGGACCAGGATGGCCTGGTCGAGGTTCTGGAAGGCGTTGGATCCTACGGGGACGTGTTGCTGCCACTTGGATCGCAGCCGGAGGCCGACGCCAACGGTAACCTTGTCTTTATCCAGAACTACCTGCTGAACGACGACAGCAACTTTTTCAGCCCGGTGACGGGTAACGACTATACCGGCGAAGACCTGCTGCCGCTGGAGCTGCGCGAGATCGTGCTGCACGGTGTCAACGTGCCGGCCGGCCTGGGCGCCGGATCGTCCGGCGAGGTCGATGGCACGCAGGACGGGTACGTGCCCATCCTTCCCGCCGCGGCGGGGGAGATCGAAGAGATCGACCTGGCGCAGGCGCTCGACATCCTGGAAGACCAGGCGGCGATTGCAGCCGACAACATCACGCTGGGCGATGGCGGTGAGACGGTGTCGACCGGTCCCGGCATGGACACGGTGATCGGTGGTGCCGGCGACGATTCGATCCTTGGCGGTTCGGACGACGACATGCTGAGCGGCATGGGCGGCGACGATACCCTCGAGGGTGGCAGCGGCGCCGACATGCTGGATGGCGGTGACGGCAGCGACACGGCCAGCTATGCCAACGCAAGCGCCGGTGTGACCGCCGACATTGGCGGCGCGGTGACGGGCACGGGCGACGCGGCCGGTGACACGTATATCAGCATCGAGAACCTTGAAGGCAGCGGCTTTGCCGACCGCCTGTGGGGCGATGACGGCGACAACGTGGAAATGGGCGGCGGTTTCAGTGACCGGGTCTATGGCCGCGCCGGGGACGACACGCTGGATGGCGGATCGGGCAATGACGCGATCTATGGCAACCAGGGTGCGGACATGCTGACGGGCGGATCGGGCACGGACCGGTTCATCTTCTTCTCGGAAGCCGACAGCACCACCAGCTCGACCGACCGGATCACCGATTTCACCGATGGTGAGCGGATCGAGATCTCGCGCATCGACGGTGACGTGAACACCGGAGGCAACCAGGCGCTCGATTTCGTCGGTACGGCCGCGTTCAGCGGGACGGCGGGCGAACTGCGTTATAGCTCGGATGGCACCGACACGACCGTCCAGGCCGATACCGATGGTGACATGGTGGCCGATTTCGAACTGGTCCTGACCGGCGACATCACGCTGGACGAAGGTGACTTCCTGCTCTGATCCCGAAGGGCGGGAGGATGCGCCCGGGGCGTAAATCCCCGGGCGCGTCGAAAGCCCTTGCAGACTCGGGAAGGGAGGCGTATATGCCCTTCATCAGCGGCGCATCGGGGTCCAAACCCGACGCTCCACCGGGTTAAGAACAACGGGCCGCGCGGCCCGTTTTTTCGTTCGGGCGACGCGGCGCAAACACATGCGGGCACCGGCCCGTCCGAGGAGAGACACATGGCCATTACCTCTGCCAACCAGCTTGAGCTTTTGCAGACCGCCGAAGCGGTGGCGCGCGAGAAGATGATCGACCCGAGCCTTGTGATCGAGGCGATGGAAGAGAGCCTCGCCCGGGCGGCCAAGAGCCGTTACGGCCCGAGATGGACATCCGCGTCAGTATCGACCGCAAGACCGGCAAGGCGACGTTCACCCGCGTGCGCACCGTGGTCGAGGAAGAAGAGCTGGAAAACTACCAGGCGGAGTTCACCGTCGAACAGGCCAAGCAATACCTCGAAGACCCCAAGATCGGCGACACCTTCGTCGAGGAAGTGCCGCCGGTGGACATGGGCCGGATCGCGGCCCAGAGCGCCAAGCAGGTGATCCTGCAGAAGGTGCGCGAGGCCGAGCGTGACCGCCAGTACGAGGAATTCAAGGATCGTGCCCATACGATCATCAACGGCGTGGTCAAGCGCGAGGAGTACGGCAACGTCATCGTCGACGTGGGTGCGGGCGAAGCGATCCTGCGCCGGAACGAGAAGATCGGGCGCGAAAGCTATCGCCCGAACGACCGCATCCGGTGCTACATCAAGGACGTGCGCCGCGAGGCCCGCGGGCCGCAGATCTTCCTCAGCCGGACCGCGCCCGAGTTCATGGCGGAGCTCTTCAAGATGGAAGTGCCGGAGATCTATGACGGCATCATCGAGATCAAGGCCGTGGCCCGTGACCCGGGAAGCCGCGCCAAGATTGCCGTGATTTCCTATGACAATTCGATCGACCCGGTGGGCGCCTGCGTGGGTATGCGCGGCAGCCGCGTGCAGGCCGTGGTGAACGAGCTGCAGGGTGAGAAGATCGACATCATTCCGTGGAACGAGGACCAGCCGACCTTCCTGGTGAACGCGCTGCAGCCCGCCGAGGTAAGCAAGGTGGTTCTGGACGAGGAAGCCGAGCGCATCGAGGTCGTGGTGCCGGAAGACCAGCTGTCGCTGGCCATCGGTCGCCGCGGTCAGAACGTGCGGCTGGCCAGCCAGCTGACCAACCTCGATATCGACATCATGACCGAGGCCGAGGACAGCGAGCGCCGTCAGAAGGAATTCGAGGAGCGCACGAAGCTGTTCATGGACAACCTGGACCTGGACGAGTTCTTTGCCCAGCTTCTGGTGTCGGAAGGCTTTACCAATCTCGACGAGGTCGCCTATGTCGAGATCGACGAGCTGCTGGTGATCGACGGCGTGGACGAGGATACCGCCAACGAGTTGCAGGCGCGCGCCCGTGACGTGCTGGAGGCACAGGCCAAGGAGGCGCTGGAGAAGGCCCGCGCGCTGGGCGCCGAGGACAGCCTTATTGAATTCGAGGGCCTGACACCCCAGATGGTACAGGCACTTGCCGAGGATGGCGTGAAGACGCTGGAAGATTTCGCCACCTGCGCCGACTGGGAACTGGCGGGCGGCTGGACCACCGTGGACGGCGAGCGTGTCAAGGATGACGGCGTGCTTGAGCCCTTCGACGTGTCGCTGGAAGAGGCGCAGGACCTGGTGATGACCGCGCGTGTCATGCTGGGCTGGGTCGATCCGGCGGATCTGGAAGCCGAGTCAGAGGACGAGGCCGAAGACGAAGACGACACCAAAGAGGAGGCCGGGGCCTGATGCGTCAGGCCTCGTAGGCGTTGATATGGGGCGCGGTGGTCAGCCCAAGGACCGGACGAATGGTCCCGAGCGCAAGTGCATTGCCACGGGCGAGGTGCGTCCAAAGCATGGCCTGATCCGGTTTGCCATCGGTCCCGAAGGGCAGGTGGTGCCGGACATCCTGGAAAAGTTGCCCGGGCGTGGCATCTGGGTTGGCGCCTCGCGGGAGGCGCTGGACAAGGCGGTGGCGAAGGGTCTGTTTTCGCGCAGTGCAAAGCAGCGTGTGACGGTCCCCGACGGATTGGTGGACCAGGTCGAGGCGATGCTGGCGCGCCGGGTCATCGAACTGATCAGCCTGGCCCGGAAGGGCGGGCAGGCCGTGTCGGGCTATGAGAAGGTCAAGGACTGGCTGGCCAAGGACGAGGCCGAGGTGCTGATCCAGGCCAGCGACGGGTCCGAGCGCGGCAAGACGAAATGGAGCACGCCCTACGGAGGGTCGTGGATCGGCTGGCTGACCGGCGACGAGCTGGGCCAGGCCTTTGGCCGGGAAACCTCCATTCACGCGGCACTCGCGGCTGGCGGTTTGTGTGAACGTGTTGTAGAGGAGGCGGCAAGGCTGAAAGGCTTGCGCGTCTCGGACGGGGACCGACCCCGCCGGAAAGGAAGTTGAGATAGATGAGCGACAACGACGGAAAGAAAACTTTGGGTGTACGTGGTGGCGGTCCTCGGTCGGGGAACGTGAAGCAGAGCTTCAGCCATGGCCGCACCAAGAACGTCGTGGTGGAGACCAAGCGCAAGCGGATCGTGAAACCGAAACCCGGGGCCGCCGCTGCGCCGGGTGGCGCCAAGGGCGGCGTTCCGGGTGCGGGATCGAAGCGTCCGGCGGGGATCTCCGACGAGGAGATGGAACGCCGGATGAAGGCGCTTGCCGCCGCCAAGGAGCGCGAGGCGGAAGAAACCGCCCAGCGTGAGGCCGAAGAGCGCGAGCGCGAAGAAGAGAAGATGCGCCGCCGCGAGGAGGCCGAGGCCAAGGAACGCGAACAGCGCGAGGCCGAAGAGCGCGCCAAGGCGAAGGCGGACGAGGAAGAGCGCAAGAAACGCGAAGCCGAGGATGCCGCCAAGCAGGCCGCTGCCGCCGCCGCGGCGCCGCCCGCCGAGGACGCGCAGGCGCGCGCACCCAAGCAGGCGCCGCGCAGCAAGGCGCCCGAGCGTGACAACCGCGATGATGGCCGCGGCCGTGGCAAGGCCCGTGACGATGGTGGTCGCCGCTCTGGCAAGCTGACGCTGAACCAGGCGCTGTCGGGTGGCGAAGGCGGCCGGCAGAAATCCATGGCCGCGATGAAGCGCAAGCAGGAGCGTGCCCGCCAGAAGGCGATGGGCGGCACGCAGGAGCGTGAAAAGGTCGTGCGCGATGTGCAGGTGCCCGAGGCGATCGTGGTCAGCGAGCTGGCCAACCGGATGGCCGAACGCGTCGGCGACGTGGTCAAGGCGCTGATGAACAACGGCATGATGGTCACGCAGAACCAGTCGGTCGACGCGGATACCGCCGAACTGATCGTCGAGGAATTCGGCCACCGGATCGTGCGGGTCAGCGACTCGGACGTGGAAGACGTGATCGATTCGGTCGAGGACAAGGAAGCGGACCTGAAGCCGCGTCCGCCGGTGATCACCATCATGGGCCACGTGGACCACGGCAAGACGTCGCTTCTGGATGCGATTCGCGACGCCAAGGTCGTGGCCGGCGAGGCCGGGGGCATCACCCAGCATATCGGCGCGTACCAGGTCACGACCGACAGCGGATCTGTCCTGAGCTTCCTCGACACGCCGGGTCACGCGGCCTTTACCAGCATGCGCGCGCGCGGTGCCCAGGTGACGGACATTGTCGTCCTGGTGGTGGCGGCCGACGATTCGGTGATGCCGCAGACCATCGAGGCGATCAATCACGCCAAGGCTGCCAAGGTGCCGATGATCGTGGCCATCAACAAGATGGACAAGCCCGAGGCGAACCCGGACAAGGTGCGCACCGAGCTGTTGCAGCACGAGGTCATCGTCGAGGCGATGTCGGGTGATGTGCAGGACGTGGAAGTGTCGGCGCAGACAGGCAATGGCCTGAACGAGCTGCTGGAAGCCATCGCGCTGCAGGCCGAGATCCTGGAGCTGAAGGCGAACCCGAACCGGGCCGCCGAAGGTGCCGTGATCGAGGCGCAGCTGGACGTGGGCCGCGGCCCCGTGGCGACCGTCCTGGTTCAGCGCGGGACGCTGAAACAGGGCGACATCTTCGTGGTGGGCGAGCAGTACGGCAAGGTGCGTGCGCTGATCAACGACCGCGGCGAGCGTGTCAAGGAAGCCGGGCCGTCGGTGCCGGTCGAGGTTCTGGGCCTCAACGGCACGCCCGAGGCGGGTGACGTCCTGAACGTGGTGCAGTCCGAAGGCCAGGCGCGCGAGATCGCCGAGTACCGCGAGAAGGCGGCGAAGGAAAAACGCGCCGCAGCGGGCGCTGGCACCACGCTGGAACAGCTGCTGGCGCAGGCCAAGGAGAACGAGAACGTCAAGGAACTGCCGATCCTGGTGAAGGCCGACGTTCAGGGCTCTGCCGAGGCGATCGTCCAGGCGATGGAGAAGATCGGCAACGAGGAGGTGCGCGTGCGCGTGCTGCACTCGGGCGTGGGTGCGATCA
>JBKAGF010000046.1:0-25912 GCA_046290265.1 Roseovarius sp. | reverse complement strand
GGCTTGCACGAACCGAAGGTATAGCGTTGCCGCCGCCGGCTTGCCGATCTGGTCGGAGAGGTCGACATAGCGCGCGTCGTTCATCCCGATGTTCAGAACCGCCCCCGGCCCGCCCCAGTCGGGATCTTCGGACGACGGACGCACGCAAAGCACCGGCAGATCGCCGAAAGGGTCCAGAAGCGATTCCATGTCCGGAACTTCGCCATCCGCGACGCAGCGCACCGCGGCAAAGGACAGCGCGACGGTGCGCGGCACAGGCAGGTTCAGCCGCACCAGCCGCTGCAGGCACTTCGCCCGCCCGCCATGGGTGGCGATGGTGATGGGGGCGTCCGGGGTCACCGGCGTGATGTGTTCGGGGCCTTTCTGCACTGCGGCATTCCTTTCAGGCTCGCAGAATACGCAAGCACAATTATTAGGCAAGGGGTCTCGAAACGCACCGGATAAGGCGCACCCCTAGCCTTCCAGCAGCCGCAGGTCCGCGGCCTGAAGGCAGATCTGGCGAATGCTGTGCAGCATGTTCAGACGGTTGCGCCGCAGGATCGCGTTGTCCGAATTGATCTGGACCGCTTCGAAAAACGCGTCGATCGGGCCGCGCAGCGCGGCCATCGCCGCCATGGCACCGGTGAAATCCTCGGTCTTTTCCGCCGTCGCGATCTTCGCCTCCGCCGACTGCAACGCGTTGAACAGCGCCTTTTCGGTGGCGTCCTCGGCAAACTTCGGATCGGCGCCAAAGGAATATTCGACCCCGTCCTTCTCCTCGGCCTGCGTCAGGATGTTGTTCGCCCGCTTGAACCCCTGCACCAGGTTCTCGCCATCCTCGGTCTGCAGCACGTCCTGCAAGGCCCGTGCCCGCTTGACCAGAAGCGCGAGGTCGTCATTGCCCTCCATCGCGATACAGGCGTCGATCACGTCATGGCGGATGCCCTGATCGCGGAGGTAGACTTTGAGGCGGTCGTGGAAGAAGGAAAGGAGGTCGGTCGAAATAATTTGAGCCCCTCGCTTCCAAACTGGAAAGTATCCTTCTAGGGTCATCATATAGCCCAAAGAATTCTCCTGCTCTTGCACTGGAAAGATGTATGCACCCGCCATAGTGTCAGCTAAGTACGTTTGCTCTTTAAGTTTTGCCAGCGCCGTCGAAGCAGATTCGTTTTTGATCTGATTGTCATCAAACAATTCGATCTCTAAGCCCTGCAGCTTAACCTCGATAAGATCTTCCTCCAGTTCGTCGAGCACACCCTCTGTAAGAAACAAAGAGTAAGGTTTTTCTCTCCAGAGCGTTTCAAGCGTTTCTCCTTCCTCTGGAGAAGCAGTCGTCACTAGTCTTTGGAAAAAGGCATTATCACTGTTTCCAAAAGAAATCAGCGTGGCGACCATCGCCTGCTGAACGTGTCGAGTTATGTTTATTCGCAGACCGTTTTCCAGCACCAGGCGGATCACTCCCAACGCCGCGCGGCGCAGCGCATAGGGGTCCTTGGACCCGGTCGGTTTCTCGTCAATCGCCCAGAACCCGGTCAACGTATCCAGCTTGTCCGCCAGCGCCACGGTGACCGAGACGAGACGTGTCGGCACCGCATCAGAAGGCCCGAGCGGCGCGTAATGCTCCTCGCAGGCCGCCGCCACATCCTCGGGCAGGCCAGCCTCAGCGGCGTAATACCGCCCCATGATCCCCTGCAATTCGGGGAACTCGTAGACCATTTCCGAACTCAGATCGGCCTTCGCCACCTGCGCCGCCTGCTCCGCCAGGTCGGGGTCGGCCCCCACCACCGGCGCGATCTCCCGCGCCAGCGCGGCAATCCGCGCGATCCGCTCCGCCTGGCTGCCCAGCTTGTTGTGGAAGGTCACGTTCTTCAGGCTGTCCAACCACGGCCCCATGCCCTCTTTCGCGATGCGAAGATCGTTCTCCCAGAAGAACTTGGCATCCGCCAGACGCGCGGCCAGCACCTTCTGGTTGCCCGCCAGGATCGTGGCGCCTTCGTCGGCGGTCTCGCGGTTGGCCACGGTCACGAACTGCTCAATCCGGCCTGTCTTGGGGTTGCGCACCGAAAAGAACTTCTGGTGCTCCTTCATCGACGATTGCAGCACCTCAGGCGGCAGGTCCAGGAACTCGGCCCCGATCCCGCCCATCAGCGGCACGGGCCATTCCACCAGCCCCGCGACCTCCTGCAACAGTCCCTTGTCCTCGACCACCTCGAGGCCACGGGAAAAGGCCAGGTTCGTGGCCTCCTGCCAGATATGACCGGCGCGTTCCTCTGGGTTCAGCACCACCTTGGCGCGCTTCAGCTTCGCCGCGTAATCCTCGAAGGACGTGACGGAAAACCGCCCCGACGCCATGAACCTGTGCCCTTCGGTGCTGTCGCCCGCCTTGATGCCGTCCACGTCCAGCGGCACGACCTGCGCCTCGCCCGCGTCGTCGGTCAGGATGCACAGGATGGAATGCAAGGGCCGCACCCAGCGCAGGCTGCCCGCGCCCCAGCGCATCGACTTGGGCCACGGGAAGTTGCGGATCGTGTCGTCCAGCACCTCGGCGACGATCTCGGCCGCCGGGCGGCCCGGCCTGGTGATGGTCGCGAAATACACCTGGCCCTTTTTTTCATCGCGCACTTCAAGCGCGTCGCGCGTCAAGCCGGCACCGCGCAGGAAGCCCTCGATCGCCTTCTCGGGCGCATCGACGCGCGGCCCCTTGCGCTCTTCGCGCATGGTCGGGCTCTCGGACAACAGCCCTTCCAGCGCCAGCGTCAGGCGACGGGGCGTGGCAAAGGCCGCGGCCCCCGCATAGGTCAGGCCCGCCTCGACCAGCCCGTCGGTCATCCGCTTTTTCAGGTCCTCGCAGGCCCGCGCCTGCATCCGGGCCGGGATTTCCTCGGAGAAGAGTTCGATCAGAAGGTCGGGCATGATGTCACCGGAACGTCTTGGGTCAACGTCCCGGTGCTTAACGGGCCTGCCGCGGCGCGGCAAGCCGATTGACGGCAATTAGCTGGCAGCAGCGGTCCGTGCCGTGGACTTGGCCTTCGCCTTGGCGGCCTGCGCCATGCTTTGAATGTCGCTGCTGTGGCCCACGCCCGGCACGATGCGATAGCGCGCCTCGACAAAGTTCTCGATGCCAAAGCCGATAATGCCCAACGCGATCACGCCCAGCAGGACCCGCCCGCCGGTCATGCCGCGGATGTAGTCCAGCGCGCCGCCGATCCCCATGGCCGAGGACGGATCGGAATTCATCGCCGCAACGCCAAGGAAAATGCCCACGATGGCCAGGACGATGCCATAGCTCACGAATCCCCAGCGCAAGAGCGGCTCCAGCTTCTGCGTTGTCTCGTTGTTCTGGATGTACCGCTTGTACTTCTTCTTCCAGCCCTTGATCACGTAGTGGACGCCCGCGCCCAAAATGCCGAGGGCCGCAGCGCCCACGATCCATTTGCCGCCGGGCATTTGCAGGACCTTCGCCGTCCAGTCGGACGCGCCGCCACCGCCGGAACTGCCGCCGACCCCCAGCGCCACTGACGCCATCGCGAACCCGAGCCCCACGTGGATCAGCCCGGTCACCACCAGCGCAAGCCGCTGAAACAGGCCCTTTTCCTCGTCGCCGCGATTTTCAAGGTCGAAATAGGCCGCGATGAAACGCCAGATGCCGTAGCACACGAACCCCAGCGCCACGAGCCACAGCAGGATTTGCCCGAACGGCGCATCGCGCAACGTCTGCAACGCGCCCTTGGTCCCTTCGGCGTCGCCACCCCACAGGGCGGCGGACATCGTCAGCCCGCCGAGGATAAGGTAAACCAGCCCTCTTGCGGAATACCCCGCCCGCATCATCGGAATGACCCAGTCGGGTGCTCTCTGATCGGCCATGACGCGTCCTCCGCTGCGTGTGGGCATTGAAAGGACAGCGTGCGAAGCCGGTCTAAAGTTCCTTAATCTTCTGGATTATCTTCACGCGGCGGGCATTCCTCGCCCACGACCGTGCCGTCATAGGCCTTGTCACCGCAATCGTTCAGTTCGTGCCAGGCATAGCCGCGCCCGTCGCCGGTAATGACCACCACCCGGTCGATGCCGTAATGAATGTTCTTCTGTCCCAGAAAGGCCAGCGCGGTACCTTCATCCAGTTCCGCCCCGATCGCCTCGGCGTCGAAACAGTCGAACCAGCCGGGGGCCGTCAAGGGCTCTGCGCCCTCGTACATTTCGTAGCTTTCCGTCAGCATGGCCTGGCTCATGTCCGTGGTGAAACAGGCCCGGTACCGGATCGGGCTGCTGGCCGCGTCGATCGCCTCGAAATCTTCGTAAAGCACCGGCTCGGGCTCGCCCGTTGCAAGGTTCACCAGTTGAACGTCGTCGGTGCCCGTCGCCGCCACCGGCTCGTAGTAATGATAGACCTGAAGGTAATACATGGCCGCACCGGCCAGAAGTGCAATCATGACGATCCCGATGCCGATTACCTTGCCCATCAGCCCGCTCCCGGCCGCAACCTCATGCCGCGTATCCCGCGTCGGCCGTCAGGACATAGGCATCCGCGCATTTCTTGGCCAATGCCCGCACCCGTCCGATATAGGCCTGCCTCTCGGTCACGCTGATCACGCCGCGCGCATCCAGCAGGTTGAAGATGTGGCTGGCCTTGATGCACTGGTCATAAGCCGGCAGCGCCATGACGATCCGCCGACCCGTCTTGGGGTCGGTTTCGGGCTGTTTGAGGATGCGGGCGCACTCGGCCTCTGCTTCCTCGAAATGGCGCAACAGCACATCGGTGTCCGCCACATCGAAATTCCATCGCGCAAACTGCGCTTCGGCCTCCAGAAACACGTCACCATAGCTCAGGGCGATGGGCGCGTCCGGGGAATTGAACGGCATGTCCATCACGTGATCGACACCCAGCACATACATCGCCAGACGTTCCAGACCGTAGGTCAGTTCGCCCGAGACCGGATTGCAGTCATGGCCGCCCACCTGCTGGAAATAGGTGAACTGGCTGACCTCCATGCCGTCGCACCAGACTTCCCAACCAAGACCCCAAGCGCCCAGTGTCGGGCTTTCCCAGTCATCTTCGACAAAGCGGATGTCGTGCAGGTCCATGTCGATGCCGATTGCCTCGAGGCTGCCGAGGTACAGCGCCTGCAGATCCGGCGGGCTGGGTTTGATCAGGACCTGATACTGGTAATAATGTTGCAGTCGGTTGGGGCTTTCGCCGTACCTCCCGTCCGTAGGCCGCCGGGACGGCTGGACATAGGCCGCCGACCATGCCCGCGACCCCAGGGACCGCAGCGTCGTGGCCGGGTGGAAAGTGCCGGCGCCGACCTCCATGTCATAGGGCTGCATCACGGCACAGCCTTTGCCCGCCCAATAGGCCTGAAGACGCAGGATGATCTCCTGAAAGGATCTCGGAGTACCGGTCGTGTTGCTCATCGAAGTGCCTCTGGGTCGCGCATGTGATGCCAAGCCCTTCCCTAAGCCGCGCGTCCGCAAGGGTCAATTGCCCAACGCGGCCATATTTTGGGTGCGCGTGCTCACAGATTTGCTAAAAGCGGGGAAGAGCAGAAACACCACTGGATTCCTCAAGGGACGTACATGTCGCGCATCTTTCTTACCCTCGTATTCCTTGCCGTTGCCATGACCGCGCCGGTCACAGCCAAGGCGCAGGTCTTCATCCAGATCGAGGCACAACCCAGCCTTGCCAGGGCCGAGGCCAGCCTGCGCCGCTATGCCGGTCGGATGCAGGACGTGAACGGGTTTGCCCTGGGCGGCGGCTGGTACGGCATCGCCCTTGGCCCCTATTCCGACGAGGACGCGAACACGATCCTGCGCAACCTGCGCTCGGCGCGGCTGATCCCGCGCGACAGCTATATTGCCGAAGCCGAGGAATTCGGCCGCCAGTTCTGGCCTGTCGGCGCCAATGTCCTGAACCGGCCGACGCAGGAAATCACCGACAGCACCCCTAGTGATACCGTGGCCGAGCGCGATACCGAGACCGAAGGCGATACCGTCCCGTCCCAGACGGCCGATCCGCTGCCCCGCCCCGATCCCGAACCGGCGGACGAATCCGTCCGAGAGGCCCGCGCCGGCGAAGCGCTTTTGACGCGCGAAGAGCGTGCGGCTCTGCAGGAGGCGCTGAAATGGGCCGGGTTCTACGGCGGCGCCATCGACGCGGCATTCGGGCGCGGCACGCGCGGATCGATGGCCCGCTGGCAGGAAGCCAACAATTTCGAGGCCACGGGCGTGCTGACCACGCGCCAGCGCGCCGAACTCTTCCGCCAGTACAACGCCGTGCTCGAAGGGCTGGACCTGCGCGTCTTGCGCGACACGGGCGCCGGCATCGCGATGAAAATTCCGACCGGCGTCGTGAAGTTCGCCAAATACGAGCCTCCCTTCGCCCATTACGACGCCACCGGCGATATCGATGCCAAGGTCCTGCTGATCAGCCAGCCCGGCGACCGTGCCACGCTGGGCGGTCTTTACGACATCATGCAGACGCTCGAGATCGTGCCGCAGGACGGCCCCCGCAATCTTGACGGCGACGCGTTCACGCTGATCGGCGAGAATGCCTACACGATTTCCCACACCCAGGCGTGGCTGCGCGACGGACAGATAAAGGGGTTCACGCTGGTCTGGCCCGCCGGCGACGAGGAACGTCGCACCCGGATGCTGGGCGAGATGCAGGAAAGCTTCTCGCGCCTCGACACAGTGCTTGATCCCGCCGCCGGCGCGAACGAGGTGCAAAGCATCGACCTCGTCTCGGGGCTCGAGATCCGCAAGCCGAAAATGTCGCGCTCGGGCTTTTACGTCGACCGCTCCGGCACCGTGGTGACCACGGACGAGGTCGTCGCCTCCTGCGGCCGCATTACCCTGGACGAAACCATCGAAGCCGAAGTCCAGACTGTCAACGACGAGACCGGCATCGCGGTTCTGCGCCCGCGGACCCCGCTGGCGCCACTCACCGTGGCGGCATTCCAGCAGAACGTGCCGCGCCTGCAATCCGACGTGGCCGTGGCGGGATATTCCTATGGCGGCGTCCTCGGCGCGCCCTCTGTCACCTTTGGTCAACTGGCCGATGTCCAGGGCCTGAACGGCGAACGCGAAATGAAGCGCCTTGCGCTCAACGCGCTGGACGGGGATGCCGGCGGTCCGGTGGTGGATGCAGGCGGCGCCGTGGTCGGCATGCTCCTGCCTAGCCGCGATGGCGCGCGCCAGTTGCCCGAGGGCGTCAGCTTTGCCGCCAACGCGCAGACCATCCGCCGTGTCCTGGAGCAGGCGGGCGTAACGCCGTCCGCCACCAACGGCGACGGCCAGATGCCCCCCGAAAGCCTGTCGGAACGGGCGTCGGGCATGACCGTTCTGGTCAGCTGCTGGGAATGACGGGCGCGCTGAAACTGTAAACCGGTACGGACCGGATCAGCACACGCGGGTCCGCACCTGGAACAAGCAGATTCTTGAGTATTTGAGGAACGATGAATTCAGCCCCTTGGCTTTCACTGTTCCCAAAATACTCGAAATCCCGGCCTCAGTCGCCGATCCCTGCGCGCACATGGATCAGCGTCGGTCGGTCCGCGCCAAAGGCCTCGCGTACCGCATGCCCCAGCGCGTCAAGGCTGTCCGGCTGCGCGGCACGGGCGCCGTAGGCACGCGCCAGGGCACAGAAATCGGGATTGCGCGCAATCACCGCGTTGGGCGCAATCTGGGACCGGATCATTGCCTCCTCGATCTCTTTCAGCTTGCCATTGTCCCACAGGATGATCGGCAACGGCAGACCATGCTCGACCGCCGTTCCCAATTCCTGCATCGTGTACTGGAAACCGGAGTCGCCGCAGATTGCCAGCGTCGGCTGACCGTTCCGGGCGATCGCCCCGCCGATCGCGGCGGGCATTCCATAGCCCAGCGTGCCATAGCCGAACGGGTGGTGCCAGTGACCGGGGCGCGACATCGGCCAGACTTCCTTGGCGACATAAGCGAATTGCGTCATGTCCGAATAGATCATCGTGTCCTCCGGGCACGCCGCGCGCAGCGCATCGGCCACCGGCACGATCCCAGGCCGCTCGGCATCCGTTTCGGCCCGCCAGCGATCCTTCCAGGCCTGCACTTCACGCGGACGCCAGGTCGGGCTCTTGCGCTGCGGGATCGCGTCGGCCAGCGCTTCAAGGAACGTCAGCGCGTCCCCGACTCCGACGGTATGGGCCGGTGTATCTTCCATCTCGACCGGGTCGATATCGACGCGGGCAATGCGTGTGCTGCTGCCCAGATCGTCCCGCCACAGGTCGATCTCCGACAGTTCCGATCCGACGACCAGAACCGCGTCCGCCGCGCCGATGACCTGAACGCTGTCGGGCCGTCCCAGATACGCCCCGAAATCCAGGTCGTATTCCGCGTCGATCACGCCCCGGCCGGCATAGGTCGTGAAGACTGCGGCACGCGCCTTTTGCGCGACGTCGCGCGCGGCATGATGCGCGCAGGCCGAGGCGACCCCACCGCCGAATATGATCATCGGACGCTCCGCCTGCGTTAGTTCGCTGGCGATCTCCGCGACTACCTTTGACGGAACGCCCGGCCGGTGAAACGGAGGTCCGTCCGGCATCCGGCGCGGTTCGGGCGCCGGGTCTGCCGGCGCGCCACCAAGCGCGATGGGCACCTGGATATGCTTTGGCCGGTGGCGCTTTGCGTGGAATTCGAGGAATGCGCGGTCGATCAGCTGATACGCGGCCTCTGCCGACGTCGCCTCGAAGCTCCAGTCGCAAATGCAGCGCGCGGCGCCTTCCTGGTCTATCATCTGGTGCAGCTGCCCGCGCCGCGACGCCGTCTCGTCCAGGCAGGACGAGATCACCAGCATCGGCACGCTGTCAGAATAAGCCTGCCCCATCGCCGTCATGATATTCGTCAGGCCGGGCCCGGTGATCACATAGGCCACCCCGGGCCTGCCCGACGCGCGGGCATAGCCATCGGCCATGAAGCCCGCCCCCTGCTCGTGCCGCGCCAGGATATGCCGGATCCCCGCCTCCTCGATCCCGCGATACATCTCGATGTTGTGCACGCCGGGAATGCCGAAGATCACGTCGACCCCACGGGCCTTCAACATGTGCGAGATTTGCGCGCCAAGCGGTCGTTGGGTCATCAGGCTCTCCAGAATGACAGTGTGAAAATGGCATATACGGCCAACAGCTCCAGCCGTCCGATCAGCATTGCCGCGATCAGGATCCACTTGGCCGTATCATTAAGCGGCTGGAAAGTCCCGGCGGGACCGATGATATCGCCGAGACCGGGACCGATATTGGCAACCGCTGTCGCCGCCCCTGAAACGGAGGTGGTGAAATCAAGACCGGTCATCCCCAGCGCGACCGAGACGAGCCCCATCGTAACCACGAAAAAGACGAAGAATGACATCACCGAACTCAGCACGTCTTCGGAAATCGGGCGTCCGTCATAGCGCGGCAGGAACACGCCATGTGGCGAATAGATGCGCTGAAGCTGCGCGCGCACGGACGCGAACAGCAATTGATAGCGGAAAATCTTGATCGAACAGCTGGTCGACCCGGCGCAGCCTCCGATCAGTCCGACAAAGAAGAAGACGGCGATCAGGAACGGCCCCCAGCCCATGTAGTCCACGCTGGAATAGCCCGTTCCGCTGATGATCGATGTGATGTTGAACGCGGCTTCGCGCAGCGCCTGCTCGGGATGGTGCGGAAAGATCGTCAGCAGAACGCCCGCTGTGCCGACGGACAGCACCGCCACGGTCACAAGGAACCCCTTGACCTGGCTGTCCTTGAGAATGGCGTTGCTGCCGCCCAGCAGTTGCACGTACCGCACGAAGGGCAGCGCGGCCAGCACCATGAAAACCGTGGCAACCCATTCCGCCGGTCCCTGGAACGTGCCAAAGGAGGCGTCGTAAGACGAAAACCCCCCCGTCGACACGGTCGTCAGCGCATGCATCGTGGCGTCGAACGTGTTCATGCCGGTCATCATGTAACATGCGATGCAGGCCAGCGTGAGCCCGAGATAGATCACCGAGATTCGCGACGCGATCTCGGTCGCGCGCGGCAGGATCTTTCCCATCGTGTCGAAGGCTTCGGAGCGGAAGATCTGCATCCCGCCGACCCGCAGCTCGGGCAGGAATACCATGGCGACCACGATGATCCCGATGCCGCCCAGCCACTGCAGGATGCCGCGCCAGAGGTTCAGGCCCTTGGGCAGGTCGTCAAGGCCGGTCAGAACGGTGGAGCCTGTGGTTGTCAGCCCCGACATAGCTTCGAAGAACGCGTCCACCAAGGATGAGTTCGTGGCGCCGAATATGAAGGGAATCGCGCCGAAGATGGGCAGGATGACCCAGACGCCAGTCGTCAGAAGGAATGTCTGTTGTATGGTCAGGCCTTCGCGCACGCCGTTCTTGCACGACAAGGCCACAAGGCCACCGACAAGCACCGTGAGGATCGCGCTTTCCGCGAAGATCTTCCAGTGTTCACGGCCTTCGGCGATGTCGACCATCATCGGCAGGACCATCGCAAGCCCCAGCGCCATGACCGTCAGGCCAATCACATATCCTACCGGGCGAAAGTCCACCATGAAGCGAAGCCTTGGCTCCGGTATCCGCCCGTGTCAAGCGCGCTCCGCGTGGCCCGGCCCGGCCGGGCGCAATCGCGGAGCAGCGTATCTGTCTCAGGCGTAGAACAGGTCCTGGAAGACGTGGCGCACGATGTCTTCACGCTTGATGCCCATCTGGGCCAGTTCCTCGTCGCTTTTCGAGGCAAGCTCTTCGATCAAGCCGCGGCGCGACATGATGCGGGCGTGTTGTTCGAAACGCTCGGCGATGTTGCTGAACAGGCGGGAAAAGAAACCGCCGTGGATGATATTCGTGGTGCTAGTTGCCATCTTGGAAACCTCAAATCTGCTTTGCTTCGGTTTCCTCCCTGACCACAAGTTAGGACATGAAATCGGTCAGCACCACTGCCTTATCCGAAACCCCGGCCTGCACTGAATGCAACCCCGGCCGTTTCACAATGGCCGAAAGGCAGCCGCCGACCAGGCAAAAACGCCATAAGTCTTTGACTACCTTCGGGAAATTTCAACTGGAATATGGGGTGCGGAACTCCCAAAGACAGCTTCGGTTCAGTGCCGCAGCGCTGGATCGCCGTGGGTCTATACGGCTATGGCGCGGTTCCGATCAAAGCCGCCCCCATGGATCCGTGCATTACGCCGGCGTCCCGGAGGCGGTTTCGTCCGCAGGCCTGAAGCAGGCACTGCATGTCATGGCGCGCTACCGCGCCGGTCCGGCATTGGGGCCGGACGTCTTGATGCCGTCAGGCGGCCCATTCGATCTGCGTCCGGCGCGTCATCACGTACGTGAGCTTTGTCATCTGCGCGGCGATCGCGCGGAACAGGCGGCTGACGCCAATGTCATGGGAAATGTTGGTTGTGCTGCTGGTCATCTTGGAAACCTCATGTGTTGATCTTACAGTTTCCTCCCTGCTCAACAGGTATACCAGCAGACCACGCTTCACCACGTCCAACATTGAAATCCCGCCTTGCACCATGTGCAAGGCTAGGGCGTCCAAGCGTCCATCCCGTCAACACGACACCAAGCAAATAGGAAAGCGCGGCGCACCGCTTCAACGGTGGCCGCGCGTTTCCCGTCCCTCGTCTTTGTTATTGCGCCAGTCCTCGCCTCAAGAATCCGCGGCCTTGTCGGCCGAGACGGGCCGCTCGGGCATGGCCGGCGGTGCGGAGGGCTGGCGCGGACGCTTGGGCGCCGCGTCGGTGGCCGGCACGCTGGCGTCCAACTTGGGAAATGCGGTCACGTTACTCGGCGCCGCTCCGGGCTTGCTGTCGTTTGCGGTGGCGACTTTCGCCGGCGCTTTCGGTGCGGTTTTCTTTGCCGTCCTGACCACCGGCTCGGCCGCGGCCTTTTTTTTCACTTTCCTTGCCACAGGTTTCGCAATGGGCTTCCCGGCCGGTTTCACCCCGGCCGCAGGTGTCGTGCCGGGTTCTACCAGCGCGCTCGCGGTGCCCGCCCCGGACCTAGACATGCCAAAGGCCAATTCCGCGAACTGAAGCTGCCGCTCAAACGTGGCCCGCCCCAGAACCTGCATGATCCGCAATTGTTTTTCCAACATGAGACCGCCGACCTGAATGCCCGCCAGCGATATCCGGAACGGCATTGAATAGATGTCCATCTCTGAATCCTCGTTGTTGCTGCCCGTCTGGGACACAAACACGGCAATGATACAGCATCATTGCAATTGCAGAAATGACAATGCTGCATCGCAGCTTCAACTTGGCCGGGTCCGGCGGCAAACTGCCCACTTATTCAGCGATTCCGCGCCGCGTGCCTCAGCCGACGTGGAACAGGGTCGTGAACAGTTTCGGGTCCAGGCTCTCGGACGAGAAGGTCTCGCCCTGGGTCGTGATGCTGACCGCATCATGGCTGTGCAGGCTTTCCTGGTGGCTGGCTATCACCCGGAAATCCCCGATCCGCGGGTCACTCAGCAATTGCTCGGAAAACAGGCGCGCCGCATCCTCGACGAAGATCGGGTTGGCCGCGTTCAACTCGGCAAAGGCCTGCTCGTCCTCGCGCTTGACCATCACCTGCGTCTCCGTCGCTACCGCCGCCCGCGCCAGATCGATAAGATCCTCGAACCAAAGACAGTCCTCGCCCACGACCTCGACCGAGATCCGCGCGACGGAGCGTTGCGAATGCGGCGTGGCCAGCTGTCCGCGCGCCTGCCGCGCATGTTCGCTCAATTCCAGCGAACAGGGGCACGTCGAAGAATAGACATAGTCGAGATGCATGAACTTGCGCCGAACGCCATCATGTTCAACCAGTTCCATCGCGATGTCGTAATACTGGTACCCTTCCAGTCCCGACCGCAGCGATTTGATGCGGGTCGGAAAGGAAAACCGCATCTGAATTCGCGCGTCGATGCTCTCGAGATCGCTGATATAGTCATCCAAGGCGGCCTCGATCACCTCGAAGCTGAAGGTGCGTTCGGCATGTTTGTAAAAGCTGCGCATGATCCGGGACATGTTGATGCCCTTTTTCTCGGCCTCCAGACTGACCGAGCCGGTCACCGAAGTTTCCAGCACCAAATCCGCGCCGCCGCGGGCGTGAAACCGGATCGGAAGCCGGAAATTCGAGATGCCGACATGTTGCAACGTTTGCCTCGCGCCCTTGATCAACGAGGACGGACCATTCTGCAGGTCCGGCATCGTCGCCTTGTAGACGGCATTCGGCACAAAATCCTCGGGATAGTCGCGGCGCAGGGCCGGATAGTTGGACAGCTCGCTCTGCGGAAGAAGCCGCGCGATCGCCGGATCGAGGTCCGCGATCTCCTCGGGGGTGGCGGATTCCGCCCACGCCCGCAGCAGATCCAGCGCGGCCCGCGCCTCTGTGCGGTCCTTCACCTTCTTCATGTCCGGGGGAAGCACGTTCATGGCCGGGTCCTCGCTCTTTTCCGACACCGCCATACATAAGGCTAAATCGGCTGAATTACCATGTCGTTAGGCAGTACGCGGGAAATCCGCCGCCGGATCACCCCTGCCCCGCCGCCTCCAGCGCCTGAAGCACGTCTGCGACCAGATCTTCGGGGTCCTCGATGCCGACGCTCAGCCGGATCAGTCCCGGCGTGATCCCCAGCGCATCCTTCTGCGCATCCGACAGCCGTTGATGGGTCGTCGTCGCAGGATGGGTGGCAATCGACTTCGCATCACCGAGGTTGTTCGAGATCAGCACGATCTGCAGCGCGTTCAAGAACCGGAACGCCGCCGCCTGCCCGCCCTTGATATCCAGCGAAATGACAGTGCCGCCCTTGCCCATCTGGCGGGTGACCAACTCATGCTGCGGGTGGCTGGGATGACTCGGATAGATTACCCGGTCAAGGCCTTTATGCGCCTGCAGAGACTCGGCAATGGCCAGCGCGCCCGCCGCCTGTGCGCGGACCCGCAGATCGATCGTCTCAAGCCCTTTCAGCATGACCCAGGCGGTGAAGGGCGACATCGAGCCGCCGGTATGCTTCATATAGGGTTCTACCGTCTTCCGGATGTACTCCTCGGAGCCAAGGATCACGCCGCCCAGCGCCCTGCCCTGCCCGTCAATATGCTTGGTCGCGGAATAGACCACCACGTCGGCGCCCTGTTCCAATGCCCTGGAAAAGACCGGCGTGGCAAAGACGTTGTCGGCCACCACCCTAGCCCCCTTCGCATGGGCAATTTCCGCCACGGCGGCCACGTCGACCACATCCAGCGTCGGGTTGGCGATGGTCTCGAAGAACACCACCGCGGTATCCTCGCGCACCGCCGCCCGCCACGCGTCAAGGTCGGTGCCATCGACGAACGTCACCTCCACGCCGAAGCGGGTCAGCAACTCTTCCAGCACGTAAAGGCAGGACCCGAAAAGCGCCCGCGCCGACACCACGTGATCGCCCGCCTTCAGCATCGAGATCAGCGCGCCGCTCACCGCCGCCATGCCGCTGGCGGCCGCAAAGGCCGCCTCCGCCCCTTCGAGCGCGGCAATCCGATCCTCGAACATCGCCACGGTCGGGTTGCCGTAGCGGGCATATATGAACTCGTCATCCCCCGCCTGAACGAACCGTGCCTCGGCCGCCTCGGCGCTTTCGTAGACAAAGCCCTGTGTCAGGAAAATCGCCTCGCTGACCTCGCCATACTGGCTGCGCCGCGTTCCGCCATGCACCAGTCTGGTGCGCGTGTTCCACTCGTTTTTCATCATCGACCTCCGGGCACCTGCCCAAAAAATTAAAGCTCCCAAGCCGGTCAAGCGAAAGGGAGCTTTCATCCTGACCTTTTAGCGGAGATGTTTAACGTGGCCCGCAATCCGGTAACAAATCGCCACGCAATTTCTCTACGCCGGGGCGCGGGGCGCGTCAACCGCTGAGTGCGGAGGGTCGGTATCACGTCGTTATTGCGTCGGTATTGCGTCGGTGTCTCGGCCATGCGGCCGCGCCGCGCCGTCACGGTGCTGTAACGCAAGCTTCAAGCAGTTTTCATATGGTCGGGGTAAGGGCTGACTACAAGATGTAGTAGAGAGGGTCGAACATGCCGCTTCTGCAGATCGACGCCACGCCGCTTGGACCTTGTCTGCACGGTTCCGGCCGACCGCTTCTGCCCAGCCTGCGGCGCGCACTCGCCCGGCCGGGCCCGGTGATCATCATGACCCACGGCTTCAAATACGCTCCGGGCCATGCCTCGGCCTGCCCGCACAGACATATCCTGTCCCTCACGCCCGAGACCCGAACGTGGAAGGCCAAGAGCTGGCCCCGTGGACTTGGCTTCGGCGCCGGTGACGCTGAAGAAGGGCTTGCAATCGGTTTCGGCTGGCAGGCCCGCGGCACGATCTGGAACGCCTACCGTGCCGCCGAGACCGCCGGTCTCTGCCTAGCCGACCTCGTGGCGATGATCCGGCAGGCGGCGCCCGCCCGCCCGGTGCACATCGTGGCCCATTCGATGGGCGCGCGCGTGGCGCTCGGGGCGCTGCCGCACCTCCGGGCCGGCGCGATCGGGCGCATCCTGCTGCTCAACGGGGCCGAGTTCGGCGCCGCCGCCCGCGCCGCCATCGACAGCAACGCCGGCCGCGCCGCCGAGTTCATCAGCGTGACCACGCGCGAGAACGACCTTTTCGATTTCCTGCTGGAACGGTTGATTTCCGCGCCCGAACACGGAGACCGCAGCCTGGCCCAGGCCCTGCCACAGCGGCCGAACACCCTGACGGTACAACTGGATCATCCCGATACGCTGCTCTCGCTTCAGAACGCGGGGTTCCGCGTCGCACCCGGCCGCGCGCGATTCTACTGCCACTGGTCGACCTACCTTCGCGACGGGCTTTTCGATTTCTACCGCGCCCTGCTGCGCGACCCCGAGCGCCACGCGCTGCCGCAGCTGCGCGCGCAACTACCCGGTGTGCCGGACCCGCGCTGGTCGCGCGTCCTGCCGTGGCCAAGAACCGGACTTCCGGGCGTGCCGTTCCTGACCCGCGCCCATCGGGCGGGCCTGTCCACGGGCGGCATGACCGGAAACGCGTTGCACCACTAGGCGGACCGGCAACGGCGCCAGCCACTCTCACACTGCACCGTCAGGACTTGTTGCTGTCCTCTGTCCCGTGCTCGGCCATCAGCTTGCCCTGCATCATGAAGAAAACGAACATCGCCGCCATCAGGCCGAAGGTCTTGAAATAGACCCAGGTTTCCTCGCTCTGGGTGCGCCAGACCAGTTCGTTCAGCGCCGCCATGGCAAAGAAGAAGATCGTGATCCGTTTTGTCAGGATCATCCAGCCGCGGTCGTTCAGCGGCATCAGCCCGTCCATCACGTATTGCAGATAGGATCGCCCGCGCAGCAGTCCGATCCCCAGCACGGTGCCGAAGAACAGGTAGATGATCGTCGGCTTCATCTGGAAGAATTTCGGATCGTTCAGCCAAACGGTCAGCCCGCCGAAGACAACCACCAGAACTGCCGTCAGGATCTGCATCTTCGACAGGTGGCCGGTCAGCTTCCACATCAGCGCGGTCGAGGCCAGAAGCACGGGGATGAACACCGCCGTAATGACTATAAAGCCCTCGTATTCGGTTCCGCCGATGGTGAAGACGCGGTCCTTCAGCATCAGATAGGCCACGAAGAACCCCAATACCGGGCCGAATTCCAGCACCGCCTTCAGTTTGCCGTTCGTGTTGCCATCTTCCATCGCTTAGCCTTTCGATTCATCCGCCAGCTTCAACTATGACCGCGCCGGCTGCAATCAATGCCATCAGGGCAATCCGGCGCGGCCCCACCGTTTCTTTCAGCACCAGCCATCCGATCAGGGCGGCGAACACCGTCGAGGTCTCGCGCAGCACCGCCGCTTCGCCCACCTTGTCCAGCCTTGTCGCCATCATCACCGACCCGAAGGAAAAGAACGCGATGACGCCACCCACAACCCCGCGCAGCATCAATGGGCCCAGTTCCGGCGGATCTTCCATCGCGCGCCACCGGCGGCAGGCGATGACCGGAAAGACCAGCCCATCGAACAAAAACAACCAGGCCAGAAACGTGAACGGGTCCGCCGTAGCCCGGATGCCGTAGGCGTCGAAAGTGGTGTACAGCGCCACGAAAAGCCCGGTCACCACCGCCAGCCCCAGGGCCGCGGGCATCGTTTCGCGGTCCAGCTTGATGGTCCGCAGGTTGTAGATCGCCAGCCCGTAGATACCGATCAGCAGCACGCCGACCCCTGCCCATTGCACGGCATTGAACACCTCACCGAACAGCAGATAAGCCCCGATCACCGTGAACAACGGCCCGGTCCCGCGCACCACCGGGTAGACCACGGTGTAGGCGCCGCGGGTATAGGCCATCGCCTGCAATATCTTGTAGAGCGTGTGAATCAGCCACGCGGCCGCGAAGATCGCCCACATATGCGGCTCGGGCCAGGGCACGACGAACAGGGCGAAGGGTGCCGCCATCACGGCATAAGATCCGTCTATCGCGCCCCGCGTCAGCCAGGGATCGTGGCGGCCCTTTTGCAGCGCACCGAAAACCGCATGCAGAACCGCCGCCAGCAGCGCCAGTGCAAGCGCGGCCCTGTGACCGGCCTCGGTCCCTTCCAGTGACAGGATCCAATCACTCATGCGCCGGTGTCACGCCCCCGGAGCAGCCGATTTCCGGGTCATGCGCCATGCGTGCCACGGATCGGATAAATGATGTACAGCAAGGACTTGATGCGGTACGGCTGCGTGTCCGGCCCGGGCCGCAGGACCAGCGCGTTCGAGATATCCACCATGTACGACTCGCCCTCCGGGTTGACCAGAAAGAGGCCGGGATCCGCGAAGGTCCGGTCGGTTTCCTCGGGCGAACGCGGCTTTGAAACGTAAAGCTCCTGTGCCGGCGGCTATGCCCCGTCCATCCCGTACCCCAGCGGCACGGAAAGGGAAAGGTCTTGGCATCACTTCCGCGCCCAAGCCTCGGTATCGGCAGAGACCGATGACACCTTGAGCTTCATTCCGGCGAGTCCGACCCGCAAGGGCTGGCCAATTCGGGTGCCTGCGTCCACTTCCAACCTCGCGCCCGAAAAATTTCGCACGACCGGCGGCGAAATCGGGAACTCACGGCGCCGTGAACGGTTGCCACCCTATGCCCGAATTCCTCACCACCACCCTCGACCAGATCCTGAGTGAAGTGCAGGGCACGTTTTCCGTCGTGCCGGCCTCGGTGGCCTTTACGCGGCTCAGCGCAGCCATCGTTCTGGGAGCCTGCATCGGGTTCGAGCGGGAAATGCGAGAGAAGCCGGCAGGACTGCGCACCCATATCCTGGTGTCGGTCGCGGCCTGTCTCTTCGTGATCATCGGGCGGGAATTGGCCGCGCTGGATTTCGGCGGCGACGGCGAACAGCGCAACGATCCGATCCGCATGATCGAGGCGGTCACCGCCGGTGTCGCCTTTCTGGCTGCCGGGCTGATCTTTACCGCAGGCGACAAGGTGCGCAATGTCACCACCGGGGCATCGCTCTGGCTCGCGGGCGGGGTCGGTCTGGGCTGCGGCGCGGGCCAGATACCGCTTGCAGCCATGGCCGCGGCCATCGTGGTGGTCGTGCTGTTCGTGCTGCACCGATTCGAAAAGAAGATCGGGTCCGGGTAGGCCACCCTGCGGTCACTGCCGGCGGAATGGGGGAACCTAGGCCTCCAGCCCCGTCAGGGCGTTGGCGAAATCCTCGGGGTCGAACGGGGCGAGGTCGTCGATCTGCTCGCCCACGCCGATGGCATGGATCGGCAAGCCGAACTTGTCGGCCAGCGCCACCAGAACACCGCCTTTCGCGGTGCCGTCCAGTTTTGTCATCACCAGACCGGACACATCGGCCAGTTGCTGGAACGTCTTGACCTGGCTCAGCGCGTTCTGCCCCGTGGTGGCATCCAGCACCAGCAGCGTGTTGTGCGGCGCGTCCGGGTCCTTCTTGCGAATGACCCGCACGATCTTGGCCAGTTCCTCCATCAGGTCGGCGCGGTTCTGAAGCCGCCCCGCCGTGTCGATCATCAGAAGGTCCGCACCGTCCTTTTCAGCCTTGTCCATCGCATCGAAGGCCAGGCTGGCGGGGTCACTGCCCTCGGGCGCGGTTAGCACCGGCACGCCCGCGCGGTCGCCCCAGACCTGCAACTGCTCGACCGCGGCGGCGCGGAACGTGTCGCCGGCGGCGATCACGACGGATTTGCCCGCCGCCTTGAACTGGCTCGCCAGCTTGCCGATGGTCGTGGTCTTGCCGGAGCCGTTGACCCCCACCACCAGCACCACCTGCGGGCGCTTGGGGTATAGCGGCATGGGCTTGGCCACCGGCTCCATGATCCGCGTGATCTCGCGCGCCAGAAGTTCCTTGATCTCCTGGCTGGACAGTTTGCGCCCCATGCGCCCCTCGGCCATGTTCGCGGTGACGCGCAGGGCCGTGTCCACGCCCATGTCGGCGGTGATCAGCAGCTCTTCGAGCTGTTCCAGCATGTCGTCGTCCAGCACCCGGCGCACGACCGTATTGGCCTCGCCGCGGCCCAGCAGCCGCCCCAGAATACCGGCGCGCGCCGCGGGCGCGGCCTCGCTTTTTGGGATGTCGGGGGGGATCTCGATCGGCGTTGGCGCAGGTTGTGGATCGGGCCGGCGCACGGGGTCCTCAAGCGGCGGGGTCTGCGGCACCTCCTGCGGCGCGGCTGGCGGCACCTCGCTCGGCGGCGCGGGAACTTCCGGCGGCGACGGGTCGGGGCGCGGCTCCGGCGGTGGCGTGGGACGCGGCTCGGGCCGTGGCTCGGGCTTTGGTTCAGGCTCGGGCTTTGGTTCTGGTTCAGGCCTCGGCTGAGGTTCTGGCTCCGGCTCCGGCGTCGGTTCCGGCTCAGGTTCCGGCTCGGGGGTCGGTTCCGGCTCGGGTTCTGGCGTCGGCTGAGGTTCAGGTTCAGGCTCAGTTTCCGGCGCGGGCGTCGGCTGAGGTTCAGGCTCTGGCTTTGGGTCCGGTTCCGCCGCCTCGGTCAGCTCCTCGGCCTCGCCCCCGTCCTCGACAATTGCGTCCAGCCCTTCCTCCAGCTTGGAGGAAGACTTGAACAACCGGTCCTTCAGCTTGCGGAAAAACGCCATTGAGACACCCTTGCTTTCTGACCTCTCCAGTTAAACCGCCCCGCACCCGATGAAAACCCACCATTGACAAACGCGGCACGCAGGCAACCATGCCGACATGCTTGTGCGCCTTTTCCTTCTTGTCCTGCTGCAGCTTTCCGGCCCCGCGCTGGCGACGCCGCCAGACACGATCTGTTCGAGCGACAAGTGGGGGCCGCCCCAGTGCATCCGCAAGGCGCATTTCGTCTACGATACCTGCAACGCCATTGAAACCTTCGCCACGCGGCACGGGCTCGACCCGCATTTCTTCGCCCGCCTGATCTGGCAGGAAAGCCGGTTCGACCCCAACGCGCTCAGCCCCGCCAACGCCCGCGGGATCGCCCAGTTCATCCCCTCGACCGCCAGGTTGCGCGGCCTCGGCGATCCCTACAACCCCGCCGAGGCGCTGGATCACTCCGCGCACTACCTGGCGGAGATGGCGCGCCGCTACGGCAACCTTGGCCTTGCCGCGATCGGCTATAACGGCGGTGAAAGACGGGCCGAGGGGTTGATTGCGGGCACTGGCGGGCTGGCCCGGGAAACAGTCGATTACGTGCGCATCATCACCGGCGTGCCCTATCAGAACTGGACGGAAAAGCCCGTGCCCGCGCCCGACCTGCGCCTGTCGCATGACCTGCCCTTCGACAAGGCCTGCTTCGAACTGGCCCGCAACCGCCGCATGACCGCGCTCAAGTCGTACGTGCCCAAGGTCCAGCCCTGGGGCATCCAGATGGCGTTCGGCATCACCAAGGAGGCATCGCTGGCCAAGTTTCGTTCCCAGACACGCGCCTGCGCCGGCCTGATCGGCAAGGAAGAACCCGACCTGCTGTTCCAGAAAAGCCGTGCCAGTCCCAAGGGGGGATATTTCATGGCCCGGCTCGGACGCGAGACCCGAGACGCCGCGCGCGACGACTGCGAAAAGTTCCGGGCGGCGGGCTGTATCTGCCGGATTTACCGCAACGACTGAAGACAGAAGGCCAGCGCAAAGAGCGCCTGCGCATTCCAGTAGCTGACCCAGACAATGCGCGCCAAGACCGGCGCCGCCCGGTGCGTGTCACCGATGACGAACCGCTCGAGCGCCAGCACCGTGTCCGACGCCACGAAAAGCAGCGCCGCCGGCAGCACCAGCCGCAACGCGCCCGACCCCGGCACCATCAGCGCAGCCCATCCCATCACGAGGATGATCGCCACATACGCCATCACAGGGCCGCGCAATGGACCGACGCGCGGCCACAGCACCGCGGCCATGCCAAGGCCGAGACCCGTCAGAGCCGCGCCCGCAAAGACGCCGCCCAGGCCGAGTTCCACACCCCCTGCATCTGGCACAGACAGAAACAAGGCGATATAGGCCAGATGAGCGGCTGCAAAGGCACCGACGCCGGTCAGAAACGCGCCCTCGCCGGGGCGCGACAGCATCCAGTCACCTGTCGCGGACGCGCCCAGCGCCGCCACCAGCAGCCACGGCGCGCCGCAGGCCAGCGCCGCCACGCCCAGCGCGACCACTGCGCCGGTCTTCACGACGGACCGCAACCGTCCCGGCGCCTGCGCGACCAGCGCGGCGCCATAGACGATGGCCAGAACCGCACCGGTCAAACCCGCGGCCACCGGCAGCCCCGTCATGCCTTCAGGTCGGTCGATTCTGCCATCCGAACGCCCCCTTTCCGCCCAACCGGTCCCGGATTTTCCCGCTACTGCGTCACTTTCGCCCCGGAAATTTGTGCGAATCGCAACTGCGCCCATGTTAAGGAACGGGTTGGAACTCAGGCCAAGGGAATTCATGCCGACGCTGCGTCTCTTTACCATCGCCACCTGCCTGCCCGTCGTCCTGATCGGGATGGCGGCGGCGTTTGGCGGTGCGTGGGCCTGGGCGGCGCTGGGGTATCTGACCGTGCTGACCTTCCTGATGGACCGGCTGATCGCGGTCGAGGCCGAAAATGCAGACCCCGAGGCCGAGTTTCCGGCCGCGGCGGCGTTGCTGACGGGTCTGGGTCTGGCACATTTCGCACTTTACGCCGCCGCGCTATGGGCGATCGCGGGGCCTTCGGGCCATGGCGCGATGGAACGCTTCCTCACCGGCTTTGCCACCGGGCTGTTCTTTGGCCAGGTTTCGCACCCCGTGGCGCATGAATTGATCCACCGCACCGCCCGCCCGCTGCGCCTGCTGGGGCGGCTGATCTATACCTCGCTTCTGGTCGGCCACCACGCCAGCGCCCATCTGCGGGTGCATCATGTCCATGTCGGCAGCGATGCCGACCCCAACAGCGCCCGCCCCGGCGAAGGCTTCTACCGATACGCCACCCGCGCCAGCGTCGGCTCGTTCCGGGCGGGCCTTGTGGCCGAAAACCGGCTGCGCGCGGGTCGCAAACCCGCCTGGAGCCATCCTTACGTGCTGTATGTCGGCGGCGCGCTTGCCCTTCTGGCAGGTGCCGCGCTCCTTGGCGGCCCCAAGGTGCTGGCGACGGTGCTGGCGCTTTCGCTTTATGCCCAGATGCAGATCCTGCTGTCCGACTACGTCCAGCATTACGGCCTGCGCCGCGCCACGCTGCCCGATGGCCGGATGGAACCGGTCGGCCCGCAGCATTCGTGGAACACGCCGCACTGGTTCTCTTCGGCCTTGATGCTCAACGCGCCGCGCCATTCCGACCACCATGTCACGCCCTCGCGCGCCTATCCGGCCCTGCGTCTGGACCGTGACACGATGCCGATGCTGCCCCTGCCACTGCCCCTGATGGCAACGATCGCGCTGTCCCCCACGTTGTGGCGGCGCATGATGGATCGCCGGCTTGCCCGCTGGCGCGACCGGTCGGCGCGGCCCGCGCCCGCCGAGGCGATGCCCTTGCCAGGCGAATAACGCTGTGGCCACCGCCCCGCGATTCTGTCAGGATTGCCGCATGCGCCTGTTGACCCTTCTTCCGCTTCTCTTCGCCCCGATCGGCACTGCCGCGCAGGACCTGATGACAGCGGCCGAGTTCGACGCCTATACACGGGGCAAGACCTTCTATTACGGCGCGCAGGGCGCCCCCTATGGCGGCGAGGAATATCTCGACAACCGCCGTGTCCGCTGGTCCTTCCTGGACGGGCGGTGCCAGGAAGGCGAATGGTACGAGGAGGCCGGGCTGATCTGCTTTGTCTACGAGGACAAGCCCGAGCCGCAATGCTGGAGCTTCCAGAGATCCGGCGGCGGCCTTGTTGCCCAGTTCCAGAACGACCCGGCGCAAACCCAGCTTTACGAGATGGAACAGACCGGCGAGCCGCTGCACTGCCTTGGCCCAGACGTGGGCGTCTGATCGCGTCAGAAGAGGCTGCCCTGCTCCGGCGGCGCCTTCCTGGTCCTGGGCGCAGGTTTCGGACCTGAGCCCTGGCCCGATTGGCTGTCGGGCGCGCCGCCCCCGCCGCCGATCGCCAAGCGGCCGTCGGCAAACTCGATCTCCAGCGCGGTCGCGGCCTGTGCTGCGTCCTTCGTGGTGACCAGCGCGCCATCGCCGCGTACCACGGCATAACCCCGCGCCAGCGTAGCCTTGTAACCCACCGTTTTGCGCAGGCGATCCTGTGCCGCCAGCCGTTCGCGCCAGTCGCGTACCTGCCGCGTGCCCGTGTCGGCCAGACGCTTGGCCACCCGCTCGAAATCGCCGCGTTTCTGCCGGATGTCACGTTCCAGCGCGCGCGTGTGCATCCGCGCCGCGAGCGACGCAAACCCGTCCCGCCGGTTGCGCACCCGCTCGCGCAGCATTCCCGGCCGCAACGCGCCGGCCTTTTCCGAAAGCGCCACCTTGCGCAGCTGGACGGAAGCAATCAACGCCCCGCGCAGCTTGTCGTCCATCCCGTCAAGGCGCTGGCGCGGCCATTCCAGCAGCGCCTCTCCCCGTGGCAGCGCGCGGCTCAGGTCGCGCAGGCGTTGCTGCCGCGCGGTCACCTGCCCCTTCAGCGCCTGCAACAAGCGGCCTTCCTGACCGTCCAGCCATGCCAGCAGGTCCAGTCGCACCGGCACCGCCAGTTCCGCCGCCGCCGTGGGCGTCGGCGCACGCTTGTCCGAGGCGAAGTCGATCAGGGTTGTGTCCGTCTCGTGGCCCACGGCCGAGATCAGCGGAATGTCGGAGTCGGCCGCGGCCCGCACAACCGATTCCTCGTTGAAGCCCCAGAGATCCTCGATACTGCCGCCGCCCCGCGCCACGATCAGCAGGTCGGGCCGGGGCAACGCGCCCCCCGGCGTCAGCGCGTTGAAGCCGCGGATGGCCCGCGTCACCTCGGGCGCGCAGTTCTCGCCCTGCACGGCCACGGGCCAGATCAGGACCTTGCGGGGGAACCTGTCGCGCAGGCGGTGCAGGATGTCGCGGATCACGGCCCCCGAGGGAGAGGTCACGACGCCGATCACCTCGGGCAGATAGGGCAGGCGTTTCTTGCGCTCGGGCGCGAACAGGCCCTCGGCGGCCAGCGCCTTGCGCCGCGCCTCCAGCATCGCCATCAGCGCACCCATGCCCGCCGGCTTCAGGTCCTCGATGACGATCTGGTAACGGGACTGTCCCGGAAAAGTGGTCAGGCGGCCCGTGGCCACCACCTCCATCCCCTCTTCGGGCTGCACGGCCAGCCGTCCGGCCACGCCTTTCCAGATCACCCCGGCCAGGACCGAGCGGTCGTCCTTCAGGTCCATGTAGACGTGACCGGAGCGAGGCCGGCTCACACGGCCCACCTCGCCCTTGACGCGCACATGGGAGAACTCTCCCTCAATCATGCGCTTGATCGCCCCCGACAGGTCGGAGACCGAGAATTCGGGCGCGTTTTCACCGGGGGCGGGATCGTCGATCAGGTCTGACATGACCCCATCTTTGACTCATCCCGCCCCGCTTGAAAAGGTCAGGCCGCGCGGGGCTGGTGCCGGCCCTCGCAGATTTCCTCGATCACCTTGCCGCAGAAGTTCGGCAGGTCGTCGGGATTGCGGCTGGTGACGATTCCCTGATCGACCACGACGGGGCTGTCTTCCCATTTCGCGCCGGCATTCTGCATGTCGGTGCGGATCGAGTGGTACGAGGTCAGCTTGCAGCCGCGCGCGATGCCCGCCTCGGCCAGCAGCCAGGGCGCATGGCAGATCGCGCCAATGGGCTTGCCCGCCTCCGCGAAGGCCTTGATGAACTGCACCGCACGGTCATCGGCGCGCAGGATATCGGGGTTGATCTGTCCGCCGGGCAGCACCAGCGCGTCGTAGTCGTCGGGATCGGCGTCGTCCAGTGTCAGATCGACGCTGACCTCGCGCCCCCAGTCGTTCTCGTCCCAGCCCCGGATCTTGCCGGGTTTCAGCGAGACGATATGCACCTCCGCGCTTTCGCTCAGCAGCGCATCGCGGGGTTTCTCCAGTTCGGATTGCTCGTATCCGTCGGTGGCCAGTATGGCGACTTTCCGATTCGTCAGCTTGGGCATTTCCTTACTCCTGATTTCACTCTCACATACTGACGGACGAACGCCGCAGGACCCCGAACCGTTCCCGCGACAGGCGGTCGCTTGCCTCCGCCCGCCGCAGCCCCTATGCACGCGCCAAACCGGAACGGAGCGGTGCCATGAACATTCTCATTCTCGGCGGCGGCGGGCGCGAACATGCGCTGGCATGGGCCGCCCTGCAAAATCCCAAATGCGACAAACTGATCGTGGCGCCGGGCAATGCGGGCATCGCGCAGATCGCCGAATGTGCACGGCTGGACATCGAGGACGGCGCGGCGGTGGTGACCTTTTGCGAGGCGAATGCCATCGAGTTCATCATCATCGGCCCCGAGGCCCCTCTGGCGGCCGGCGTGGGCGACCGGCTGCGCGATGCGGGCTTCCTGGTGTTCGGCCCCTCGCAGGCGGCCGCGCAGCTTGAGGC
>JBKAGF010000045.1:0-27990 GCA_046290265.1 Roseovarius sp. | reverse complement strand
GTGGACCGGCAAGGAACGCGCCAACGTGCTGCGCAAGTGGTTCGACCTGATGATGGAGAACCAGGACGACCTGGGCATCATCCTGACCGCCGAGCAGGGCAAGCCGCTGGCCGAGGCCAAGGGCGAGATCGCCTATGGCGCGTCGTTCATCGAGTTCTTTGCCGAGGAGGCCAAGCGCATCTATGGCGAGACCATCCCCGGCCACCAGCGCGACAAGCGGATCACGGTGATCAAGCAGCCCATCGGCGTGGCCGCGTCGATCACGCCGTGGAACTTCCCCAACGCGATGATCACCCGCAAGGCCGGGCCGGCGCTGGCCGCGGGCTGTGCCTTTGTCGGGCGTCCGGCGGCCGAGACGCCGCTGTCTGCCACCGCGATGGGCGTTCTGGCCGAGCGGGCGGGCATCCCTGCGGGGGTGTTCAACATCGTGACCTCGTCGCGGTCCTCGGACATCGGCAAGGAGTTCTGCGAGAACCCGAACGTGCGCAAGCTGACCTTTACCGGGTCCACCGAGGTGGGGCGCATCCTGCTGCGGCAGGCGGCCGACCAGGTGATGAAATGCTCGATGGAGCTGGGCGGCAACGCGCCCTTCATCGTCTTTGACGACGCCGATGTGGATGCCGCCGTGGAAGGCGCCATCATGTGCAAGTTCCGCAACAACGGGCAGACCTGTGTCTGCGCCAACCGGATCTACGTGCAGGCCGGTGTTTATGACGCTTTCGCCGAAAAGCTGAAGGACCGGGTGAGCAAGATGAAGGTGGGCGACGGGCTGGAAGAGGGCACCGAGCTGGGGCCGCTGATCAACCCCGAGGCGTCCGAGAAAGTCGTGGAGCATATCGAGGATGCCAAGGCCAAGGGCGGCAACGTGATCCTTGGGGGGGCGGATGGCGAGATGGACGGCAACTTCTTCAAGCCGACGATCCTGACGGGTGTGACGCAGGACATGAAGGTGAGCCAGGAAGAGACGTTCGGGCCGTTGGCGCCCTTGTTCAGGTTCGAGGACGAGGATGACGTGATCGCCATGGCGAACGACACGATCTTCGGGCTTGCCAGCTATTTCTACGCCAAGGACCTGAGCCGTGTCTACAAGGTGGCCGAGGCGCTGGAATACGGGATCGTGGGCGTGAACACCGGCATCATCTCGACCGAGGTGGCGCCGTTCGGCGGCGTGAAGCAGTCGGGGCTGGGCCGGGAAGGCAGCCATCACGGGATCGAGGATTTCCTGGAGCTGAAATATGTCTGCATGAGCGTGTGAGGCACGGCATGGACGGCGGGTTTCACGGGGTCTTTCCCTATCTCGTCTCGCCGCTGGACGGCGAGGGCCGGGTCAACCGCGAGGTTCTGACCCGGCTTTGCGACGACCTGATCGACGCGGGCGTGCATGGGCTGACGCCGCTGGGATCGACGGGGGAGTTCGCCTATCTGAGCTGGGCGCAGAAGCGCGATATCGTCGAGACGGTTGTGGCCGCCGCGAAGGGCCGGGTGCCGGTGGTGGCGGGCGTGGCGGCGACGACCACGTCCGAGGCCGTGCGGCAGGCGCGGGAATTCGCGGCGATGGGCTGTGACGGTATTCTTGCCGTTCTGGAGGCTTATTTCCCGGTGAGCGACGCCGGCATCAAGGACTATTTCACCGCCGTTGCGGCGGCGGTGGACCTGCCGATCGTGATCTACACCAATCCCAATTTCCAGCGCAGCGACCTGAGCGTGGCCTTGATTGCGGAACTGGCGGAGGTCGAGAATATTCGCTGCCTGAAGGATGCGTCGAGCAATACCGGGCGGCTTTTGTCGATCATGGACCGGGTGGGGGATAAGCTCGATATCTTTGCCGCCTCGGCGCATATCCCGGCCTGCGTGATGCTGATCGGCGGCAAGGGCTGGATGGCCGGGCCGGCGTGCATAGTGCCGAAGCAGAGTGTGAAGCTTTATGAGCTGTGCAAGGTCGGGCAGTTCCAGGCGGCGATGGAGTTGCAGCGGGAGTTGTGGGCGCTGAACCAGGCGTTTGCCAAGTACAACCTGGCGGCCTGCGTCAAGGGAGGGCTGGAATTGCAAGGCTACGACGTGGGCGCGCCGCTGCCGCCGCAGGACGGGCTGAGCGATGCGGGCCGGGCCGATCTGAAGGCGGTGCTGGAGCGGGTCGGGGCTCTTTAGGGGGCACGAGAGGTGGGATGGACTCGCGCCAAGGTGGGATGGAATCCCACCCTACGTGGAGCTTCGGGGGGACGTCATCCTCGGGCTTGACCCGAGGATCTCTGGAATAAGGAGATCCCCGATCAAGTCGGGGATGACGGTGTGAAGAAAATTCCACGGATCGCCAAGGATTGACGCTCGGGCGGCGTCCTACAATCGTGATGCGCATGACAGTCAGTGACGAAACCCTGGCCCAAGCGGCCGCAGATGGTGACGCGGCGGCGTTCTCGGCCCTGGTCGAGCGGCACTACGATGGCGTGTTCCGGCTGGCATTCCGGCTGACCGGGGCACGGGCCGAGGCGGAGGACCTGACGCAGGATGTGTGCGCGGCGCTGCCCGGCAAGCTGTCGGGCTTTCGCGGGGCGTCGAGGTTTACCACTTGGCTGTGGCGGGTGGTTGTGAATGCCGCGCATGATCGGCGGCGGCGCGCGGCGGTGCGGGCGAGATACGCGGAAGGCTGGGGCGACTGGGAAGTGGACCGGCGGGCGGCAGACGCGGAGGTCGCCGAGGCCGTCGACTGGCTGACGCAAGCGATGCGCGCCCTGCCGGAGGAGTTGCGGGACACGTTGGCGCTGGTGCTCGATGACATGAGCCATGCCGAGGCGGGCGAGGTGCTGGGCATCTCGGGCGGCACGGTGGGGTGGCGCATCTCCGAGGCCAAGAAACATCTGCGCGCGATGCGTGCGCGAGAGGAGGACGCATGAGCGACGACCTCGACGATCTGAAGGCCATGATGCGGGCCGCGACGCCGAAGCCGGATGCCGACAGGAAGGCGGCGGATCTGGCGTTGGCGCGGAAAAACTTCGCCGATCTCCAAGGCGCGCGGGATGGCGCGCGTCAAACCTCTGATCGCCCGAAAGCGGGCCTTGTCAGAGGAGTGGCGGATATGTTGATGCGGATGAACACGCGCGGGGCGCTGACGGCGACGACGGCGCTGGTGGCGCTGGGGATGGTCGTGGTGGTGCCGGATTGGCAGGATGCGCCGGCGCTGCGCGGGGCGCAGCCGGTGGTGACGGAAGCCGATGGCGACATGGCCGACGCGGTTCGGCGCAAAGCGCCTGCGCCGGAAGCGGCGGAGGAGATGGTGCTGGACGTCGCCCCGACGGAGCCCGCGCCGGAGGCCGAGGCGCCCCGGCCCGTGCCGATGCCGTCGCCCCAAATGGCGCGACCGGAGTCAGGCGTTGCAAATCAGCGGCAGATGGCCCCGCAGGCGATGCAGTCGCAGGCCTTGTCCGATGCGGAGGGATATGCCGGGAGCGCGGCGAACACGACGACGGTCGGACGCATCGCGCAGCCGGACGCGGATGACGCGGTGGTCTTGCCCGAAAGTGATACCGAGGCGTTTCCCGAGGCCGCGCCGAACGCGCTGAAGATCACCGGCGAAGAGCCGGTGTCGACGTTTTCCATCGACGTGGATACGGCATCGTATGGTGTTGTGCGGTCGTCGCTGCGGGCGGGATATTTGCCGCCGCGGGAGGCGGTGCGGATCGAGGAGATGGTGAACTATTTTCCCTATGACTATGCGGCGCCCGAGGGCGAGGCGCCGTTCCAGCCGACGGTGAGCGTGACGGACACGCCGTGGAACCCGGACACGAAGCTGGTGCATATCGCCATTCAGGGCGAGGTGCCCCCGGTGGCGGACCGCCCGCCGCTGAACCTTGTCTTCCTGATCGATACGAGCGGGTCGATGCAGGCGGCGAACAAGCTGCCGCTGCTGAAGCAGTCCTTGGCGCTGATGCTGCCGCAGCTGACCGGGCGGGACAGCGTGGCGATCGTGACCTACGCGGGCAGCGCGGGACAGGCGCTGGCGCCGACACCGGCGACCGAGCGCGAGACGATCCTTGGCGCGCTGGACCGGCTGGAGGCCGGAGGCTCGACCGCCGGGCAGGCGGGATTGCAGCAGGCCTATGCGCTGGCCGGGGAGATGGGCGCCGAGGGCGAGGTGTCGCGGGTGATCCTGGCGACGGACGGGGATTTCAATGTTGGCCTGAGCGATCCCGAAGCATTGAAAGACTATATCGCGCGAGAGCGCGAGAGCGGGACCTACCTGTCGGTGATGGGGTTCGGGCGTGGCAACCTGGACGATGCGACGATGCAGGCGCTGGCGCAGAACGGGAACGGGCAGGCGGCCTATATCGACACGCTGTCCGAGGCGCAGAAGGTGATGGTCGACCAGGTGAGCGGCGCGCTCTACCCGATTGCCGATGACGTGAAGATTCAGGTGGAGTTCAACCCGGCGGCGGTGGTCGAGTACCGGCTGATCGGGTACGAGACGCGTGCGTTGCGGCGCGAGGATTTCAACAACGACCGGGTGGATGCGGGCGATATCGGGGCGGGGCACCAGGTGACCGCGCTTTACGAGATCACGCCGGTGGGGTCGCCAGCGCAGATGAGCGACCCGTTGCGCTATGGCGCGGCGGAGGCGGTTCGCGAGGATGCAGGCGAGCTTGGGTATTTCAAGCTGCGGTACAAGGCGCCGGGTGAGGGTGAGAGCCGGCTGATCGAGCAGGCCATCGTCGAGGGCCGCGAGGCTGGTCCTGAGGCGCGGTTTGCGGCGGCGATTGCCGGGTTCGGGCAATTGCTGCGCGGGGAGAATTATCTCGGCGACTGGGGCTATACGGATGCGATTGCGCTGGCGAATGGGGCGAAGGGTGAGGACCCGTTCGGATACCGGGCCGAGGCGGTGCAGCTGATGCGGCTGGCGGAGAGCCTGTCGCGGTAGGTGCGGCGCGGAACAAAGGCGCAGTATAGCTGCGTCGCCGCGCATCGCCGGGCCGCCCCCACGGCACGGTGATTGGGCTAGGCTGGGCGCGCCGCTCATATCTTTTGCGGATTTAGCCGGGATAAAGCGCTTTAGAATAATGGTTGGATTGCCGTACCGCGGCCCGGCGCTGCGCGGCCCCAAACGAAAAACGCCCCGTGGCAACCACGGGGCGTTTCGCATGGAAGGGATTTTCGTCTAGTTCACCGTTTCGGCGTCGACGACGTCTTTCTGCGTGGACGTGCCGCTGGCGATCTCGATGCGGCGGGGTTTCAACCGCTCGGGCACCTCGCGCACCAGCTCGATATGCAGCATGCCGTCGGTATGGGTTGCACCGGTGACCTTGACGTGGTCGGCCAGCTGGAACTTGCGCTCGAAGGCGCGGGTGGCGATGCCACGGTGCAGGTAGGTGCGGTCGCCGTCCTCTTCGGCCTTGCGGGCCGAGACGATCAGCGCGCCCTCGCGCAGCTCGACCGAGAGTTCGTTATCGCTGAAGCCTGCGACGGCGATGGAGATGCGGTAGGCATCGTCGGCCGTCTTTTCGATGTTGTAAGGTGGGTAGGTGGGGTGATTGACGTCACCGGCAAGGACACGGTCCATCATGTCGGCAATCTGGTCAAACCCGATGGAAGCCCGGTAAAGCGGGGCAAGATCGAAGTTACGCATTGGAATCCTCCGTTGAGCGATACCTGTTGTGAGTGCCTTCCCGAACGGGACAGGCGGTCATGTCCGACCCGCGAGGCGGCGTTGGACAGCAATAATCTGGGGAGGAAAAAAGCGGGTTTCAAGACCCCGTGCAAAGGCAAATTTACTGGGCTTTTTCGAATTTCGCGCCCGAGGCGCCGCCGCCGCGTGAGACCTCGACCTTGCGAAAGCCGGTCGTTGCCGTGGAGGGCACGTTTGAAGCCGCGGCACGCAGCTTGCGTTTCAGGGCATCGACGGTGTCGGGCAGTTCCATCCCGTAGGCGACGGTCGTGCCGTGTTCCGTCTTGCGGCCGCCGACCACGAGGCTGACGATGCGGGCGCGATACCCGCCATCGGAAAACACCGGCGCGCCGGACGAGCCGAAGGTCACGTTGCAGTCGAAGGAAATCAGGCCCTGGCCCCGGCGCAGGACATCGCATTCCCGCTCCCATGACAAGGCGTCGTCGCGGTGCCGGCCATAGGATACCACGCTGACGTCATCGCCACGGGTGGGGTTCATGTGCAGCGCGAAAGGGCTGGCGGTCGCGGTTGGAATGGCGATGCCGAGTTCCAGCAGGGCGACGTCGCGGCGGATATTGTCTGCCGACATTCCGTCGGAGGGCGCATAGCCGTCGGCCACCACGTAGCGGCGAATGTTGCGCGCGGCGATGGCCGCGCCATCACGCAATCCGGCGCGGAAGACGATCCGTTCCGGCAGAAGCGGCACACCGTGCTTGTCGAAGACGCAATGGGCCGCCGTCAGCACGAGGTTGTCCGCGATAAGTGTGCCGGTGCAATAGCTGTCCTGCCCGAGGTCGACGCGGCCCACGGCCTCCCACCCCAGCAGGTCGTCGCGGTCGGTCAGCCGGATCAGTTCGCTGGACGCGGCGAGGGCGGGCGCCAGAACAGCCCCGCAAAGCGCAAGGAGAGCAATTCGTCTGAGCATGAAATCAATCCATGTCGGGCGAGGCGAACTTGGCTCCGATATCGCGGTTCTGCCCGGTCGAGAACATGTTGGCGCGGGCCTGGTCCGGCAGGCCTGCGCCGCTGTCGAGTGCGAGGCGCATGACGGCCAGCGGACGATCGAGCGACGCACCGAGCGCAACCTTCTTGCCATGGATCTCGGCCATGGCCGAGACCACCGACACGATGCGCGGATCGCCGTTGTCGTCGAAAGAGAAGACCGGCGAGCCGGAGGCGCCGTAATCGACGTCGCAGGACATCACCAGAACGCCGCTGCGTTTTTCCAGCACCTGACACATGTCCTGAAGCGAGGGCGCCTCGGAGCGTTCGCGGGCATAGCTGACCAGCCCGATGCGCTCATGCTTGCGCGGCTGGGTGTCGGTCTGGAAAGGAGCGACGCCCGACTTGGCGATCGGGTGATGCAGTTCAAGCAGGGCGACGTCGTTCCGCACGCGGGCGGCGTCGATCCGGTTGGAGAAGTCGTATTCGGGATGCACGACCGCCCGGCGGACCCAGCGATAGGCGGTCGCCCGGCCATTGCGCCACCCGGCCAGGAACTCGATCTGCTGGGTGTCGACAGGCTTGCCCGTGGTGGCGTCGAACAGGCAATGCGCGGCGGTCAGCACCAGATCGGGTGCGATCAGCGCACCGGTGCAGAAACCGTTGCCGCCGATGTCGATTCGGCCCACGGCCTGCCACTGACGGCCGTCCTCGGTGGTATCCAGACGCTGCAGCATCGTGTCCTGCGCGGCTGCGGACGTGACCGACCAGAGAAGGGCAATGACAAGCCCCGTGATACGCGTGCTCTTGAACAAACCGGCTGCCTCGATTGATTTGCGAAGGACGTAGCCGTGCAATTTGTCCAAAATAGGGCTGGGGGCGACTATTCCTGCAGCGCGGGTGGTTTCGGCCCGCCGGTGGCCCAGTCGAGCAGTTCGACGGTGTGCACGACGGGCACGCCGGTGCCCGAGCCGATCTGCATCATGCAGCCGATATTGCCGGCGGCGATGATGTCGGGCGCCTTGGCCTCTAGCGTCTGAACCTTTCGTGTTTTCAACTGCTTGGAGATTTCGGGCTGCATCAGGTTGTAGGTGCCCGCCGAACCGCAGCAGAGATGCGCGTCGGCCGGTTCGACCACCTCGAACCCGGCCTTTTTCAGCAGGGTCTTGGGGTGGGTTTTGATCTGCTGGCCATGCTGGAGCGAGCAGGCGGCGTGGTAGGCGACGCGGGTGCCCTTGGGCGTGCTCTCGGGCAGGTCGAGCTGCATCAGCAGTTCCGAGACATCCATGGCGATGTCCGAGACGCGGGCGGCGTCATCGGCCAGCGGCTCGGTGCGGAACATGTGGCCGTAATCCTTGACGGTGGTGCCGCAGCCGGAGGTGTTGATGACGATGGCGTCGAGGCCTTCGCCATCCATTTCCGCGGTCCAGGCGCGGATGTTGTGGGCCGCCGTCGCATGGCTTTCGCCAGTCTTGCCCATGTGATGCGTGAGCGCCCCGCAGCAGCCTGCGCCCCTGGCCACCACGACCTCGCAGCCCAGCCGGGTGAGCAGGCGGATGGTGGCGTCGTTGATATCGGTATTGAGCGCCTTTTGCGCGCAGCCGGTCATCAGGGCGACGCGTTTCACCGGCTTGTCCCTTGCCGGGAAGGTCTGCGGGTCGTCGTTGCGGCTGACCGGGGGGACATTCTTGGGCGCCATTTCGACCATCGCGCGCAGGCGGGCGTCGGGCAGGGCCCATTTGAAGGGTCTGGCTACCTTGGCGCCCAGCATCGCCACCCGGAAGCGGTTCGGGTAGGGCAGGATGCGCGCCAGCGTCCAGCGCAGGACACGTTCGAACATGGGGCGCTGGTAGCGGTTCTCGATATATTCGCGGGCATGGTCGACGAGGTGCATGTAATGCACGCCAGAGGGGCAGGTCGTCATGCAGGCGAGGCACGACAGGCAGCGGTCGATATGCTTGACCGTTTCCGGGTCGGGGTCGCGGTCGTTTTCCAGCATGTCCTTGATCAGGTAGATGCGGCCGCGGGGGCTGTCCAATTCGTCGCCCAGCACCTGGTAGGTGGGGCAGGTGGCGGTGCAGAATCCGCAATGCACGCAGGAGCGCAGGATCTCGTTCGAGCGCTGGATCGCGGGGGACTTGAGCTGTTCGGCGGAAAATTCGGTTTTCATGCGGTTGGCAATCTACTCAGCAGAGCGAGGGCAGGGCGAAGGATGGGCGTGCACGTCACGCGGCCCGGCCCATCAGGCCGGGGTTGAGGATGCCGCGCGGGTCGAAGCGGGCGCGCAGCCCGTCCTGAAGCGCGGCGATGGCGGGCGAGAGCGGCTGGAACACGCCACCGGCGCGGTTGCCACGGATGAGCGTGGCGTGACCGCCGGCGGCGTTCACGGGGGTGCGGATCGTGTCGCCTTGCGTGTCCTGCGGCACGCGCAGCCAGACAAGTCCGCCGCCCCAGTCAAAGAGCGCCTCGGCCCCGTCGACCTGCGCGACGATGCCCGGAGCGTCGGACGGTTTCACCGACAGCCGCCAGATATCGCCTGCGCCGCCGTGGAAACAGGCGACATCGCGGATGTCCTGCCACATTGTGGCGTTGGCGTCGGGGTCGGTTTCGATCTCGGCGGCGCCGAGGTCGGCCAGAAGGGTCTGGAGCTGACCCGCGCGATAGGCCACCGATTTCTCGAAGCCCTCGATGCGCAGACAGGTCTGGGGGCCCTCGCCGGTCTGGCGATGGGCGGCGCCGGTGATCTCGAACGGCGAGCCGAGCGCGCGGGAGAGGGCGGCGACGGCCGTCGTGTCGTCGAGGCCCGAGAGCGTGAGCGTGGCGGTGTAACGGGACTTTGGCAGCACCTTGAGTGCAACTTCGGTCAGCACGCCAAGGGTGCCGTAGCTGCCGGCCATCAGCTTGACGAGGTCATAGCCGGTGACGTTCTTCATCACGCGCCCGCCGTTGCGGGTGATCTGCCCCTGCCCGTCGACGAAGCGCACGCCAAGCAGGAAATCGCGCGCGGCCCCGGCCTGGATGCGGCGGGGACCGGAGACATTGGCGGCGAAGACGCCGCCGATGGTGGGCGCGCCGGTCGTGCCCAGAAGCCCGCGATGGTCCATCGGCTCGAAAGCGAGGCGCTGGCCTTCGGCCGCCAGGGTCTTGCGCACCTCCTCGACCGGGGTGCCGGCCTGCACCACCAGGGTCAGGGCGCCGGGCTCGTAGAAGCGCCCGTCAGCCCTGAAGTGCTCAGAGGCTGGCCGTTCACGGCCACGCCGATGGGGCGCGTGCCGCCGCCCATGACACGCAGAGGCTCGGAGGCGGATGCAACCATCTCGGCCAGTTCGGCCTCGGAAGAAGGGATCAGGACTTTCATTGTTCCAAAAATACTCCGGGGTCCGGGGCAGCGCCCCGGGACGTTCATTCAGCGGCGATCCGTCTGGTATCGGAGGACGCCAGCGGAAAGACCTTGGCCGGGTTCAAGAGCCACTTGGGATCGAACACGTCCTTGACCGCCATCTGGATTTCCAGATCGGACGGGTCGTACTGATGCAGCATCAGGTCGCGCTTTTCGATGCCCACGCCATGCTCGCCAGTGAGGCAGCCGCCGACCTCGACGCAAAGCTTCAGGATCTCTGCGCCCAGCTCTTCGCAAAGCTCCAGGTCGCCCTCCTTATTGGCGTCGAAGAGGATCAGCGGGTGCATGTTGCCGTCGCCTGCGTGAAAGACGTTGGCGACGTCGAGGCCGTATTCCCTCGACATCTCGCCGATGCGTTTCAGGACATGGGGCAGTTCACTGACCGGGATCGTGCCGTCGAGGCACATGTAGTCGTTGATCTTGCCCATCGCGCCGAAGGCGGATTTGCGACCCAGCCAGATGCGCTTGCTTTCGTCGTCGGAGGAGGATTCGCGCAGTTCGACGGGATCATGGCGGCGGGCGATGTCCATGATCGTCTCGAGCTGTTCGTCGATCTCGGCGTCCGAGCCTTCGACCTCCACGATCAGGAGCGCCTCGCAATCGGGGTAGCCGGCGCCGGCAAAATCCTCGGTCGCGCGGATGCAGGGGCGGTCCATGAACTCGATCGCCACGGGCAGAACCCCGGCGCGGATGATGTCGGACACGCACTGGCCCGCGATCTCGCTGGAATCAAAGCCCATCAGCACGGGGCGCGCGCCCTCGGGCTTGTGCAGGATGCGCAGGGTCGCCTCGGTGACGATGCCGAGCTGGCCTTCGGAGCCGCAGATGAGGCCCAGTAGGTCGAGCCCCTCGGCATCGAGATGCGCGCCGCCGATCTGGGTCACCGTGCCGTCCATCAGCACCATGGTCACGCCCATCAGGTTGTTGGTGGTGACGCCGTATTTCAGGCAATGCGCGCCGCCCGAGTTCATCGCGATGTTGCCCGCGATGGCGCAGGCCAGCTGGCTGGAGGGGTCGGGGGCGTAGAAAAAGCCGTCTTCCTCGACCGCGCCGGTGACCGAAAGGTTGGTGCGCCCGGTCTGCACGCGGATGAAGCGGTTGTCATAGTCGATTTCCAGCACCTCGTTCATGCGGGCGACGCCGATGATCACGCTGTCCTCGGTCGGAAGCGCGCCGCCGGCAAGCGAGGTGCCCGCGCCGCGCGGCACGACGGGCACCCCCATGTCGTGGCAGATCCTGAGGGTCTCGGACACCTCGGCCGTGGACGCGGGCAGGACCACGGCCAGGGGCGGGCACTTGTAAGCCGTCAGCCCGTCGCATTCGTAGGCGCGGGTCTCGGCGGGATCGTGAATCAGCGCCCGTGATGGCAGGACCGCGCCCAGCCGTTCGATCAGGCGGGACTTGCGGGACAGGACATTCGGGTTCGGCTTCGGCATATCCATGGCGGGATCCCCTAGTATTGGTAAGATAATATAACCAATTTTGCGAACTCGCAAGTGCGGCCTGCGAGACGCGGTTCCGCGAAAGCAGCGCGGTAGCACGCAGTTGTGAGTGCAAGGGCGGCAACGCTGGATTATATTGTCTTACATGAAAAGACTCGCTGCATATTTTCTGGCCGCCCTGCTGGCCACGCCGGCGCTGGCCGGCGAACCCGAGATTCTGGACGTGACCGTCGAAAAGGCGGGCATGGTGTGGAACATCAATGTCACGATCCGGCATGACGATACCGGGTGGGACCATTATGCCGATGGCTGGGAGGTTCTGGACGCGTCGGGTACCCGGCTTGGCTATCGCGAGCTGATGCATCCGCACGTGAACGAACAGCCCTTTACCCGCTCGCTGAGCGGCGTGGTGATTCCGGACGGAACGCGCGAGATCTTCGTTCGGGCGCATTGTTCCGTCGACGGTTGGTCATCGGGCAAGAAGCGGGTGAAACTGAGACCCTGATCGCGAAGGGGCGCGCGGTGCGCGCGCAGGTCTGTCTCGGTGACGGACATGTGTCCGCCGCCTCGGTGGATAAGGGCGGCGAGACGCGCCCTGTCCGGTGACGGCGCTGCGTTGTCGTCGTCGGATGCCTCCGGCAGGGATATTTCCTGCAAGAAGAAGAGCGGGCCGGTTACTGCCGGCCTTCGCGCAGCCAGCCTCCGACGATGAACCCTGCGGCCAGAAGCAGGACCAGCCAGGCGGGCAGGAGCGGCGTCTGGGTGACCGAGCGGGTCTGGTAGGCGTCGCGGTCCCGAAGGCCGATCCAGCCGCGGCCCGACATGGCGCGGCCCTCGCGCACCGCCCGGACACGCGGCGGGCCGTCGGCGAGCGGGTGGATGCCGCCGCCGGTTTCGGTCACGTAGGGTTCCAGCGTCCGTGTGTCGGCGATGGTGTTCTCGAATTCCACCGGAGAGGCGGGGCCGAGACCGATGACGGCGGTATGGTCGCCGTTTTCAAGCCGGTAGAGCCCGATGGACGGGCCGTCGTAAAGCGCCTCGAACCGGCCCGGCGAGACCTCTTCGAGGGGCATCTCGACCTCGTTTCCTTCGGGCGTCGTGATGGTGACGGGACCGACCGTGTCCTCGAGGGAGCGGCGGATGATGCGCATCTGCTGGCCCGTGGCCTCGGCCCAGAGGGCTTCTTCCTCGAGTTCCGGTTCCTTCATCATCCAGTGGGCGAGACGGCGCAGCAGTTCAAGCTGCGGGCCGCCGCCCTCGAATCCTCGGTTCCAGAGCCAGGCGTGGTCGGAGGCCAGAAGCGCGACGCGCCCTTCGCCGACGCGGTCGAGGGTGAGGAGGGGCCGGTCGCCGACGCCGGTCATGACGGTGTCGCCGGAGGTTTCCTCGACCTCGATCTGGCGCATCCAGCGGCCCCATTCGCCGCCGAAATCCTGTTCCAGCCCCGCGGTGACGGGGTGGCGCTGACCCAGATCGGTGACGGAGGGGCGATAGCGTTCCTCGAGCACGCGGGCGGTGGGGCGTGCAGGAAGGATCGGCTCGAGCGGGGTACGGTAGAGGCTGTCGGCGGCGGCGAAGTCGGGTCCGGCGGCAATGAGCACGGCGCCGCCGCCCTCGACATAGTTGCGCACGTTGTCGAGATAGAGCGAGGGCAGGATGCCGCGGCGCTTGTAGCGGTCAAAAATGATCAGGTCGAAATCCTCGATCTTCTCAAGGAAGAGCTCGCGGGTGGGAAAGGCGATGAGGGACAGTTCGCGCACCGGCACGCCGTCCTGTTTCTCGGGCGGGCGCAGGATGGTGAAATGCACGAGGTCCACCGAACTGTCGGATTTCAGCAGGTTGCGCCAGGTGCGCCCCCCGGCGTGAGGCTCGCCCGAGACGAGGAGCACGCTGAGCCTGTCGCGGACCCCGTTGATCTGGACCAGCGCGGAATTGTTGCGGTCGGTCAGTTCGCCGTCGACGGCCGGCGTGGAGAATTGCAGCACGTTGCGGCCACCATGGGGCAGGCGCACGGGCAGATCGATATCCTCGCCCAGCGGCACGTCGAAACGCTGTGGGTCCTCGCCGTCGATCGACACGTCGACCGGAACGCTGGCTGTGCCTTCGGGCGCGGCCCCGTCATCGGTGATGCGCAGGGTCATGCGGATCTCCTCGCCGAGGATGGCGAAGGCGGGGGCGTTCTCGACCACCAGCTTGCGGTCCCAGTCGGTCTCGCGGCCGGTATGCAGGAGGTGGATGGGCGCGGGCATCGACGGGGCACGGTCCAGATCATGCAGGCGGCCGTCGGACAGGACGATGGCCCCGGCGATCCGCGCCAGCGGTTCCTCGGCCAGCGCCTCGGACAGGGCGGTCATGAGCTGGGTGCCGGAGTTGTCGGCGCCGTCGGGTACGGTGATGCGGCGCAGTTCGGTGTTGTCACGGGCCGCGATCGTGGCGGCGAGATCGTCGGCACTGGTGGCGGTCAGGCCGGCGCGGTCCCCCAGCCGCTGGCTGGCGCTTTCGTCTTCGATCATCAGCACGATGTTCGAAAGCGGCTCGCGGTCCTCGGCCTGGTAGACGGGGCCGAGCAGTGCGGCCAGAACGACCAGCCCGGCAAGGGCGCGCAGGGGCCAGCCGGAGAGCCCGCGCCAGATGGCGAGCGCCGTGCCGGCCATCATCATGCCGGCAAGCGCGGCGATCAGCCACGGGTTCAGCAGGGGTTCGAAGACCAGGGTCCCGGTCATTGGCCGAGCCTGTCGAGAAGGGCGGGCACGTGCACCTGGTCGGATTTGTAATTGCCGGTCAGCACGTGCATCACGAGGTTGACGCCGAAGCGGTACGCGAGTTCGCGCTGGCGTTCCCCGGCAAAGCCGCGGCCCACCGGGAAGAGCGGGTTGCCGCGTTCGTCCATCGCCCAGGCCGAAGCCCAGTCATTGCCGCCGATGACCACCGGGGTCACGTTGTCGTTGAGGTTGCGGAAGGGCATTCCCTCGACCTGTTCGGCATCCGCGGGCGATGCCTCGACCCAGACGGAGCGGCCGGTGTGGCGGCCGGGGAAGTCCTGCAGCAGGTAGAATGTGCGGGTCAGGACGTGGTCCTCGGGGATGGGTTCCAGCGGAGGCACGTCGAGCGGACGCGCGAGGCGCTGCAGCTTGCGTCCGGTGGGAGAGGACGCGCCGAAGCCCGCGACATTGGCGTCGCGCGTATCGAAGAGGATCATGCCGCCGGTGCGCAAATAGTCGTTGAGCTTGACGTAGGCTTCCTCGGACGGGAGCGGCTGATCGGGGGAGATCGGCCAGTAAAGGAAGGCGTAGACCGAAAGCTCGTCGGTTTCGAGGTCGACGCCGACCGGTTCGGCGGGCTCGACCGAGGTGCGGAAGAAGAGGGTTTCGCCCAGCCCGCGCAGGCCGGCCTGCGCGGCATTGTCGAGGCTGCTGTCGCCGGTGAGGACGTGGCCCAGAACGACCTCGGACGCGGCCATGAGGGCCTTTTCGTCGGCCTCGGTCATGGTGTCGCTGTCCTGTGCGTCGGCCATCTGCGGGCTGAGCAGGAGCGCCAGCAGGAGCGCGGACATCGTGGCACGTGCGGGCAGGAGGCGGCCCGAAAGGCCGAGCGAGGCCAGGATATCGGCCATCAGCAGGACCAGCGCCCCGGCGAGGAGCCAGCCCCCGAGCGCGGCTTCGGGCGGGCGGTCGAGGCCCAGAACGGTCAGGTCGGCGGGCCAGCTGACGGGGGTTAGGGTCGTGTCCGAAGACAGCACGTTCAGCGCGATGCGCCGGTCAGGGCCGTCATAGAGGCCCGGGCGGAAATCGGGGCCGGGCATATCCTCGACGAACCGCGCGCCGTCGACGCCGGGCAGGGTGCCCGCATCTTCGAGCACACCAAAGCCGGAGAGAACCTGCACCGGTTGCCAGGTGGTGCCTTCCAGTTCGGCCAGGTCGGGCAGGGCAAGGCTCGAGGAGATGGCCAGCCGTTCCAGCATCTGCACGAAGAGGCCCGAAAGCGGCAGGCTGGACCATTCGGCATTTGCGGTGACGTGAAACAGCACGACCTGCCCCGCACCGATGCGCTTGCGTGTGACCAGTGGCGTGCCGTCGCTGAGCTGGGCGATGACGCGGTCGGCCAGGGTTGGGTCGGGCTGGGCCATGACCTGTGCCGTGACAGTGACGTCCCCGGGCACGTCGAGGCCGTAGAAGGGGCTTGATTCGGGGAAGGCGGCCAACTGCTTGGGTTCGCCCCAGCTCATGGCGCCGCCGACGGAGCGGCCCCCGGCGCGCAGGCGGACGGGCATGAGCGGGTCTTCGTCGCTGCGTGAGACGTCCGATGCGGCAAGGCGCGGCCCGGCGAAGCGCAGGAGCATGCCGCCACGGTCTGTCCAGTCGAGCAGGTCCGCCTGTTCCGCGCCCGACAGCGTGGCGACATCGGCCAGCACGACGACATCGGGATTCGCGGGCAGGATGTCCGACAGGCTGCCGTCGAGCAGGTCGGCGGTCGGTTCGAGGGCCTGTTCCAGGTAGTGGAGCGGCGAGAGGAGCTCGAGACCCTCGCGGTCTTCGCGGCCGGCGATCAGGGCGACCTCGCGGCGCTTGAGGCTGTCGTCGGTCAGGGTGACGGCGCCGGCATGGGCCTGGCCCGCGATCTGGAAGCGGGTAAGCCGGGCGCGCAACTCGGCGGGCAGCGAAAGCAGGGCGGTGGCCTCGGTTGCGCCGGCCTCGAACGAAAGGTCCTGCGTGGCGAGCAGGCGCTGTGCGCCGGAGGGGTCTCGGCCATGCGCCTCGACCGTGATGTCGCGGGCGGGGCCGGACCCGGCGCGGATGGCGGTGAGGCGGATGGCGTCATCCTCGATCGTCGCGGGCGTCAGGGCATAGATCGGCACGGCGATTTCGTGCACGGTCACGGGCCCGCGGTCCTGCAGGGCGGCGAGAAGCGGTTCGCGGCCCTCGCGGGCGATGCCGTCGGAGAACCAGCGGGTTTCGAAACCACCGTCGCCCAGAAGGCTGGTGGCCAGGTCGAAGTCATCCGGGCCGGGGGCCCAGGCCGAGGGCGCGAGCCCGGCCAGCCGAGTGCGCCAGGTTTCAGCCGACTGGAAGACCGGTGCCTGGGGGGCGGAGAGTTGCAGGATGCCGACGGGGCGGGCATTGCGCCCGGCCTCGGCCAGTTGCGATTCGAGCAGGGCCTGTTGCGCGGGCCAGTCGCGCGCGCTGGCCCAGCTGCCGTCCAGTACGATCAGAAGCGGACCGCTGCGGTTGGCCTGCGCGTCGGCCTGCGGGTTGAGGATAGGGCCGGCAAGACCGATGATGACGGCGGCGACGGCCAGCATCCGCAGGAGCAAGAGCCACCAGGGCGTGCGGTCCGACACGCTGTCGTCGTCGCGCAGGCCCAGAAGCAGCGCCACGCCCGGAAAGCGGCGGCGGATGGGAGCGGGCGGAACGGCGCGCAGGATCAGCCACAGAATGGGCAACGCGGCCAGCGCCACCAGAAGCCAGGGCGCGGCGAAACCGATGGGGCCAAGAGTCATCGTCCGTGCCCCCCGTCGAACGCATTGTAGAGCCACAGGAGCGCGGATTGCGCGGTTTCGGACGTGTGGTGCGTGGCGTATCGCCAGCCGGTTATGGTGCAGAGCTGGCGCAGGTCGTCCTTGCGGGCGGCGAGACGGGCAAGGTATCGGTCGCGCAGTTCGGAGGCCTTGAGCGTTTCGTGCACCATCGTGCCGCCCACAGATTCAAAGATGGTGCGGCCACGGTAGGGGAAGCTTTCCTCGGCCGGGTCGAGGATCTGGTAGAGCACGCCGCGCACGCCGCGGTCGGCGGCGGCGGTCAGTGCCTTGCGCACCGGATCGAGGTCACCAAGGAAGTCCGACAGGAAGAGCGCGCGACCGTGAGACAGCATTCCGGTTGTCTGCGGCGCGCCGTAATCGTCGACGCCGTCCTGTCCGAGTGCCATGGCAAGGCGCTCGATCTGGGCGTCGCCGCGGCGGGGCGGCAGGTCTGCGCCCGAGAGGCCCACACGCTCGCCCGCGCGGTTGAGCAGGATGGCGATGGCCAGCGACAGAAGGCGGGCGCGATCGGCTTTCTGCGGCAGGTTGGCGTCGGAGGCGAAGCGCATCGAGGCGGCGCCGTCGACCCAGAGCGTGACGCTCTGGGCGATCTGCCACTCGCGCTGGCGCAAAAATTGCGTGTCCGAGCGCGCGGAGCGGCGCCAGTCGATATGGCGCAGTTCATCCCCGGCCTGCACCGGGCGGTACTGCCAGAAATCATCGCCCAGTCCGGCACGCCGGCGGCCGTGTTCGCCCAGAAGGACGGTTCCTGCCAGGTGCTCTGCCCGCGCCAGGAGCGCGGGGAAGCGGGCGGCCTCGGCCTCGGCCCGGGCGCGGAGAGGGGCGATTTGGGTCAAGCGGCGGCCTCGGTCCTCGTCACTTGGGCGACGGTGGAGGCGATGAGGTCGTCGAGGCTTTCGCCGCGGGCCCGCGCAGCGAAGCTGAGCGCCATGCGGTGAGTCAGGACAGGCTGCGCCATGGCGGCGATATCGTCGGAATCCGGCACCAGGCGGCCCTGCAGCATGGCGCGGGCGCGCACGGTCAGCATGAGCGCTTGCGCGGCGCGCGGGCCGGGACCCCACGCGACGCTTTCGCGGACCTTCTCGGGCGCGCTGGCATCATCAGGACGGAAGGCGCGGACAAGGTCGATGATCTGCTCCATCACCGCCTCTCCGACGGGCATCCGCCGCAGGAGGGTCTGGGCGGCGATAAGCTCTTCGGCGGTAAAGACCCGGTGGGCCTGTTCTTCGGTCGCGCCGGTTGTGGCCAGCAGGATCGCGCGTTCGGTGTCGCGGTCGGGATGGGGCACGTCGATCTGCACGAGAAAGCGGTCAAGCTGGGCCTCGGGCAGGGGATAGGTGCCTTCCTGTTCGATGGGGTTCTGCGTGGCCAGCACGTGGAAGGGCGGGGTCAGCGGGCGGTCTTCGCCGGCGACCGAGACCTGCCGTTCCTGCATGGCCTGCAACAGCGCGGATTGGGTACGGGGGCTGGCGCGGTTGATCTCGTCGGCCATCAGAAGCTGGCAGAAGATCGGGCCGGGAATGAACTTGAACGCGCGGGTGCCGTCGGCCCCTGTTTCCAGCACCTCGGAACCCAGGATGTCGGCGGGCATCAGGTCGGGCGTGAACTGAACCCGGTTCGAATCGAGCCCCATGACGATGCTGAGGGTTTCCACCAGGCGCGTCTTTCCCAGCCCCGGAAGCCCGACCAGCAGGCCATGCCCGCCGCAGAGCAGAGCCGAGAGCGACAGGTCGACGACACGCTCCTGCCCGATGAAGCGGCGGGTGATCGAGGCGCGGGCCTGGGCCAGCTTGTCTTCGAGGGCTTCGATCCCGGCCAAGAGGTCGGCGTCGTCGGTCATGGCAAAACTCCGGTTCGGGCTATATCGCTTGGGTAGAGTGTATCGCGCATGAGCAAAATGGCAAAAGCAATGAGCAACAAACCGGTCACAACCCCGTCAGCGGAAAGCCTTGCCGAAATCGCACGCAAGGAAAGCGGCAAAGGCCTGCCGCCCGTGCATCTTTGGACCCCCGATTTCACCGGTGAAATGGACATGCGCATCGCCCGTGACGGCACGTGGTTTCACGAGGGCACCGTGATCGAGCGCGAGGGGCTGGTGCGACTGTTCTCGACCATCCTCAAGAAGGAAGGCGACAGGTATTACCTTGTCACGCCCGTCGAGAAAGTCGGAATCGTGGTCGAGGACGCGCCATTCGTGGCGGTGGATTTCGAGGCCGAAGGCGAGGGCGAGGCGCAGGCACTGATATTCACGACCAATGTGGGCGACCGGGTGCTGGCCGGCGCCGAGAACCCCATCCGCGTGGAGCGCGACCCCGAAACCGGCGAGCCGTCACCCTATGTGCATGTGCGCGCGGGACTGGAGGCGCTGATCGACCGCAAGTCATTCTATCGGTTGGTGGACAGGGGCGTGAAATCGGACGACTGGTTCGGGCTTTGGTCCGACGGCACGTTCTTTCCGGTGATCCCGTCGGACGAATTGCCGGCGGGGTAAGGCGCCGATCGCCCGGACCGGGCTGAACAGGCACGAAAAAACCCGATGCGATCTGCATCAGGCGAACCGACCGTTCCCGTCGATGGCGTCTGGATTTCCCGGGTCGAAACCAACCCCCGAAGGCGTCGAGCCCCGACCCGGGAAGACGTCGAAGATTAGTACTTCGTCGTTACGGGCTCAGGCTCAACCGGAACCACGACTTCTTCTTGTTGTTGCTGTGCACAGGCGGCCAGGCCGACGGTTGCGATGAGAGCAGCAATCATTGCGGTTTTGTTTTTCATGTGAACAAATTCCTTCCATGTCACGCGCCCGATACTGTGTGTGAACGCGATTTGTTGTCAACACAAGAGCTTGCGCAAAAACGCGAATCTCCGGCTGCTATGGCTTCTAGGCCAGCATTTTTACCACGTAAACGCCTTTTTGCGCGGGATTCCGCGATTTTCCAGAGGTTTTGCGCTGTTGCAACTGTGCTACTTTTGCAATTCGCCTTGGAAAAACCGCTTTCCTGGCCGCGAAAATGCCCTAGGCGCGCCGGATTGATTCCGTGCGGTCGGCGTGCCGGGGCGCGGGTCCGGCGGCCGTCAGTGCGCTGCGGCCCAGGTGCCGCCCGTCCCGGCGTCCACCACCAGCGGCACATCCAGATGCAGGGCCGGCTGCGCGGCGTTCTGCATCACGTCCCGGGCGGCGGAAATGACCTGATCCTCGGCGCCGTCGGAGACCTCGAACAAAAGTTCGTCGTGGACTTGCAGCAGCATGCGGCACGGCAGCCCGGCGATCGCCGCGGGCATGCGAATCATGGCGCGACGGATGATGTCGGCGGCGGTGCCCTGGATCGGAGCGTTGATCGCCGCACGGCGCGCGAACCCGGCGCGCGGCCCCTTGGCGCCGATCTCGGGCGTGTGGATCTTGCGTCCGAAAAGGGTCTGGACGTACCCGTGCTCCTTGGCAAAGGCGACAGTGGCGTCCATGTAGGTGCGGATGCCCGGAAAACGCTCGAAATACCGGTCGATAAAGGCCTGCGCGTCGGAGCGCGGGATGCGCAGGTTGCGCGCAAGGCCAAAGCCGGAGATGCCGTAGATCACGCCGAAATTGATCGCCTTGGCGCGGCGGCGGATCTCGGGCGTCATGTCCTCCATCGAGACATCGAACATCTCACTTGCGGTCATGGCGTGAATGTCCTGCCCGTCGCGGAAGGCGTCCTTGAGCGCCGGGATATCGGCGATATGGGCCAGGATCCGCAGCTCGATCTGGCTGTAGTCCAGCGCGACGAGCGCATTGCCCTCCTCGGCCACGAAGGCCTCGCGGATGCGGCGGCCTTCCTCGGTGCGGATGGGGATGTTCTGCAGGTTGGGATCGGTCGAGGCGAGGCGGCCGGTGCTGGCCCCGGTCTGGACGTAGGAGGTATGCACGCGGCCCGTGTCGGGGTCGATATGATCCTGCAGCGCGTCGGTATAGGTGGATTTCAACTTGCTGACCTGCCGCCAGTCCATCACCCGGGCGGGCAGGTCGTGTTCGGTCGCCAGATCCTCGAGCACGTCGGCGGGCGTGGAATACTTGCCGTTCTTGCCGCGCTTGCCGCCGTCCAGACCCATCTTCTCGAACAGGATATCGCCCAGCTGCGCGGGTGAGCCCACGTTGAATTTCTCTCCGGCCAGTTCATGTATCTCGGCTTCGAGCCCCGCCATCTTCTGCGCAAAGGCGGCGGACATGCGGCTGAGCACGTCCTTGTCGACCCTGATGCCGTGACGTTCCATCTGCGCCAGCACGGGCACCAGCGGGCGTTCGAGCGTCTCGTAGACGGTGGTGACCTTCGCGCGGTGAAGCTGCGGCTTGAACATGTGCCAGAGGCGCAGGGTGATGTCGGCATCCTCGGCGGCGTATTTCACCGCCTCGTCGATGGGCACGCGGTCGAAGGTGATGGCGGACTTGCCGCTGCCCAGAAGGGTCTTGATCGGGATCGGCGTGTGCGACAGGTAGCGTTCGCAAAGCGTGTCCATGCCGTGGCCGTGCATGCCGGAGTAAAGCGCGTAGGACATCAGCATCGTGTCGTCGATCGGGGCCATGGCAATGTCGTACCGGGCGAGAACCTTGGTGTCGTATTTCATGTTCTGCCCGATCTTGAGGATCGACGGATCTTCCAGCACGGGTTTCAGGGCGTCGAGCGCGTGCTGCATCGGAATCTGGCCGTCGAGCAAAGCGTCGGAGCCGAAGAGGTCGTCCGCGTTGCCGTCCTTGTGGCCGAGCGGGATGTAGCAGGCCTCGCCCGGGTCGATGGACAGGCAGATGCCCACCAGATCGGCCTGCATCTCGTTGAGCGAGGTGGTCTCGGTGTCGACGGCGACATAGCCGCGGGCGGTGATGCGGTCGATCCAGCCTTGCAGCGTCTGCATGTCCGAGACGCGCTCGTATTTCGCGGGGTCGATGGGCGGCCAGTCGGGGGCGCTGTCCTCGCCCGGCGCGGGCGCGGCGGGCTCGGGGATGGTGGGCGCCTCGACATCCAGCGCGTCGGCGATGCGCTTGGTCAGCGTGCGAAACTCCATCTCGGTCAGGAAGGCCAGCAGGGTGTCGGGATCTGGCTCGCGGACCTCGAGGTCGTCGAGGGTGAAATCGAGCGGAGTTTCGCAGTCGAGCTGCACGAGTTTCTTCGAAAGCTCGATCTGTTCGCGTTTCTCGATCAGAGTCTCGCGGCGCTTGGGCTGCTTGATCTCCTCTGCGCGGTCGAGAAGTTCCTCGAGGCTGCCGAATTCGTTGATCAGGAGTGCCGCGGTCTTGATGCCGATGCCGGGCGCGCCGGGCACGTTGTCGACGCTGTCACCCGCGAGCGCCTGAACGTCGACCACGCGTTCGGGGCCGACGCCGAATTTCTCCTCGACGCCCTCGCGGTCGATGCGGCGGTTCTTCATGGCGTCGAGCATTTCCACGCCGCCGCCCACAAGCTGCATCAGGTCCTTGTCGGAACTGATGATGGTCACGCGCCCGCCGGCGTCACGGGCCTGCACGGCGAGGGTGCCGATGATGTCGTCGGCCTCGAACCCTTCGAGTTCCTTGCAGGCGATATTGAACGCCTCGGTCGCGCGACGGGTCAGCGGGATCTGCGGGCGCAGGTCCTCGGGCATCGCTTCGCGGTTGGCCTTGTACTCGGGGTACATGTCGTTGCGAAAGGTGTGGCTGCCCTTGTCGAAGATCACCGCCACATGGGTCGGGGCATCCGCGCCGGTGCTGTCCTCGACATATTTCTGCAGCATGTTGCAAAAGCCCGAGACCGCGCCGATGGGCAACCCGTCGGATTTGCGCGTCAGCGGGGGCAGCGCGTGATAGGCGCGAAAGATGAAGGCCGACCCGTCGATGAGGTGCAGGTGATGTCCCTTGCCGAATGCCATGTGCCGCGCCTTTCCTTGCTGTCGGCCAACATATCTCACGCTGGTGACGTCAGTTCCAGCCTGACTTTTTCTTGGCGCAAGTACTCTCGGGGAGTTTGAGGGGTGAAACCCCTCATCCTGTCTGTCCTGTGCGCCGCAGGCGCTCCGCCGGGCCGGATCAGCCGGGATGGAACCAGCCGTGCGACAGGGTCACGGCATAGGGCGTGGGCGTCCAGAAGCCGAAGGGCACACCGGCGCGGCGCAGGGTGCGGGCGATCCAGGTGTTGCAGGTGCGAAAGATGTGGAAACTGCCCCGCGCCTCGAAAAGCATATCGCTGTCGGTAAAGCCGCGAACGGTCAGGGCGCGGGCCGCGTTGGCATCCCTGTTCAGATCGTCCGCGATGGCGGTCAGCAGGGCGGAATATTGCGCTTGTGTCAGGCGCAGCACCGGAGCCTCGAAATCAGATGGCAACGGGCCGATCACGTCTGCGCGCAGCACCGCGGCATCGCCCGTCACGGCACGCCAGAGTGTGGCGGCGGGCACGTCGCCGTAAGAGCCTTCATGGGTGTAGAAGGCGCGACTGCCCCAGCCGATCACGAGCCACCGGGCCTGCGGTTCCTGCAGCGGCAGGCCGGCCTCTTTCAGCATGCCCAACCCTTCCCGCGTCCGGTGTGTCAGCGGCAAAAGGAAATCATAGTGGATCGGTCCCGCGACAAGCCGGATCTCGACCGGCGGGCCGTCCTCGGCCGAAGGGGGAAGCGACAGGGGGCCGGGGATCAGCGCGCCCGCGATGGCGGCCAGAAGATAGGTGCAGACCACGGCGACGAGCGCCACGGCGGCATATCCAAGGCCCCTGGCAAGGCGCCGCAGGGACTGCCTCAGACCTTGCCCTCGAAATCGCGGTGCACCAGTTTGGCGTCGCAATAGGGGCATTCGACATAGCCCATGTCCTGCGGGATCGTCAGCCAGACGCGCGGGTGCCCCAATGCGCCTTCGCCGCCATCACAGGCCACGCGGTAGCTGTCGACGATGCGGGTCTCGGGGGCTTCGGTCACCATTGACGGCGTTCCTTTTGGCTGCAAGTAGGTCCGGGAAGACTATATCCGACAGACACCCGGGGACAAGAGCCGCCATGCCGACAAATGCAATCGAAGTCAGGGGCCTGGAAAAGGTCTATGCCGGCGGCCGGCACGGTGCGTCGAAACCGGCATTGAAGGGCGTCGACCTTGATATCCCGCAAGGGTCGGTCTTCGGTCTTCTGGGGCCCAATGGCGCGGGCAAGTCGACGCTGATCAACATCCTGGCCGGGCTGGTTACCAAGACCGCGGGACAGGTGAAAATCTGGGGCTTCGATCAGGACGTGAACCCGCGGCAAAGCCGGGCGTCGATCGGGGTGATGCCGCAGGAGTTGAACCTGGATCCGTTCTTTGCGCCGCGCGCGGCGCTTGAGGTGCAGGCGGGCTTGTACGGCGTGCCGAAAAAGGACCGGCGCAGCGACGAGATTCTGGAACTGGTGGGGCTGAGCGACAAGGCCGAGGCCTATGCGCGGACGCTGTCGGGCGGGATGCGGCGCCGGTTGCTATTGGCCAAGGCGCTGGTGCATCACCCGCATATCCTGGTGCTGGACGAGCCCACGGCGGGCGTGGATATCGAACTGCGCCAGATGCTGTGGCAGAACGTGCGCAAGCTGAACGATCAGGGGATGACGATCATCCTGACGACGCACTACCTGGAAGAGGCCGAGGAGATGTGCGACGAGATCGCCATCATCAACGAAGGCGCGGTGGTGGCGCGCGACAGCACCGCGAACCTGCTGGGCCAGATGGACCGGCGCACGATGGTGATCGAACCCGAGGCGATCCCCGATACCTTGCCCGAGGGCGAGGGGCTGACGGTGGAATCCCGGCCCGGCGGGCAGGTTGCGATCAGTTACCGGTCCTCCTCGATGTCCGCCGAAGCGGTGCTGGAGGTCGTGCACGCCGCGGGCATGCGCATTCGCGATGTGCGCACCGAGCAGGCCGACCTCGAGGACGTGTTCCTGGAACTGACGCGCTCGCGCTAGCCGCCTATTTGTCCGACAGGCGTTTCTCGATGCTGCGTAGCCGCTGCAGAACTTCCTCGCGGTAGTCGTCGGTGCGTTCGTTGGCTTCCAGGTTGTGGGCGTCCTGCATCGAGTTCACGATCAGGCCCACGACAAGGTTCACCACGGCGAAGGTGGTCACCAGGATGAAGGGCACGAAAAACACCCAGGCGTAGGGATAGACCTCCATCACCGGGCGGACGATGCCCATCGACCACGATTCCAGTGTCATGATCTGGAAGAGCGAATAGCCCGAGCGGCCGATGGTGCCGAACCACTGGTCGAACATGGCGGCCTGTTCGGGCGTGCAAGCGGGGCAGCCCCCGCCGAACAGCTTTGTCGCCATGACCGAGCCGATGTAGAACAGGATGCCCATCAGCAGAAAGACCGAGGCCATGCCGGGCAGCGCGTTCATCAGCCCTTCGACCACGCGGCGCAGCGAGGGCGTGACCGACAGCACACGCAGCAGCCGCAGGATGCGCAGCGCCCGCAGCACCGACAGGCCCTGCGTGGCGGGGATGAGCGAGATGCCCACGATCAGGAAGTCGAACACGCTCCAGCCGTTGCGAAAGAACGCGGTGCCGCGGGCGAAAAGCTTCAGTCCGATCTCGACCACGAAGATGGCAAGGCAGACCTTGTCCAGCGTCTCGATCAGGGGGCCGGCGGCCTGCATCGCCCGGTCCGAGGTTTCCAGCCCCAGAACAAGGGCGTTGAACAGGATCACCCCGAGGATGAAATTCTGAAAGCTCGTCCGGCTGACGAGCGCCTCGACACGGGCGCGCAGGGACTGCGGATGGGTCTGGGTGGACTGGCTCATGGCGCTGGATATGGGGCAGGGCGCAGGGCGGCGCAAGATTGCTTTGAGGTCAGCCTTCCGCCTTGGCCAGCATCCGCCCGAGGCCGCGCCCGCCAAGAATGTGCAGGTGGTAATGCGGCACCTCCTGCACGCCGGCTTCGCCCGCGTTGGAAATGGTGCGATACCCCGCATTGCCATCGCCGGGCGACACACCGGTCATGGCGCAGACCTGTGCCGTGACGCGCATGAAATCCACCAATTCGGCCTCGGACGCCTCGGCCGCGAAATGGTCGTGGCAGACGTAAGGCCCCTTCGGGATCACCAGCACATGCACCGGCGCCTGCGGCTGGATGTCATTGAAGGCAAGCGTGTGCTCGGTTTCCAGCACGGTGTCGTTGGGGATCTCGCCGCGCAGGATCTTGGCGAATATGTTCTGGTCGTCATATGTGTGGGGCATGGGATGCGGCCTCAGTCGGCATAAAGGTGGTCGGTGCGGGCAATCTCCAGCGCCTTGTCGGGCGCGATGTCGAGGAAACCCGCGATCAGTGCGGCGTTGTCCTCGGGATCATGCGATTGCTTCATGATGCTGTGATGTTCGAACTCGGCGTCGCGAATGCGGTCGGATTCGAAATTGATGTCGCCGCGGATCGTCGGCAGCAGCCGTTCCAGCGTTTCCTTCGGCGTCTGTTCGCCGGCGAGACCGACGCGACGCGCGTGGCCTGCAAGGTAGTGGTCCGAAAACTCGCACTGGATTTCAAGCAGCTTGGTGGTGGAGCGGTCGTTGCAGAAATCCTCGAGCAGGTCGATATTGCCGGGGTCCATGCAGACGATCAGGCGGTCGGTCTCGAAATAGTCGAACAGCATCCGCATAAGGGCGCGGCGGTGGCGCGTGCGTTTGCCCAGCGTGGCCTGAATGCCGCCCAGATCGGGCAGGTGGGTGTTTTCCTCGTTGAAGAGGTATTCGATGGCGGGCACGTTGGTGACCTGGCGGATCTTGTCGATCATGCGCTTGGCGACGTGCCATTTCTTGCAGATGATGATCATCAGCTCGCGCTCGCGTCCCAGGGTGCTTTCGGTTTCCCAGAATCGCAGTGCGAAACGGCGGCCGATCCGGCCGCGCCCGCTGAGGAACTTGAACAGGCTGCGCCCCTCGTCCGAGATGTTGAAGCGGGCGTCCTCGTCGGCGTAAAGCGCGCCGAGCCGCGACTTCAGCTCGGTCGCCTCGGGGCTGATCTTGCGGGCAAAGAGCGCGTCCTGGCTGAGCAGCAGGTCGTAGTGATCGTTGTAGAACGTGACCGGCATCCCGTAATCGGTGAACATCAGGAAGGTCAGCGTGCGTGTGCGGATCTCTTCCTCGGGCACGAGATGGCGCACGAGGGTCTGGAAAAACGTCTCGTCGGGAATCCAGGTGGTGCGGAAGAAGCGCATCACGTCGCGCCGCGGGTGAAGTCGAGGATCCACTCGATCGTGCGGCGGCGCAGGCACCACCACTGGCTGCCGATCTGGATCTGCAGGTCGGCGGGGATCTCGCGCGTGAGGCGCAGCTTCTTCTGGATGTTGAACGAGGTGTAGAACAGCCACTTGCGGCTGCGCTCGTTGAAGAAATGGCGGTAGATCAGCCGCTCTTCCTTCATCCCGGTCTTGATCCAGTCGGACGAGAAATAGTCGAAGCTTTCGATGTAATCGACATCGTGGGCGTCAAGAAAATCATGCGCGAAACGGGCCGACTTGATCGCGGCGCAATCGCCTGACAGCATGTAGAAATGCGTGGCGCGCGGAAAGGCGTCGACCGCTGCCTCGATGGCGTGAAGCGTGGCCTGCACCAGCGACCACTCGCCCCAGCCGCACCTGATCCGCTTGCGTGCGAAGGTCACGTTGGGATTGTCCTCAAGCGCCTTGCGGATCTTCTGGTAATGCTCGGGCTTGGCGCGGGCGTCGAAATGGATCGACATGTAGTCGCCGGCAGCGGTCAGCATGTTCGCCTGTCCGATGATCGCATCGGGATCCTTGTGGCACAGCAAGATGAAGGCGATCCGGGCCATTGGCGAAAGATTTGACCTGCTCATTCGTCGGTTGTCTATAGTGATACTGGTGAACGTCCGTTGAATAAACAGGCTTTCTTTGGTTTTTTTAACGGGTTAAACACCAATAGACCCGAGAAAAATTCAGGGCGAGGGGTTTGGAGGCAGGCAGATGGGCTTTCCCGGTACATGGATGACGGAAAGCGAGAGCATGGTCTATCGCGTGGTGCCGAAATGCGCCTGCTCCACGATCGGGCAGATCATGTACT
>JBKAGF010000044.1:0-28248 GCA_046290265.1 Roseovarius sp. | reverse complement strand
TGTATCTGGCAGGCATAAAGTGCTTCGGAATTTCCGTCGGATCGCCACCCCAGGGGCTGACGCTCGCATCCGTCGTGCCTTGCATCAACCCATATCGCGCTTCGTAGGGTAGGCGAAAACCCACGCGCGTCCCTACCCCTTCACCCACTTCACGACCTGCACCAGCCCCCCGGCCAGCAGCCCCCAGACCGCACCGCCCAGTCCGAACACCGTCACGCCCGAGGCCGTGACCACAAAGGTGATCACCGCCGCCTCGCGATATTCCGCATCGCCCAGCGCCGCCGCCGTGGAATTGGCGAAGACGCCCAACAGGGCCACCCCCGCCACGCTCGCCATCACCATCGGCGGCGCAAGGCCCGCGAAGGTCGTGATCACCCCCGCGAACACCCCAAGCACGCAATAGAAGATCCCCGCCATCACCGCCGACCAATAGCGTTTCGCGGGGTCCGGGTGGCTGTCCTCGTCCGCGCACATCGCCGCCGTGATCGCCGCAAGGCAGGTCTGCGGCGCGCCCCCCGGTGCCGACAGCACGCTGAACCCGCCCACCACGCTCAAGAGCGGCCCCGGCTCCGGCGCGTATCCATGCGCCCGCATCACCGCCAGCCCCGGCACGTTCTGCGTCGCCATCGTCACCACGTAAAGCGGCAGGCCGATGCCCACCACCGCGGCCAGCGAGAATTCCGGCATCACGAAAACCGGCGCCGTCACCCAGCCCCCGGCGTCAAACGCGGCCAGGTCGCCGTAGACCAGCACCGTGATCCCCGCCGCCACCACGGCCCCCGGCACCGCCAGCAGCTTGTTGATCCGGCCCAGCACGAACCACGCCGCCAGGATCGGCCCGATCACCACCGGCGTCTCGGCCACCGCCAGCACCGGCACGACCACCAGCGGCATCAGAACGCCCCCCAGCATCGCCTGCGCCAGCGGCGCCGGTATCGCTGCCGCCAGCCGCCCCAGGGGCCGCCAAAGGCCCGAGATCACCGTCAAGGCCCCCGCCACCAAAAATCCGGCAACCGCACCGGCAAACCCCGCTTCCACAGGGGCCGTCACCGCCAGCAGCGCCGCCCCCGGCGTCGACCACGCGACCGATGCGGGCATCTTCGTCCACAGGCTCAGCACGATCCCCGCCAGCCCCATCGCCAGCGCCGCCGCCATCAGCCCCGAGGCCGCCTGCGCGCCGCTCGCGCCGACCGCGGCCAGCCCCTGCAACACGATGGGAAAGGAACTGAAGAACCCGACCATGGCCACCACGAACCCGGTCGAAATCGTCTGGACGGGTGGCATCACGTCTCTCCTTCGGCCAGCCCCAGACGGATCGGCCCCTCGGCCGCGACCGGATCGACCTGCCCCCCTTTCTGCGTCGCCACCAGCGGCAACCCCGCCGCCACTTCGCGCACACGCGGCATCAAGCCCCGCCAGTCGCCCGACAAGGCCCGTGCCGCCTCGGACGGGCAGAACGTCCTGCCCGCCCCCCGCTCGCGCGCCAGCCGCATCAGCACATGGGCGATCTCGTCATCCGTCATGGCCGTAGGGTGGGGTTTCACCCCACCGTCACCCCCACCGTCACCCCAACGCCGCGTCACACCGCGCACAGACCCCCGGATGCGCATGCGTCCCCACATCCGGCAGGATCTTCCAGCACCGCTGGCATTTCTCGCCTTCCGCACGCTCGAACACCACGGTCACCCCGTCCACCTCGGGCAGGCGATACGCCTCGGTCGGGCTGGGATCGTCGGTCAGCCGGATATCGGAGGTGATGCAGATATCGTCGAAATTGACCGATTTCAGCACCTCCAGCGCCTCGGCATCCCGCACATGCACCACGGGTGCCGCTTCCAGCGACGCCCCGATCACCTTGTCGGTCCGCTGCACTTCCAGCGCCGCCGTCACCACGCGCCGCGCCTGCCGCACCGTGGCCCATTTCGCCGCCAGCGGCTCGTTCAGCCACTCCTTCGGCGTCTCGGGAATATCCACCAGGTGCACGGAACTGTCCTCGCCCGGGAACCGCTCCAGCCAGACCTCTTCCATGGTGAACACCAGCACCGGCGCCAGCCACGTGGTCAGGCGGTGGAACAGGATATCCATCACCGTCCGCGCCGCCCGCCGCCGGACCGTATCGCCGTCGCAATACAGCGCATCCTTGCGGATATCGAAATAGAACGCCGACAGCTCCACCGTGGCGAAATTGAACAGCGCCTGGAACACCCCCTGGAAATCATAGGCGGCATAGCCCGTGCGCACCCGGTGATCCAGCTCCGCCAGCCGGTGCAGCACCCAGCGCTCCAGCTCCGGCATGTCGGCGGGCTCGACCCGGTCATCCTCGCTGAAATGGCTCAAGGCCCCCAGCAGAAAGCGCATCGTGTTGCGCAGCCGGCGATAGCTGTCGGCGGTCCCTTTCAGGATCTCCGGCCCGATGCGCTGATCGTTGGTGTAATCCGTCTGCGCCACCCACAGCCGCAGGATATCCGCACCATACTGCTTGACGACCTCCTCGGGCACGATGGTGTTGCCGAGCGATTTGGACATCTTGTTGCCCTTCTCGTCCAGCGTGAACCCGTGGGTCAGCACGCCGCGATAGGGCGCATGCCCCGTCGTGCCGCAGGATTGCAGCATCGAGGAATGGAACCACCCCCGGTGCTGGTCGGTGCCTTCCAGGTAGAGGTCCGCCATCCCGTCCTCGGAGCCGTCCGCGCGGTCGCGCAGAACGAAGGCATGGGTCGAGCCGGAATCGAACCAGACGTCGAGAATGTCGTCGACCTTCTCCCACTCGCCCGGATCATAGTCATTCCCCAGGAACCGCTCCTTGGCCCCGTCCTTGTACCACGCATCCGCGCCCTCGGCCTCGAACGCCTCCAGGATGCGCGCATTGACCTTTTCATCCCGCAGCAGGAAGCCCTCATCCGTCGGCATCGCGCCTTTCCTGACGAAGCAGGTCAGCGGCACGCCCCAGGCCCGCTGCCGCGACAGAACCCAATCGGGGCGCGCTTCCATCATGGAATACAGACGGTTGCGACCCGTCTTCGGAGTCCACTGCACCTTGTCGATCTCGGTCAGCGCACGCTGCCGGATGGTGGTGCCGTTCTCGTCCTGCCCGTCACCAACCTCGCGATCGATCGCGGCAAACCACTGCGGCGTGTTGCGATAGATCACCGGCGCTTTCGACCGCCAGCTATGGGGATACGAGTGCTTGATCTTGCCCCGCGCCAGCAATCCGCCCACCTCGACCAGCTTGTCGATGATCGTCTTGTTGGCGTTGCCCTCCTTGCCCTTGCGGTCAAGGATATAGGTCCCGCCAAAGAACGGCAGGTCGGCGCGGAAGCCGCCATCGTCCATCACGTTATAGGTGATGACCTGGTCCAGCATCCCGAGGCCACGGTAAAGCTCGTATTCCTCCATCCCGTGGCTGGGCGCGCAATGCACGAACCCGGTGCCTTCCTCGTCGGTGACGAAATCGGCCGCGCGGAAATCGCGCAGGTCGTCCCACTCTCCGTTCGCGCCTTCGGCGCCATGCAGCGGGTGCTTCAGGCTCAGGCCCTTCAGCTCATCGGCGGTCACATCCCGCACACGGCTCCACTGGTCATCATTCAGCCGCGCGCGACCCATGACATCCCCGGCCAGCTTGTCTGCCAGGATGAACCTGTCGCCCAGATTGGCCCAGCACTCGTCCGGCGTGCCGGTGACCTCGTAAAGGCCATAGGCGATGTCCTCGCCATAAACGACCGCCTTGTTCGACGGCATGGTCCAGGGCGTCGTGGTCCAGATGACCACATGCGCGCCCATCAAATCCTCAGGCATCGGTCCTATGGGCTCGTCACCTTGGCTACCAGCTTGCGGAGACGAGATTGCAGTAACCTCGAACTTCACCCAGACGGTAAAGCTCTCCTTGTCGTGGTACTCCACCTCCGCCTCGGCCAGCGCGGTCTTTTCCACCGGCGACCACATCACCGGCTTCGAGCCCTGGTACAAAGTCCCGTTCATCAGGAACTTCTGGAACTCCTCCGCGATGATCCGCTCGGCACGGAAATCCATCGTCAGGTAAGGCTTTTCCCATTTCCCGGTCACGCCCAGCCGCTTGAACTCGTCGCGCTGGATGTCGATCCAGCCTTCGGCGAATTTCCGGCACTCCGCGCGGAAATCGACGATATCCACCGCGTCCTTGTTCTGGCCCTTCTTGCGGTACTCTTCCTCGATCTTCCATTCGATCGGCAGGCCATGGCAGTCCCAACCAGGGATATAGCGCGCATCGCGCCCCATCATCTGCTGGCTGCGCACGACCATATCCTTCAGGATCTTGTTCAGCGCGTGGCCGATATGCAGGTGTCCGTTGGCATAAGGGGGGCCATCATGCAGGGTAAACGGCGGGCGCGGCTCGGCATCCGCCTTCTCGCGCAGGCGGTCATAGACCTTCAGGCCGTTCCACCGCTCCAGCCACTCGGGCTCGCGTTTCGGCAGGCCCGCGCGCATCGGGAACTCGGTCTGCGGCAGGTTCAGCGTGTCTTTGTAATCGGGTGTCTCGGAACACATCTGTGACGTCCTTTGTCACTGGCATTTCAATCTCTGGGTGGGGGCGGCGCGGTGGTCCATACGCCTATGATCCCGGCGGCTCGTCTGTTTCAGAGCGCCGGGCATGTAATTCGAATGATGATCGCAAAGCGGGTCATGATGGGGGGCGTTATAGGTGCGCGCGTTTCGATGGGCAAGATGAATGCACAACGGTCATCCCGCCGGGCCATTTACCAGGAAAGCCGCCTGTGCCACCTTGCCGGAGGATGTTTTCATTTGCTTAAGGTGGGAAGTGAGACCGATCTCGACGTCAATCGTGGCCTGCTTGTTTTTGACCGGTGCAGCACATGCCCAAACCGGCAGTATCTACGACCAGACCTGCGAAGAACTGGGAAACGCTGTCGAACAATATTACGCAAACCGCGAAGACGGAAACCTGCTTGCCGTGATCGCCGATGACCCGGCATCGGTTGTCCTGGACGAATTCATGGCCGGCCTAAGCAACGATGCTGTGGTCCGCGTTCGATTGACAATCAATAGCGACTTCATTGCCGGATGCGTCAGGCAACAGGTTACAGGCCCAGACATTCCAGAAACAGTCGGTGGTCATCTGGAACTCATAACTCGCAACATGGGATTGGATCGCACAGCGCCGAATTGGGGTATGCCGAAAATTCCGGAATTGGACTTTGAGATACACACTGCCGAAGACTGGGTCCGGGCACACGAATCATTTCAAAAAGAAGAGCCCTGGCGCCCTTACAATGATTATTTGCATGTGGCGTTCGCTGAGTACCTCGAAAGATTTGACATCGAAACGATCGAAGAACTGAAAACCTACTACGGTCTTCGAAACTCGATCATAAATGAATTTACCGAGGAAGAGCTACAGCAACCGCTCGCCATTGGTTTGACCCGCTTGGCGAAAAAACGAGGTCTGCGACTGAAGTAGCACGGAAACCATGCAGCCGAGCTATAGGAAGCGCCATGTACCATCTCCGGGACATCATCACCTCGCGGGACAGGATCGATACCGACACGAGGAAAAGCGCGATAGCTGCTCGCGTTCCTGGGGGGCAAGACGTCGTCGGCACATGACCTGCACCCGGTCGTTTACCCGGAATGGCGCCTGTGCCAAGCTGTCGGTGCGTGTATGCGATCCTTTGAAGGTGTGACGTGAACCTGACCTATGCGACCTTCCTCGCCTGCTTGTTTTCGACCGGCGCGACACACGCCCAATCGGAGGCGCAATATCAAAAATCCTGCCTGACACTCGTTCAGGAGATGGAACAATACTATGAAGGTCGCGATGTCCGAGGCGATTTTGACACGACGGCAGGCGATCCCGCCAGTCTCATCGTGAACGACTTTCTTTCCGAACTCGAAGGTGACATGTATCTCCGCGTTGCCTCACCTTTTGAGCAAGCATTCACAAGGACTTGCCTTCAATCCGAAGACGCCCGCCAGGATGAAACGATTACTGTCGCCACCGCTATCGCGGAAGTCATGGACATCTACGGGCTTGACCGCGCGGCGCCACGTTGGGGTCTGGTCGAGATCCCGGAGCTTGATGTCTACGTCCATTCGGCTAAGGATATCCAACAGGCAATCGACCAGCTGAGCGCCGACGCGTTTCGCAACCCCATGAACGATCCGCTGCTGCTCGCTTTGATTAGGTACTTCCGGAAATACGACCTCGGCACGAGGGAAGCCCAGGAAGCTGCCGGACGCATTGCGATCGGCCTGTCCTATGAGGCATCAGACAAACCGATGGCCATCGTGCTCGACCGGATTGCCGCCGAGGAAGGACTGCGGCTGAAATAGCGGATACGCGGTTTCCGACAAAGCTGGGCCGCATGTGCCGCGCCCAAGACTTTTTGAAAAGTCTTGGCAAAAGCCTTCTCAAGGCTTTTGCAACGCCCGCCCCGTTAACCCGCCGGATCGGCAAAATCCGCACCGTCGGCACACCACCCGGATACCGACGCAATACCGACGTTCCGATTTCCCACGATCCGACGGCGTTAACCACGTTTCCCGAAGCGCGTTTCCCATTGCATCCGGCCCATCCAGCGGCCAGATTTCGGGCCATGACACAGGCCCTGCCCCCCCGTTTCGAGATCACCCGCGCCGAGATCGAGCGTGTCGTGGCGGCCTTCTACGCCGCCTGCCGCGCCCATCCCGGGCTGGCCCCGGTCTTTGCCGCCCATGTCGCCGACTGGCCTGCGCACGAGGCTCGCGTCAGCGATTTCTGGGCCAACACTATCCTGCACGAGCGGTGCTATGTGGGTAATGCCATGCAGGCCCATGTGCAGGCGGGCAACGTCAAGCCGGGCATGTTCTCGACATGGCTCGACCTCTTCGACAGCACCCTGAATTCCGAGCTTTCCCCAACCAAGGCCGCCGCCTGGTCGGCCCTCGCCCACCGCATCGGCCAGACCCTGCGCGCAGGCGTCGTGAACCGCGAGACTCATCCCGGCGGCATCCCGAAGCTGGGCAACCCGTTCTGACGCACGGCCCCGCGACCGGACGTTAACGATTTCCCGCTAACTTGGGCAAAACCGCGAGGCTCCACCTGCCTTGGGGCGAAAATACCGACGCACCGAGCGAAAACCACCGGTCGTTTACCCTTTGTTAACCCCGCTGAAGAGCCCGGTCAGCGCCCGCTGCACCATCCGCGTCACCGAGGGCCGCTTGCCCGCCCGGAACGGCAGGGGCCGGCAGACTTCCATCGCCGCCACGCCCACCCGGGCCGTCAGCGCGCCATTGACGATCCCCTCGCCGAACCGGCGCGAGACCTTGGACAAAAGGCTTCCTCCGGCGACCGAGCCGATCAGGTCGTCGCCCACCGCCACGGCGCCCGTGGCCACCAGATGCGTCATCACCGCCCGGGCCAGCCTCCAGCTGCCCAGCGTGCCCGACCGCCCGCCATAGATCTCGGCAATCCGCCGGATCATCCGCAGGTTCGACGTCAGCGCGGCGATCACGTCGGCAAAGGCCAGCGGCACCACCGCCGTCACCGTCGCCACCTGCCGTGCGGCGGCCTCGATCTCGCGCGCCGCGGCCTGGTCCAGCGGCGCCAGCAACTCGGTCTCGGCCAATCCCAGCAGGCTGGCGGCATCCATCTGCTCGGGGCCATAGTCGCGCAGCCGATCGCGGCCCCAGCTGGTATCGTCGCGGCCCGCGTAAAGCTGCGTCAGGTCCCGCACCACGCCCCGCGCCTGCTTCAGATCCGCGCCCGCCAGCGCCGCATCGGCCTCGCGGTGCAGCGCGTCGATCCGCGCCAGCCGGGCAAAGGCCGCCAGTTCGCGGGTCGCGATGATCAGGCAGACAAGGGCGAACGCCGCGATCAGGGCCGTGACGGCATAGCCCAGCACCACGTTCCGGGCCAGCAGAGCCATCACGAAATCCCACGCGGCAAAGGAAATCACCGCCCCCAGGATCGACAGCAGCAAGCCCCAGAACCACTTCGCCAGTCGCGACGGCCTCTTGGCCGCCAGCGTCGCCACGGTCTGCATCGCGCGGCCCTCGGGATGGCCGTCCATCACGGGGTCCGGCACCGGCGGCGCCATATCGGGGCGCGGGCTGTCGCCGCCCTCTTCGATGTCGATCAGAACCGGCCGTTTGCTCATGACTCCACCCTGCGTTCCGGCGGCCAGACCATCAGGATCTCGGGCCGCCCCTCATCGTTTCGCTCACCGTCCGCGCGGGCCTTCTCGGCAAATCCGTGGCGGCGATAGAACCGCAAACCACCGGTATTTTCCTCAGCCACCCAAAGGTTTAGCCGATCGAACGCCGCCTGCGCATCCTGCAGCAGAACCCGCCCCACGCCGCGCCCCTGCGCCCGCCGATGGACATAGAGCGCGTGCAGGTCTCCACGCCGGCACAGGCTGAACCCGGCAAGCCCGGCCCCGTCCGACACCGCCCGGACACAGCCCTGCCGCGTCAGGCGCAGCATGATCCTCAGGTCGTCCCAGCGGTGCGCCGCCCGGTGCTGCCACAGGATCGCCAGCAGCGCGGGCACATGGCGCAGCCTTGCCCGGAACGGGGTCATAACCGGTCCCCGATCAGGAACTGCGCCGCCCGGTCCAGCCTTATATGCGGCGGGCCTTCCCCGCGCTTCAGGGTCAGGCGCGCGGGCGCGAAATTCATCACTTCGTACTCGGCCTCCAGCCACGTCTCGGCCCCGTCCCGCGCAGGGCCCAGCAGGTGCGCCGGGTCCTCGGGCAACGCCCCGGGATAGAACGCCGCCTGCTTGCCGCGCCCGCCCTCGGGCGTCATCAGCGTGCCCCGTACGCAATCCAGCGTCTGCCCGCCATGCTCCCGCGTTTCCTCGGTCGTGGCCCTGAGCGCGGCAATCGCCATCCCCGCGGTCTCTGCCCCGGCAAAGGCGGCCCGGTCCCGTGCATCGCGCATCAGCGCCTCGATGATCGCCGTCAGCGCGCCGTGCTGGGTATGGTGCAGGTGATCGGCCTTGGTCGCCGCGAACAGGATCTTCTCGACCCGCTGCCCGATCAGAAGCCTGGACAGAAAGGCATTCCGCCCCGGCCGGAACGCCCCCAGGATTTCGGCCATCGCGCGGCGCAAGTCCTCGACCGCCTGCGGGCCGTTGTGAATGGCGCCCAGCGCGTCGACCAGCACGATCTGGCGGTCGATCCGGGAAAAATGATCGCGGAAGAAGGGTTTGACGACCTTGGATTTATAGGCCTCGAACCGCCGTTCCATCTCGCGCCACAGCGACCGGCGCGGCGGGCTGTCGGGGGCAGGCAGCGGGGCGAAGGTCAGCACCGGAGAGCCGGCAAGATCGCCCGGCAGCAGGAACCGCCCCGGCGTGCAATCCGACAACCCCGCCGCGCGGGCCGCGTTCAGGTAGCGGGTGAAGCCCTCCGCCAGCGATTGCGCCACCGGCTCGTCCAGCCGGGCGGTGGCGTCGGCCTCGCGGGCCTCGGCCAGAAAGGCCGCGGCCGCCTCGCGTGTTTCCAACCGTCCCAGGGTCTCCTCCGACCACTGGGCATAGGTCTTGTCCATCAACGCCAGGTCCAGCAGCCATTCGCCGGGGTAATCCACGATATCCAGGTGCACCGTCCGCGGCCCCTGCAGCCCCGCCAGCAGGCCGGTGGGCCGCACCCGCAGGGACAAGCGCAGCTCCGACACGGTGCGCGTGCTTTCGGGCCAGTGCGGTGTCGCGGCGGTCAGCGCGCCAAGGTGTTTCTCGTATTCGAACCGGGGCAGCGTGTCGTCCGGCTGGGGCTGCAGATAGGCCGCCGAGATGCGCCCTTCGGCGGCAGCGACCAGCCCCGGCATCCGGCCACGGTCCAGCAGGTTGGCCACCAGAGAGGTGATGAAGACGGTCTTGCCCGCCCGGCTAAGGCCCGTGACGCCCAGACGGATCACCGGCTCGGCGAAGGCGCCCGAAAGCGTGTCTCCCACGCGTTCCACGCCGCGCGTCAGACCATCTGCAATCCCGGAAAAAACCAAACCTGCCCCTTTCTTTCGGCACAAGATAGGCCGCGTCCCCGGCATGTGCCAGAGGGGAGCGTTGGGGGATTGTTCCCCGTCCCGACCCGCGCTAAGGCCATTTCATGCCCCGTTACGCATTGAAAGTCGAATATCACGGCGCGCCTTTTGCCGGATGGCAACGACAGGCCGACCAGCCGTCGGTGCAAGGCGCGATCGAGGACGCGCTGGCCCGGCTGGAGCCGGGTCCGCACACGATTGCGGCAGCAGGGCGCACAGATGCGGGGGTGCACGGGCTGGCACAGGTGGCGCATTGCGACATGGCCAAGGACTGGGACCCCTTTCGCCTGTCCGAGGCGCTGAACTATCACCTGAAGCCGCTTCCGGTCGCGATTCTTGCCTGTGCGCGGGTGGACGACGACTGGCACGCGCGGTTCTCGGCCATGGAACGGCGCTATCTTTTCCGCCTGCTGATCCGCCGCGCGCCGGCGACGCATGACAAGGGGCTGGTCTGGCGTGTCCAGACCCCGCTGGATGTCGACCCGATGCGCGAGGGGGCGGCGCATCTTGTCGGGCATCACGATTTCACCACCTTCCGCTCGACCATCTGCCAGGCAAAAAGCCCGGTCAAGACATTGGACGAGATAGATATTTCACGTATCGACTGCCTGGGCGGTCCAGAGATCCACTTTCGCTTGCGCGCCCGGTCCTTCCTGCACAATCAGGTGCGCAGCATCGTCGGCACGCTGGAACGCGTCGGCGCCGGCGCATGGACGCCCGGCGACGTGAAGACCGCGCTGGACGCACGCGACCGCGCCGCCTGCGGCCCGGTCTGCCCGCCCCAGGGGCTTTATCTTGCCGGCGTGGGATATCCCGAAGATCCCTTTGCGTGATTTCGCCTTTGAATTCGCAATCGCGCTTGGGTAAGGCTTTGCCCAGCGGTCCCGTAGCTCAACTGGATAGAGCAGCTGACTTCTAATCAGCAGGTTCGGGGTTCGAGTCCTCGCGGGATCGCCAGAAACCCCATCGCGTATGCCAGTAAAAAAAAGGGGCGTTGCCGCCCCTTTCCGTCATGTTCTGCAGGATCGTATCAGGCCAGACCGTGCCGTGACATCGGCAGGCTGCGGACCCGTTTGCCCGTCGCCTTGTAGATCGCATTGGCCACGGCTGGTCCGATGGGCGGCAATCCCGGCTCGCCGATGCCGGTCGGCGCTTCGGTCGAGGGCACGACATGGACCTCGACCTCCGGCATATCCGTGATCCGCAGAGGCATGTAATCGGGAAAGTTGAACTGATCCACTTCACCATCCGTCAGCGTGATCTCTTCCCGCAGCACGGCCGACAGGCCATAGCCCACCGCGCCCTGCACCTGGGCCTCGATATTGTCGGGGTTGATCGGCACGCCGCAATCCACGGCGCAGGTCACCTTTTCAACCTTGATCGTGCCGTCCTCGCGCAGCCTTACATCCGCCACTTCGGCCACGTAGCTGCCAAAGCTCTTGTGTACGGCAATACCGCGATGCGTGCCCTCGGGACCGGCGCTGCCTGCCTTCTCGGCAGCCAGTTCCAGAACCCGGGCCAGGCGGCTGTCCCCCTCCAGATAGGACAGGCGGAACTCCACCGGTTCCCGGCCGGCGGCCTCTGCCAGCTCGTCCATCATGGTTTCCATCACATAGGCCGTGTGAGTGTGCCCGACCGATCGCCACCACAGAACCGGCACGCCGACCTGCGGATGATGCACGTCCAGTGCCAGGTCCGGAATGGCATATGGCGTCGGTACGATGCCTTCGCTTGTCGTGTCGTCCACACCATCCTTGATCATGTACTGTTCAAAAGGCGTACCGACCGCGATGCTCTGGCTGACAATCCTGTGTTCCCAGCCCGAAATCTTGCCGTCGGGATCCAGCCCGGCGCGCACGCGATGCAATGTCATCGGACGATAGTACCCGCCTTTGATGTCATCCTCGCGGGTGTAGACAAGCTTGATCGGGCGCGCTTCATGTCCCGCATCCAGCCATGCCTTGCCGATCGTCGCGGCCTCGGCGACCAGATGCGCGTCGCCCGTGGCACGGCGGCCGAAGGACCCGCCGCCCCACTTGGTGTGGATCCGGACCTGCCCCATTTCGAGGCCGAGAACCTTGGCGGCCATTCCATGGTCCAGCGTCTGGATCTGCGAGCCTCCCCAGAATTGCACCGAGTTGCCATCGTAGAGCACGGTCATGTCCAGCGGCTCCATAGGTGCGTGTGCAAGGTAGGGAAACATGTATTCCGCCTCGATCACCTTGTCCGCCTGCGCCAGCATGGCCGCCGCGTCGCCTGTCGGCTCCGCCGGGTTGCCGGGCGTGTCGAGCAGGGTTCGGAATTCCTGCAACAGCTCGTCGGTGCCGCGGGTTTCGCCCGATCCTTCTGTCCATTCGAGCCCCAGCGCGTCTCTTGCCTGAATGGCCGTCCAGGTGGTGTCGGCCACCACGACCACGCCCTGCGGAATTTCAAGGATGTCCTGCACCCCGTCCATCGCCCTGGCTTCGGCCATGTCGACAGAAGCCAGCGTCGCACCAAAGCGCGGCGGTCGGGCGGTCAGCGCCACAAGGCCATCTTCAGGCTGCTCGTCCATGCCGAACATGCCGACGCTGCCTTGCGTTTTCTGGACAAGTTCGACGCGGGGAAACGACTTGCCGATATAGACCCAGTCCTCGGGCGCCTTGAGCGCGACCTCGGCAGGCGGCTCCTGGGCCGAGGCAAGCGAGGCCAATTCACCGAAGCTGGCCGATTTGTCACCGGCCGAAACCCGGCCACCGGCAAACGAAACGGCGGAGGCTTCGACACCCCATTCCTTGGCCGCTGCATTGCCCAGCATGGCTCGCACGGTCGCACCGGCCTGGCGGTACTGCTCCCACGAATTGGGCATCGCGGTCGACCCCCCGGTGCCCTGAACGCCAAAGGCGCTGTTGGCATAGATTTCGGGATTCGAGGGCGCGAATTCGGCTCTCATCTGCTCCGGCGATGCGTCCATTTCCTCGGCCACCAGCGTGGCAAGGCCGGTCGCCGCACCCTGCCCCATGTCAAGGTGCTTGCTGAGAACGATGACCGTATTGTCCGGCAGGACATGGACGAAGGGCGTCACCAGCATGTCGCCTTCTGCCGCGGACTGCGCCAGCCCGCGCGCCGGGACGACACCGCCCAGCAGCAGGCCGCCTGCGGCCCCGGCCGACAGCGTCAGAAATCCACGGCGGGTGGTTTGCAGGGCCCGGCTTTCGGGCATCAGGTCGCGTTTGTCGATCAGTTTCATCTTACGCCTCCATGATTTCTGCGGCGCGGTGAATGGCCTTGCGAATGCGGGCATAGGACGCGCAGCGGCAAAGATTGCCGTCCATTGCCGCGTCGATATCCTCGTCCGTGGGTTTGGGCGTTTCCGCCAAAAGCGCTGAGGCCGACATGATCTGACCGGACTGGCAATAGCCGCATTGCGGCACCTGCAATTCGACCCAGGCCTCCTGGATCGCCTTGGCGGCATCGGTCTCGACACCTTCGATGGTGGTTACGCTGGCCCCTTCAAGATCACCCAGGTAGGTCTGGCAGGATCGTGTCGGCACGCCGTCCACGTGCACGGTGCAGGCCCCGCACGACGCGACACCGCAGCCGAATTTCGTTCCCGTCATCCTGAGTTCGTCGCGCAGCACCCAGAGCAGACGCATGTCGGGGCTTGCGTCCACCTCGGTTTGTTTTCCGTTCAATGAGAATGAGATCATGTCTGGCTCCTATCCCTGTTGGCAGTCGCTGGAGGATCATGCGGGCGGAATGGTCACGCCCGAATTGTGCCATCATAGCGTCCGGACTGACGGCGCAAAAGGCGCCATAGACTGCGCTGGCCGCACATGTTCCGGTTCGCCGCTGCACATAAAACTTTCGACTCAGGCCTTGAAACGTTCCGGCGCGAAAGGCCGGACATCGATATTCGGCCGCTTACCCGCGATCATCTGCGCCAGAATGCGACCTGTTCCCGGACCGGCCGTCAGGCCTACGTGATCATGACCAAAACCCGTGAAAGCGCCGGCAACCCCCGGCACCGGGCCGATCATCGGCAGGGAATCCGCCATCGAAGGGCGATGGCCCATCCACCGTGTGCAGTCCTGCCATTCCAACCGTGGCAGCGCGGCCTTCAGATGATGCAGGAACATCCTGTACGGCAATTCCGGCGCTGGCGCGTCAAAACCGCTGTACCCGACCATACCGGCCAGGCGAATACGTCCGTCCATCGGTGTGATCATGAACTTTCCGGGGGCAAACATCAGCGGCGCTTTCGGCATGTGCGAGGGCGCCCACAACTCCATGTGAAAGCCGCTTTCTGGATGCAGGGGCACCGTGACCCCCAGCGTCTCGGCCAGCGTCTTGGACCACGCGCCCGCGGCGATGACCACCGTATCGCACTCTATAGTCTGGCCATCCAGCCGCACACCGGTGACCTTTCCACTCTCGCGGGCGATGCCGGTGACCGTACCCCTCAGCATCCGTGTTCCCAGCGCTTCGGCAGCCTGGGCAAGAGCCTTTACATATTGACCGGGGTCCGAAATCCGACCGTGGTTTCGGATTTTCACGACGCATCCGATGGCATCGCCATAAATCGGGTCATAGGCCCGGATTTCGGCGGAGTCCTTCACCGAGAAATCAAAGCCCTGCCTTTGTCGAGTATTCCAGGCAAAGCTGTCCGCCTCATATCCGGCCCGGTCAGGGTAGCCGTGCAGGTAGTCGCATGGGATGACGTATTTTTCCGCCGGTGTGTCCGCCGCAAGTGCGGTATGGTCGGCCAGGCTGTCCCCGATCAACGGCAGGATCGCGTCGGCCCGGGCCTGGGCCGCTTCGCTGTTCGCATGGCGCAGGTAGCGGCGCAGCCAGGGCCACAGGGCCGGCAGGTGACGCAGCCGCAAATAAAGCGGCTGGCGTGGGTCCAGAACCATCCGGGGTGCCTTGCGCAGCAGACCGGGACCGGTAACCGGCAGCGTTGCGGCAGACGCCAGCAGTCCGGCATTTCCAAAGCTGGCGGCCTCTCCCGGGCCCGCCCTGTCGATCAGGGTGACACGATGCCCGTCGCGGGCAAGCCAAAGCGCGGTGGAAACACCGACAATGCCAGCCCCGACGACGACAACCTTGCGCTTTTCCTGCCCCATCGGCGCAGCTTTAGCGGCCGCCGGGCGTCTGTCAACTGCGTCGCAGGGCGCGGGGCGTGGCACCATATTGCCGCCGGATGGCCCGTGTCATCGCGGCCGGAGAATCGTAGCCGCATCGCACCGCGATCTCGGCGATCCCAAGTGCGCTGTCCTCTATCAGCTTGCGCGCGGCGGCAAGGCGCAAATGGCGATAGACCTTGCCCGGCGAGGCCCCGAGACGGGCCCTGAACCTGCGGTCCAGCGTGCGCGGCTGGCAGGACAGGTGCTCGGCAAGTTGTTGCAGGGTAAGCGGTTTCTCGATCGCACCCCGCATCGCCTTCAGCCCGCGCCGCACCAACGGGTCGGCCACCTGCGTTGTCCGATCCTGCGCTACCGGCGGTTCGCCATGCAGAAACAGACCCTCGACATCCAGTCTTACGGCCATGCCGACATGCTGCGCGATCAGGTCAAGCGTCAGGTCCAGCGCCGACATGGCCCCTGCGCAGGTGATCACATGCCCGTCGCGAAGCACCCGCGCCTGTTCCGCCTCGACCGCGAGGAACCTTTCGGTAAAGGCGTCCAGCAGATCCCAATGCACGGTCGCCCGCCGCCCGTCCAGCAATCCTGCAGAGGCCAGCAGCCAGGGTCCGGCATCAAGGCCGACCACCACGTCGGCGCGCCGGACGGCGGCGCGCAGCGTGTGGCGAGTGCGGGAATTGTCGTGTTTCTCGTGACCATAGCTGGCCAGGACGAACAGGTAGTCGAGCTTTGGAGCATGTGTCACCGAAAGGTGGGCAATCATCTCGATATCACTGGACGATCGCGTAGGTCCGCCATCGAGGCTGAGAATGCGCCACTCGAATGCCGTCTTCGGGCAGGCGCTGTTGGCCGCTCGCAGAGGTTCGATACAATTCGCGAGGCAAAGGTTGGAGAACCGGTCGAACAGCAAAAAGCCAATTCGGGTGAGGCTATCCGATGATTTTGTCCATTGCGGCATGATTTTTGTCAGATACCGCGAATTTTATGCAGGCGCCAGCACGTTATCCTGTGCGCAACATAGAGGAGACAGCAATGCCGCTTGCCATGAACCGAGAGGTTTTCATCACCTGCGCCGTGACCGGTTCGGGCGGAACCCAGGACAAGAGCCCGCATGTTCCGCGCAGTCCGAAGGAGATCGCGGACAGCGCCATCGCCGCGGCCAGGGCGGGGGCTGCGGTGGTGCATTGCCACGTGCGCGATCCCGAGACGGGCGTGCCGTCGCGCGACACAAGGATGTTCCGGGAAGTGACCGACCGCATCCGGGAGGCCGAGGTCGACGTCGTGCTGAACCTGACCGCCGGAATGGGCGGGGACATGGTGTTCGGTGACGTGGAAACCCCCCTGCCGCTCAACCAGCTGGGCACGGACATGGCAGGCGCCACGGAACGCGTGGCCCATGTGGCCGAATGCCGACCGGAAATCTGCACGCTGGATTGCGGCACGATGAACTTCGCCGAGGCCGACTACGTCATGACCAACACGCCCGGCATGCTGACGGCGATGGGCCGGATGATGACCGAACTGGGCGTGAAGCCCGAGATCGAGGCCTTTGACACGGGCCATTTGTGGTATGCAAAACAACTGGTTAGCGATGGCGTCCTGGACAGCCCGGCGCTGGTGCAGCTTTGCATGGGGGTCCCGTGGGGCGCGCCGGATGATCTGAACACCTTTATGGCAATGGTCAACAACATCCCCGACGACTGGCATTTCAGCGCCTTCGGACTGGGGCGCAACCAGATGCCCTATGTCGCGGCTTCGGTGCTGGCGGGGGGCAATGTGCGGGTCGGTCTGGAGGACAACCTGATGCTCGACAAGGGCGTGCTGGCCACCAACGAACAGCTTGTCGCCCGCGCGAAGGAGATCATCGAGCGGCTGGGCGCCCGTGTGATCGGACCGGAAGACGTGCGCAAGAAGCTGGGCCTGACCAAGCGGGCGCCGGTCTGAAAATGGCTGTCGGTATCGCGTCGGTATCCCAGTTGCATCGCGTCGGTGTCATCTGCGCGTGTCGGGACACCCGTCCATGAGCCGCCGTGTGGTCATCACCGCCGGCGCGTCGGGCATCGGCAAGCGGCTGGCAGAGCGGTTTCTGGCCGAGGGCGACCGCGTGGCGATCTGCGACGCCGACCCGGTGGCGGTGGCCGCGATGGCCGAGGCCAACCCGTCGCTGATCGCGCAACAGGCCGATGTCACCGACGAGGCGCAGATGGACGCCTTCCTGGGTCAGGTCGAAGGCGAATGGGGCGGCGCGGACGTGGTCTGCGCCAATGCCGGGACTGGCGGACAGGCGGGGCTGATCGAGGACCTGGACTATGCCGCGTGGCAGCAATGCGTGGCGGTCAACCTTCACGGGTCGTTCCTGACCTGCCGCTGGGCCGCGCGGGTGATGCGGGCGCAGGGGGCGGGCCTGATCGTGCTGACCACCTCGACGGCGGGGCAATGGGGCTATCCCTATCGCTCGCCCTATTCTTCGGCCAAGTGGGCACTGGTGGGTCTGACCAAGACCCTGGCGATGGAGTTGGGCCCGGCCGGCGTGCGGGTGAACGCCATCGCCCCCGGAGCCGTGGAAGGCGACCGGATGGACCGGGTCGTGGCCATGGAGGCCGCCGCGAGCGGCAAGACCGAGGACGAGGTGCGCGCGCAATACGTCAAGGGTGTCAGCCTGCGCTCCTGGGTCAGCGCCGATGATCTGGCGGACATGGTGCTGTTCCTTGCCTCGCCGGGCGCGTCCAAGATCTCGGGTCAGGTGATGGCGGTGGACGGCCATACCGAGACGCTGGTGCCATGACCATGCGCCCTATCCGGCCCGCACGACCCGGCACAAAAAGCAGTTGTTCGACGCGCTGCGGATATCGACGAACGAGATATTCGGGTTTTCCAGCAAGCAAGTCGCGTAGGCGCGGATGTCGGACGTCGCGGTCACTTGACCGGTGCCCGGGCATATCCGTTCGTCAGATGTGTAGCCCCGGACGATATGGGCCGGCGCCGTCAGCATCGGTGGCAGAGCGGATGACCGGGGCGCCGCCTGACAATCTTCGGCGCAGAGAAAGATCGGACCGGTCTCGGTATAGGGGTTCAGCCCCCGGAACGGCCGCCATGCCAGAACCAGGTATCTTTGTCCTTCCGGGACGTCGCGCAGGCAGTTCCGGCACGGCGTTCCAGTTCCGTCAGAAACCAATGCCTCGATGGGCTGATCGTGGATATCGCGCAGGTTTGCGCGCAGGTGCCGCACCTGATCGGTCGGCAGAGGTTGAAACCGGATGCTCATCATGTGTCTCCTTTACCGAGGACAGTCTTGCCGCGTTCGGCGGCCGGGACGACCCGGATTTTGCGGAAAGGAACGCGCGATGCTGAAACACGTGATCGGAGCAGGCATAGGCCTGCTGATGCTGGCAGGTTGCGGCGGCGGGCCCATGGCCCCCGACCGATCCTTCCGCGACACGGGTCAGCCGCTGTCGGTGACGACGCGCGGCAACGGGATGCAGGACATGGGCGGGCCGTGGTTCGTGCGCGGATATTTCCCCGGCGATGGCGGGCTGGCGATGGTGACCCTGCTGCCAGACCTGCGCGGCCAGGAGGCGGTGGAGTTCCGCAGCGAAGCTTGCCTTTTATCCGGCGATTGCGAAAGCGACACCGAGATCTGGCAGGCCAGGCCGCTGGGGCAGAACCGCTGGCAGTTGAACCGCGAGGGCGAAGCGCCGCGGCAGATGTGGGTCGTGTGGGTGGATGACGATTTCCGCACAGCGGCGATCGGCACGCCGGACGGCAGCTATGGCTGGATCCTCGACCGGCGCCCCGAAGGAGGGGCTGACCGGCTGCGGGCGGCGGCGGAGATCCTGAATTTCAACGGCTACGACACCTCGCGGATCAAGGTGAGATGAGAGGAACGACGATGACGAAACGGGCGGCAATCATTGGTGGTGGCGTGATCGGCGGTGGCTGGGCCGCGCGGTTCCTGCTGAACGGCTGGGACGTGCGGGTGTTCGACCCCGACCCGGAGGCCGAGCGCAAGCTGGGCGAGGTGTTGACCAATGCGCGCGGCGCGTTGCCGATGCTGTATGATTGCGCCCTGCCCGCCGAAGGCAAGCTGAGCTTTCACGGCTCGATCGCCGAGGCGGTCGACGGCGCGGACTGGATACAGGAAAGCGTGAGCGAGCGGCTGGACCTGAAGCACAAGGTCCTTGCCGAGATCCAGGCCACAGCCCACGGCGTGCCCATCGGATCGTCGACCAGCGGGTTCAAGCCCTCCGAGTTGCAGGAAGGTGCCGCCGATCCGTCGACGATCATGGTCACGCACCCGTTCAACCCGGTTTACCTCTTGCCGCTGATCGAGGTGGTGCCGTCCGAGGCCACCGCGCCGGCGATGGTCGAGGCGGCCAAGGCGGTGCTGACAGAGGTGGGCCTTTTCCCCCTGCATGTGCGCAAGGAGATCGACGCGCATATCGCCGACCGCTTCCTCGAGGCGGTCTGGCGCGAGGCGCTGTGGCTGGTCAAGGACGGCATCGCCACGACCGAGGAGATCGACAACGCCATCCGCTATGGCTTTGGCCTGCGCTGGGGGCAGATGGGCCTTTTCGAGACCTACCGCGTGGCCGGCGGCGAGGCCGGGATGCGGCATTTCATGGCTCAGTTCGGCCCGGCGCTGAGCTGGCCCTGGACCAAGCTGATGGATGTGCCGGAGTTCACGCCGGAACTGGTGGACCTGATCGCGGACCAGTCGGACGCGCAGTCGGGGCACCTGTCGATCCGCGAGCTGGAGCGCAAGCGCGACCGCAACCTGATTGCCATGATGCGGGCGCTGAAGCAGCAGGGCAACGCGTCGGGGCGGCTTGTCGCCGAGCACCAGCGGTCCCTGCTGAAGGTACCGGCCGAGGCCGCGCCGATGATCACGCAGGACCGGATGGTGCCGGTCGACTGGACCGACATGAACGGGCACATGAACGAGGGTCGCTACGGGCAGGTCTTCAGCGATGCCGCCGAGGGGGTGATGGCCTTTGTCGGGGCCGACGAGGCCTATGTGGCCGAGCGGCAGCTGAGTTATTTCACGGTGGAGTCGACCATCAAGTACCTGGCCGAAACCCGGGCCGGGGAAGAGATCGTCGTGGAAAGCCGGGTGACCGAGGGCGGCGGCAAGAAGCTGCGCTGTCTTCACGAGATGAGGCGCAAGAGCGACGGCGCGGTGATGGCGACCTGCGACCAGCTGATGCTGCATGTGAGCCTGGAGACCCGGCGCACCTGCGAGCCGCCCGAGGACGTGGCGGAGAAGGTCGCGGCGCTGGCCGCCCTGCACGCGGAGGAGTGAGATCATGCATTTCGGTTTGACGGACGAGCAGGAGATGATCGTCTCGACGGTGCGCAGCTTCGTCGAGAAGGAGATCTATCCCCACGAGGAGCTGGTCGAGCGCACCGGCGAGGTGCCGCCCGAGGTGGCGCAGGAGATCAAGCGCAAGTGCATGGACCTGGGCTTTTACGCCTGCAACTTTCCCGAGGAGGTGGGCGGCGCGGGCCTTGGCCATGTGGACTTTGCGCTGGTCGAGCGGGAACTGGGGCGCGGGTCCATGGCGCTGACGCATTTCTTCGGGCGTCCGCAGAACATCCTGATGGCCTGCGAGGGCGAGCAGCGCGAGCGGTACCTGCTGCCCGCGGTGCGGGGCGAGCGGATGGATGCGCTTGCGATGACCGAGCCCGATGCCGGGTCGGACGTGCGGGGGATGAAATGTTTCGCCAGGCGTGACGGGGGCGACTGGGTGGTGAACGGCACCAAGCATTTCATCTCGGGCGCGGATCATGCCGATTTCATCATCGTCTTCATCGCCACGGGCGAGGATGACACGCCGAAAGGCCCCAAGAAGCGGATCACCGCCTTCCTTGTCGATCGTGGCACGCCGGGGTTCACCATCCGCGACGGCTACAAGTCGGTCAGCCACCGGGGCTACAAGAACATGGTGCTGGAATTCGACGACTGCCGCCTGCCCGATGCACAGGTGCTGGGCGAGGTCGATGGCGGGTTCGCGGTGATGAACGAGTGGCTTTACGCCACGCGGATCACAGTGGCGACGATGAGCGTCGGGCGCGCGCGCCGGGCCTTTGAATACGCCTTGAATTACGCCGCCGAGCGCAAACAGTTCGGCCAGCAGATCGGCAAGTTCCAGGGTGTGAGTTTCCAGATCGCCGACATGATCACCGAGATCGACGCCGCCGACTGGCTGACGCTGGCCGCGGCCTGGCGCCTGGACCAGGGCTTGCCGGCGAACCGCGAGATCGCCTCGGCGAAGGTCTATGCCAGCGAGATGCTGGCGCGTGTGACCGACGCGACCCTGCAGATCTTCGGCGGCATGGGGCTGATGGACGACTTCCCCATCGAGCGGTTCTGGCGCGACGCACGTGTCGAGCGCATCTGGGACGGCACCTCGGAAATCCAGCGCCATATCATCAGCCGCGAGCTTCTGCGGCCGCTGGGGGCATAAGAGACGAATGCCTTCGGCGAGGATATTTAGAGCAAGAAGAAAGGGGGAGCGCCGCAGCGATCCCCCACGAAAGGGCGATGCCTTTCTCCTTGCACGGCCATCGGCGTCCCCGCCTGTACCGCGGATTTATCTTCCACCGGTGAAGTTAAGATTGCGTTACCTGCCCTTCTTCTTGCCGGAAATATCCCCGCCGGAGGCAAGACTCTCTTCAGTCCGGAGGCCCGCCCCATGCGCGACCTGAGCCGCCTCATTCAGCCGAAGTCGATTGCGGTGATCGGCGGCGGGGCCTGGTGCACCAGTGTCGTCGAGCAGTGCCTTAAAATGGGCTTCACCGGCCCCGTTTGGCCGGTGCATCCGACGAAATCCGAAATCGCGGGCCTGCCCGCCTGCGCCCGGCTGGAAGACTTGCCCGCGCCGCCGGATGCCGTCTTCATCGGGGTGAACCGGCACGCCACGGTCGATGTCGTCCGCCAGCTGCGCGAGATGGGCGCGGGCGGTGCGGTCTGTTTCGCAAGTGGCTTCAGCGAGGCGCAGGCCGAAACCGGCGACGGGTCCGACCTTCAGGCGGCCTTGCTGGAAGCCGCGGGCGAGATGCCGATCCTGGGACCCAACTGCTATGGATTCATCAACTACCTGGACGGCGCGCTGCTGTGGCCCGACCAGCATGGCGGCGCGCGGGTCGGAAGCGGCGTGGCGGTGCTGACGCAGAGTTCCAACATGGCGATCAACATCTCGATGCAGGCGCGCGGGCTGCCACTGGCCTATGTCACCACCGCCGGGAACCAGGCCCAGACCAGCCTCGCGGAACTGGGGGTTGCGCTGTTGCGGGACGAAAGGGTCACGGTGCTTGCGCTGCATGTGGAAGGCGTGGGGGACGTGGCCGCCTTCGAGGCGCTGGCGGCCATGGCGCGCGGTCTTGGCAAACCGATCGTCGCGCTGAAGGCCGGAAAATCGACCCGGGCGCAGGCGGCGGCGGTGTCGCATACTGCCTCGCTGGCGGGCAGCGATGCCGGAGCGCGCGCGCTGATGCGGCGGCTGGGGATCGCGCAGGTCGACAGCCTGCCGGCCCTTCTGGAAACCGCCAAGCTGCTGCACCATGTCGGGCCATTGCCGGGCGCTGCGCTGGCGTCGCTGTCATGCTCGGGGGGCGAGGCCAGCCTGATGGCCGACAGCGCGGAAGACCGCGCGGTGGAATTTCCCGACCTGACGTCCGATCAGCGCACCGCCCTGCGCGAGGTCCTGGGACCCATGGTGGCGCTGGCGAACCCGCTGGACTACCACACGTTCATCTGGAACGACGCGCCGCGCATGGCGCAGGTCTTTGCCGCCATGCAGCGGGGCGATGCCGATCTTGCCTGCGTGATCATCGACTTTCCGCGCATCGACCGGTGCGATCCCGCCGCCTGGAACTGCATCTTCGAGGCCGGGGCGGCCGCCGTGGCCGAGACCGGCAGGCCGTTGGTGCTGGTCTCGACCCTGCCGGAACTGCTGACCGAGGATTTCGCGGCGCGGGCCGTGGCGGGCGGCATGATCCCGATGCAGGGGCTGGACGATTTCCTGAGCGCCGTCGAGGCGGCCGCGTTCATCGGCCGGGCGCCTGCCCTGCCCGCGCCGGTCTTGCAGGGCAGGCTGCCCGGAGGGGCGTCGATGATCGGTGAAGCCGATGCCAAACAGGAACTGTCTGGCTGGGGGCTGGACATTCCGCGCGCCGCCACCGCGCGGTCGGTGACCGAGGCCGTGGCCGCCGCGAAGGAGATCGGCTTTCCGCTTGTGCTGAAAGGCACGGGGGCGGCGCACAAGACAGAGGCCGGGCTGGTGGCGCTGGGGTTGCGCGATACGCTGCAGGTCGAGTCGGCGGCGATGTCCATGACCTGTGACGGGTTTCTGCTGGAGGAAATGATCGACGGTGGCGTGGCCGAATTGCTGCTGGGCGTCATGCGCGACCCGGCGCATGGTTTCGTCCTGACGCTTGGCGCGGGCGGGACGCTGACGGAGGTTCTGCGCGACACCGTCTCGCTTCTGCTGCCGGTGACGGCGGCGGAGGTGCATACCGCGCTGGACGGGTTGCGGATCGCCCCCGTGCTTGCAGGCTATCGCGGCCGGCCCGGCGCCGATCGGGGTGCCATCGTGAAGGCTGTTCTGGCGATGCAGGACTACGTGACCGCCGAACGCGACCGGCTGGAGGAAATCGAGATCAATCCGCTGATCTGTACGCCCGACAGGGCGGTGGTGGCGGATGCACTGATCCGGAAAGGAGACTGAAATGACAGAGAACCCGGTAAAAACCGAAAGACGCGGCCATGTGCTGGAGGTGACGCTGGACCGGCCCAAGGCCAACGCGATCGATCTTGCGACCAGCCGCATCATGGGCGACGTGTTCAAGGACTTTCGCGACGATCCCGAGTTGCGCGTGGCGCTGATCACCGGGGCGGGCGAGAAATTCTTTTGCCCCGGCTGGGATCTGAAGGCCGCGGCCGGGGGCGACGCCGTGGACGACGATTACGGCGTCGGCGGGTTCGGGGGGCTTCAGGAGATGCGGGCTATGAACAAGCCGGTCATCGCCGCCGTCAACGGGATCTGCTGTGGCGGGGGGCTGGAATGGGCGCTGAGCGCGGATATCATTCTGGCCGCGGATCATGCGCAGTTCGCCCTGCCCGAGATCCGGTCGGGCACGGTGGCTGATGCGGCCAGCGTGAAGCTGCCCAAGCGCATTCCCTATCATATCGCGATGGAGATGCTGTTGACGGGCCGCTGGATCGATGCGGAGGAAGCGGCGCGGTGGGGGATGATCAACCAGATCCACCCCGGCGACCAGTTGATGGCCAAGGCGCGGGAGATGGCGGACCTCCTGGCCAGCGGACCGCCGCTGGTTTACGCAGCGATCAAGGAGATCGTGCGCGAGGCCGAAGCGATGACGTTTCAGGATGCGATGAACCGGATCACGCGGCGGCAGTTCGAGAGTGTCGATGTGCTTTACGAGTCCGAGGATCAACTGGAAGGCGCCAGGGCCTTTGCCGAAAAGCGCGACCCGGTCTGGAAGGGGCGCTGAGGGCGGCAAAAGGCGCTTGAAAATTCGGAGGATTTTCTGGCGCGCGGACCGTCGGACCGCGCGCCGGTGTCGTCAGTTGGTGATGATCTCCTTCCCCATGAAGGTGGTCGGCAGGTAGGTCGATATCCACGGGATATACGTCACCATGATCAGGAAGACGAAGAGCACGGCAAGGAACGGCAGGGCCGCGCGCACAACGGCCATCATCGGCATGCCGGCCACGCCCGACGTCACGAAAAGGTTCAGACCCACGGGCGGAGTGATCATCCCGATTTCCATGTTCACCACCATGATGATGCCAAGGTGGATGGGGTCGATGCCAAGCTCGATGGCGATGGGGAAGACCAGCGGAGCGACGATGACCAGAAGGCCCGAGGGTTCCATGAACTGGCCGCCGATCAGCAGGATCACGTTGACCATCACCAGGAACATCACCGGGCCAAGGCCCGCGGCCAGCATGCTTTCGGCGATGGCCTGGGGGATCTGTTCGTCGGTCAGCACGTGTTTCAGCAAAAGCGCGTTGGCGATGATGAACATCAGGGTGATCGTCAGCTTCGCGCCTTCGAAGACGGTGTCGACCGTGTCCTTGTGCCAGAAGGCGGTCACCAGCGTCCACGGTTTCTGCAGCACCGTGGCGCGGCGCGGTGCCTCGGCGGCGTTCACGCTGTGCTCGCCCATGCCGCCGGTGTAGATCTCGGAGTCGGACGGGGCGGCCAGCGGGCCCATGTCGCGATAGATGAAGCATGCCACGAAGAACGCGTAGACGGCGGCGACGGCGGCGGCCTCGGTCGGGGTGAAGGCGCCGGGCTGCCAGTAGATCAGGCTGCCCCCACCGCCGAAATTGACCCAAGGATGGCCGTAGATGCCGCCCATGATGATGCCGATCAGCAGAAGGCCCCAGAAGGCGTCACGAAAGCTGTCCCAGATCTCGACCCAGCCTTTCCACTCGCCCGCGGGCATGTTGCGGATACGCGCCATGACGTAGATCGTGATCATCAGCATCACCCCGGCCAGAAGGCCCGGAATGACGCCGGCGAGGAACATCCGGCCCACCGACACGTCGGTGGCCGAGGCGTAGACGACCATCACGATGGAAGGCGGAATGAGGATGCCGAGCGTACCGGCGTTACAGATCACGCCGGCGGCGAAATCCTTGGTGTAGCCCACCTGCCGCATGGCGGCGATGACGATTGTGCCGATGGCGACCACGGTGGCGGGCGAGGAGCCCGAGAGCGCGGCGAAGATCATGCAGGCCAGAACCCCCGCGATGGCCAGACCGCCCTTGAGGTGACCCACGCAGGCGATGGAGAAACGGATGATCCGCTTGGCCACGCCGCCTGTGGACATGAAGCTGGAGGCGAGGATGAAGAACGGAATGGCCAGCAGCGTGTAATGTTCTGCCATCGCGTCGTAGAGCGACTTGGCAACCGCGCCGATGGAGGTGTTGGAGAACATCAACTGGAACACGATGGACGAGAAACCCAGCGAGACGGCAATGGGTACGCCGATCAGCAGCAGGCCGACGATCATGATGAAGAGAAAAGCAACTTCCATGGTCTCAGTTCCTGTTCACGGCTTCGCCGCGGGCGAGCTTGTCGGCGGCGGTTTCCACCGCGTCCTCGGCCTCGTGGCTGGTGATGATGCGCTGGCGGGTGCCGCGGATGACCCCGAGCGTGGCCTGAACCACGCGGAAGAGCAGCAGCGCCGCACCGAGGGGCAGGATCAGGTAGGGCACGACGCGCGGCAGGTAGTCGTAATCCTCGACCACGCGGGTGTCGCCATCCATGTACCAGTTGAAGGTGTTGGCAAGAAAATCATGGCCGAAGGGAATGGGCACGGGGCGCACCACGGCATAGCCCTGGTCGCGCGCCTCGGAAAAGCCCGTGGGGAACCAGCGGCCCGATGTCGGGTCGAGATTGGCAAACGGCGCCCAGAAGTCATAGGCGCCCTTCAGTAACAGGAAGGCATAGGCCACACAGACCACGCAGGCGATCAGCGCCATGGCGCGTTTGAGCCCGCTGCCGACCATGTTCACGATGGCGTCCACACCCAGATGGGCGGTGACCTTGAAGCCGTAGGAGATGCCGAAGAGGACCAGCCAGGCGAAAAGGATCTCCACCACCTCCTGCCCCCAGAGCAGGCTTTCGGAGAAACCGTAGCGCAACACGACGTTGGCGAAGGTGATCAGGGTCATCGCGCCAAGGATCAGGGCGATGATGATTTCCTCGGCGCGGTGGACGAAACGTCCAACCGGGCCCGATGGTGTGTATCCGCTCACGCTCATGGCGTTTTCCTCCGGATCATGTGGGGCTGGGGCCGGTCAGGTGTCCGGCGACACCTTGGGGGTGCCGCCGGGGTCCGGCGTTGCGGGCGCGGTCCGGCCCTGATCACAAGGCCGCACGCACGCGCCCGCGCTTGTCGCGGGTCAGCTGCCGCTGTTGTGGGACTGGGCCGCGTCGATGTTGTCCTGGCCCACATCCTCGACGAACTGGTCCCAGACCGGGCGCATCGCGTCGACCCAGGCCTGACGCTGGTCGGCCGACAATTCACGCACCTCGCCGCCGGCGTCGATGATCGCCTGACGGTTTTCCTGGTTCACGCTGTAGCTTTCGGCGTTCCGGGTCTCGGTCACTTCGGCGACGATGGTCATGAACTGCTCGCGCACGTCAGGCTCCAGCGAGTCGAGCCAGTCGCTCGAAGTGACGAGCAGGTAGTCGATGATACCGTGGTTGGTCTCGGTGATGCCGTCCTGCACCTCGAAGAACTTCTGGCCGTAGATGTTGGACCAGGTGTTCTCCTGGCCGTCGACCACGCCGGTCTGCAGAGCGCCGTAAACCTCGGAGAAGGCCATCGGCTGCGGCGAGGCGCCGAGCGCTTCCATCTGCGCGACCAGAACGTCGGAGGTCTGCACGCGGAACTTCAGGCCCTTGGCGTCTTCCGGCGTTTCCAGCGGCACGTTGGCCGAGAACTGTTTCATGCCGTTATGCCAGAAGCCCAGCCCCTGGAGACCGCGGCGCTGCATCGAGTCCAGCATGCCCTGGCCCGCCTCGGACGCCTGGAAGCTGTCCACGGCGTCGATGTTCTTGAACATGAAGGGCAGGTCGAAAATGCGGAAGACCTTGGTGAAGTTCTCGAATTTCGAGAGCGACGGCGCGGCCAGCTGGACGTCGCCCTGCAGCATCGCCTCGAGCACCTGGTCATCGTTGTAGAGCGTGGAGTTTGGGAAAACCTCCATGCACATCTTGCCGTCCATTTCCTCGTTGACGCGCTCTTGCAGCAGCGAGGCGGCGATGCCTTTGGGGTGCTTGTCGGTGTTGGTGACGTGGCTGAACTTGACGACGATCTCGCCATCGTCGCAGGCCGCGCTTACGGCCCCGGCAGATACGGTTAGTGCAAGTGCCGCCGTGGCGGCTGACAGGAATTTCATGGTCTCTCCTCCCTAATTCGAGACTGGTTTCGATACCGCGAGGGTATTGCGGACCTCACAATGGCGACTGGACACGGTGTCTCAAGGAAATTCTGCACGCGATCAGGTTGCGCTCCGAAAAGTATTATTTTGCAACATGCTAGATGTAATTCAGCCATGAGTGCGAAC
>JBKAGF010000043.1:0-28984 GCA_046290265.1 Roseovarius sp. | reverse complement strand
TGATGCCGATCTTGCAGGCGTCGGGCGTGATGATGCCGGGGCAGTTGGGGCCGATCAAAACAGAACTGCTGCCCTCAAGCGCGCGCTTGACGCGCATCATGTCCAGGACCGGCACGCCCTCGGTGATCGCGACGATCAGCGGCACTTGCGCATCGATCGCCTCGAGGATTGAATCGGCCGCGAAGGGTGGCGGGACATAGATGACGGACGCATTGGCACCCGTCTTGTGCACCGCTTCATGAACCGAGTTGAATACGGGCAGGTCCAGATGCGTCTGGCCGCCCTTGCCGGGGGTGACGCCCCCGACCATCTGGGTGCCGTAGGCGATCGCCTGCTCGGAGTGGAATGTGCCCTGAGAGCCGGTCAGGCCCTGGCAGATGACTTTGGTATTCTTGTCGACGAGGACAGCCATTGTGGCGTTCTCCTTAATACAATCTTTGGGAAGGTAAGGTGGGTTTGAAACCCACCCTACGAAGGCTCAGCCCTTGACGGCCTTGACGATTTTCTGGGCGCCGTCCTTGAGGTCGTCGGCGGCGATCACGTCGAGGCCGGAGGTGTTGATGATCTCCTTGCCCTTCTCGACGTTGGTGCCTTCGAGCCGCACGACCAGCGGCACTTTCAGGCCCACTTCCTTGACGGCCGCGACCACGCCCTCGGCGATCACGTCGCAGCGCATGATGCCGCCGAAGATGTTGACCAGGATGCCCTTCACCTGCGGGTCCGAGGTGATGATCTTGAACGCCTCGGTCACCTTGTCCTTGGTGGCGCCCCCGCCCACGTCGAGGAAGTTGGCAGGCTCGGCGCCGTAGAGCTTGATGATGTCCATCGTCGCCATCGCGAGCCCCGCGCCGTTGACCATGCAGCCGATCTCGCCGTCGAGCGCGATGTAGTTGAGGTCGTATTTAGACGCCTCCAGCTCCTTGGGGTCTTCCTCGGTCGTGTCGCGCAGCTCGGCGATGTCGGAATGGCGGTAGATGGCGTTGGAATCAAAGCCCATCTTGGCGTCGAGGCATTTCAGCTCGCCGCCCTCGGTCAGGATCAGCGGGTTGATCTCGAGCATCTCCATGTCCTTTTCCAGGAACATCTGGTAGAGCGTGCCCATCAGCTTGACGCATTGCTTCACCGCCGCGCCCTCGAGCTCGAGCATGAAGGCGATGCGGCGGCCGTGGAACGGCTGGTAGCCGGTGGCGGGATCGACGCTCAGGCTGAGGATCTTCTCGGGCGTCTTTTCGGCCACTTCCTCGATATCCATGCCGCCCTCGGTGGAGGCGACGAAGCTGACGCGGCTGGTCACCCGGTCGACCAGGAGCGCCAGGTAGAATTCGCGGGCGATGGCCGCGCCTTCCTCGATATAGATGCGGCCCACCTGCTTGCCGGCCTCGCCGGTCTGCTTGGTCACCAGCGTGCGGCCCAGCATCTTCTTGGCTTCCTCGGCGGCCTCGGAGACCGATTTGGTGATGCGCACGCCGCCGCCGTCGCCCGCGCCGGCCTCCTTGAAGCTGCCCTTGCCGCGGCCGCCCGCATGGATCTGCGCCTTGACCACCCAGACGGGACCGTCAAGCTCGCCCGCCGCCGTCTTGGCCTCTTCCGCCCGCAATACGGCACGCCCGTCCGAAACAGGCGCCCCGTAAGAGCGCAGCAAGGCCTTCGCCTGGTATTCATGGATGTTCATGCGGATTTCCCATCTTTCTGTGCGTTTGGATCTGGTATAGCCATAGGATGAAGCGGGACTTAACCCCTTTTGTCGTCACCCCCAAGATTTGCGGCGAATTTCCGCCATTTGTGATCACACGATTTTATGCTGTGATCACAAATCGCTTCCTTGTTGTGCGGGACGAATCGCGCTGGTGTCAGTTCAGGAAGAGCGCAAAGCCGCCGGCGTTGCCGCCGGTGAGGCGCTGGAACGCCTGCCAGCTTTGCGCGGTGATCCGGGGGCCGCGGGCGGTGTAGGGCGTGGCGCCGATACCGTGGACCCAGTCGATCGGATCCAGCGGCGCGGGATCGGCGACATAGCTCGCGACGTTGATCCCGTGACCCGACGGCAGCAGAGGGTGGGGGAGCAGAAGGCGGCCCTCAAGCACGGCCTCGGCATCGGAGAGGATCTTTTGCCAGCCTTCCGCCACGCGCGGCGGGATCTCGACACCCAGCGCGGAGGTCTGGGTGGCGTTGGGGATCCACTCGCGGTCGTCATCGGTTTCCTGCGCGAGACGGTCCCAGAATGTGCGGTTATGGGCGATCATCGCCAGCCAGTCGGCATGGGCGGCACGGATGCGGGCCGGATCGGGCTGTTGTTCGAGCGCGGAGAGGAGCACGTAGAGCGCGTCGATCGAGGCCATCCGGCCCCGGGCCATGCGCTGGAACTGGCTGTCGTCGCCGGGGGTCAGCTTGGCGCGCGCCGAGCGGATCTCGTTGTTGATGAGGCGGCTGGCCGCGATGCCGTCGCGATGCTGCGGGTTGAGGAGTCGATCTTCGCCTGGATTTCGGCGATGCGGGTCTGGATATCGGCCTTGGCGGCCTCGTCAGTGATGTCCGCGAGGTCCGCCTGAAGCGCGCGGCGTTCGGTAAAAAGCGGGGTCAGCTCCTGGAAGACAGCCTTGGTGCGGCGGTCGATCTCCGCTTCCTCGGCCTCGAGCGCCTTGATCTCGGCGGTGAGTGCCTCTTGGTCGTAGTGGTTCGGGATCTCGGGCGCGTCGGTCAGCGCGGTACGGGCGTCGGTGAGGTCGCGCAGGATCGGGGAAGGGTCGAAGGCGAGGAAGAGATTGCCGAAGCCCGACAGCATGTGGGTGTAGGCGGTGAGCCAGGCATGGTCGGCTTCGTCGAAGCGGATGAGGAGCGGCGGGGCGTTTTCGCTGCTGCGCGCGAATTCCGTCAGGGCCTGCCGCCCGAGGATGACGGGGCCGATGATCTGGGTCGCGTCCTCGCCCGGATCGCGGGTGCCGCTGCCATTCACGTCGAACCAGATGTCCGTGAGGGTCAGGGTGAAGGGGGCGATGGCCCCCGCCTCGGCCGTGGCGAGGGTGGCGCGGGCGTTCTGCATGTCCGTGACGAACTGCGCCATGATCTGGCTGAGCGTTTCGGGGCCGGAGGGCTGCGGCGACGGATTGGGTGCGAGCGCGGCGCCAAGGCGCAGGACGGGCAGCATGGGGTTGTCCTGCCAGAGGCCGTAGTCGTAGCGCGATTGCAGGGTCCGCTCGATGCCGCGCAGGGTTTGCATCATCCCCAGTTCGAAACCGTTGGTGGCGGCGTTCCGTGACAGGTGGTCGATGCGGGCCTGCAGCCCGTCCTGTGCGAGGGTCGGTTCGGTCTGGGCCGTGGCGGTGGTGGCGCAGAGGGCGAGGCAGAGCGACGGGGCGAAACGGAACTTCATGGCGGCAATCCTGCAAAAGAAAACGCGCGGGCCAATCATGACCCGCGCGTTCAAAGTACAGGCTATGGGCCGGGGTTCAACCGAGCGAGCTGTCGATGCCCTTGCACGCCTCGACGAGACCTTTGACGGCCTTGACGGAGGTGTCGAACATTTCCTGCTCGTCCTTGTTGAGCTTGATGTTCACGATCTTCTCGATGCCGCCCGCGCCGATCACGGTGGGCACGCCCACATACATGCCCTTGAGGCCGAATTCGCCGTCGCAATGGGCGGCGCAGGGCAGGACGCGTTTCTGGTCCTTGAGATAGGCTTCGGCCATTTCGATGGCCGAGGTGGCGGGCGCGTAGAAGGCCGAGCCGGTTTTCAGCAGGCCGACGATCTCGGCGCCGCCGTCACGGGTGCGCTGGACGATCGCGTCCAGTTTCTCCTGCGTGGTCCAGCCCATGTCGACAAGGTCGGGCAGCGGGATGCCGGCGACGGTGGAGTAGCGCACGCAGGGCACCATCGTGTCGCCGTGGCCGCCCAGCACGAAGGCGGTGACGTCCTTCATCGAGACGCCGAATTCCAGGCTGAGGAAGTGGCGGAAGCGGGCGCTGTCGAGCACGCCGGCCATGCCGCAGACCTTTTCGGCGGGCAGGCCGGAGAATTTCTGCAGCGCCCAGACCATCGCGTCGAGCGGGTTGGTGATGCAGATGACGAAGGCGTCGGGGGCGTTGGCGGCGATGCCCTCGCCCACGGATTTCATGACCTTGAGGTTGATGCCCAGGAGGTCGTCGCGGCTCATGCCCGGCTTGCGCGGGACACCGGCGGTGACGATGCAGACGTCGGCGCCGGCGATGTCGGCGTAATCCTGAGTGCCCTTGAGTGCGGCGTCGAAACCTTCGGCAGGGCCGGATTCGGCGATGTCGAGCGCCTTGCCCTCTGGCGTGCCTTCGGCGATGTCAAAAAGGACGACATCACCAAGTTCCTTGATGGCGGCGAGGTGGGCGAGCGTGCCGCCGATTTGTCCGGCGCCGATGAGGGCGATCTTGGGTCTGGCCATGGAAATTGATCTCCGGTGGGTTTGATTTCGCGCTACGGCGTAGTCGCAAACCGGGGTCAGTTCAAGGGCGCTGCGCCGCGGCACGGGGGGCGTGCCGTGCGAATGCGTGGCCGGGGATCTGGAAAGGTACGGGTTTTCAGTGGCTTGCCGTGCCGTCGCGCGGCGGGCGCGGGATCGGTCGAATCGGTGCTGGTCCGGCGGCTGCACGACGTCGCCCGCGCACGAATCCGGCTTGCCGGGCCCTTGCGCGGGCAATGCGGGATCAGGCGTCGTCGCCTTCGGCCGGCAAAGCCTCGTCCAGAGCCTCGTAGGATTGGCCGCTTGCGACCAGGCAGGTCACGCCGCGTGCCGAGGTCACGGTGATGGTCCATGTGCCGGTCTCGGACGAGGCAAACACCTCGATCACGGCGTTGTTGACGCCAAGCCCCATGGATTGCCGCGACTCGCCGTATTTCGAGGCGAGACGTTCCACCACGGTATCGCGGGGTGCGCAACTGGCGGCAAGCGCGGGACCGGACAGAGCGGTGGCCGCGACCGCGGCGAACATCATCAGTTTGGTCTTCATGGTCTACCCTTTCATCGCTGGGTCCCTGCCGCGTTTGTCCCCGAAGCGTGGCGGCGAGCGTATCAAGACAAGGTTAACGGAGCGTTCGCGGCGCCGCTGCGGGGTGGCCGCTCTGCACTGCGGCGAGAAAGGTCTTGAACTTTCGTTCCAAAAATGTGGAATTCCCGCGCAAGAAAATTTCGCAACCGCCAGCGGGGGACAGCATGGACCTACAGACCCACCCTTACCGATCCGTTCTTTATATTCCCGGCTCGAAGGAACGGGCGCTGGACAAGGCGCGCACCCTGCCCACCGACGCGATCATCTTCGATCTGGAAGACGCGGTCGCACCCGACGCCAAGGCCGAGGCACGCCAGACACTGGCGCAGGCGCTGAGCGACGGCGGCTATGGCAACCGGGTCAAGGTGGTCCGGATCAACGCCCTGACGACAGAGTGGGGTTTCGAGGATGCCCGCGTGCTGGGCGATGCGGGAGCGGACGTGATCCTGCAACCCAAGGTCAACACCTATGCCGATATCGACAACCTGTCGGACCTGATCGGTACCGAGATCCCGATCTGGACGATGATGGAGACGCCTGCCAGCGTGTTCAACGCGCGCGAGATCGCGGCGCACCGGCAGGTCACGGGGCTGGTGGCGGGCACCAATGACCTGACCAAGGAACTGGGATGCCGGTTCCGCGCCGACCGGATGCCCCTGCTGGCGTCGTTGCAGATGATCGTGATGGCGGCGCGCGCGGCGCGGGGTGTCGTGGCGCTGGACGGGGTCTATAACCGGTTCCGCGACGGCGACGGGCTGAAGCTGGAATGCGAGCATGGCCGGGACCTGGGGTTCGACGGCAAGACGCTGATCCACCCCGACCAGATCGACATCGCCAACACCGCATTCGCCCCGACGCAATCCGAGATCGACATGGCAAAGCGCCAGATCGAGGCCTATGAGGAAAGCAAGAAGCAGGGGCAGGGGATCGCCGTCGTGGACGGTCAGATCGTGGAAAACCTGCATGTCGTCGCGGCGCAAAGGACGCTGGCCAAGGCCGAGGCGATTGCACAGATGGCGGCGGAGTAGATCATGGGATTGCTGATCGCGGGTGTGCTGCTGTGGTCCGGGGCGCATCTGTTCAAGCGCTTCGCGCCGGGGCCGCGGGCGGCCATGGGCAATGCGGGCAAGGCGGTGATTGCCGGCCTGCTGGTGATCTCCATCGTCCTGATGGTGCAGGGCTATCGCGGTGCAGACGGGGCGGTCCTGTGGGGCCGGCACCCGGCGACGGTGGGCATCAACAACCTGCTGATGCTGCTGGCGGTCTACATGTTTGCCGCCTCGGGGATGAAGACCGCGCTGGCCCGCCGGATGCGGCACCCGATGCTGGGCGGGGTGAAGGTCTGGGCGCTGGCGCATTTGCTGGTGAACGGCGACGTGCCGTCTTTCGTGCTGTTCGGCGGGCTGCTGGCCTGGGCGGTGATCGAGATGATCGCGATCAACAAGTCGCAGCCGGAGTGGGTGCGCCCCGATCCCGCCCCGGCGTCGAAGGAATTCAAGGCAATTGCCGGCGCGGTCGTGGTCTATGGCCTGATCGTGGCCGTGCATTACTGGCTGGGCTATCCGACCTTTGGGTGAGCATATGAAACTTTATCGATTCCTTTCGGCCGACGACACGTCGGCCTTCTGCCACAAGGTGACCGAGGCGCTGAACAAGGGGTGGGAGCTGTATGGCAGCCCGACCTATGCCTTTGACGCGGCCAACGGCGTGATGCGCTGCGGGCAGGCCGTGGTGAAAGAGGCCGAGGGCACCTATACCCCCGACACCAAGCTGGGAGCGCACTGAAGATGGCGAAGACCAACCCGGGCCGCTTTTTCGAGGATTACGCGGTGGGCGACGTGATCCGCCATGCCGTGCCGCGAACCCTTTCCGGGGGCGAGCGGGCGCTTTATCATGCGCTTTATCCCGCGCGCCATGCGCTTTATTCCTCGGACGCGTTCGCGCAGGCGTGTGGCCTGCCCTCCAGCCCGCTGGATGATCGTGCCGCGTTCCATGTCGTCTTCGGCAAGAGCGTTCCGGATATCTCGCTGAACGCGGTGGCGAACCTGGGTTATGCCGAGGCGCGCTGGCTGCGCCCGGTCTATGCCGGGGACACGCTGCGCTCGGAATCGCAGGTGATCGGGGTCAAGGAGACGTCGAGCGGCAAGACCGGAATCGTCTGGGTGCGGACCACCGGCCTGAACCAGCGCGACGAGACGGTGATGGAGTTCGTCCGCTGGGTGATGGTGCGCAAGAAGAACGTGGATGCCCCCGCGCCGGACCCCGTGGTGCCCGAGACCGCGCCGCATGTGGCGCCCGGTGACCTGGTGGTGCCGGAAGGGCTGGATTTCACGGAATACGACACGACGCTCGCGGGTGAACCGCATCGCTGGGGCGATTACGAGGTGGGCGAGACGATCGATCACGTGGATGGCGTGACCATCGAGGAAGCCGAGCACATGATGGCGACGCGGCTGTGGCAGAACACCTCGAAGACGCATTTCGACGCGACCCGGCGCGAGGACGGCAAGCGCCTGATCTACGGCGGGCACGTGATTTCGATGGCGCGCGCGCTGAGCTTCAACGGGCTGGCCAACGCGCAGATGATCGCCGCGATCAACGCGGGCAGCCACGTGAACCCGTGCTTTGCCGGCGATACGGTGCGGGCCTGGTCCGAGGTGCTGGACAAGGCAGAAACGGGTGCGCCCGGGGTGGGCGCGCTGCGCCTGCGGCTGGTGGCGACGAAGGGGGGCGAGGCCTTCGCGCTGCGCGGCGAGGATGGCAAGTACCTGCCCGACGTGCTGCTGGACCTGGATTACTGGGTCCTGGTGCCGGTCTGATGGCCTGCTTTGTTTAGCCATTTGTTAAGGCGTGGCGCGTAGATTTGCGACATGTGCGCGAGGAGGTTGCCATGCCCGATCCACTGCCCGGAAATACGCCGCAACTGCGCTGTCTGGTTCTGGAAGACAGCGCGCATGACCAGGAATTGATCCGCCGCGCGATGCGCGGGGCGCGATTGAATGCGGAAATAGATTTCGTGTCGACGATCAGGACCGCGCGGGAGGCGCTATCATCGGGGCACGGGCGATACTCGGCCATCCTGTGCGACAACAGCCTGCCCGACGGCTCCGGCAGCGAGTTTGCGGGCGAACTGGCCGGTTCGCCCGATCTTGCCGACGTGCCGATCGTCATCGTGTCGGGCTGGCCCTCGCCCTTCATGTGGGACAAGGCCCGCGCGGCGGGGCTGTGCGTGATCGACAAGACCGACGACCCGATGCGCAAGCTGCGCGATTTCTTCCGCGAAAGCGTCGGCGACCTGGTGACCCGCCGCATCGCCGGGCCTGCGCGCCGCACCGCCTGAGGCCGGGGAGGTCGCGCCGCCCGTCCGACGGGAGTGTGACGCCGCCAGGGCCGTGGCCGGATCGGGGCCGAGCGCGGGGCGCATCGGGTGGAGATTGGCGTTCGTCGGCCATGGCGTGCCCGGCCGTGGGACACGCGCATCGCTTGCCTTTCATTTGGTCCTTGGTGTGGAGCCTCGACATGCGCCGCCTTGTCCCTGGTGACGAGTTGCAGGTGGCGTGGTCGGCTGGCAAGGCACGGCCTTCACGATCCGAAAACGCGCGGCGGACGGGCGCGCATGCTTGTGATCACATCAGCTTGATCGGCATCGTCACGGCCCCGGAGCGGTCGCAATACGAGGCGGGCGACCGCCGATGCGATCAGAAAATGGCCGGGTGATTCCTTTTTGCTCCATTTGTGATCACGGCATTGGCTATGTGATCACGAAAACCGCGTTTGCGACGAAATGCCTGCACTATTTGAAGAATACGGGTTTGCAGACCGGTGCGATGATTGGATAAAACGGTCTCAAATCGCGGGGCAGGCCGACCCACCCGGGCGATAGCCGACCGCGACGAGAAAGGGATTGCCAATGGCAGACGTAAATCGCGGCGACCGACCGCTATCGCCCCACCTCACGATCTACCGCCCGCAACTGACCTCCATGACCTCGATCCTGACGCGGATCACCGGCAACGCGCTGATCGTGGCCGCGCTGCTGACGGTCTGGTGGCTGCTGGCCGCCGCCACGTCCGAGGACTATTTCGCCACCGCCGACGCGGTTGTGACCGGCTGGTTCCACCTGTGATGTTCCTGCGCTGTGGGCGTTGTGGTATCACACGCTGGCCGGCATCCGGCACCTGATCTGGGACAACGGCATGATGCTGCGGATCGACAGGGCCGAGATGCTGGGCTGGATCGCGATCGGCGGATCGGTCGTGCTGACCATCCTGACCGCGCTGATCATCTGAAGGAGGGCCTGATGCGTTACCTGACCGACCGCAAACGCGCCGTGGGTCTTGGCTCGGCCAAGTCCGGCGTTCACCATTTCTGGGCGATGAAGCTGCAGGCCGTCGCGCTGCTGATCCTGATCCCGCTTTTCGTGTTCACCTTCGGCAGTACCCTTGGCGGGTCGTTCGAGGAGGTCACGGCCTATTACGCGCGGCCCTTCCCGGCCATCGTCGCGGCGCTGACTCTGATCGTTGGGTTCAAGCATTTCGCCGATGGCTGCCAGGTGCTGATCGAGGATTACGTGCATGGTACGGCGCAGAAGGTCACGATCATCCTGGTGACCTGCCTGAGCTATGGCGCCATGGCGACGGGGCTTTTCGCGATCGCGAAACTGGCGCTCTGAGCAACATCCAGCGGGCGGGGCGCAGGGTGCCCCGGCCCCGCATGAGACCATTCAGCCGGGGCCCGGCGGGCCCACGCAGACGAACCGGAAAAGGCACGAAGCATGGCGGCTTACGAATACGAGACACATGATTACGACGTGGTTGTGGTGGGCGCCGGCGGCGCGGGGCTGCGCGCGACGCTGGGCATGGCCGAGCAGGGCCTGCGCACCGCCTGCGTGACCAAGGTCTTCCCGACCCGCTCGCACACCGTGGCGGCGCAGGGCGGCATTGCCGCGTCGCTTGGCAACATGGGGCCGGACAGCTGGCAGTGGCACATGTACGACACCGTGAAAGGGTCGGACTGGCTGGGTGACACGGACGCGATGGAATACCTGGCGCGCGAGGCGCCCAAGGCGGTCTACGAGCTGGAGCATTACGGCGTGCCGTTCAGCCGCACCGAGGAAGGGCGGATTTACCAGCGCCCATTCGGCGGGCACACGACCGAGTTTGGCGAAGGCCCCCCGGTGCAGCGGACATGCGCGGCCGCCGACCGGACCGGCCACGCGATTTTGCATACGCTTTACGGGCAAAGCCTGAAGCAGAAGGCGGAGTTCTATATCGAGTATTTCGCCATCGACCTGATGATGAGCGAGGACGGGCAATGCACCGGCGTCGTCTGCTGGAAGCTGGATGACGGCACGATCCACGTCTTCAACTCCAAGATGGTCGTGCTGGCCACGGGCGGATATGGCCGCGCCTATTTCAGCGCCACGTCCGCGCATACCTGCACCGGCGACGGGGGCGGCATGGTGGCGCGCGCGGGCCTGCCGCTGCAGGACATGGAGTTCGTGCAGTTCCACCCCACCGGCATCTACGGTTCGGGCTGCCTGATCACCGAGGGCGCGCGGGGCGAGGGCGGGTACCTGACCAACAGCGAAGGCGAGCGGTTCATGGAGCGCTATGCGCCCAACTACAAGGACCTGGCGCCGCGCGACTATGTCAGCCGGTCGATGACGATGGAGATCCGCGAAGGGCGCGGCGTGGGCGAGCACGGGGACCACATCCACCTGAACCTCAGCCATTTGCCCGCCGAGGCGCTGAACCTGCGCCTGCCGGGGATCTCGGAAAGCGCCAAGATCTTTGCCGGGGTGGACGTGACCAAGGAACCGATCCCGGTGCTGCCGACCGTGCATTACAACATGGGCGGTATCCCGACGAATTACTGGGGCGAGGTTCTGAACCCCACCAAGGACGATCCGCACGCCGTGGTTCCGGGCCTGATGGCCGTGGGCGAGGCGGGTTGTGCGAGCGTGCATGGCGCGAACCGGCTGGGCTCGAACTCGCTGATCGACCTCGTGGTGTTCGGGCGGGCCGCGGCCATTCGTGCGGGCAAGGTGGTGAACCCCGAGAGCGCCGTTCCGGCGACGAACAAACCCGAGGTGGACAAGGCGCTCGACCGCTTCGACCATTTCCGCCACGCCGATGGTGGCACGCCGACCGCAGAGCTGCGGCTGGAAATGCAGCGCACGATGCAGGAGGATGCGGCGGTGTTCCGGACCTCCAAGACCCTGTCGGAGGGTGTCAGGAAGATGGATGCGATCGCGGCCAAGCTGGACGACCTGAAAGTGAGCGACCGCAGCCTGGTGTGGAACAGCGACCTGATGGAGACGCTGGAACTGACCAACCTGATGCCCAACGCGCTGGCCACCATCGCCGGGGCCGAGGCCCGCAAGGAAAGCCGGGGGGCGCATGCGCACGAGGATTTCTCGAAGCGCGACGACGAGAACTGGCGCGTGCACACGGTGGCGCGTGTCGATGGAAAGAGTGTGGAACTGAGCTATCGTCCTATCATCGAGGACCCGCTCACGACCGAATCCGAGGGTGGGATCAGCTTGAAGAAGATTGCACCCAAGGAAAGGACTTTCTGATGACGAGACCCGCAAAATTCTGCGCCGCGCTGATGCTTGGCCTGTTGCCGACATTCGCCGCCGCACAGTCGGCCAGCGTGATCGGCGCCGCCACGAACAAATGCCTGCTGGAGACGCCGGGCGGCGAGAACCTGCATGTCACGGTGAAGCAGCAGTCGCGCAATTCCGCCACGCTGATCATCCGCAAGAAGCCGGGTGCGAGCAATGCCACGGTTGCGGCCTACCGGGCCTGCGTTGCCGCGAATACCGGCGCGAGAGGCAAGCTGGCCGTCGCGGCCGATCCGGTCGTGGTCCCGGTCGAGACGGTCCGGCCGGTGCGCGTCTATCGCAAGCAGAACGTGAACCCGCTGTGCCCGCCCTATGCGCCGGTGCTGTATCGCGGGACGATCTATTGCATCGGCAACCAGTCCTGATGGCGGATATCCGCGCCCCGAAACCGGCAAAGCCCGCCCGTCCGGCGGGCTGGCCGCGTGCGCGGGGGCGGCATTACCTGGATGTGCTGGAGGTGTTGCACCGGACGCGCGCGCCGGAATGGTACCTGGAGATCGGCGCGGGGCGGGGGCATTCGCTGATGCGGTGCCCGGGCAAGGCCATCGCGGTGGACCCGGATTTTCGCCTGAGCGGCGACGTGATGGGCGACAAGCCTGCGCTGCATCTGATCCGACAGACCAGCGGCGATTTCTTTGCCAGCGGGCAGGCGCATCAGATTGCGCCGCGCATCGACATGGCGTTCATCGACGGGATGCACCTGTTCGAATACGTGCTGGACGATTTCATCGCCACCGAGAAACTTTGTCATCCCGATGCGGCGATCCTGCTGCATGACCTCGTGCCGTTCTCGCCCGCCGCCGCCGAGCGCGACTGGGACGCCGAGCGCACCAAGGGCTGGTCGGGCGACGTGTGGAAGATGACGCTGATCCTGCGGGAATACCGGCCCGAACTGGGTTTCGATGTGCTGAACCCGCGGCCTTGCGGGCTGGGGATCGTCACCGGGCTGGACCCGGAAAACCGGGTTCTGGAGGACGCGCGCGACGAGATCGTGGCGAAGTTCATGGACCTGACGATCGAGGAATTCGGGCCGAGAAACCTTGGCCAGATCATGCAGATGCGCAAGGTCGAGGACCTGCTGCCCGAGCTGAAGGAACTGGATGTGGTGGAATGAGACGGCTTGCACTTCTGGCGCTGCCCCTGCTGCTGGCGGGCTGCGACGCGGCCAACGACGCCGCAGACGCCATCGCGCGGGACCGCGCCAAGACGGTGGTCAACGGCATCGTCGCGCAGCGCTTTCCGGGGGTCACCGTGGCGCCCGTGACCGACTGCATCATCGACGCGGCCTCGGCCGGGGAAATCATCACCATCGCCCGCGATTCGGTCGGCGGAGTACAGCCCGCCACGGTCGAGCTGGTGGTGGATATCGCAAGCCGGCCCGAGTCGGTGCAATGCATTGCTGAAAACGGCCTGCTCCTGCTGGGCCGCTGAACGGAGAAGGAAACGTAAATGGTACAGCTGACGCTTCCGAAGAATTCCCGCATCACCAGGGGGAAGACGTGGCCGAAACCCGAGGGCGCAAAGAACGTGCGCAAGTTCCAGATCTATCGCTGGAACCCGGATGACGGGAAGACTCCGCAGGTCGACACCTATTTTCTGGACATGGACAAGTGCGGGCCGATGGTTCTGGACGCGCTGATCAAGATCAAGAACGAGATTGACCCGACGCTGACCTTCCGCCGCTCCTGCCGCGAGGGGATCTGCGGGTCGTGTGCGATGAATATCGACGGGATCAACACGCTGGCCTGTATTTATGGCCTCGATGAGATCAAGGGCGACGTGAAGATCTATCCGCTGCCGCACATGCCGGTGGTCAAGGACCTGATCCCGGACCTGACGCATTTCTATGCCCAGCACGCCAGCATCATGCCGTGGCTGGAAACCAAGACGAACCGCCCCGCCAAGGAGTGGAAGCAGTCCATCGAGGACCGCGAGAAGCTGGATGGCCTTTATGAATGCGTGATGTGCGCGTCCTGTTCGACGGCCTGTCCCAGTTACTGGTGGAACGGCGACAAGTATCTTGGACCCGCAGCGCTGTTGCACGCCTATCGCTGGATCATCGACAGCCGGGACGAGGCGACGGGAGAGCGGCTGGACGATCTGGAAGATCCGTTCAAGCTGTATCGGTGCCACACGATCATGAACTGCACCAAGACATGCCCGAAGGGGCTGAACCCCGCCAAGGCGATTGCCGAGATCAAGAAGATGATGCTGGAACGCGCGGTCTGATGAGCCAGCCGCGCCCCGAACTCGATTTCAAGTCGAAGGAAGAGTTTCGGGACCTGTGCCGCCACCTGTCTGGGCGGCTGCATTACCTGAATCGCACGGCGATCGGGGAGAGCAAGTTCGTCAGCGAGCTTGCCGGGCTTGTCGAACGCGCGGGCAAGGTCTTTGACGAGCATTACGACGACAAGGATGTCTTCGCGGCCTTCGGCGACGGATGGGAGTCAGGCACCCTGTCGCGCGACGAGCGGCCTGTGGCGTTGTTTGGATTGCTTTATCCCGAGGTCGGCTCGGGCAGGTCCTGATCCAGAAGGGACAGCAGATCGGTGATCCGGTCCAGCTGTCCCGGCTTGGCCCGGGGCGCAAGAAATGCGACCAGCGCGGCATCGCGGGCCTGGACCATGGCGGCCTGCGTGGCGCGACCCGTCTCTGTCAGGTGCACATGCTTGAGCCGCTTGTCGGCGGCGTCCGCGACGCGGCGGATCAGACCGTCTTTTTCCATCCGGTCCAGCAGGCGCGAGACGCCGTATTGCGGCAGCATCAGGCTGCTTTCCAGTGATTTCGCCGTCTGGCCATCTTGGCCTGCGTCAAGTGCGGCCAGCGCATCCAGCACGTCGAGCGGCGGCAGGCCCTCGGCCTTGAGCGCGGACTCCAAATGGCTTTGAAGGCGGCGATGGCTGCGCGACAGGACCTGCCACGCGGAAAGGTTCTGGGGTGTTCTGCTCATGGCCCGAGTCTAAATGCAGGTGCATTTGGGGGGCAAGGGGGCGCAGGCCCGCCTGCACGAAATCTGCGCAAAGGGGGCGGGGGCGTCTGCACGCGCGCCTGCGCAAAACGGGGCATCGGAATAAGAAATGAGAGGACATTCCTATGCTGCGTTCCCCCGGATTGCGCTTCATCATCGTGGGCCTGCTGGTCTTGCTGATGACCATCCCCGTGTTTTTCGTCGGTGCGATCATCGACAGCCGCGCCGATTACAACCGCCAGACCATTGCGTCGGTCGGGCAGGAGTGGGGCGGGCGGCAATTGCTGTCCGGCCCGGTCCTTATCATCCCGGTGCAGGAGACGGTGATGGTGCGCGAGCGCGAGGAGGTGATCGACCCCCTGACCGGCGAGCAGAAGCTGGATGGCGACGACCAGCCGGTGTTTCGCTTCAAGCAGGTGGAGCGGGTGCTGCGGCGCGATCCGGTTTACGTGTATCCCGATCTGCTGGACCTGAAGATGGACAAGACCACGCAGGAACGCAGCCGGGGCATCTTTTCGGTGCCGGTCTATACCGCCAAGGCGGAAGGCGCGTTCGACTTCAACGCCGAAGAGGCCGAGGCGGCCTTGCGCGGCGACGAGGTTCTGCTGTGGGACGAGGCGGAAGTGCGGGTTTACGTGAGCTCCAACCGCGCCCTTCGCGGCGAGACGCGGCTGATGGCCGATGGCCGTGCACTGGAGATGGAGCCGGTGGCGAGTGACAACCGCTATATCGGCGGGCTGCGTGCGCCGACGGGCGACCCGCGAGAGATCGGGGCGTTCGATCTGAAGATGGGGCTGAACGGGGCAGAGGCGCTGTCCTTCACGCCGGTGGGGCGCGAGACGCGGGTGACGCTGACCTCGGATTGGCCGCATCCGGAATTCCAGGGTGCGTTCCTGCCCGACAGCCACGCGGTGCGCGACGACGGGTTCGAAGCGCATTGGGTGATCCCGCATCTGGCGCGTCCGCTGCCGCAGGTCAGCCGCGAGGATCAGAACGAGGTGGCGCGGAACACGTCGAGCTTTGGCGTGGGGCTTTACCAGCCGAATGACTTCTACCAGAAGGCCTATCGCGCGGCGCGGTATGGCGTGCTGTTCATCGGCCTGACGTTCCTGACGATTTTCCTGGTCGAGGGGCAGGCGAAACGGCCGACGCACCCGGTGCAGTATATCCTGATCGGGTTGGCGCAATCGGCGTTCTTCCTGCTGATGCTGGCGCTGTCCGAGCAGGTCGGGTTCGGGTTGGCCTACCTGGTGTCCGGGGCCGCGACCGTTGGGCTGGTGACGGCCTTCGCCGCGACGGCGCTGAAGCTGGGCCGCCGCACGCTGGTGGTGGGCGCGATGCTGGCGGTGCTTTACGGTGTGCTGTACCTGATTCTGCGCAGCGCCGATTACGCCCTGCTGGCCGGGTCGATCCTGCTGTTTGCCGCCATCGCGGGCACCATGTTCGCCACGCGGAACGAGAACTGGTATGGCGAGCCGCGCGAGGGGCCGCGCCGGGGCTGGTTCCGCAAGCCCGAGCCGCAGCCGCAGGCGCCGCAGCCCGCAAGCTGACGCGACGTTTCCTTCCCTGATGCGGGGCGGCCGGGTTAGGCTGCCCCGCAAGCGTGGGAGGAGATGATGTTGAAGACCGATGTCGCGATCGTTGGCGGCGGGCTGGCCGGGCTTGTGGCTGCGCATGAGGCGGTGCAGCGCGGGCGCAAGGTGGTGCTGCTGGACCAGGAAGGGCCGCAATCCCTGGGCGGGCAGGCGTTCTGGTCGCTGGGGGGTCTGATGATGATCGACACGCCCGAGCAGCGCCGCATGGGCATCCGCGACAGCCGCGATCTGGCCGCACAGGACTGGATGGGCAGCGCCGGGTTCGATCGGCCGGAGGATGCCAACCCGCGCCGCGTGGCAGAAGCCTATCTGGATTTCGCCGCCGGGCCGATGCGGGGGTATCTGCACGGCATCGGAATGCGCTGGTTTCCGGTGGTGGGCTGGGCCGAGCGGGGTGGGGGCAAGGCCGACGGGCATGGCAATTCGGTGCCGCGCTTTCACGTCACCTGGGGGACGGGGACGGGTGTTGTGGCCCCGTTCGTGCGGCTGGTGCAGGAGGCGGAGAAGGCAGGCAAGCTGCGCTTTGCGTTCCGGCACCGGGTGACGGGGCTGAATGTGAGTGACGGGCGGGTGACGGGGCTGCGCGGGGATGTGCTGGCCGAGGATGACGCGGTGCGTGGCGCGTCCACCAACCGCGAGGTGACGGGGCAGTTCGCGTTGCAGGCCGAGAGCGTGATCGTCGCCTCGGGCGGGATCGGCGGGGACCATGAGAAGGTGCGCAAGCTGTGGCCCGTCGACCGGCTTGGCCCTGCGCCCAAGGTGATGGTCGCGGGCGTGCCGGATTACGTCGACGGCCAGATGCAGGACGTGGCCAAGGCCGCAGGGGCCGGGGCGATCAACGAAGACCGGATGTGGCATTACTGCGAGGGGTTGAAGAACTGGGACCCGATCTGGCCCAACCACGGGATTCGCATCCTGCCCGGGCCGTCCTCGATGTGGTTCGACGCGCTGGGCGTGCGGATGGAGGCGCCTTGTTTGCCGGGGTTCGACACGCTGAGCACGTTGAAACGAATCCTCGGCACGGGGCATGAGCATTCCTGGTTCATCCTGACGCAGAAGATCATCGAGAAGGAGTTCGCGCTGTCGGGCAGCGAGCAGAACCCCGACCTGACCTCGGGCAAGTGGCGCGAGGTGCTGAAGGAACGGCTGGGCAAGGGCGCGACGGGCGCGGTGGAGGCGTTCAAGGCGCATGGCGAGGATTTCGTCGTGGCAAAGGATTTCGATGCGCTGGTGAAGGGGATGAACCGGATCACGCCGGAGGCACCGCTGGACGCGGACGCCTTGCGCCGCCAAGTCGCGGCGCGGGATGCGCAGCTGGCCAACCCGTTCGCCAAGGACGCGCAGGTGATCGCCATAAGGCAGGCGCGGGCCTATCGGGGCGACAGGCTGATCCGCACGGCAAAGCCTCATGCCATTCTTGACCCCGCCAATGGCCCGCTGATTGCCGTGCGGCTGAACATCCTGACGCGCAAGTCGCTGGGCGGGCTGCACACCGATCTGGAGGCGCGGGTGCTGCGCCCGGATGGCAGCGTGCTGGACGGGCTTTACGCCGCCGGAGAGGTCGCGGGGTTCGGCGGCGGGGGGTATCACGGGTACAACGCGCTGGAGGGAAGCTTCCTTGGCGGGTGCATTTTCTCGGGGCGTGCGGCGGGGCGGAGCGCCTGAAACTGATGTAGTGAAAACACAGTTCGAATCGTGCGGAAAAAATATTTCGGCGCGCTGCAAAAACGCTTGCGCGACTCGTCGTTTGGCCCCATGTGCACGCTAAGACGCCAACGCACGCGCCTCTGTCCCGAAGGCCATAACCCCACCGGTTACGTAGCGACGGTAACGTCTCTGAACTGAACCTCGCGGCCCTTGCCGCATTGTGCCTTTTGGAGATGTCCATGACCGCTTTCGTCACCGACCTGTCGGGTGATTTCCGCCATGCCTGCGCCGCCCGCATCGAGGGTTTCCTGCGCAACACCACATTCGACCGCCCGACGCTGGTGATCGACACCGAAGTCGTGCTGCAGAACTATCGCGCGCTGTCGCAGGGACTGGGCGACGCGCATATCCACTATGCCGTGAAGGCCAACCCCGAGCCGCAGGTGATCGAGGCGCTGGTGCGCGAAGGCAGCCGTTTCGACGCGGCCAGCCGGGGCGAGATCGAGCTGTGCCTTTCGCAGGGCGCCGCGCCCGAGCATATTTCCTTTGGCAACACCGTGAAGAAACCGGGCGATATCGCGTTCGCCTACCACGTGGGCGTGACGCTGTTCGCGGCCGATGCCGAGGAAGAGCTGGACAAGATCGCCGAGCATGCGCCGGGCACCGAGGTCTATATCCGCCTGATCGTCGAGGCGTCGGGTGCCGACTGGCCGCTGACGCGCAAGTTCGGCTGTGCGCCGGATCATGCCGTGGCGCTGATGGACTATGCCGCAGCGCTGGGCCTGCGCCCGGTGGGCGTGTCGTTCCACGTCGGCAGCCAGACCCGCCAGACCGCCATGTGGGCGCCGGTGCTGGACCGGATCGCCGACGTGTGGCGTGCGGCACAAGAGGCTGGCCACAAGCTGGACCTGCTGAACATCGGCGGCGGCTTTCCGGCCTTCTATGGCGAGGAAATCGCGGCGCCGGCGATCTATGCAGCTCAGGTGCGCGAGATGGTGGCCGAGCGCTTTGGCGACGTGCCGCGCGTGATGGCAGAGCCGGGCCGTGGTCTGGTGGCCGAGGCCGGCATGATCGCCGCCGAGGTGGTGCTGGTGTCGCGCAAGTCGCCCGACGACCTGCACCGCTGGGTCTACCTGGATATCGGCATGTTCTCGGGCCTGGCCGAGACCATGGACGAGGCCATCCGTTACCAGTTCGTGACCGCCCGCGATGGCGAGCGCGCGGGCCCCTGCATCCTGGCCGGGCCGTCCTGCGATTCGGCGGATGTGCTTTATGAAAAACGCATGATCGACCTGCCCCTTGGCCTGAAATCGGGCGACCGGGTGTTCATCCGCAGCTGCGGTGCCTACACCTCGTCCTATTCCAGCGTGGGCTTCAACGGCTTCCCGCCGCTGGACGTCGTCGTGCTCTGAACTGCCCCCCGATCCGGGGCGGGCCGGTTGGCCTTGCCCCGCGGGACAGTGTAAGACCCACGGCATGTTCATTGTCGTGGGTCTTGTCATTGCGTTCATACTGGTGGCGATCTATGCGCGCCCGAAGATGCGCAATTGCCGGTGGCGCGAGGAGCGTGGCGCGTCGAAGCCCGGCCAGTCGGCGTTTCGCTGTGCGTTCTGCGGGGCGCGGGCCTTTACATCGGATGGCAAACCGCCTTTGGATTGCCTGAGGAACACGCCGCAGTCCTGAGGAGCCCATGCCGGAACCCACCGATGCCGAACTGCGCCGGGCCGTCGCGCCTGTCGTCTGTTATCCCAACGAGACCCTGCCGGTGCCGGATCTGGACCTGTACCGTGCCGCGCGGGAGGGGGCCGAGAAAGTCGGCGAGGTGATCGCCGCGCCGCGCGAGGCCGCCTGTTTTCGCGTGGCGGCGGGGCAGTTCTTTCGCATCACCAGTGTCGAGGGGCCACAGGTGGGCGACCTGAACCTGTGGAACGCGAATGACCTGGGAGAGCGGTTCTATTCCGGCAAGTCGCGGGCGCTGCATGGCACGCACCTGACGACCGGCGAGCGGATGTGGTCGGGCTTTCCCTATCTGCGGCCCATGGCGACGATCGTGGAGGATACGCTGGACTGGTACGGGATCGACGAGTACGGCGGGTCGGTGCATGACGTGATCGGCACGCGCTGCGATCCCTATACCGGCAACCTGCTGGCCGGGTCGCAATATCACCATTGCTGTCATTCCAACCTGATCCGGGCGGTGGCGGATGAACTGGAGGTCTCGCTGGAGGAGGCGGAGCCGCTGGTGCATGACGTGCTGAATGTCTTCATGTGCACCGGGTTCACGCGGGACACGGGCCAGTATTTCATGAAGGCCAGCCCGGTGCGGCCCGGCGACTACCTCGAGTTCTTTGCGGAAATCGACCTGCTGGGCGCGCTGAGCGCCTGTCCGGGCGGGGATTGCTCGGCCGAGCATTCCAGCGACACGGCGGCGTGCTATCCGCTGAAGGTGGAGGTGTTCGCGCCGGCGGAGGGCGCCCTGGGCGATTGGGTCAGCCCGCCGGTGAACGGCTATGACCGGACTCACGGGAGGTAGCGGCATGGACCGGGTCGAAGGCGGGTGCCTGTGCGGGGCGGTGCGGATCACGGCGGAGGGCGCGCCCGACAGGGTGGGGCTGTGCCATTGCCTGGACTGCCGCAAGCATCATGGGGCGGTGTTTTTTGCCGCCGCGATCTTCCCGGCGTCGGCGGTGACGATTCGCGGCGAGACGCGCGACTGGGAGGGCCGGCATTTCTGCCCGCGCTGCGGCGGGTCGGTGTTTTCCGTCAGCGACGGCGAGGTGGAGGTCCACCTTGGGGCGCTGGACGCGCCGAATATGTTCGAGCCGACCTACGAGCTGTGGTGCGTGCGGCGGGAAAAGTGGTTGCCGGAGGTGCCGGGGATGGCGCGGTTCGAGCGGGATGAAGAGTAGTTTCGATTGAATTTATAACCAAGGCGTTAACAATGCGCTCCGCGCGGAATCGAGGCGCGGCTTGCCGCGCCGCCGCGCGATCGCCAGACCGCCCCCCGGGCTGGCGATTGGGTGACGTCGGTGCCTCTATCTGATGTTTTGCGGCTGTGGCAGAGATAAAGTGCCTTGAACGCATGTCAGCTCGCCAGCCCGCGGTCTGGCGTTCGCGCGGCTCCTTGCCGTCGGATTGAGCCAAACGAAAAAACCCCGCCGAGGCGGGGTTCGTTCAGCAGAACCGGATCGGGATCTCAGCCTTGACGGGCCTTGAAACGCTTCTGGGTCTTGTTGATCACGTAAACGCGGCCTTTGCGGCGCACGACGCGGCAATCGCGATGGCGGTTCTTGAGCGAACGCAGCGAGTTCCGGACTTTCATCACTCGTCTCCAATGTCGTGGCGCGGGGCGCCGGGTTGCGGGTGCACCGGCAAGGCCGGGCAGTGAATATGGTGGGCGATACAAGGATCGAACTTGTGACCCCTTCGATGTCAACGAAGTGCTCTACCGCTGAGCTAATCGCCCTGATACCGGATTGGCATGGCCCCTAACGAATAGGGGCGCGGGAAACCGCGCCGGTGAGGCGTGTCTATAAAAGGAGTCGGGAAGGGGATCAAGGGCTTTTAGAACCTGATTTTCAGACTATGATACTTTGGCAGGAGAGAGAATGCCCAAAGCCGCGTATACCCTTACACATCCGGAGCGTCGGACGACATCCGTGGTGTTCGCGTCGCCCCATAGCGGGCGGGATTATCCGTGGTCCTTCGTGCGGCGCACGAACCTCAACGAGTTGAGCGTGCGCAGTTCCGAGGATGCGTTCGTCGACGACCTGTTCGAGGCCGCGCCGCGCAACGGTGCGCCGTTCATCAAGGCGGGCGCGCCGCGGGCCTTCGTGGACCTGAACCGGTCGACCGAGGAGCTGGACCCGGCGCTGATCGAAGGGGCGCGGAGGACGGGGCACAATCCGCGCGTGGCCTCGGGGCTTGGGGTGATCCCCCGCGTGGTGGCCAACGGCAAGGCGATCTATTCAGGCAAGATCAGCATGGACGAGGCGCAGCGGCGGATCGAGACCTATTGGCGGCCCTACCACGCGGCGCTGAAGACCCAGCTGGACCAGGCGCTGGGACTGTTCGGGCAGTCGATCCTGATCGACTGCCACTCGATGCCGCACGAGGCGATGGACGCGGTGGCGCGCAGCGGGGCGCGGCGCCCCGAGGTGGTGCTGGGCGACAGGTTCGGGGCGGCTGCCGGCGACGAGGTGGTCGAAAGCATCGAGGCGGCGTTCACATCGGCCGGGCTGACCGTGGCGCGGAACGCACCCTTTGCCGGGGCCTTCATCACCCAGCATTACGGTCGCCCGCACGAGGGGCGGCATGCCATCCAGGTCGAGATCGACCGGGCGCTTTACATGAACGAGCGGCTGATCCGGCCCAACGGCAATTTCGAGGCGTTCAAGGCGCTGCTGGACGGGGTGATCGCGCAGATCGCCGAGGTGGGGCGACCCAGGCCGCAGCAAGTGGCCGCAGAATAGGCGAATCGAAGGTTATCAGGGCCGGATCGGCGATAACGCAACGTCGGTATCGCGTCGGTATCACGTCGGTATTGCGGCGGTGGCCTGTCCCGACAGCCGGGGATGAACGCACCACGCGGTGCCGGGCAAGGCCGGACGGTGCGGTAACCGCTCAGTAACGCCGGGTATAGGTGAAATGGACCTCTTCGTCGGCCTTGGTATCGGTCACGGCGAAACTCACGTCCGAGCGGTCCTTGAAATCGTACCGGGCGGCGACGCCATAGGCGGAATTTGTGCTGCCGCGCGTGACCTCGCCGAAGCCCGAGAGCGTGAGGTCGCGCCAGACATTGTAATTCACGTCGATGGCCACCGCGTCGGGGCGCTGGTTGGCGTCGGGGTGCAGGAAGGCCGCGCCGATGTCGAGACGCCCCTCTTGCCAGCGGGTGCCGAGCTTGGCGTTGATGCCGTCGAAATCGTCCTTGGGGTCCCAGACGCCCTCGATCGCGGCGGCGATCGTGAAGGGCGCGCCCTGCCATTCCGCCGCGGCCGAGGCAGAGCGGAAATTGCCCTTGCCGGCATCGAGCAGCGAGACCGCCCAGGCCGTGTTGCCCGTGGTGTCGCCATAGGACACGCCCACGGGCACGGAATTGAAGCGCAGCGCTTCGGTGGTGGCGCGGGCGCGGGTGTATTCGGCGCGGGTCTCGGCGATGGAGGCGGCGGTGAAATCGAAAGGCGAGATCAGCACCTGGTCATAGGCGGGCCTGACCACGCCCAGGCGGAAGCGGTCGTCATAGACGAAGGCGGCATAGGTCTCGTGCGGGCGGTCGCCCTTGTAGTAGTAGCCGAAAGTGCCGAATTCGAACGCGAAAGGGCTGTCGCCGATGTCGAAGAGCGTGAAGGTCAGCATCGCGTCGACGCGGGACATGAAGGCGTTGTCCTGAATGCTGTTGGCGCCGACCGAGATGTCGCCGGAGAAGTCCACCCAGTCGGCGGCAGCGGCGGCATCGGGGCGCAGGCCGGCGGCGCAGAGCGCGAGCGTGGCGAGGCAAGGGATGGGGCGGGTCGATATGCGTTTCATGACCCAAGCAACGTGGCACGGCCCGGAAAGTTGCACGAGCGATAACGCGCGGCGCCCATGTGTTTTTTCGGTCACAGGGGATTGCCGGTAACACCTTGCCATGACGGGAGAAACCCGGCTCAACGCAGGGACCGGCCCTTGAGGATGGCGTCGGCGCCGAAGCGGGCGCGGATCCTGTCGGCGGCGCGTTCGGCTGCGCCGCGCTGGCGGGCCTGGGGATCGAGCAGGTCGCCCGACGCCTCGGCGGCGGTCTCGGGCACCAGATCGGACAGGCCGACGCCCAGCAGGCGGTAGGGCCTGGTGTGATCGACCTGGTCGAACAGCGCGCGGGCGGTGCGGTAGAGCGTGTCGGCCAGTTGCGCGGGGTCGCGCAGCGAGACGCGGCGGGTCAGGAGCGAATGGTCCGAGCGCTTGAGCTTTAGCGTCACCACGCGGCCCGCGAGATGCTTGGCCTTGGCGCGGTCGGCGACCTTTTCGGCCATGCGCCAGATGTGACCGTCGAGGATGTCGGCGCTGGCGGTGTCCTCGCTGAAGGTGGTCTCGTTCGAGATCGACTTCATCGGGGTATGGGCCGAAACGCGGCGGTGATCCTGTCCGCGGGCGAGGTTCCAGAGGCGTTCGCCCATCGAGCCGAAGCGGGCCACGAGATCGGTCTTGTCCCAGCGCAGGAGGTCGGCAAAGGTGCGGATGCCGGCCTTTTCCAGCGAGCTGCGCGCGGCCTGACCGACGCCCCAGATCAGGCTGACGGGCTTGTCGCGGAGGAAATCGGCGGTGTCGGCCCTGCCGATGACGGAAAAACCGCGCGGCTTGTCGAGATCCGAGGCGATCTTGGCCAGGAACTTGTTGTGCGAAAGACCGATGGAGCCGGCGAGGCCCAGTTCATCGCGCATCCGCCGGGTCAGGCGGGCCAGCATCACGGCGGGCGGCGCGCCGTGCAGGCGCGCGGTGCCGGTGAGGTCGAGAAACGCCTCGTCCAGCGACAGGGGTTCGATGTCGGGGGTCAGCTCCTGCATCATGGCGCGGATCTGGCGCGAGACCTCGGCATAGAGATCCATCCGGGGCTTGATGATGACGGCGTCGGGGCAGAGTTTCAGCGCCTGGAACATCGGCATGGCCGAACGCACGCCGCGGATGCGGGCGACGTAGCAGGCGGTGGAGACCACGCCGCGCCGGCCGCCGCCGATGATCACGGGCTTGTGCGCGAGGTCCGGATTGTCGCGTTTCTCGACCGAGGCATAGAAGGCGTCGCAATCCATATGCGCGATGGACAGCTCGAACAGTTCGGGATGCGACAGCACGCGCGGGCCGCGGCAGGCGGGGCAGCGCGGGCCGGTTTCGAACTGGGTCAGGCAGTCGCGGCAGAGGGCGGGCATGAGCGGGGCTGCGCATTGGTTGCGATGGCCCTATTGTAAGGGCGAGGCAGGGCAGGGGAAAGACGTGATGCAGGCGGCGAGTGAAGAAGAGGCGTTCGAGGGCACCAAGCTGGCGCTGTTCCTGGGCGATTATCTGGCGGTGATCGAGCGCGACAACCTGGGCCATATCCCGTGGCCCGGTTTCCTGGACCTGCCGGGCGGGGGGCGCGAGGAGGACGAGAGCGCCGAGGCCTGCGTGCTGCGGGAAACGCGCGAGGAGCTGGGTCTGGTGCTGTCGCCCGGGGTGTTGGGCTGGCGGCGGTATTATCCGGCGCCGACGCGCATGTGGTTCTTTGCAGCGCATTGCCCGGCGGGGCTGGCACAGAAGGTGGAATTCGGGCGCGAAGGGCAGGGGTGGTGCCTGATGCGGCCCGAGGATTACGTGGCGCATGCCAAGGCGGTGCCGCATTTCGCCGAGCGGGTGGCGGCGTATCTGGATCGGTAGGGTTTCGCCACGGTGGGTCGGGCGACGGTGGGTTTCACCCACCCTATGTCAGGCGATTTCGCGCAGAATATCCTGTGTCGCGGCGGCGGGGTCATCGGCGGCCCAGACCGGGCGGCCCACCACGATGTGATCGGCGCCGTCCGAGAGGGCCTGCGCCGGGGTGGCGACACGTTTCTGGTCGCCCAGTGCCGCGCCGGCGGGGCGCACGCCGGGGGTGACGATCAGCTTGCCCTCGGCCTCGGGCAGGGCGCGGATCATCGCGGCCTCCTGCGGGGAGGCGATGACGCCGTCGGCCCCGGCCTCGAGCGCGCGGGCGGCGCGGGTGGCGACGATATCGGGAATCTCGCCCGGGGCGATCAGCGAGGCATCGAGATCGGCGCGGTCGAGCGAGGTCAGGACGGTGACGGCCAGGATCTTCATCGGCTTGCCGGCAGCGCCTTCGCGCGCGGCGCGCACCACGTGGGGATCGCCGTGGACGGTCAGGAAATCGAGGTCGAACTGGGCCAGCCCGCGGACGGCATTTTCCACGGTGGCGCCGATATCGAAGAGCTTCATGTCGAGAAAGATGCGCTTGCCGTGATCGTGCTTGAGTTCGTTGGCGAGCGCGAGGCCGCCGCCCGTGAGCATCCCCAGCCCGATCTTGTAGAACGAGACCGCGTCGCCCAGGCGTTCGGCCAGCCGCAGCCCGTCCAGCGCGTTGGGCAGGTCGATGGCGACGATCAGGCGATCATCGGAGGGCAGGTTCGTATCGGGCATCGGCGCAACCTTTCGGACAGGGTTGCGCCGTTTTCGCGGGCCGGGCGGGCGCCGTCAAGCCTGTGCGGCGACCGGCCAGGCGGTTTCGGCGATGACGACGTCCTGCGGCGTGTTGCGGTATTCCGGCATCCGGCGGACCTGCCGCAGCGCGTCCTGAACCAAGGCGCGGATGACAACCTCGTTCCGGGGCAGGCCGCAATCTTCGGTGCCGGGCAGGGCCGAGGCGCGAAGGCTGAGCGACATCACGTCGGACTGCAGCAAGACCGTTGCGACATGCGCGCCGGAATGGGGGGAAACACACAGGTTTTCCAGCGAAATACGTTCGATCTTCATTACAACCCTCATCTTCGCACCTGCAGAAACTTTGCCTGAAAACGGCGCAACCTGCGAGTGCAAAGTGTCGGGACGACGCGCTTTAGCGAAAATTCGCCTCAATTTCAGGCAGCCGCTGCCGGACCCTGCGCGCGCTCGGGCATCGAAGACCGCATGTCGTGGTGTTTCTGCGTGTGCCGCAGGCTGGCCTTCTGCGTGAGACCGCGGGCGATCAGAGCGTATTCCGCGTTGAGCGGGGCGCGCAGGTGGACGGGATACCGGAAGATGTGACCGGAATCGTGGATACGAACGGCCGCCTCGAACGCTTCAAGCTCGGGATTGTAGCGGATGGCGTCGAATTCAAGCTTCTCGATCTGCATGAGTCTGCTCCTGATTTATACGAGTTACCTTTGATACTTGGCCTGTGGATAACTGCCGAGATAACGTTGTGTCGGTTAAAAAGGTTTCAACGTTCATAAAAATACTGAGCGGATTTCCGCACATGTGGTGTCGAACCCCGCCATGCGCCCCAACATGTGGAGGTCGCCCGCGGGGGGCATACAATTTGAAGGGCTGTCTTGAAGCAGGTGCGCGCGCGACCCATCTAGGATCTGTAAGGTTCCCGAAGCCGCATGCCTAATGCTGGGTGCGCCACCGGGGTAACGCTTGTCAAAAGGAGAGACGGGATGGACTTGTCGAAGTTCACCGAGCGGTCGCGCGGATTCATACAGGCCGCGCAGACGATCGCGATCCGGGAAAGCCACCAGAAACTGGCGCCCGAGCATGTTCTGAAAGCACTGATGGACGACCCCGAGGGGATGGCCAGCAACCTGATCAAGCGGGCGGGCGGAGAGCCGGCGCGCGTGGTGCAGGCGCTGGAGCTGAGCCTTGGCAAGATCCCGAAGGTGAGCGGCGATGCCGGCCAGACCTATATGGACGGCCAGACCGTGAAGCTGTTGGACGAGGCCGGGAAGCTGGCCAAGAAGGCCGGGGACAGTTTCGTGCCCGTGGAGCGCCTGCTGACCGCGCTGGCGATGGTGAAAAGCCCCGCCAGGGACGCGCTGGAGCAGGGCGGCGTGAGCGCGCAGAAACTCAACGAGGCGATCAACGACATCCGCAAGGGGCGGACGGCTGACAGCGCTTCGGCCGAGGACAGCTATGAAGCGCTGGAGAAATACGCCACGGACCTGACGAAACGGGCCGCCGACGGCAAGATCGACCCCATCATCGGCCGCGACGACGAGATCAGGCGTGCCATGCAGGTGCTGAGCCGGAGGACCAAGAACAACCCGGTCCTGATCGGCGAGCCGGGCGTCGGCAAGACGGCGATTGCGGAAGGTCTTGCCTTGCGGATCGTCAATGGCGACGTGCCGGAAAGCCTGCAGAACAAGAAGCTCTTGGCGCTGGACATGGGCGCGCTGATTGCCGGGGCGAAGTATCGTGGCGAGTTCGAGGAGCGGCTGAAGGCCGTGCTGAACGAGGTCACCGATGCGGCGGGCGAGATCATCCTCTTCATCGACGAGATGCACACGCTGGTGGGCGCGGGCAAGGCGGATGGCGCGATGGACGCGGCCAACCTGATCAAGCCGGCGCTGGCGCGGGGCGAGTTGCACTGTGTGGGTGCGACGACGCTGGACGAGTACCGCAAGCACGTGGAAAAGGACGCGGCATTGGCGCGCAGGTTCCAGCCGCTGATGGTGGCCGAGCCCACCGTGGAGGACACGATCAGCATCCTGCGCGGCATCAAGGAGAAGTACGAGCTGCACCACGGCGTGCGGATCTCGGACTCTGCGCTGGTGTCGGCGGCCACGCTGAGCCATCGCTATATCACCGACCGGTTCCTGCCGGACAAGGCGATCGACCTTGTGGACGAGGCCGCGAGCCGGCTGCGCATGGAAGTGGACAGCAAGCCCGAGGAACTGGACGCGCTGGACCGCGAGATCCTGCAAAAGCAGATCGAGGCCGAGGCCCTGAAGAAAGAGGACGACGCCGCCAGCAAGGACCGGCTGGAAAAGCTGGAAAAAGAGCTGGCCGACATGCAGGAACGCTCGGCGCAGATGACCGCGCAGTGGCAGTCCGAGCGTGACAAGCTGGCGGGTGCCCGCGACCTGAAGGAACAGCTGGACCGTGCGCGGATCGAGCTGGACCATGCCAAGCGCGAGGGCAACCTGGCGAAGGCCGGGGAGCTGAGCTATGGCGTCATTCCGCAGCTGGAAAAGCAGCTGGCCGAGGCCGAGAAGGCCGAGGAAGACGGCATGATGGTCGAGGAGGCCGTGCGGCCCGAGCAGATCGCTCAGGTGGTCGAACGCTGGACGGGGATTCCGACCGCGAAGATGCTGGAAGGCGAGCGCGAGAAGCTTCTGGGCATGGAAGGCAACCTGCACGCCCGTGTGATCGGCCAGGATGCCGCCGTCAAGGCGGTGGCCAATGCCGTGCGCCGGGCGCGCGCCGGGCTGAACGACGAGAACCGTCCGTTGGGCAGCTTCCTCTTCCTGGGGCCGACCGGCGTGGGCAAGACCGAGCTGACCAAGGCCGTGGCCGAGTTCCTGTTCGACGATGACAGCGCGATGGTGCGGATCGACATGAGCGAGTTCATGGAAAAACACGCCGTCGCTCGCCTGATCGGGGCCCCGCCGGGCTATGTCGGCTACGAGGATGCGGTGTTCTGACCGAAGCCGTCCG
>JBKAGF010000042.1:0-30972 GCA_046290265.1 Roseovarius sp. | reverse complement strand
GAAACTGGCCGAGGGGCTTGAAAAGAAGTCCAACGAATTCAAGGACATCATCAAGATCGGCCGCACGCATACGCAGGATGCGACGCCGTTGACTCTGGGCCAGGAATTCTCGGGCTACGCCCACCAGGTCCGCCAGGGAATCGCGCGGATCGAGACCGGCCTTCCGGGCATTTACGAGCTGGCCCAGGGCGGCACGGCCGTGGGCACGGGCCTCAACACGCGCAAGGGATGGGGCGAGACGGTGGCGGCGAACATGGCCGAGATCACCGGCCTGCCTTTCGTCACCGCGCCCAACAAGTTCGAGGCGCTGGCGGCGCATGACGCGATGGTCTTCCTGTCCGGCGCAATCGCCACGGTGGCGGGCAGCTGTTACAAGATTGCCAACGATATCAGGTTCTTGGGAAGCGGCCCGCGTTCGGGCCTGGGCGAGTTGATCCTGCCCGAGAACGAGCCCGGCTCGTCGATCATGCCCGGCAAGGTGAACCCCACCCAGGCGGAGGCCCTGACGCAGGTCGCGGCGCATGTCATGGGCAACGATGCGGCGATCAAGTTCGCGGGCAGCCAGGGGCATTTCGAACTGAATGTCTACAACCCGATGATGTCGTATAACCTCTTGCAATCCATACAACTTTTGGGCGACGCAGCCGACAGTTTCACCGAACGGATGCTGCTGGGGATCGAGGCCAACGAGGCGCGGATCGACAAGCTGATGAAAGAGAGCCTGATGCTGGTCACGGCGCTGGCGCCGACCATCGGCTACGACAATGCCACCAAGGTTGCCAAGACGGCGCACAAGAACGGCACCACGCTGAAGGAAGAGGCCATCGCGCTGGGCTTCGTCGACGAGAAGACATTCGACGAGGTGGTGCGCCCGGAGGACATGATCGGACCGAAGGACGCATGAGCGAGGTCGTCAATCTCAACCGCGTCCGAAAGGCACGTGACCGCGTGAAGAAACGCGCGCAAGCTGATGAGAACGCGGTGAAATTCGGACGAACCAAAGCCGAGCGGGAGATTGACGAGGCGCGGGCCAAGAAGGCCCGCGATGCGTTGCGGCAGCATCGCCTTGACGAGGAATGAGCCGGCCGGTCAAACGGTCGCTGACCCTGCGCGGGCATCGCACCAGCGTGTCGCTGGAAGAAGAGTTCTGGAAGGCGTTCAAGGACATCGCGGCCCGAGAGGATGTGCCCGTGAACGTGCTGGCGGCCCGGATCGACGAGGCGCGCGGGGTCGAGATGGGGCTGGCCTCTGCGATCCGGCTCTACGTGCTGCGGCACTATCGGGACAAAGGTTAATTCGGCCCGAAGGGGGCGAAACGGCGTGTCGGTATCATGTCGGTATTCCGTCGGTATTTCGTCGGTGCCGTTGTGGTCCGACGGCGCGATTAACTCACCGGACGGGCTTTACCCGTTCTTAACGACATTTCCGGCACTCTGTGGCCATGTCAGAGCTTCGTCTTTTGTTGCCCGCGGACCTTTGGATGCGCAAGATCTTCGACGCGAAAGCGGCGCGGGCTGGCGGCGTTGTCCGACGCAGCGTGAGGGACATCGAGCGGATCGTGGGACGTGACCGGTTCCGGCGCGAACTCGAAAGGCGGGGCTATCACGCCGTCGAGAATGCAGGACAGGTCGTGATCTTTTGCAATAACGAGCGTGTGTCGGTTTGGTGCTGAAGCCAAAAGCATTGAGAAAGCTTTTGGCAAATCTTTTCTGAAAAGATTTGCCCGGCGGTTAGCGCGTCGTGACCCTGAGCCAGATGCCGTCCTTGCCGCGCACGGTCAGATGCGCCACCGGCATGGCGGGGCGTTCGGGCACCAGGTCGAAGCGGTAGGCGGCGACCAGCATGGACAACAGGAGCGGCCCCTCGATCATCGCGAACCCGGCCCCGGTGCATACGCGCTGACCGGCAGAGAACGGCATGTAGGCGTTGCGCAAACAGGTCTTGCCGTTCTCGGTGGCAAAGCGGGCCGGGTCGAAATCGTCGGGGCGCTCCCAAAGCCGCTCGTGGCGGTGCTGGTGCCAGGGGCTGAGGACGATCTGGCTGCCTTTCGGAACCGCGCGGTCGCGGAAGGTTTCGGGACAGGCGGCCTCGCGCACCATCATCGGTACGGGCGGGTAAAGGCGCAGGGTTTCGCGGAAGACATCGCGCGAGACGCGCAGTTTGCCCATGTCCGAAAAACCCATGGTGCCGTCCGTCAGCACGCCTTGCGCCTCGGCGGCGAGGCGGTCCTGCCAGTCGGGATGCATGGCCAGCAGGTAGAGCGCCCAGGCGAGGGCCGAGGCGGAGGTTTCGTGCCCCGCGAGAAAGAAGATCGCCACCTGGTCGACCATCTCGGGCGTGTCGAAGCGGTCGCCCGTCTCGGGGTCGGTCGTGGTCATGATCTTGGTGGCCAGATCGTCCGGCGCGGTGCCGGCGGCGATTTCCTCCATCCGACGCCTTGTCAGCCGGGTGATGAGGTCGCGGATGGTGCGGGCGGTGGCCTTGGTTTTCGCTCGGTGAAAGCGCGGGAACCAGCGGGGCAGCGGCAGGAAGGCGGCAAGGTTCAGCATGGGCTGGGTGCGCTGGTGCTCGCGGAACTCGTTGAAGACGCGGGTGGCGATCTCGTCCTCGATCGGGATCGAGAAGAGCGTGCGGAAGATCACGTCGGCGGCGACATGGCTGGTCTCGGCCTCGATCTCGACGGGCTGGCCGGTGGCGTTCCCGGCCAGGCGGGCGACGGCGCCCTGCCCCGCGGCCAGCATCGCGGGGAAGGTGTCGCGCAGGCGCCCGCCCTCGAAGGCCGGGTCGATGATGCGGCGCTGGCGTTTCCAGGTCTCGCCATTGGTGACGAAGACGGAATTGCCGAGGAGTGGCGTGAGGCCTTCGCGCACGCGGTCGGATTTGGGGAAATCGTCGGGACGTTCTTTCAGCACCAGATCGACAAGCGCAGGCTCGTTGCAGAGGTAGGAGCGGAAAAAGGGCGTGCGGAACTCGGCCATCCAGGCGCGGTAGAGCCGTGCGGGCTGGGCCGAGAGGATGTCGGCCCGGAAGAGCCGCATGTAGCGCCAGAGCGAGACGCGACCCTCGCGCGCGGGCGGCTTGGGCGGTTGGCTCATGCCGCCATGCTCGTGAAGCCCGAGGTGGCGCGGGTGATGCGGCTGGGGGACGGAGCGCGGTCGGCGTAGCGGTGGCCGAGCGTTTGAGGCCCGGCAGTGATCTGGAAATAGTCGTAGTCGCCGGGGCGGTCGAAGGCGCAGAGATATTGGAAATGCAGGCGGAAGAAGCGCCAGCGCAGGGCTTTCCAGCGCTCGGGGCTGAGAGTTTGCGTGAAGGCGGCCGACAGGATCAGGGGCCAGCGCTGGTTTTCGGGCGCGACGCCCGAGACGCCGACGGGGTCGCAGAGCGCGAAGGCGCAGCCATCCCCCGGGGCGGTGACGTCGACCCAGGTGAGGTCATCGCGGGTGGAAAGGAAATGCAGGTCGGCGCGAAGGCGGTGGGCATCGCGAAGGAAGGAGACCATGGGGACGACCTGCCCCAGCGTGAGGAAAGAGAGCGTCGGGCCGTCCTGCGGCACGCGGTCCTGGCGGATCAGGTCGGCGAGGATGGACACACCCAGATGCGCGCCGGAGGAATGGCCGACCACCAGCACCTCGTCCACCTCCGTGGTGAGCGCCGCGGCGATCTCGTCGGTGAACTGGCCCATCCGCGCCTCCAGCTCGGGCGGGTTGGCGCCCTTGGATTGGGCCGAATAGGCATAGTCATGCATGAGGTAATAGGCGAAGAGCTTGTTGTCGCGGGCCTTGAACCAATGCAGCACGGGCGGGACCACCGCGAGGCCCGCCCAGGCCGCGTAGGGGTGCAGAAGCGCCAGCAGGCGGCCCAGCACGTAAGCGAGTGCGAGGGCGATCAGAAGCTGCACGATCAGGAAGCCCACCGGGTAGAGCGCGGCGATGACCGGCCCCTTGCGCAGGCGCATCAGGCGGAAGAGCGCGCCGGAGGCGATGTACGTCCAGGCGGTGCGGATCAGTTGCAGGTAGGTGCCGGCGATGCCGCGCTCCATGCTGTCGCGGACGATGTCGGACCAGACGAGGACGTCGAACTCGGTGTGGATGTCGTGCCCGTCGATCTGCGCGTCAACCTGCCAGCCATAGCGGCCTTCGGATTTGCGGGCGGACAGGTCCAGCGCATAGCCCGAGAGGACCGCCTGTTCCGCGCCCTCCTTGCGGTAGAGCTCGCGGTAGCGGCGGGGATGGATGGGATCGTATCCCGGGATATAGAACACCCGGCGGCGGGTGACTTGGGCTTGGGTGGGGCTGCTCATGCCAGACCTGTCTTGGCCTCTTCTTTGGGGAGAGGTTAATCGAAGTCTTGGGCAAGAGTAAGGCTGTTGTGCGACAGAGGATCCCGGACCCGATCCGGAGTCTCTTGCCCGGGGGAGCAGCTGGGCGAGGTCCCGGGTCGGGCCCGGGCCTGTGGACAGAGGATGGCCCATCATGGCCAGCGCCGGGAACATCAGCCAGTATGAGAAGGCGGCGAAGCCGGTCAGCATCAGGAGGCCGATGGTCCAGAGCAGCAGGCCCATGATCCGCTCGATCTGCGTCATGTGGCATTTCATCCAGGCCATGAGCCCGGAAAGGCGCGGCAGGAAGGCGGCCACGAGCAGGAACGGGATGCCCAGGCCCGCCGCATAGACCGCGAGCAGGAGCGTGCCACGGGTGACCGAGGCCTCGGAGGCGGCGAGAGACAGGATCGCGCCCAGCTGCGGCCCGATGCAGGGGGTCCAGCCGAAGGCGAAGGCGAGACCGAGGATATAGGCGCCGAAACTGGTGCCGCCCTTGTCGCCCACGTCGAGCCGGGCCTCGCGGTCCATGATGCCGATGCGGAAAATGCCCAGGAAATGCAGGCCGAAAATCATTACGATGAGGCCGGCGGCGGTGTTGAACCAGTCCTGGTATTGCAGCAGCTCACGGCCCATGGCCGAGGCGGCGAAGCCCAGCAGAAGAAACACTGTCGACAGGCCCAGCACGAAGAAGAGCGCAGGCAGGATCGCCTTGTTGCGGGACGTTTGCGCGGTTTGCAGGTCGCTTACGGTCACGCCGCTCATATAGGCCAGGTAGGGCGGCACGATGGGCAGCACGCAGGGGCTGAGAAACGAGAAGACGCCGGCCACGAGTGCGATGGCCATGGCGGGGATCAGGGTGGCGTCGATGATGTCGATTCCGTACATGCCTTTCGTCTAGTCCAAAACGCGGGAGGCGTCACGCGACGCGAGGTCACGGGGCGGTCACATCTCGGTGGACAGGCTGTAACGGTTGGATTACCTGCAACGCCATGAGCGAAGCTGAGATCATCGATGCCGTGGGCCTCTTGTGCCCCCTGCCCGTGCTGAAACTGCGCAAGCGGATGAAGCCGCTGGGCACGGGCGACGTGATCGTGCTGCGCGCCGATGATCCGGCGGCGGTGATCGACGTGCCGCATTTCTGCGCCGAGGCGGGGCATGAGCTGGTCGAGACGGTCGAGGACGGCAGCGTCACCCTCTACCGCGTCAGGAAGGGCTGAGACCTGTCCCGCGGCGTGGCGTCAGCCGAAATCCTCGATCAGGTTGAAGCGTTCCCAGACGATCTGCATATCCGGTGAAAACCCGCAATTGCGCTCGAAATAGGCCCGGTGGCCCTTGCGCCAGCCGTCGAGGTCGTCATCCTCGCCCTCGGCCAGGGCCATGGCCTCGGTCACCTCGTCAAAACGGCACTGGATCAGCTCGACGGTCTCGATCACCAGCGCCGGCCTGCCGTCCCACTCGAGCGCGATGTCGCGCCGCCCGATCCGGGGCATGGCCTCGCCTGCCTCGAATTCGGCCACCGCGCCGCAGGTGGCCACCTTCTTGCCCGAACGCACCAGCGCCAGCAGGGTGTCGCAAAGTTCGGCGCTGTCGCCGAAGGTGAAGGTTTCGGCGCCGGGATAACGCTGTCTGATCGTGTCGAGGTCTGGAGACATTCGGAGGCTCGTCGCGTGCGGTCGGTGATGGCAAGATCTTGCATGCCCCCGGCCCGAGGTAAACCCACGACGGGTGGCCGACGCGCTGAAACGCGCTAGGGTCAGTGCTGTGCCCGGACCAAGCGACCGGACCAAGCGATCACACCAACCGAAAGGAGTGGCCGAGATGGCGAAATCCACGAAGACGAATAAGCCTGCCGACGCCGTGGACCCAGCAGGCACGGCGGCCCGCGCGGGGATGGCGGCCTTCAGCCCGGTTGCCGCGACCGCGTGGATGGAGATCATGCAGGAAGGCATGCGTTTCATGAATGCGCGACTGCAGGAGGACATGGAGGTCCAGCGCGCGATGCTGGCCTGCACGACCCCGCAGGAGCTGATGAAGGTGCAGGGCGATTTCTGCCGCAAGGCCATGTCGGATTATACCGAGGAAACTCAGCGCATGATGCGGATGATGGGCCTTGCGGTGGAGGTGACGGCGGAAGAGACCAAGCCGAAACCGGACCGCGACCTGGATGATGTGCCGGTGTGATCCGGCGCTTTTCATCGATTGCCCGTTGAACTGGCGGCGACCTTTCGCTAGCGTGGCGCTACGCAGGGGGGTCCCGCTTTGGGGACTGAGAGGCTGACGAGGGCATTTGCCCGGTGACGCGACCCTTTGAACCTGACCCAGTTGACACTGGCGTAGGAAGCTAGGATCGCATCCCGGACTGCCCGGGCGCTGTTTTCCGAAGGCGGGGCACGCATCGCCCCCTCGTTTCCCTCAAGCCACAACTCTTCTGGTGTCTTTTTGAGTAACCGCTTGAGGAGCGCCAAAATGAACGTACCCAATCCCAAGATCACCACGGGCGAGCTGCCCGCGTCGCGCAAGATCTATGTGAACGGCACGCAATACCCGGATATCCGCGTGCCGATGCGCGAGATTTCCGTACATCCCACATCCGGCGAGGACCCCCTGCCCGTCTATGACAGTTCGGGGCCCTATACCGACCCGAATGTTCTGACCGACATCCGCGAGGGGCTGCCGAAGCTGCGGCGTGACTGGATCACCGCGCGCGGCGACGTGGAGGAATATGAGGGCCGCGTGGTGAAGCCCGAGGACAACGGCTTTGTCGAGGGCGACCGGCTGACGCCGGAATTTCCCAACCTGGCCGCGCCGCTGCGCGCGAAGGACGGCAAGGCGGTGACGCAGCTGGCCTATGCGCGGGCGGGCATCGTGACGCCGGAGATGGAATTCATCGCGATCCGCGAGAACCAGATGCGCGAGGCGGTGGCCGAGGCCCGGGACGGCAACGACTGGGGCGCCAGCATTCCCGATTACGTGACGCCCGAATTCGTGCGCGACGAGGTGGCGGCAGGCCGGGCGATCATTCCGGCCAACATCAACCATCCCGAAAGCGAGCCGATGATCATCGGGCGCAATTTCCTGGTCAAGATCAACGCCAATATGGGGACCTCGGCCGTGACCTCCTCGATGGAAGAGGAAGTGGACAAGCTGGTCTGGGCGATCCGCTGGGGCGCGGACACGGTGATGGACCTTTCCACCGGGCGCAACATCCACAACACCCGCGAATGGATCATCCGCAATTCCCCGGTGCCGATTGGCACGGTGCCGATCTACCAGGCGCTGGAAAAGGTGAACGGCATTGCCGAGGACCTGACCTGGGAGGTGTTCCGCGACACGCTGATCGAACAGGCGGAACAGGGCGTGGATTACTTCACCATCCACGCGGGCGTGCGCCTGCACATGGTGCCGATGACGGTCGACCGGGTGACCGGGATCGTGTCGCGCGGCGGGTCGATCATGGCCAAGTGGTGCCTGCACCATCACCGCGAGTCGTTCCTCTATGAGCATTTCGAGGAGATCTGCGACATCTGCCGTGCCTATGACGTGTCGTTCTCGCTTGGCGACGGGCTGCGGCCCGGCTCCATCGCGGATGCCAATGACGAAGCACAGTTTGCCGAGCTGGAGACGCTGGGGGAGCTGACCAAGATTGCCTGGGCCAAGGATTGCCAGGTGATGATCGAGGGGCCGGGCCATGTCGCCATGCACAAGATCAAGGAGAACATGGACAAGCAGCTGGAGTGCTGTCACGAGGCGCCGTTTTATACGCTTGGACCGCTCACCACGGATATCGCGCCGGGATACGACCATATCACCAGCGGGATCGGCGCGGCGATGATCGGCTGGTTCGGCTGCGCGATGCTGTGCTACGTGACGCCGAAGGAGCATCTGGGCCTGCCCGACCGGGACGATGTGAAGACCGGCGTGATCACCTACAAGATCGCGGCCCATGCCGCCGACCTGGCCAAGGGCCTGCCGGGGGCGCAAAGGCGCGACGATGCGCTGAGCCGCGCACGGTTCGAGTTCCGCTGGGAGGACCAGTTCAACCTGTCGCTGGACCCAGACACGGCGCGCGAGTTTCACGACCAGACCCTGCCCAAGGAGGCGCACAAGGTGGCGCATTTCTGTTCCATGTGCGGGCCGAAATTCTGCTCGATGCGGATCAGCCACGACATCCGGGCCGAGGCGCAGAAGGAAGGGATGGAGAAGATGGCCGCGAAGTTCCGCGAAGGCGGGGACCTGTACGTGCCGGTGGATGAGGCGGAGGAGTGACGGCCCGCCTCAGGCGGCCGTCATCCCGGACCTGAGCCGGGAATTCTTCGGGCGGAGATCCTCGGGTCGAGCCCGAGGATGACGGTGGCTGGGGGGCAAGCGTCGTCCCGGACCTGATCCGGGAGCGCCTTGCGCGGGATCCTCGGGTCAAGCCCGAGGATGACGGTGGCTGGGGGGCAAATGTCATCCCGGACCTGAGCCGGGATCTCTTGCCATGAGAGGTCCCGGGTCAGGCCCGGGACGGGTGGGTCTCGAACTGCCGCAGCGCACAAAAAATCGCCGGGTCTTGGGGTTTTTTTGACCGTCTAGCCGCCGAAGGACCACCAGCCCTTGCGTTTGGGCTTGGACTCGTCCGGCTCCTGCGCGGTGGCTTCGCCGGTGTCGGCGGCCTCGGCGGCGACCGGTTCTGGCTTTTTCCGGGTCGTGGTCGAGCGGGTGCGCGGCTTCTTGGCCGGTTTGGCCTCGGGCTCGGGGACGGCCTCGGCGGCCGGTTCCGGCGCGGCTTCCGCCGGCTGGGGCGCGGGTTCCGCCGGGGAATCGGCAGCTTCGGGCGCCGGGTCCGCCGCCACCTCGGGTGCAGGCTCTTCCTTTTTCTTGCTGCGCGAACGCGGCTTGGGTTTGGGCTTTGCCTTCTCCGCAGGTTTGTCCTCTGGCGCGGCCTCGGTACTCTCTGCCGGGGCGTCGTCCTGGGCCGCCTCTTCCTTGGGCGTGTCGTCGGCCTTTTTCTTGCGCGACCGGCTCACGCGCTTGGGCTTTTCGTCTTTCGGCGTCTCGTCGGAGGCCTCTTCGGACTTGGCCGCGACAGGCTCGGCCTCTGACGGTGTGTCGTCCGTCTGCGGCGCGTCCTGGCGCTCGGACTGGTCGGTGTCCGACTGTCCGTTATCGTCGCGGCTGTCGCCGTTCTGACCGTTCTCGCCATTGCCCGACTTGGAGCGCGACCGCGACCGGCGGCGGCGGCGGCGCTTCTTCTTGGGCTGGCCGTCGCCATTCTCGGCGCCTTCATTCTCGGGCGCGGGCGGCGCCTCGGCGGGATCGGGTGTATCGGCCTCTTCAGCTGCGTCGATATCGTCCATCAGCGAACTGTCGACGGACACCACCGCCGCGGCGGTCTGCTTGACGTTGCGGGTGGCGGTCTTGAATTTATCCAGCGTGAAGTCGGGGCTGATCAGCGCCGGATCGCCCTCGATCCGCACGGACAGGCCGTAGCGGCCCTCGATTTGCGCGACGTGCTCGCGTTTCTGGTTGATCAGGAAGTTGGCGATGCCCACCGGGCATCTGACCAGCACCTCGCGCGAGCGGCCACGGGTGCCTTCCTCCTCGATCTGGCGCAGGATGGAAAGCGCCATGCTGTCGTCCGAACGGATGAGGCCGGTGCCGTGGCAGGACGGGCATGGCTGGGTCGTGGCCTCGAGCATGCCGGGGCGCAGGCGCTGGCGGCTCATCTCCATCAGGCCGAAGCCCGAGATGCGGCCCACCTGGATGCGCGCGCGGTCGGTCTTGAGCCGGTCCTTCATGCGCTTTTCGACAGCGGCGTTGTTCTTGCGCTCGTCCATGTCGATGAAGTCGATCACGATGAGGCCGGCAAGGTCGCGCAGGCGCAGCTGGCGGGCGACCTCGTCGGCAGCCTCGAGATTGGTCTTGAGCGCGGTTTCCTCGATCGAGCCTTCCTTGGTGGCGCGGCCGGAGTTCACGTCGATGGCCACCAGCGCCTCGGTCACGCCGATGACGATGTAGCCGCCGGATTTGAGCTGGACCGTGGGGTTGAACATGCCCGCGAGGTAGCTTTCGACCTGGTAGCGCGCGAAGAGCGGCAGGGTGTCGCCATACTGTTTCACGTTCTTGGCGTGGGACGGCATGATCATCTTCATGAAGTCCTTGGCGATGCGGTAGCCGCGCTCGCCCTCGACATGGACCTCGTCGATATCGCGATTGTAGAGGTCGCGGATCGAGCGTTTGATCAGGTCGCCCTCTTCGTAGATCTTGGCCGGCGCGATGGATTTCAGCGTCAGCTCGCGGATCTGTTCCCAGAGACGCTGCAGGTATTCATAGTCGCGCTTGATCTCGGACTTGGTGCGCTTGGCCCCTGCGGTGCGCACGATCAGGCCCGCCCCGCGGGGCACGTCGATCTCGCCCGCGATCTCTTTCAGCTTCTTGCGGTCGGCGGCGTTGGTGATCTTGCGGCTGATGCCGCCGCCACGGGCGGTGTTGGGCATCAGGACGCAGTAGCGACCCGCGAGAGAAAGATAGGTGGTCAGCGCCGCGCCCTTGTTGCCGCGTTCTTCCTTGACGACCTGCACCAGCAGGATCTGGCGGACCTTGATGACTTCCTGGATCTTGTAGCGGCGCGGCCGCGGTTTGCGCGGCGGGCGGATATCCTCGTGGTCGTCGTCATCGGCGACGGATTCGATCGTCTCGTCCTTGGACGAGGCATCGTTGCGCTTGTCCTTGCCGTCGTCCTCGCCATGATCGTGATCGTGATCGTCGGCGTCGTCGGCTGAAGCAGTTGCGTCGTCGCCCGCGTCAGCGCCCGTGTCGTCGTCGTCACCCGGTTCCTCGACCGGGGTTTCGGCCACGGTTTCCATCGGCGACAGGCCCTCGCCCTCCTGCGGGGCCTCTGCCTCGTCGCTGTCGAGGTCGATGGTTTCCATGCCGTCGATATCCGACGTGACGACCGCATCCCCATTGTCGGCCTCGGACGCCTTGGACGAGCGCCGACGGCGGCTGCGCTTGGGCTTGGGTTTCTCGTCTTCCTCGTCGCGCGCCTTCATCGCCTCGGCATAGGCGCGTTCCTCTTCCAGGAGCGCCTCGCGGTCGGCCACGGGGATCTGGTAATAGTCGGGATGGATTTCCGTGAAGGCGAGGAAACCGTGGCGGTTGCCGCCGTAATCCACGAAGGCCGCCTGAAGCGACGGTTCGACCCGTGTGACCTTTGCGAGGTAGATGTTGCCAGCTAGCTGGCGCTTGTTCTCCGATTCAAAGTCGAACTCCTCGACCTTGTTTCCGTCCACCACCACGACGCGGGTTTCCTCCGCGTGGGTGGCATCGATAAGCATTTTCTTAGCCATGTATGTCCGTCGCATGACAAAGGCCGCCGCGCCCCGGGGGGAGCGAGCGTGCGTTGGTCATGTCTTTTTCGAGCGATATGCGACGTGCGGCAGGCCCGACCGGATCGGGTCTTGCTTTGGAACTTCGATGTTCTCGCGCGCGTCATCGCGGTTCTTCTCCAGGGCGGTGGACCTCGGCCCCCTGCCCCCGTTCATGTGCCGCATCATCCTGCATGGAATGTGCCGGCGTCTCGTGGCCCCGCGGGACCCAATCGGTTGCCCCGCCGCCCGTCTTCCGGGCCCGAGGCAGCGAAACTCTGAAATGGTCCACAATGGTGAACCGTCTTTCCTAAATAAGGGTTGAATGCACTAAAACACAATGGGTAATCGTGCGCCCGCCGTAAATGGTGGCGGCACGCCATTGCACGCGAAGGGTGAATGCATAGAAAAAATGCACCCGGGCCGCGACGGCGCCGCACGGGTGCGGGAAGGTCAGGCCGAGAAGTTCGGCTGGCCGTTCGAGGCGGAGAGGCCGCCATCGACGGGCAGCACCACGCCATTGACGAAACGGGCGTCCTGCGAGGCCAGGAACGCGATGACGCTGGCCACCTCGTCGGGCCTGGCGCCGCGGCCCACGGGAATGCGGTCGGAAAACCGCTGCATCAACCCGTCATCCTCGCGGATGCCCTTTGACATGTCGGTTTCGGTCAGGGACGGCGCCACGGCGTTGACGCGGATATCCGGCGCAAGATCGAGCGCCATGGCGCGGGTCATGTTGCTGACCGCGCCCTTGGAGGCGTTGTAGCCGAACATCGCCCAGTCGCCCCGTTCGCCGGACACCGAGGAGGTGTTGACGATGGCGGCGCCCTCGGCCTCCTTCAGGTGCGGCAGGGCAGCGGTGACGCAGTTGAACACCCCGCCGACATTGGTGCGCATGGTGGCGTCGAAATCCTCGTGGCTGAGTTCGCCCGGGGCGCCCCCGTGGGCGATGCCGGCATTGTTGACCAGACAAGTAAGGCCGCCGAAGGTCGAGACGGCCTCCTCGACCAGGCTTTCGGCATCCTTTCGGTCCGACACGTCGCCCGGCACGATATGGCGGTGCATCTCGGGCAGGTCCTTGGCGACGTCCTGAAGCTTGTCCTCGGTGCGTCCGTTGAGGACGACGTTCCAGCCATCCTCGGCGAAACGCCGGGCTGTGGCGGCGCCGATACCGGAGCCGGCGCCGGTGATGATCACGGTGCGGGTCATGCTGCTCTCTCCTTTTCGTGTTGAAGGAGAAACGCCTGCCCGGCGGACGGGTTCCGGCCGGACTAGAGGTAGTCCGACCGCTGGAGCCCGTATTTGGCCATCTTCTCGTTCAGGGTGCGGCGCGGCAGGCAAAGCTCGTCCATGACGGACGCGATGGAGCCCTTGTGGCGGCGCATGGTGTTGTCGATCAGCATGCGCTCGAACGCCTCGACATATTCCTTGAGCGGCTTGCCCTCGGTGGTCATCACCGGCTGCATGTCCTGGTGATCGGACATCAGCAGCGAGGCGATGGTGCCCGAGCCGCGACGCGACTGCAGGACGGCACGTTCGGCGATGTTGATCAGCTGGCGCACGTTGCCGGGCCAGGGCGCCTGCAGAAGCTGCGCGGCCTCCTGGGCGCTGACCTGGGGCGCGTCGCAGCCGTAATCGTCGGCGAAGGCGTCGGAAAACCGGGTGAAGAGCGTCAGGATATCCTCGCCCCGCTGGCGCAGGGGCGGCACGGTGATGCGCAGGCTGGCCAGACGATAGAACAGGTCCGAGCGCAGGGCGTCCTCGCAGGTGCGGTCCTGTTCCTGCATGTTCGAGATGGCGACCACGCGGGTTTCGGGCGGCGTGCCCTCGTCGTTGATGAAGGTCAGAAGCTTGTTCTGGCCGGCCTCGCTGAGTTTCTCGACGTCTTCCAGCACCAGCGTGCCGCCGCGGGCCTCTTCCACCGCGGGAAGCTGGCTGTCCTCGGGCTGCATCGGGCCGAAAAGACGCTTCATCAGCGCGTCCTCTTCCAGCGCCGAGCAGGAGACCAGCACGAATTTCTTGCCCGCGCGCGCGCCCACGGCGTGCAGCGCATGGGCCACCAGCGTCTTGCCGGTGCCGGTCTCGCCCTCGATCAGGACGTGGCCATCGGCCTGGCCCAGATCCAGGATATCCTCCTTGAGGCGTTCCATCACCGGCGAGGCGCCGATCAGCTTTTTCATCAGCTGGCCGCCGTCAGAGAGCTCGCGCCGCAGCGCGCGGCTGTCGAGCACCATGCGCCGGGCGTTCGTGGCGCGCTTGGCCAGCTCGTTCATCCGGTCGGGATTGAACGGCTTTTCCAGGAAATCGTAGGCCCCCACGCGCATTGCCTCGACCGCCATGGGCACGTCGCCATGCCCGGTGATCATGATCACCGGCAGCGAGCTGTCGGTGCCCATCAGCTTTTTCAGGAACTGCATGCCGTCCATGCCGGGCATCTTGATGTCGGTGACCACGATGCCGGGATAATCCGGCCCGAGGACCTTGAGCGCCTCTTCGGCACTGGGGAAGGCCTCGGTGTCGTAGCCCGAGAGCGCCAGCCATTGGCTGATCGACTGGCGCATATCCTTTTCGTCGTCGACGATGGCTATTTTCATGGCGGTCGGCATGTCCTTTTACTCCGCTGCTCTTGTCTCGTCCGGGACGGCGTCTTCCGGTAATATGGGCAGCTGCATCTCGAATACAGCCCCCCGCGTCGCCGCGTTGCGCGCCGTGAGCCGGCCGCCAAGGTCGTTGACGATACCCGAGGAAATGGCAAGCCCCAGACCGACACCGTCGCCCGGCTCCTTGGTGGTGTAGAAAGGCTCGAACAGGTTGTCGATATCGACGATCCCGGTGCCGTTGTCGCGCACCGTCAAAGCGGCGGTTTCGCCCGCCGCGAGCAGGATGTCGATCCGCGCCTCGGCCTCGTTGCGGGTGGCGTCCATGGCGTTGCGCAGAAGGTTGATGATGACCTGCTCGATGCGCACCCGGTCGCCCATGACCCAGACCGGCCCTTCGGGCAGGGTGCGGGTGATGTCGATCTTCCGCTCGCGCAGCTGCGGCTCCATCATCGCAAGCGCGGAATAGATCGCATCGCCCATGTTTACAGGGTGGAAGCGGTCGGAATCCTGCCGGGCGTAGGATTTCAGCTGCTTGGTGATCGCGCCCATCCGCTCGATCAGGTCGTCGATCCGCTGGAACGAGCTGACGGCCTCTTCGGGGCGGTTGCGCGACAGCAGGAGGCGCGCGCCGGCCAGGTAGGTCTTCATCGCCGCCAGGGGCTGGTTCAGCTCGTGGCTGACCGCCGCCGACATCTCGCCCAGCACGGCCAGTTTCGAGCTTTGCTGCAGCGTCTGTTCGGCCACGGCGAGGTTCTCCTGCACCCGCTGGCGTTCGGCGATTTCCCGCTGCAGGCGCGCGTTCAATGCGCGAAGGTCCGCCGACTCGCGCTGGAAGAGCGAGGCGCGCGCCGCCGTCTTGCGGTTGAGAAAGTAGAAGGCCAGCGCCAGCAGGATCGCGAAGACCATGATTTCGAGCGCCAGCACCCCGTTCACCTTGTCGCGGACCGAGGCATAGGTGGTGAACGACGCGATGCGCCATCCGCGGAAGGCCACGCGCCCCTCGACGCGCATCACCGCCTCGCCCTCGACATAGGCGTCGGGTGGCAGGCTGGACCAGTCTGTGGTGGCCTGGATCGCGCGCAGGATCGCGGAACTGGGCGGCTCGCGGGTCAGGGCCGCCTGTTCGGTCAGGCCGCGCCAGCGCGGTTCGGTCGCCAGGATGATCCGGCCTTCGGAATTGCTGACCAAGACGGCGTCGGAAATGCCGGCCCAGGCGCGTTCGAATTTCTGCAGGTTGATCTCGACCACGATCATGCCGGCCAGCGTCTGGTTGCTGTCGACGCGCCGGGAATAGAAAAATCGGAACGCACCGGTTTCGTCCTGCACGATGGTGAAGACGTTGTCGCGGCTGCGCAGGGTGTCGACGAAATAGGGCGCCTCGCGGGCGGACTGGCCGATGCGGGCGCGATCGGTGGCGGCGACGACGCGCCCGTCCGAATCCAGCAGCGTCAGCGAGGCGGCCTCGATCTCTTCGTTGAAGGTCATGAGACGCTGCGAGGACTGGGTATAGTTTCCGGCGTCCAGCGCGGTGATCAGCGCGGGGTCCCGCGCCAGAAGCTGCGGCACGATGGCGTTCTGGCGCAGTTCCGACAGCAGGTTGCCGGAATAGAGCGCAAGGCGCAGTTCCGCCCGGTTGCGCGTGTTCTCGGTAAAGCGGTCGGTCAGCAGGCTGTTGGTGACGGACACCACCCCGATGGCCAGGGCGACCATGGCCAAAAGCGCCAGCCGCGCCCGCCAGCCCAGCGTGCGCCCATTCCTGTCCTCGCTTGAGAAGAACCCCCTGGCCATGCTTCAGATTACGCGGTCTCGGCGCCCCGAACAAGAGCGGCGCGGCCGCCCTCGGGCGGGTTGCCGCCGGGGCTGCGGATCAGGCCGTCTCCAGGCTGCCGACAAGGCTGGCAAAGAGCGTCGCGCCCTCGGTATTGCCGTGGGTTTCCTCGGCCATGCGCTCGGGGTGGGGCATCATGCCCAGCACGCGGCGGTTTTCCGACAGGATGCCGGCGATGTCCTGCCGCGCCCCGTTGGGGTTTTCGACATACCTGAAGGCGACGCGATCCTCGTCGTTGAGCCGCGCAAGCGTGTCGTCATCGGCGTAGTAATTGCCGTCGTGATGCGCAATCGGGATGGTGATCGTGGTGCCCGCGTTATAACCCGAAGTGTAGGCGGAATTCGAAGTTTCCACTTTCAGATCAAGGGCTTTGCAGACATACTTCAACCCCGCATTGCGCAAGAGCACCCCCGGCAGAAGGCCGGTTTCCGTCAGGACCTGGAAGCCGTTGCAAATGCCCAGGACGTAACCGCCCTTGTCGGCATGCGCCTTGACCGACTGGCAAATCGGCGAGTTGGCCGCGATCGCGCCGCAGCGCAGGTAGTCGCCGAAGGAAAAGCCGCCGGGCACGCCGATCACGTCGACCCCTGCGGGCATCTCTGTGTCCTTGTGCCAGACCATCGACACCTTTGCGCCCGCGTTCTCGAAGGCGACCTTCATGTCACGGTCGCAGTTGGAGCCGGGAAAGACGATGACGGCGGCGTGCATCAGGCGATCTCCACCGAATAGGATTCGATGACCGTGTTCGCCAGCAGCTTTTCGCACATGGCCGTGACGGTCTCTTTCGCCTTGCCGGGATCGGTCTCTGCGAGGTCCAGTTCGATGATCTTGCCCTGGCGCACGCCCTCGACCCCGTCGAAGCCCAGCGAGCCCAGTGCGTGGCGCACCGCTTCGCCCTGCGGGTCCAGCACTCCGTTTTTCAGCATGACGTGTACGCGGGCTTTCATGTGGTCGGGGTCCTTCAGTTGATCAGCGTCGGCTTGGTCACCGGCGGGTTGGTCTTGGGCATGACGCCCAGGCGCTTGGCCACTTCGGTATAGGCGTCGGTCAGGCTGCCGAGGTCGCGGCGGAAGACATCCTTGTCGAGCTTCTGGCCGGTTTCGATATCCCACAGGCGGCAGCTGTCGGGCGAGATCTCGTCGGCCACGATCAGGCGCATGAAATCGCCGTCATAGACGCGGCCGATCTCGATCTTGAAATCCACCAGCTTGATGCCGACGCCGTACATGACCCCGGCGAGAAAGTCGTTGACCCGCAGGGCCAGCGACAGGACATCGTCCATGTCCTGCTGGGTGGCCCAGCCGAAGGCGGCGATATGTTCCTCGGTCACGAGCGGATCGCCGAGCGCGTCGTCCTTCAGGCAGTATTCCACGATCGGACGCGGCAGTTGCGTGCCCTCGTCCATGCCCAGGCGCTTGGCCATCGAGCCAGCGGCATAGTTGCGCACGATCACTTCCAGCGGGATGATCTCGCAGGCGCGCACCAGCTGTTCGCGCATGTTGATCCGCTTGATGAAATGGTTGGGGATGCCGACATTGGTGAGGCCGGTCATGAAATATTCCGAAAGCATGTTGTTGAGCACGCCCTTGCCTTCGATGACATCGCGTTTTTCCGCGTTGAAGGCGGTGGCGTCGTCCTTGAAATACTGCACGATCGTGCCCGGTTCGGGACCTTCGAACAGGGTCTTCGCCTTGCCTTCGTAGATTTTCTTGCGCCGCGCCATGGGCTCTCTTTCATCTGGGGCCGCGTCAGGGGACTCGCGGCATCTGGCGTTCTCATAGTCTATGCGGCGAAATGGGGCAAGAAGGCCATATGCCCTTGCGTCGCGATGGGCTTGGGGCCATATCTGGGACAACCGAAATACCTGCTGCGGGAGAGCCGGATGAGCACCTTCGACGAGCGCGAAAACGCCTTTGAAAACAAGTACGCCCATGACGAGGAGATGAAATTCAAGGCCGAGGCGCGCCGCAACAAGCTGTTGGGGCTGTGGGCGGCCGAGATCCTGGGCAAGACAGGCGCGGATGCCGACGCCTATGCGAAAGAGGTGGTGCTGTCGGATTTCGAGGAAGCCGGCCACGAGGACGTGGTGCGCAAGGTCGCGGGCGATCTGGGCGACATGGCCGATGCCGACACGATCCGCTCGAAGATGGACGAGCTTCTGCGCATCGCGCAGGAACAGCTGATGAAGGAAGTCTGAGGCGATCTGCGGCCGGCGTGACCCGCCTGCCCTCGCGTCGCCCCCGGCGCCGTAACCTGAACGCGGCGCCGGATCGGCGCCGATTTCACAAGCATTTTAGATGTTAAGCCGTCGCTAACGCGGCCCCCTTACCTTCTGCCCCTAGGGTTTCAAGGAAGGATGGTCTGGCATGTCATCACGGGTGCAGCGCCCCGTCTGGCCGCGCGGCGCGGGCTGGTTGCGTCTGGCGCTGCCGCTTGGCCTTGGCGCGGCGTGCCTGTGGGTCCTGTCCGGACAGGTCGAGGCCGGCGCGCTGGCCGGTCTGGGCGATGCGCTGGCCGGTCTGGCGCCCTGGCAATGGGCCGGCGCGCTTGCCGCCACCGCTGCCAGTTTCACCGCGCTGGGGCAGTATGACGTGATCCTGCACCGGCATCTGAGAACCGATATTCCCGCGCGGCAGGCCCGGATCAGCGGCGCGGCGGCCGTCGCCATCGGCCAGACCGTCGGGATGGGCGTGGTGTCGGGCGCCTTGGTGCGCTGGCGGCTGCTGCCGGGCCTAGGGCTCGTGCAGGCGGTCAAGCTGGCCACCGGCGTGGCCGTCACCTTTCTGCTGGGGCTGGCGGCCTCGCTCGGGCTCGTCGCCTTTTTCGCCCCTGCTGGCACGGTGCCGGCCGCCCTGGCCCCGATCCTGATAATGGTGTTTTTCGTCAGCGCCTTGCTGGCCTTTCTTCACCCAAGAATTCACCTGCACACAATCACCTTGAGGATGCCGAGCCTCCGGGCCATGTGCGCCATCGCGGCGCTGGCGCTGATCGACGCCGGCTTTGCCGCACTCGCCTTCTGGTGCCTGCTGCCCGAGACGGCGGCGCTGCCGCTGGCGGTGCTCTTGTCGGTCTACATGCTGGCGCTCGGCGCGGCGATCCTCAGCGGCACACCCGGCGGGTTGGGGCCGTTCGAACTGGTCATGGTCGCGCTCTTGCCCGAGGTGCCCGACGCGCAGCTGCTGGGAGCCGTCGTGGCGTTCCGGCTGATCTACTACATCCTGCCCGCGACGCTGGCGGGTCTGCTGCTGCTCCGCCCGCTGGGCCGCGGCCTGCGCCCCGGCACGATCCGGCGGGCGCTGCATGAAGGCGACCTGACGGGTCCAGCGCAGGCCGAGGCGGGCCTTTGCCGCCAGAGCGGTGCCGAGGTCCTGGCGCTGGGCACGCTGCGCCTGCCGGTCATTCGTCCCGGACAGACACTCTGTCTGCTGTTCGGCCCGCTGGCCGCGCCCGGCGCCGCGGGGCCGCGCAACGCGCTGCAGCTGTTGCACCGTCACGCCGCGCGGGAATCGCTTTTCCCGCTTGTCTACAAGGCCGATGCCGCCCTTGCGGCGATCGCCCGCCGGGCCGGATGGCGGGTGCTGCACGTGGCCGACGACATGGTGCTCTGCCCGGCGGCGTTCGGCACCGAGGGCCGCGCCTTTCGCCAGTTGCGGCGCAAGCTGCGCCGCGCCGAAGAGGCCGGGGTGACCGTGCGCCGCGACACCGCCCTGCCCTGGGGCGCGCTGGGCCGGATCGACGCCGAGTGGCAGGCGCGGCAGGGGGCCGCGCGGGGCATGACCATGGGACGGTTCTGCCCCGACTACCTGGGTCACCAGGCGGTCTTCGTCGCCCGTCAGCGGGGTCGCGTCGTTGGATTTGCCAGTTTTCACGCCGGTCGGCGGGACTGGTGCCTCGACCTGATGCGCACCGGCGAGGCCGCACCGGAAGGCGCGATGCATCTGCTTGTCACCGCCGCCATCGATGCGGCCCGCGCCGCGGGCATCGCGCGGCTGTCCCTGGCCGCCCTGCCCCCGGCGCGCGGCCCGGTGGCCTGGCTGGCGGCGGGGTTCGCCCCGGCCTCGGGACTGGCGCAGTTCAAGACCAGTTTCGCCGCCACGCGGGTGCCGCGCTATGCGCTGGCGCGCAGCCATCTTGCGCTGTGGCTGGGCCTGTCGGACCTGTGGCTTGCGATCCGTCGCCCCGATGCCCGCGCGGACCCGCCCGCCCCGGCGCCGCCGGATCGCAACGCGGTTCAGGAAGATCATGAGAATTATGGGTTTGCGCGCGCGCGGAATGTATGAGATGCCCTGCCTCCGGGATCGATCAAAGGGCATGCACATGACCAACGCACTGAGCAAGATGATGGCCGGGCGGGACTGGATCCTGGCTGACGGCGCCACCGGCACGAACCTGTTCAACATGGGGCTCAGCTCTGGCGACGCGCCCGAGATGTGGAATGTCGAGCATCCCGACCGGATCGAGAAGCTGTACAGCATGGCGGTGGACGCGGGCAGCGACCTGTTCCTGACCAACAGCTTCGGCGGCAACGCCGCGCGGCTGAAACTGCACGGCGCGCAGAAGCGGGCGCGCGAGCTCAGCCGCATCTCGGCCGAGATCGGGCGCGAGGTGGCCGACCGGCGCGACCGGCCGGTGATCGTGGCCGGCTCGGTCGGTCCGACGGGCGAGATCATGGCACCGATGGGCAGCCTGACCCACGAACTGGCGGTGGAAATCTTTCACGAGCAGGCCGAGGGGCTGAAGGAAGGCGGAGCGGACGTTCTGTGGCTTGAGACGATCAGCGCCCCTGAGGAGTACAAGGCCGCGGCCGAGGCCTTTGGCCTGGCCGACATGCCATGGTGCGGCACGATGAGTTTCGACACCGCGGGGCGCACGATGATGGGCCTGACCTCGGCCGACATGGCGGTGATGGTGGAAAAGCTGGCGCACAAGCCGCTGGCCTTCGGGGCCAATTGCGGCGTGGGCGCGTCCGACCTGATGCGCACCGTGCTGGGGTTCCGCGCGCAGGGCACCGAGCGGCCGATCGTCGCCAAGGGCAACGCGGGCATCCCGAAATACGTGGACGGACATATCCATTACGACGGCACGCCCGAGCTGATGGCGGATTACGCCGTTCTGGCCCGCGATGCGGGTGCCACGATCATCGGCGGCTGCTGCGGCACCATGCCCGAGCACCTGTCGAAGATGCGCGAGGCGCTGGAAACCCGCGAACGCGGCCCAAGCCCGAGCCTGGAAGAGATCACCGAAAAGCTGGGCGCGTTCTCCTCGGCCGTGGACGGCACCGAGGAAGACGACGGCGATACCCCGCGCCCGGCCCGGCGCAACCGGCGCCGCCGCGGCTGAGCCCTTGCGGCCCCGTCCGGGCCGCTGACCGCGGGCGGCGGCGCTTGGTCCGCAGCGCGCTTGGGCACTGGACAGGCGACCGGACCGCGGGCAAGACTGAGCCGCAAATCCCCCCCGCGTCAAGGACCGCCCCATGCTTGTCACCGATATCCGCGTCACCCCGATGGCGCTGCCGCTGAAGCGGCCCTACATCTGGTCGCAGGGGGTCGAGACGCGGTTCCACGTGAACCTCGTGGAACTGATCGGCGAGGATGGCGCGACCGGCGTCGGCGAAACCACCACCGCGCCCGATGCCGGCGCGCAGGCCATCGTCCTGCGCAAGCTGGGCCGGCATTTCGTCGGCCGGTCCGTCTTCGAGGCGCGGCAGGTCATGGCCGAGGCGTACCGCGCCGAATTCCTGGCCTTCGGCGGCAACATGCCCCGCTATGGCAACCAGCTGTTGAGCGGGTTCGACATGGCGGCGCTGGATTTGCAGGGACAGGCCACCGGACGCCCGGTGTGGGACCTGCTGGGCGGTGCGGTGCGCGCCGATGTGGGCTATTTCCATTTCCTGCAGGGCAAGACGGCAGAGGACCTGGCCGCCGATGCCAAGGCCGCGGTGGCGGCGGGCAACCCGGTGATCTATCTGAAGGTCGGGATCGACCCGGAGCGCGACATCGCCGCCACGCGGGCGGTCCGCGCGGCCATCGGCGACACGCGCCTGCGGCTGGATGCGAACGAGGCGTGGGACCCGGGCCTGGCGCTGCGGATGCTGACCCGGCTTGCGGAATTCGACATCGAGTATATCGAACAGCCCACGCCCTCGACCGCGATCGAGGCGCTGGGACAGGTCGCGCGGCAAAGCCCCGTTGCCATCGGCGCGGACCAGTCGGTGTTCACGCTGAACGAGGTTTACCGGGCGGTGAGCGGCGGGCATGCCCACATGATCGCCATCGGCCCGCGCGAGATCGGGGGGCTGCAGCCGATGATCAAGGCTGCCGCCATTGCCGAGGCGGCGGGGCTGAAGATCTGCATCCATTCCTCGATGACCACGGGGATCAGCACGGTGGCCGAACATCACGCGGCGCGTGCGATCCCGAACCTGGATGACGGCAACCAGATCATGTGGCAATTGCTGGAAGCAGACGTGCTGGACAGCCCCGGCGTGGCCCCGGTGAAGGGCCGGCTGGCGCTGGAGGGCAAGCCGGGCCTCGGGATCGTGCTGGATCACGACGTCATCGGGCGTGCGGCGGAGCGGTTCGAGGCGGAAGCGGCGTAGGGTGGGTGAAAACCCACGCTCCTAGCCCGCCGGGATTTCGGCCGCTGCCTTTGCGTCGCGATAAAGCTCGGTCAGGATGGCGGCGCCGAAGATCACCTGCAAGGTAAAGCAGAGCTGCTCGGATGCGAGATACCAGACGCTGTAGCGGTAGGTTTCATAAGACCCTTCGGGCGGGATATATCCGTAGATCCATGTTTCAGGCAGCAGGCCATGAGCCAGCGTCGCCGGTGCCCAGAGGGTCACTGTGCCCAGTGTGGCCAGCGCAGACGCGACAAGCACGGCCGGCTCCAGACGGGCGGTCATCGCCCAGGAGGCCTCTCGCGTGTCGATGTCGGTCCGCACCGCGAAATGCGGCAGTCCCATCGCGAGACGAGAGAACATCCACGCGTAGAACCAGATTATGACGCCGCCCACGACCAGCGGCCACCATCCGGTTTCCAGCAAGGCGGCCTCGTCGGCTAGGAACAATTCCCACAGCGTTCCGGCGGGAAGACAACAATATTCCAGCAAGATCAGCGGCACCCATCCCAGCATCAGCAGAAGGCCGACGCCGAGCGCAAGCCCGATCCACCGCAGGGCGTACCCCGCCACGCGCCCCGGAGCGAAACGTGGACCAAAGCGGCGCGGCGCCTCGTCCAGCAGGCGATACCGGTGCCAACCGACTGCGACAACGGCAACGAGAGCAGCGTCCGCGAGAAGCAACAGCGTGGGCAGGCCCGCCATCTCGGGATCGAGGAAACGCTCGGCCAGGATCGCAAGCGCGAGACGCACCAGGCTCGGCGCAGCGACAATGCGCAAAGCCGTCCCTGGTGCGGAAAGAACCGAGCGGAGCGCGTCCAGAAAAACCGTCAAACCGTTACGCATGGCGTCCGCCCCGATCCCTTCGCCGTCGCAATACCGGCCCGTTCTGACTGCGCACAGTCAGGTTTTCATTACCCCCGACCGGCGCAGACGGTGCTTGACTCAAGCGCGCAGCTTTTCGCCCTTGGGATCAAACGGCGGCTCGTGCAGGATGCGGGCCTTGTGCGGGCGGCCCAGCACCATGACCTGCACGTCGTCGCCGGGTTTGACCGTGCCGGACCTGACATAGCCCAGGGCAAGGCTCATGCCCACCGTGTAGCCGTAGGTGCCCGAGGTGACGCGGCCCACGGGGGTGCCGTTCGCATCCCGGATCGGCTCGCCGCCCGTGGCGTCGGCGTTGGAGGCGGTGACATCCTCTTCGTCGATATGGATCAGCACCAGTTCCTCGCGCGTGGGTTCGGCCATGGCCTTTTCCGCCGCCGCCTTGTTGAGAAAGTCCTTTTCCATCTTGCAGAGCGGCGCAAAGCCGACCTCGTGCGGGAAATATTCGGGGCTGTATTCGCGGCTCCAGGAGCCATAGCCCTTTTCGACCCGCATGGACATGAGCGCGCGCGCGCCCACGGGGCCTGCGCCGAACTCCTTGCCGGCCTCCAGCAGGGCCTTGTAGAGCTTTTCCTGGTCCTCGGTCTTGCAGTGCAGCTCCCACCCCAGATCGCCGGTAAAGCTGACCCTGAGCGCGAGGCAGTGGACGCCCGCGATGTCGATCATTTTCGAGCGCATGAAAGGAAAGTCCTCGGTCGCGAGGCTTTCGTTGGTCAGGCGCTGCAGCATCTCGCGCGATTTCGGCCCGGCGACGTTGAAGCCGCACATGGCCTCGGTCTTGGACTCGAACGTGGTGCCTTCGGGCAGCGGGACCATGTCGAAGAACCGCTTGTGATAGCGTTCGGCCATGCCCGAGGAGACGACCCAGAATTCGTCCTCGGCCACGCGCGTGACGGTGGCGTCGCCCGCGATGCCGCCGCGCACGCCGATGAGCGGCGTCAGGCAGGACCGGCCCACGGATTTGGGCATCCGGTTGGCGAAGACGGCATTCAGCCACTCCTCGGCCCCCGGCCCCTTGACGTGGTACTTGGCAAAGTTCGAGATGTCTATGATGCCGGCGCGGTCGCGCAGCATCCTGCATTCCTCACCCACCGGCGCCCACCAGTTCTGGCGGATGAAGCCGTTGGTGTCCTTGGTGCCGGGCGCGTCCGCGAACCATTGCGGGTGCTCCCAGCCGTAGTTCAGACCGAAGACGGCGCCCATCTCCTTCTGCATTTCATAGACGGGACGCGTGCGCAGGGGACGGCCCGCCGCGCGTTCCTCGTTGGGGTAGTGGATGGCGAAGCGGTGGGCATAGACATCCTCGACCTTCGCCTTGACGAACTTGCGGTCGTTGGCCCAGAGGCCGAAGCGCGCGATGTCCCAGGCGAACATGTCGTATTTCATCTCGCCCTCGACGATCCACTGGCTGACCATCAGGCCCATGCCGGCGGACTGCGAAAAGCCGGGGATGATGCCGCCGACCATGAAGTAGTTCTTCAGCTCCGGCACGGGGCCGAGGATCACGTTGCTGTCGGGCGACCAGATCATCGGGCCGTTGATGACCCGCTTGATCCCCGCCTCGGCGGCGACCGGGACACGGTCCATCGCGCGCATCACGTTTTCCATGATGCGTTCCAGGTCGTCGGGGAAGAGGTCATGCGCGAAGTCGAGCGGCGTGCCGTCCTCGGCCCAGAAGCGCATGTCACGCTCGTAGGCGCCGATCAGCAGGCCCTTGCCCTCTTGCCGCAGGTAATATTCGCCGTCGCGGTCGGCGACCGACGGAAGGCGACGGTCCATGCCGTCGATCTCGGGAATCGTCTCGGTGACGAAATACTGGTGCTCGGTGGGTTGCAGCGGCACCTCGATGCCCGCCATCTTGGCCACTTCGCGGCCCCAGAGACCGGCGCAGTTGATGACCCACCCTGTGTGGATCTCGCCCTTTGGGGTCTCGACGATCCAGCTGCCGTCGGGTTGCGGCACGGTGGCGGTGACGGGGGTGAAGCGGTGAATCTCCGCGCCGCGCTGGCGGGCGCCCAAGGCATAGGCGTTGGTCACGCCCGAAGGGTCCACGTTGCCGCCGTCGGGTTCCCACATGATGCAGCGGATGCCGTCGAAATTGACCAGCGGGTGCTTTTCCTCGGCCTCTTCGCGGGTGATCTCGTGGAAATTCATGCCGTAAAGCTGCGCCTTGGCGGCTTGCAGTTTCAGCTGGTGTTCGCGGTTTTCGGTCTGCGCGAGGTAGAGCGAGCCGGGCTGGAAGACGCCGCAGCTTTGGCCGGTTTCCTCTTCCAGGCTGTTGTAGAGATTCATCGTGTAATGTTGCAGACGGCTGATATTGGCGCTGTCATGCAGGCCGTGGATATTGGCCGCCGCGTGCCAGGTCGAGCCGGAGGTCAGCTCGTCGCGTTCCAGCAGCACGACATCGGTCCAGCCCAGCTTGGTCAGGTGATAGAGCACCGAGCATCCGATGACGCCGCCCCCGATGACAACGGCCTGTGCGTGAGTTTTCATCTGTTCCTCCAACTCGCTTAATGGCCGCAGACTGCCGCACCGGGGCGGCCCGCGTGTGCCGGTTCACGACATCATCGGTCGTATGCAGGATATTTGCGCTGTCGTTTCCGACAGGGGCTTACGGTTTGCGGCAGGCGGTTAAAGCGTCCCTGCAAGATTCCGTAGCTGCAAGTGTGAGTAGAATGCGAAGGCAAAGCTGAGCATACTGTTCACAGTCCGCTTTGGCTTTCCTGAGCGATCACGTCACTACAATCTTGTTCATTGTCAAACCTGTACTGAAGACCAATCCATGCGGTGTCAGAGCTGGTCGTTTTTACCACCATAAGAATTTCATCTAATCCAGACGGCAGGTCAGAGCCGCTCTCCTCATCCCAGGCTGCTTGAAAATATCGTTCATTCTGATGAATCGACATAACCCACTCGTTTTCTTCGTCCCAAAGGGCACCAGACTTGAGGTGATCGATGACTTCTGAATCGCCATACCGCTGATCAAGTGCGTCTTTTAAATCCGCGAAAGCGCTGCGTACTGACGCACCGTAGCGATCATTGGTGTGATTTTTGCCTATCCCACGCACGAGACAAACCCCAATCTCGGGGACCGCTTTCACAACGTAATCTTCGAATTCGGGATGGGGGCTGGGAACTGAAACTGTAAAAAGCCCGTTACCCATATCGCTATTCACAGAGAGATCGTCAATTGCCTTGCCTCTCTCAATTCCGAAAGCTTGTCCGAAAGCAGTGGTAGCGGAACAAGCGATTATTAAAGCGGTAACGTGCGTTTTGATCATGCTTTAGTCTCTCTTACGTTTGCCCATAGACAGTATGAATCCGCGAGACCTCTGTCGATAGCTTCACATAGTTGAGCTATTCGATTTTGATCTTAATCTCACTACCAACGACCGTCTGTCTATGGAGACTAGCTAAGCATTCTTTGCGACAAAACCCGTCGCAAACGGACATGCCGTCCGGCAGCAGTCATACAGTCTGGTCACAACAGCGGACAAAAAGGAATCCCCATGAAAACCACCACCCGAGTGGCCGTGATCGGCGGCGGCGTTGTCGGATGCAGCGTGCTTTACCACCTGACGAAACTGGGCTGGTCGGACGTGATGCTGATCGAACGCTCGGACCTGACCTCGGGGTCCACGTGGCACGCCGCCGGGGGCTTTCATACGCTCAACGGCGACACCAACATGGCCGCGCTTCAGGGCTATACGATCAAGCTTTACAAGGAGTTGGAGGAAATCACCGGCATGTCCTGCGGGTTGCACCACGTGGGTGGTGTTACCCTTGCCGACAACCGCGACCGGTTCGACATGCTGCTGGCTGAGCGGGCCAAGCATCGCTACATGGGGCTGGAGACCGAGATCGTGGGGCCCGACGAGGTGCGCAGGATCGCGCCGGTGACCAACACCGACGGCATCATCGGGGCGCTTTACGATCCCCTGGACGGCCACCTTGACCCGTCGGGCACCACCCATGCCTATGCCAAGGCGGCGCGGATGGGCGGCGCCACGATAGAGACGCATTGCAAGGTTTTGGAAACGAACCAGAAACCGGATGGCACGTGGGAGGTGGTGACCGACAAAGGCACGATCCTGGCCGAGCATGTGGTCAACGCAGGCGGTCTCTGGGCGCGCGAGGTGGGCGCGATGGCGGGGGTCTACGTGCCGATCTACCCGATGGAGCACCAGTACCTGGTGACCGAGGAAGTGCCCGAGATCGCCGCCATCATCGACGCGGGCGGAGAGCACCCGCATGTGATGGACCCGGCCGGCGAAAGCTATCTGCGGCAGGAGGGGCGTGGCCTCTGCATCGGGTTCTACGAGCAGCCCTGCCGCGCCTGGGCGGTGGATGGAACGCCGTGGGAGTTCGGCCATGAACTCTTGCCCGATGACTTTGACAAGATCGAACAATCCATTGATTTCGCTTACAAACGCTTTCCCGCGCTGGAACGTGCCGGGGTGAAGTCGGTCATTCACGGGCCGTTCACCTTTGCGCCGGACGGCAACCCGCTGGTCGGTCCGGTGCCGGGGTTGCGCAACTACTGGTCGGCCTGCGGCGTGATGGCCGGGTTCAGCCAGGGTGGCGGCGTGGGCCTGATGCTGGCGCAATGGATGGTGGAAGGCGAGTGCGAGCGCGACGTCAGCGCCATGGACGTGGCGCGTTACGGCGACTGGATCACGCCCGGCTACACCCTGCCCAAGGTGATCGAGAACTACCAGAAACGGTTTTCCGTCAGCTACCCGAACGAGGAACTGCCCGCCGCGCGCCCCTTCCGCACGACGCCGATGCACGACATTTTCGATGGCATGGGCGCGGTCTGGGGGCACCAGTTCGGGCTGGAGGTGGTGAACTATTTCGCCACAGGCGACGAGCCGCGCTTCGAGACGCCGAGTTTCCGCCGCTCAAACGCGTGGGAGGCCACCGCCCGCGAGGTGAAGGCCGTCCGCGAAGGCGTTGGAATCAATGAGGTTCACAATTTCGGCAAGTACCTGGTGACCGGCCCCGGCGCGCGCGACTGGCTGGACCGGATCATGGCGGGCCGCATCCCCAAACCGGGGCGGATCAGCCTGACGCCGATGCTGTCGCACGCAGGAAGGCTGATCGGCGATTTCACCGTCTCCTGCCTGTCGGACGAGGCGTTCCAGCTGACCGCGTCGTATGGCGCGCAGGCCTATCACATGCGGTGGTTCGAGCAGAATGCGGGCACGGGTGTGACGGTCGAGAATATCTCGGACCGGCTGAACGGGTTTCAACTGGCGGGGCCGAAATCGCGCGAATTGCTGGCGGCCTGCACGCGGGCGGATATCTCGGACATGGCGTTCATGGATTTGCGGCAGATCACCGTGGGCATGGTCGATTGCCTGGTGCAGCGCGTGAGCTATACCGGCGACCTCGGGTTCGAGATCTATTGCGATCCGATGGCCCAGCGGGCGCTGTGGGACGAATTGTGGCGCAAGGGCCAGGAGTTCGGCCTGAAACCTTTCGGGATGCGGGCGATGATGTCGCTGCGGCTGGACCGGTTCTTCGGCTCGTGGCTGTCTGAGTTTTCGCCCGATTACACGCCGGGCGAGACCGGGATGGATCGCTTCATCAGCTTCGGCAAGAACGCCGATTTCATCGGCCGCGCGGCGGCCGAGAAAGAGCGTGCCGAAGGCGCCGCACGGGCGCTGGTGGCCTTCGAGGTGGAGGCCACGGATGCCGACGTGAACGGGTATGAACCCGTGTGGATCGACGGCACCGTGCAGGGCTTCTGCACCTCGGGCGGCTATTCGCACCATGCCGGAAAGTCCATCGCGCTGGCGCTGATCCCCAAGGCGCATGCCGCCGAGGGGCTGAAGGCCGAGATCGAGATCCTGGGCGACATGCGCCCTGCCCGCCTGTTGACCGGCCACCTCGTTGACCCGGACATGTCGCGGATGCGAGGGTAGGACCGGATCGACAAAAGGGAGCGTGCGGCCGGTGTCACTGGGGATCGTTCTGCCGGCTGCGGGCGCGTCGTCGCGGATGCGCGGGCGCGACAAGCTTCTGGAAGAGATCGACGGCGTGCCGCTGTTGCCGCGGCAGGCCGGTATGGCGGCCGGAACGGGCGTGCCTGTGCTGGTCACCCTGCCCCCGATGGCGACAGAACGCGCGGCAAGCCTGGCGGCGCTTGCAAAGGCCGGGCTGGAAACGCGCGACGTGCCGGACGCCGCAGGCGGGATGAGCGCATCCCTGCGCGTGGCGGCGCAATGGGCGACGGAAAAGGCGCTGAACGGGATGATGATCGTCCTGCCCGACATGCCGGACGTCACGGCCGCCGACCTGCGGCGGATCGCGGCGCTGCATGGCGCCTATCCCGATGACGTGATCCGCGCCACGGATGAGGCGGGCGGTCACGGGCACCCCACCCTGCTGCCCGCACGGCTGTTCGCGGCGCTGGGCCGGCTGACCGGCGACACCGGCGCGCGCGAGATCCTGAAGGGGGAAACCATACGGCCCTGCCCGCTGGACGGATGCAGGGCCACGACCGATCTGGACACGCCCGAGGCCTGGGCGGCGTGGCGCGCCCGACGCGACGGGGGCGGCCGTCGTCGCTGATCAGCAGATGCGCCTCGTCATGATCGAGGCAGCGGCGCACCGGCACATAGGCATCCAGCGCGGGCATGTCCGAGAGTTCCGGGAAAAGCTGAAGCAGGTCGTCGCGCGTGTCGCTGCACAATCCCCGGACCGAGTATTCGGCGGGGCGAAAGCTTTCGGTCCACATGACGTCCGACATGATCACCTCGTGCCGCTCGAACAGCAGGTGGAAATAGCTGACCTCGCGGGTTTCGACGCGGTCTATGCCAGGCAGGTCGGTCAGATCCTCGGCCGCGACCAGCACCTCCCTGTCGCCGAACATCGCGGCCGCGTCCCTGCTCTTGAGCAGGATGCGGTGGCCGGGACTGACAAGGATGTCGCGGTTGGGCACGTCCGGCCCGACCGCGCCCGCCCGGATGAGAACAGGTTGCAGATGCGGCATCAGCATCAGGTCGGTCGCGCCCAGATCCTGCCGTCCGATCCATTTCAGGCGCTGGTAGCCGTTGTCGCGGGTGATGACCTTGTCGTCGGGGCGCAGATCCTCGACCCGGACCATGCCAAGCGAGGTGGCGATAAGGGTGCCGGGCGTGAAACAGATGGCAACGCGGCCGGATTCATCGCATCTGACCTGGGTTTCCTCGTCGTCCCGTTCCAGCTGGATCAGGCCGCGAAAACCGGTCGAGGGCGTGTTGCGGAAACTGGGGACGAGCGCCGTGATGATCCATCCATCGCGCAGGAGCATCCTGACATCCGGGTCCGTCTTGTCGGTTCTGTCCGGGCGCCGGGTTGCTTCGCCGGATCGCCTCGGTCTGCGTTTG
>JBKAGF010000041.1:0-31370 GCA_046290265.1 Roseovarius sp. | reverse complement strand
ACGTCGCACGCCCGGCCTGTTCCGCGCACCGTCATCCTCGGGCTCGACCCGAGGATCTCTCACCCCGCGAGACCACGGATCGCCACCGGGATCCCAGCGGCACCGCTCGGCCGTCCCACCCCGCCCCGTCACAAACCGCTTGCCTCAACGCCCGTTTGCCGCAACTCTGACGGTATGACATTCCAGCCCACCACCCCGTTCCCGCCGGAAGGCAGCGCGCAACAGGTGGCGTTCCACCGCACCGAGCTTGCCGCGATCCTGTCGGTCTATGGCCGCATGGTCGCCGCCGGGGAATGGCGCGACTACGGCATTTCCAGCCTGCGCGACGTGGCCGTCTTCTCGGTCTTCCGGCGCACCGCCGAAAACCCGCTCTACCGCATCGAAAAGCGTCCGCGCCTGCGCAACCGCCAGGGTCAGTACGCGGTGATCGGCATGGACGGGCAGGTGCTCAAGCGCGGGCACGACCTGCGCACCGTGTTGCGTGTGCTGGAGCGCAAGCTTATCCGTGCGGTGAACTGACCTTACGGGACAAGACAGCATGACGACCCTGCCAGATTTTCGCCTGGAAACCCATTTCGCCAGGTGGGAATTCAAGGCCCGCCACCACATGACCGCCTCGGACGCCGAAAGCATGTCCCTGCCAGAGCTGCTGGCCATGGCCAGCCCCGAGGACCGCGACGGGTTCGAAAATATGTGGCTGGGCTATACCGAAACCTTCGGCGCGCCCGACCTGCGTGCCGCCATCGCGGCGACCTACAAGGCGCAACCGGCGGACAACATCCTGTGCTTCGCCGGGGCCAGCGAGGGCATCTTCGCGGCCAACTCCGTGCTGCTGGACGCCGACAGCCACGCCATCGTGGTCACCCCCAATTACCAGTCGCATGAAAGCCTGCCGCTGGCCATCTGCGAGGCAACGGGCGTGCCGCTCGACCCGGACGACAACTGGTCGCTCGATATCGACCGGGTGCGCGACGCGATCCGCCCGAACACGCGCCTGCTGACCATCAATTTTCCGCACAATCCCACCGGCGCGATCCTGCCGCGCGACCGTTATGACGCGCTGATCGCGCTGTGCCGCCACCACGGCATCTGGATCCTGCATGACGAGATCTTCAACGGCCTCGGCCCGTCGGACGCGCAGCACCTGCCGTTCATCGCCGATGTCTACGAACGCGGGCTTTCGCTGGGCGTGATGTCGAAATCCTATGGCCTGCCGGGGCTGCGGGTGGGCTGGATCGCCTGCCAGGACCGCGAGGTGCTGGGCCGGATGGAGCGGATGAAGCATTACCTGTCGATCTGCAATTCCGGCCCCAGCGAGCGGCTGGCGCTGATCGCCTTGAAGAACCGCGCGAAAATCCTCGCGCGCAACTGTGCCATCGTGGACGAGAACCTGCCGAAATGGGACGCGTTCTTCGCCCGCCATCCCGACCTTTTCGAGTGGCGGCGCCCCGACGGCGCCTGCATGGGCTTCCCGCGGTACCTGGGGGCCGACGGGGTCGAGGAATTTGCCCGCAAGCTGGTCGAGGAGGCGGGCGTTCTTCTGTTGCCCAGCACGATCTACCGTTCCGACCTGGGGCCCACGCCCACCGACCGCTTCCGCCTCGGGTTCGGCCGGCGCGGTCTGGACGAAGGACTGGCGGCGATGGAAGCGCATCTGACGCGCGCAGGCTGAGGGGAGCGCCACAAAATTCGGACGAATTTTGTGGCCCCTACTGCAGGTCGTAGACCAGGCGGGGCAGCATCCGGCCCGGGATCACCTCGGACGGCACATTGCCCGCCGCGCGGCAGCCCATGGCGGTATAGAACGGCACCGCGCCGGGGTCGGAGTCGATGATCATTTCCGTGGCGCCCATGTCGCGGGCCGTGCCGGCCGCCCATGCAAACAGCCGCCGCCCCGTGCCCATTCCCATATGCGCCGGATCGACGAAGAGCTTCTGCAGGTAACAGCCCGCCTCCCGGTTCGAGACCTGGGCCATGCCCGTGATCCTTCCCCCCTCGACCTCGGTGATCGTCGGGATTTGCTGCAACTCTGGCAGTGTCAGCGTGAGAACGGGCACGCAGGCGGCCATGAACTCCGCATCATACCCCCAATAGGCCTTGGACCTCAGGCAAAGCGACGTGAGGTCGTCGACGTCTCGCAGGGAAGGGCGGCACAATTCGGACATGGCACAGTATAATATATAACGAAAACGGGCGGGATCACCCCGCCCGTGCATGTCGTCATTCCGACCGGATCATTCGTATTGCGGACCCAGTGCCGTCAGACCCTTGAGGATGTCGATCGCATAGGCCAGCTGATAGTCTTCCTCGCGCAGCTGGGCTGCCTGTTCGGCCTTTTCGCGGTCTTCCTCTATCTGGCGGATCTCGTCCTCGGACAGGCTGTCATTGTCCAGCCGCCCGCGCAGGTCCGCCTCGGACCGGTCGAATCGGTTGACGGCGCTTTCGTCCTCGTCCTCTTCGGGCTCCTCTTCGCGGCGGGGCTGTTCCACCACGATGTCGGGGCTGACGCCCAGCGCCTGGATCGACCGACCCGACGGGGTGTAATACCGCGCCGTGGTCAGGCGCATCGCGCCGTCGCCGCGCAGCGGCATGACCGTCTGGACAGACCCCTTGCCAAAGCTCTTGGTGCCCACGACGATGGCGCGGCGGTGATCCTGTAAGGCACCGGCGACGATCTCGGACGCCGAGGCGGAGCCGCCGTTGATAAGCACCACGATCGGCTTGCCCTTGGCCAGGTCGCCCGGCTTGGCATTGAAGCGCTCGCCATCCTCGGGCGCACGGCCACGGGTGCTGACGATCTCGCCCTTTTCAAGGAAGGCGTCGCTGACCTGGATCGCCTGGTTCAACAGGCCCCCGGGGTTGTTGCGCAAATCCAGCACGATGCCGCTGATCTTGTCGATGCCGCCGGCCTCTTCGATCTGCTCGGCCAGGCCGCTTTCGAGATTGCGGAAGGTCTGGTCGTTGAACGTGGTCACCCGCAGGACGACGCTCTTCTGCTCGGTGCGCACCCGCACGGCGGTCAGCTTGATCGTGTCGCGCACGATCGAGACATCGAAGGGCTCGGCCTCGCCCTCGCGGACCACGGTGATGACAATCTCGCTGCCCACCGGGCCGCGCATCAGTTCCACCGCCTCGTCCAGGGTCAGGCCCAGCACGCTTTCGCCGTCCACATGGGTGATGAAATCGCCCGCCTCGATACCGGCGGTTTCCGCCGGGGTGCCGTCGATCGGCGACACCACCTTCACGAATCCGTCTTCCTGGGTCACCTCGATGCCCAGGCCGCCGAATTCGCCCCGGGTCTGCACCCGCATGTCGTCGGCATCGTCGGGGCTGAGATAGCTGGAATGCGGATCGAGCGAGGTCAGCATGCCGTTGATCGCGGCCTCGATCAGTTCACCCTCATCCACCTCCTCGACATATTGCGAGCGGATGCGCTCGAAAATATCGCCAAAGAGATCAAGCTGTTCGTATACGTTCGTCGTCTTGGCCGCTTCCTGCGCAAGCAGCGGCGCCGCGACCTGCGTCGTGACGACGGCGCCCGTCAGGCTGCCGACAAGGGCGGCGATCAGAAACTTCTTCATCAGGTTGCTCATCCTTCGCTTGTCTCGAACCATGTCTCCGGATCGACGGGTTCGTTGTCTTCCCGCACTTCTATATAAAGGGTTTGGGTCCGGGACGCACCCGCATCTTTGCCATTCTCGATCAAGAGCGCGTTAGTGTCTTCCCCCGCGCCGCCCATCAGGCCGACAGGGCTGTTTCCCGGCAAGACCTCGCCGATCTCGCCATAGACCTCGTCCAGCCCCGCGAGCACCAGCAACAGACCCGCCTGGGGTTCCAGGATCACCACGTTGCCGTAATCCAGAAGCTCGCCGCGATAGCGCAGCGTGGCGGGGGCGGGCGTGGTCACCAGGGCGCGCGGCCGCGCGGCGACGACGATCCCCGGCCGGGTGATCCCGGCGGCATCGGACTCGCCGGCGCGGCGCAGGATACGGCCCTCGACCGGCAGGCGCAGGCTGCCCTTGCGGGCGTCGATGCCGGGCAGCGATCCCGGCACCTCGTCCACCGCGATCTGGCTCAGACCGCTGGCAAAGCCTGCCAGCGTCTCGGTCGACGCCACCAGCAGCGCGGTCCTGACCGGATCCTCGGTAAAGCGGCGCGGCAGGTCGGTGCGGTCGGCGATCGCCCGGCTCAGCGCGGTGCGCGCGTCCTGCGCGCCCTCCAGCCCCTCGCGCAGGGTGTCGAGTGCACTTTCTTGCAGCTGGCGCAGCACGGTCACCTCTTCCAGCTCGGCGCGCAGGGCGGCGGCGCGGGTTTCCAGCGCCGGGGCCACATCGGACAGGATCATCCCCGACCGCGCGGTCCCGATCGGCCCCGCGGGATGCAACAGCAGCACCGGCCCCTCGGACTGCGCCATGCTTTGCAACACGCCCAGAAGGCGGGCGATCTCGTCCTCGCGCGATTGCAGGCGGCGGGCCAGGGCCTCTTCGCGGATGGCGGCGCGGCGCAGCCCTTCGCGCATGGCTTCGAGCCCGCCCTCGTAGGCGCCCACGACCTCGGTCAGCGCCTTCACGCGGTTGGCCGCACCCTCGGCCGCCTCCATCAGCGCGGCGGCGCGGTTCAGCCGGTCGGCAGCGGCCTGCGCGTCGGCGCCGGGGTCGGATTGCGCCCCGGCGGGGGCCGCGGCCAGCAGCATCATCAGGGTCAGCCCGACGCGGATCATTGCAACAGGCTTTCCCCGGTCATCTCGTCGGGCCTGGGCAGGCCCATCAGGTCCAGCACCGTGGGCGCCAGGTCGGCCAGCCGCCCGTCGCGCAGGCGGGCGCCCTCGGGCGCGCCCCTGACGATGACCGGCACCGGGTTGGTGGTATGCGCGGTATGCGGCCCGCCGGTCAGCGGGTCCACCATGGTCTCGCAATTGCCGTGATCGGCGGTGACGATGATGGCGCCCCCCGCCTTGTCCAGCGCGTCGAGCACCCGGCCCAGCCCGGCATCCACCGCCTCGCAGGCGCGGATCGCGGCGTCGAGGTCCCCGGTATGGCCGACCATGTCGGGGTTGGCATAGTTCACCACGATGAAATCATAGCCTTCGGCGATGGCCTCGACCAGGTGGTCGGTGACCTCTCCGGCCGACATCTCGGGCTGCAAATCATAGGTCGCCACCTTGGGCGACGCCGCCATGTACCGCGCCTCGCCGTCCTCGGGGGTCTCGCGCCCCCCGGCCAGGAAGAACGTCACATGCGGGTATTTCTCGGTCTCGGCGGTGTGGAACTGGCGCTTGCCGTGCTGCGCCAGCCAGGCGCTCAGCGTGTTCGCCGGCTGCTCGTCGGGAAAGATGCAGTCCATGTAGGCGCTGTGGCGGCGCGAATACTCGGTGAACCCGCTGACGGCGGAAAAGGCCGGGCGCGTTCCGGTCTCGAAATCGTCGAACTCGGGGTCGGCGAAAGCCGCCAGGATCTCGCGCGCCCGGTCGGCGCGGAAATTCAGGCACAAAAGACCGTCGCCGTCCTTCATGCCGCCGTAATCGCCCAGCACGCGCGGCTTGATGAACTCGTCGGTGCGGCCCTTGGCATAGGCGTCGTCGATGCCCCGCGCGGCGGTGGGCGCGGTATAGCCCTCGCCCCGCGCCAGCGCCTCGTAGGCCAGTTGCACCCGGTCCCAGCGATTGTCGCGGTCCATGGCATAGTACCGTCCCGAAACCGTGGCGATCTTCGCGCCCGGCGGCAAAGCGGCGCGCAGCGCCTCGAGATAGACCTTGGCAGAGGTCGGCGCCACGTCGCGCCCGTCGGTGAAGGCATGGATCGCCACCGGCACGCCGCGCGCGGTCAGCGCGTTGGCGGCGGCGATCATGTGGCCGATATGGCTGTGCACGCCGCCATCGGACAGCACGCCCAGCAGATGCGCGGTGCCGCCCGCCGCCTTCACCTTGTCGGCGAAGCGGACGATGCCCGGCAGCGCGCCGAAGGTGCCGGTCTCGATCGCCCGGTCGATCCGACGCAGGTCCATCTCGATCACCCGGCCCGCGCCGATGTTCAGATGTCCCACCTCGGAATTGCCCATCTGCCCCTCGGGCAGGCCCACGTCATGGCCATGGGTCACCAGGGTGGCATTGGGGCAGGTCTGCATCAGCCGGTCGAAATGGGGGGTCTCGGCCAGCGCCGGCGCATTCGCCTCGCGCGTCTCGCTCAGCCCCCAGCCATCGAGGATACACAACACTACGGGTTTGGGCGCGCTCAATCCTGCCTCCTGAAATCCTGCCCGCTTCTAACCCGTCGCGCCCGGAGCGTGAACCGCTTTCTTGCGGCGACCGCGGGACGGCTCCGGCGGGAGTATTCGGGGAACAATGAAAGCCCGGGTCCGGTTCACTGTTCCGACACTACTCCGGGGTTTGGGGCAGCGCCCCAATCAGACAAAACCTGCGTGGCGCAGCCACTCCATCGGGTCACGCCCGGTGATAGGGTGCCCCTGCCAGGATCGAGGCGGCGCGGTAAAGCTGTTCGGCCAGCATCACGCGGGCCAGCATGTGGGGCCAGACCATCTTGCCGAAGGAGAGGCTGAACCCGGCCCGGTCACGCAGGCCCGGCGCGATTCCGTCGGCGCCGCCGATCACGAAGGCCACGTCGCCCCGGCCCGTGTCGCGCCAGCCGGCCAGTTGTTGGGAAAATTCAGGAGATGTCAGCAGCTTGCCGCGCTCGTCCAGCGTCACCACCACGGCGCCCTTGGGCAGGGCGCGCTCCAGCAGCGCCGCCTCGGCCTCCATGCCGCCGCCCTTGCGGTCCTCGACCTCGTGCATCTCGGCCGGGCCAAGCCCCAGGCTGCGTCCGGTCCGGTCGAACCGGGCCAGGTAATCGTCGAGCAAGGCGCGCTCGGGGCCGGTCTTCATCCGGCCCACCGCGCAGATATGGACGCGCATTCAGCTCTTGGCGGCCTGGGCTGCCCCGTGGCCCTGAAGCCACATCTTTTCAAGCTGGTAGAAGTCCCGCACCTCGGGGCGGAAGACATGGACGATCACGTCGCCCGTGTCGATCAGCACCCAGTCGCCCGCATCCTTGCCCTCGACCTTGGTCAGCACGCCCATCTCGGATTTCAGCCGCTCCGAAAGCTTTTCGGCGATGGCCGTCACCTGGCGCGAGGACCGGCCCGAGCAGATCACCATGTAATCGCCGATCGCGGATTTGCCGCGAAGGTCGATCTGGACGATCTCTTCGGCCTTGTCTTCTTCGAGTGCGGAAAGGATGCGCGCAAGCTGTGCGTCACTGCTTGCGACCATGTCGGGCGCGCTCAAGGCTGCGCCCCGTTCAGCGGCAGGGGCCGCGTCGATTGTAAGAGACAGGACATCGTCCTCCTTCTACTGCGCACCGATGCGCCCCGGTGCCGGGCCTGTCCCCAAAATAGCAATTCGGATGTCACAATTCAATGAATGGCTTTGCAAAGCCCCCGTCCTGTGGCCGCCGCGCCCCGCCGGGCGGCGGCATCCCGCCAGGATCCGGGCGGCGCGCGAGGGATCGCGCCGGATCGCCAGGGCCTGCCACCCCTCCTCGGCGTGGATGCGGTCGCCCGGAACGCCCAGTTCCCTGACCGCCTCGCGCATCGCGTCGACATAGCCCTGGGGCCCGCGGATACAGACCTGCCCGGACGGGTCGGCATGGTCCTTCAGGAAACCCGCATCGACCCTGCCATGATGCAGCCCCGGGACGGCCTCGTCAGACAGAACGTGATCGACCTTCAACCCGGGCAATCGCTCGGTCACGCCGTCATGCGACGGATAGCTCTCGATGGTGAATTCCAGCGCATTGACGCCGGGCAGCGGGGTGAAGGTAAAGGGGCGCCCCTCGTCCGTCCAGCCGTCGCGGCACATCGCCGGTTCCGCGGCCTGTCCGGGCTCGAACTCGAAATCCTCGGGGCGGTCGAAGACATAGCGATGCGTGTCGTGGGTGACGCCCTGCCGCGCTTGCAGGGTCAGGGAATGGGCCATGGGACCGCTCCTTCCGGCCCGCCGACGCCCCGCTCAGCCGCCTTGGTCCCCGGCCGCGCCATCCTGCGTCGCTGTGCCCGGGGCGCGGCGCTCCAGCGTCCGTGTGCCCAGTTCCGACCCTTCCAGCAGCTTGACCTCGCGCTGCGGGAAGGGGAAGGAAATGCCGTTGGCGTGGAACGCGTCCCACAGCGCCAGATAGACATTGCCCCGGATGTTGGTCAGCCCGCCGGTCGGGTCGCTGATCCAGAATCGCAGGATGTAGTCCACGCTGCTGTCCCCGAACCCCACGATGTGACAGACCGGCGCCTTGTAGGACAGCACCCGCTCCACGCTCTTGGCCGCCTCGATCGCCACCTTGCGCACCTGGTGGGGGTCGTCGCCATAGGCGGTGCCGAAATAGATATCCAGCCGCACGAAATCGTTGGAATGCGACCAGTTCACCACCTGCCCGGTGATCAGGTCCTCGTTCGGAATGAGATATTCCTTGCCGTCACGCGTGGTGATCGAGACATAGCGGGCGCCAAGGCTGTTGATCCAGCCGAATGTCTCGCCCAGGCTGATGACGTCGCCGGGCTTGATCGACTTGTCCAGAAGGATGATCACCCCCGACACCAGGTTCGACACCACCTTCTGCAACCCGAAACCGAGGCCCACGCCGATGGCGCCCGACAGCACCGCAAGCCCGGTCAGGTCCACCCCCACCGCGCGCAGCCCGATGAAGAACGCGGCGCCGTAGAGCAGGATCTGCATGACCTTCACGGCCAGCACCTGCATCGACGGCGAGATGTCCTTGTTCGACCGGATGCGCGAGGCGGATGTGGTCGAGACGAACCGCGCCAGGAACATCAGGAACGCGATCATGGCGACGGCCTGCAGCACGATCCAGATCGACAGGCGCATCTCGCCCAGGTCGACCGCCGCGCTGTCGAGGATCTGGATCGTCTCGTCGGTCAGCCCGATGATCGACAGGGTGACCCAGGTCCAGGCGGCATAGCGCACCATGCCGCGCAGGAACGCATTGCCGATCAGCCGGGTCACGACCGCGATCACCAGCCATGCCGTCGCCAGGCTGGCCATCACGCCCACCAGGTAGGACCGGCTGGGCCATGTCAGCTCCTGCATCAGCCAGTAGACCGGCCAGATCGTCACCACCATGAAGATCAGCCGCAGCCGGCGGTGCAGCATCACCAGGAACCGCATCCGCCACTTGGGCCAGCCTTCGCGGGTGCGCATCCATTCATACAGCTTCGGCCCGAAAAGCCGCGCCAGGATCGTGGCCGCCACCCAGAGGCCCAGGATGATCCCGACCTGGTAGAGGCTCCATGGCCGCAGCAGGCCCACTACGAACAGCTGCGCCTGTTCCCACAGCCCGATGGCGATGGTCTGGGCCTGTTCGATGGCGTCGTTCGCAAGGTCCGGGCTCGCCTCGGCCGGCGAACTCATTCCGGCGTTCTCGCCGGTCGGGGCGTTGGTGGCGTCCTCTTCCATGGCTTCGGATTATGCACGGGCCGGGTTGCCGGGCAAGTCGCGCTGGACAGTGGGCGCATGGACTCTAAGCTGTCGGGAATCTTCGCGGCGGCCGTTTTGTCGCCCGAAATCGACCTGCAGAAGGAGGAGCCTGCGCCCATGTCCACGCTACTTGTCACCCACGAGGACGGTCTCAACCACGTCACCCCCGACGGTCACCCCGAACGCGTGGCGCGGCTGGAACACCTGTGGCCCGCGCTCGACGGCAAGGACGTGGTCCGGGTCGAGGCGCCGCTGGCGACGGATGACGACCTGACGCTCTGCCATCCGCAGGACTATGTCACCATGATCCGCGAGGCGATCCCGGCGCAGGGCTTCAACCAGCTTGACGGCGACACCTGGCTGTCGCCCGGCTCGTTCGACTGCGCGTCGCGGGCCGTGGGCGGGGCGATGCTGGCGGTGGACAGGGTGATGGCGGGCGAGGCGGGCAATGCCTTTGTCGCCATGCGACCGCCGGGACACCACGCCGAAACCGCGACGCCGATGGGCTTTTGCCTGTTCGGCACCGTGGCGATTGCCGCGAAACACGCGCTTGAACGGCACGGCCTCGGCCGCGTCGCCGTCGTGGATTTCGACGTGCATCACGGCAACGGCACGCAGGACCTGCTGCGCAGCGAGGCGCGCGCGCTTTTCATCTCGTCGCACCAGATGCCGCTCTGGCCCGGGTCGGGCGGCGCGCACGAGACCGGCGAGCACGACAACGTGCTGAACGTGCCGCTGGCGCCGGGCACGGGCGGGCAGGGGTTCCGGCAGGAATACGAGGGCCAGGTCTTTCCCCGGCTTGAGGAGTTCAAGCCCGAGCTGATCCTGGTCTCGGCCGGATTCGACGCCCATGCCGACGATCCGCTGGCCAACCTGAACCTGCGCGAGGACGATTTCGCCTGGGTCACCCGCCGCCTGTGCGAGATCGCCGCGGAGCAGTGCGAGGGCCGCGTGGTCTCCTGCCTCGAAGGCGGCTACGATCTGGGCGCCCTGGCCGCCAGCGGGGCGGTGCACGTCGACGAGTTGATCCGCGCCGCGGGCTGACTCCGTGGCGGCAGGCGGTCCGGCCACCGCCTGCCCTGCCGCAGCCTGCCGTTACGTCACACGAAAGTTTCATCTTGCCGTCATGGAAAATGCCGCGTCGCAGCATTACCTAGGCGACAGGGAGGACACCTCTGCCCCGGGTTGTGACCGGGGCCAAGGAGTCCAGGATCGTGACAACCGACCACGCTGCCGCCAAGTCATTGATAGAACCGGATATCCGCCGCCTGTGGCCCGCGGACAAGCGCATTCTGCGCGAGCATTTCGAACGGCTTGACCCGGAAACCCGTCGCCTGCGCTTCGGCGCGGCCGTGACGTCCGAGTTCGTGGGCGACTATGCCGGGACGCTTCTCGCGCTCGACAGCATCGTCCACGGCGCCTTTGTCGACGGCACGCTGCGCGGGGTCGGCGAACTGCGCATGCTTCTCAACAGCTGGCCGGTGCGGGCCGAAATCGCCCTGAGCGTCGAAACCGACTGGCAGCACGAAGGCATTGGCGACGCGCTTTTCGTGCGCATGCTGGCCGCGGCGCGGAACCGGGGCGTGCGCTCGCTCTACATGATGTGCCTGCGCGAGAACGAGCGGATGCAGCGGCTTGCACGGCGGCACGAGGCCACGCTGACCTTCGACATCGGCGAGGTCGAGGCGACGCTGGACCAGCCCTGGCCCACGCCCCTGTCGCTGGCAGAGGAAGTGATGGGCGAAACCCGCACCTACCTGCACGCGGTCCTGCGCCCGCCGTTTTGAAAAATCGGTCAACGCCCAGAAATTTCGTACGAATTTTCTGGGGCGCAGATTATTCGCAGAATAATCTGCGCGACCCCCGGCGCGTTACCCCGCCGATGCTCCGGCGCCCCATCCTCAGATCGGCACTTCCGATGTCGCCTTTTCAGTCGACACGACGATGGATGTCCGGAACTTTCGGACGTTCTTGTCGGCAAAGAAGAACCGATGGGTGAAGGCCTCGTAGTCGGCAATGTCGCGGGCCATCACCAAGAGGATGAAGTCCGCCTCGCCGGCAATGCAGTAGAAATGGGTCACCTGGCGATCCTCGCGCGCCTTGCGCTTGAAGGCGTCGATCTGGTCGAGCCTGTCGCGCTCCAACTCCACCGCGACGATGGCCGTGATGCCAAGACCCACCTGTCCGGGATCGAGGATCGCGACCTCCCGCCGGATCGCCCCGGCCTCTCTCAGGCTGCGCAGCCGCCGCTGCACAGAGGCCGTCGAGAGCCCGGTTGTCTCTGAAAGTGACTGGATCGACGTTCTGGCGTTCCTTTGTAATTGATCGAGTAGTTTGCGATCCGCAGCGTCCATGATGCGTGCTCCTGAGAATTGCGGGGATATTGATCCTACAAGATCATTTTATAACGCAATTCCGTATCGTCTGCATCATTCGCACCGCTTAGGATGCGCCGCATGACACATGGAATGATACGAGGGGCCGTCTCCATCCTGCCCCTGGCCTTCGGAGCCGCCTTGTATGGCTTTGCCCTCGGCCTGCTTGCGGCGCAGGTGGGTTTCCCGTGGTGGGGCGTCGGACTGATGAGCGCATCGGTCCATGCCGGATCGTCGCAGATCGTCGCCGTCGAACAGCTTGCCGCGACCGGCACCGTCCTCGGCGCCGTCCTTGCGGGGGTCGCGTTGAACCTGCGCTACGTGGGCATCGTGGCGTCCCTCGCGGATGTGCTGGACGGGTTGCCACTGCGGTTGAGGCTGATCGCCATTCACATCACGGGGGATGAAAACTGGGCGCTGACCATGGCCGAACGCGCGAAGTCACCGGACGTCGGCGCGGCGTTCCTGATGGGGTCGGGGCTGGTGATGATCTCGGTCTGGACGGCATCGACAGCCCTCGGGGCGGTGATCGGTGCCGTTCTGCCCGATCTCGAACGCTTCGGCCTGGGTTTCGCCTTCACCGCCGCCTTCATCGCCATGGCGCGGGGGCTCTGGCGGGGACGGTCCCGCGCTTTGCCCTGGGCCGTCGCGGCCGGGGCGACGATCGCCGCAATCTCGCTCGGAGCGCCACGGGCCTACGGGATCGTTGCGGGCGCGCTTTGCGGGTTGCTTGCCATCTCGCTGATGCGCCGAACACGGGCCGCGGCCCCATGAGCGGCGCGCATTGGGCGATGATCGGTCTGCTGGCCCTGGGCGCTGCCGCAATCCGTGTCACCGGGCTTGTGGCAGGCGCGCGGATCCGCTCTTCGCGTCATGCCTGGATGCTGGAAGATTTGCCGGGGCTGATCGTGGTCAGTCTGGTCGCGTCCTCGCTGATCGGTCAGCCGCTCCCGACCTGGCTCGCGGCCGGTGTGGCGCTTGTCGTCGCAGTCGTGACGAACCACGTTATCGCAACGATGGCCGCGGGGGTGCTCGCCTTTGCCGGGCTTATGTGGCTTGGGCTTTAGGGGAGGCGCCGCTCCCCGCGCTTTCACTCCGCCGCGTATCTCTGCCGTGCGGCGCTTTCCTGCAGCAGCCAGTGCGCCACGATGGCGCTTTCATGGCGCGGCTCCACGCCCTGACGGCGCAACAGGTAATAGCCCGAGCGCGTGCGCACATGTTCGTCCCCCATGGGCCGGATCAGGTCGCCCGACTGCAGGTGATGATCCACCAGGTGCCCCCAGCCCAGCGCGATGCCCAGGCCGTCCCGTGCCGCCTGGATCGCCAGCGGATAGGTGTTGACCGAGGCCGAGGCGCGGACCGTGTCGGGGTCGGCCCCCTGACGGTCCATCCATGTCCGCCAGTTCAGCCACTCGGTGTGATTGTTGCTGACCTCGATCAGGTCGTGCCGGCGCAGCGCCTCGATGCTGTCGATCCGGGCCGCGCCCTTCAGATAGCCCGGCGCGCAGACCGGGAACACCGTCTCGCCGAACAGCCGCGTCGCCTCGAACCCGGGCCAGTCGCCCTCGCCGCGCAGGATCGCCAGGTCCATGTCCTCGGCCAGGCATTCGGCATCCACGTCCGACGACGTGAGCGCGATGGTGATATTGCAATTGGCATCATGAAACCGCCGCAGCCGCGGCATCAGCCACAGCGACGCGACCGAGTTCGTCGCCGCCAGCCGCACCGTGCTTTTTTCCAGCACCGCGCACATGTCTTCGGACACCCGCACCATGGTCTTCAGCGCCGGCGTGATGCCGGACAAGAGCTTGCGCCCCATATCCGTCAGCCGCACCGAACGGTGCCCGCGCACGAAGAGCGCGCATTGGTAATGCTGTTCCAGCAGCCGGACCTTTCGGCTGATGGCGGTTTCCGAGACGTTCAGTTCCTTGCCCGCCGCGGCGAAGCTTTCCAGCTCCGCGGCCACCTCGAAGGCCAGCAGGTAGTCCAGGCGCGGCAACACGGCGCGATTGCGCAGCATCCTTCACACTCCTCGAACGCGGGGCAACGCCACGAGCCTAGCCGTGGCACCCGCCGTTTGCCAATCATTTTTAGAGGCATGGCACACAAAGTTTATAATCAGAGTTCCACCCGGTCTTTGCGATACTGCGCCCGCTAACAAAGGGCCGGCACGCAGAATCAGGCCCGACAGCCAACTGGGAGTTAACATGAAAATCAAAGCATTGATGTCCGTGGCGGCCATCGCCCTGGCCCCGGCCGGTTTCGCCGCCGAAGACAGTTCCGAACCGATCATCATCCCGATCCACAACTGGTCCAGCCAGATCGTGATGAGCCATGCCGTGGGCCAGATCTTCGAGGAAATGGGCAACAACGTCGAATTCGTCACCACCGACAGCCAGGCGGTCTACGAATCGATCCGGCTGGGCGACGTGACGCTGGAACTGGAGGTCTGGGAAGGCTCGTTCGGCGAATCCTTCCGCACCGCGCTCGAAAAGGGCGGCATCGTCGACGTCGGCGACCATGACGCCGTGACGCGCGAGGACTGGTGGTATCCGATGTGGACCAAGGACGCCTGTCCGGGTCTGCCCGACTGGAAGGCGCTGAACGACTGTGCCGAGCTCTTCGCGACCGCCGAAACCGGCGACAAGGGCTTTTTCCTCGACGGGCCGGTCGACTGGCTCAAGCACGGCAAGGAACGCGCCGAGGCGCTGGACCTGAACTACGTCGTGAAAAACGCAGGCTCCGCCGCCGCACTCTGGGCACATATCGCCTCGGCCGAGGAGGACAAGACCCCGATCATCGTCTTCAACTGGACGCCCAACTTCGCCGAGGCCGTCTGGCCCGGTGAATTCATCGAGTTCCCCGAATGGGAAGACGGCTGCGACACCGATCCGGCCAAGGGTCCCAATCCCGACGCGCTCTACGATTGCGGCAATGCCGCGAACGGATATCTCAAAAAGGCCGCGTGGGAGGGCATGGAAGAGAAATGGCCCAACGCCTACGAGGTGCTGACCAAGATCTCCTTCACCAATGCCCAGATCGCCGAAATGGCCAAGCTGGTCGATGTCGACGATTACGAGCCCGAGGAAGCCGCCGAGGTGTGGCTGGACGAGAACGAGGACGTCTGGAAAGAGTGGCTGCCCGGCAGCGATACCTGACACCCCGCCGGCCCCCCTTGGTCCCCTGTCCGGTCACCGCCGGGCAGGGGCTGTCGCGGTGGCCGCGCGTCCCGGTGAACAACCAAGGAAATCCCGACTCATGACCACCGACAGCCCCGTCATCTCCTGCCGCAACGCGTGGAAGCTCTTCGGCCCCAACCCGCGCCAATACCTCAAATCCATGCCTGCCGGGCACGGTTACGAGGATATCCGCGCCGACGGCTATATCGCCGGTGTCAAGGACGTGTCGGTCGAGGTCTCCAAGGGCGAGATGCTGGTCATCATGGGGCTTTCGGGGTCCGGCAAGTCGACGCTGGTGCGCTGTTTCTCGCGCCTGCACGACATCACCGGCGGCACGATCGAGGTCGAGGGGCAGGACATCATGGCCCTGCCCGAGAAAGAGCTGATCGAATTGCGCCGCTCCAAGATGGGCATGGTGTTCCAGTCATTCGGCCTCTTGCCGCACCGCACGGTGCTGGAAAACGTGGCCTTCCCGCTGGAAATGCGCGGGCAGGACCGGCACGCGCGGCGTGAACGGGCGCTGGAGGTGATCAAGCTGGTGGGGCTGGAAGGGCGCGAGGAGTATTTTCCGCGCGAGCTTTCGGGCGGCCAGCAACAGCGTGTCGGCATCGCCCGCTCCCTCGCCATCGAGCCCGATATCTGGTTCCTGGACGAGCCGTTTTCCGCGCTCGACCCGCTCATCCGGCGCGAGATGCAGGACGAATTCCTGCGCCTTCAGGCCATGCTGGGCAAGACCATCGTCTTCATCACCCACGATTTCGACGAGGCGCTGCGCCTGGCCGACCGCATCGCCATCATGAAAGACGGCGCGATCGAGCAATGCGACACGCCCGACCGCATCGTGATGGACCCGCAAACCGAATATGTCCGAAAATTCACCGAGGATATCGACAAGGCCCACGTGGTCCATGCCAGCGTTCTAGCCAGGCCCGTCAACGGCCACGCCGTCGAGGGTGAGGCCATCGCCGGCGACCGGACGATCCACCAGATCGCGCGGCAGCTTGTCACCGACCCGCGCGAGCATCTGCCGGTCGCGGGCAAGGACGGCAAGGTGATGGGCGTGATGGCCAGAACCGAGGCGCTGGAGGTGCTTCTGGGGGACAGCGCCAATGGCTGACGTCGCCACCAACGCCACCCGCACCTCGCTCTCGATGCGCCAGCCCGGCACCACCCGCGACCCCGTGCTGGTGGCGCTTCTGCTGGTGGCCGCGATCCTCTGCGCGGCCAAGCCCATACTGCCCGATTTCCTGATCCGCCTGCCCGAGGCGTGGATCCCCCCACTGGCCACCTGGCTCGACGCGTTCTTCGACGTCCTGACCGGCGACATGCAGGAGGGGCGCTTCGGCCTGATCTACATCACCCGCTGGTTCGCCGAAGGTCCGCTCGATTTCCTCCTGGGCGTCACCGCCAACCTGCTGGAGGGCAAGTATCGCTGGCCCTACCTGGCCGATCCCATCCCCTGGGCCGCCGTGGCGGGCCTCGCGGCCGTCATCGGCTATTACCTCGGCGGCTGGAAACTGTCGCTGCTGGCGGGCGGCACCTTCGTCTGGACCGCCTTCATGGGCCAGTGGGAGTTGACGATGCAAACCCTGTCGGTGCTGCTGGTCGCGGCCCCGCTGGGGTTTCTCGTCGGGCTGATCGTCGGCATCGCGGCCTGGAAATACAAGGCCTTCGACAACGCGATCAAGCCGATCCTCGCGGTCATGCAGACGCTGCCCTTCTACACCTACCTTCTGCCTGCCGTGATCTTCTTCAAGGTCGGCCCCACCGCGGGCGCCATCGCCACCACGATCTATGCCACCCCGCCAATGATCCTGATGACCACCGTGGGCCTGAAAAAGGTCTCGCCCGAGATCGTCGAGGCCGGCAAGATGTCGGGCGCCACCCGCTGGCAGATGCTGACCAAGGTCTTCATCCCCTCGGCCCGCACCGAAATCCTGGTGGGCGTGAACCAGGTGATCATGCTCTGCCTTGCCATGGTGGTTCTGACCGCCTTCATCGGCATGCCCGGCCTTGGCGGCAAATTGCTCGCCATGATGAACTCCCTGAAATTGGGCCGCTCCTTCGAGATCGGGATCACCATCGTGCTGGTCGCCATCACGCTCGACCGCCTGTCCAAGGCGTGGGTGCGCAAGCTGCCCCAGCATCACCCCAAGGACACGCCTTTCTACATCCGCTACAAGTACACCGTCCTGTCGGTGGTGGTCTTCGCCGGGCTCTACCTTCTGGCGCAACCCATCGAGATCCTGAACGAGGTCGGCCGCCGACAGTCGCTCTCCATGGGGCGCGAGATCGACGGCGTGTTCGAGGCGTTCCTCAACCTCGATTCCGTCGAGGCGATCACCGGCACCATCCGCTATGTCCTGAACGTCTGGGTCCTGATCCCCTTCCGCGACGCGCTGCTGTGGATTCCCACCCCGGCCTTCATCCTGCTGGTGGTGGCCTTCGCCTATGGCGTGGGCGGCAAGAAACCGGCGATCTATGCCGCGATCTTCTTTTCCATCGTCGCCTTCTCTGGCTGGTGGGACCGCTCGGTCATCACGCTCTACTCGGTGCTGTCGGCCATGGCGATCTCGATGCTGATCGGCATTCCCATCGGCATCCTCGCCGCGCGGTCGGAAAAATGGTCCGAACGGATGCTCCTGGCCTGCGACACCGCGCAGACCTTTCCCAGCTTCATCTACCTGCTGCCCGCGATCATGCTCTTCGGGATCACCGACACCACCGTGGTGCTGTCCATCGTGATCTTCACCATGGTCCCGCTCACCCGCTACACCATCGAGGGCCTGCGCAGCGTGCCCGCCGAGATGACCGAGGCCGCCGACATGGCCGGCTGCACCCGCTGGCAGAAACTGACCTCTGTGCAACTGCCGCTCGCCATGCCCACCATGGCCGTCGGCTTCAACCAGGGCATCATGTTCGCCTTCTTCATGGTCATCATCGCGGCCTTCATCGGCACGCAGGACCTCGGCCAGGAACTTCAGCGCACGCTGGCGGGCACCGACCTGGGCAAGAACTTCGTCCTGGGGATCAATGTCTCGCTCATGGCGTTGACCTTCGACATGGCGATCCTCAGCTGGGCCAACCGCCGCAAACGGGCGCTGGGCCTCGATTGATGCCACCACTTGTGAGTAATAAAAGGCACACCCATGACCGTTAAGCCTGTCTTCGAGACCCCGTATGAACGCGCCGGCGTCATCACGCCGGGCCTGCCCATCCTGCCCCACGGGACGGAACGCCACCCCATCCCCGGGGGCGGCTCCCGCGCCGTGCCGATCTATCGCGGCGACGAGATTTCCGTGCTGGATTTCCAGGGGCTTCAGCCGGGTGAGATGGTGTTCTTCACGCCCGACGGCAAGTCCGATCCCGGCCGCCTTGGCGCCTCCAGCCACGGCCGCCCGGATGGCGTGCTTTCAGTTCTCGACAACGGCTCGGTTTCGGGCCGCCGCGTGGCCTCGGCGCTCGACCGCGCCGGGTTCAAGCTGGGGGATGCGCAATGCATCAAGGTCTTCTCCGAAGGCTCCCGCGCCGGCGAGATGGCCACGTTCCACGCCGACAGCGACGGCCTCCTGATCGTCGCCGCCCCGGGTGGCCCGATGGACCCGGGCACGCAGGCCCCACCCACCGACCTCATCCTCTATATCCGCCGCGCCGACCCCGGCATCGCCAAGGGCGGGCACATGCCGCCCGACCCGCTGGCCGATCCGCTTCACGACATCAACATCCAGCCGGGCGAAGCGAAATCCTATCACGTCCAGAAAGGCCAGTTCATCCAGGTGCTGGACGTGCAGGGCCGCGAATGCTCGGACTTTCAGGCCTTCTCACTGCGCTCGCTCGACAAGGGCCTCGACCGCGAGATCGACCCGACCACGACGCGCAGCCTGATGGGCGCGCTCTATCCCCAGCCGGGCATCTTCGCCAAATACTGGAACGTCGACCAGGAGCCGCTGGTCGAGATCGTGCAGGACACCTGCGGCCGCCACGACACGTTCGGCCTGGCCTGCACCGCGCGCTATTACGAGGATCTGGGCTATCCCGGCCACGTCAATTGTTCCGACAACATGAACCGCGATCTGGAACAATACGGCATCCGCCCCCGCGCCGGCTGGCCCGCGATCAACTTTTTCTTCAACACCATGCTGGACGAGACGAACGCGCTGGGCATGGACGACCCGTGGTCGCGCCCGGGCGATTACGTGCTTCTGCGCGCGCTCACCGACCTGGTCTGCGTCTCCACCGCCTGTCCCTGCGACGTGGACGAGGCCAACGGCTGGAACCCCACCGACATCCAGGTCCGCACCTATTCCGAGACCAACAGCTTCAGCCGCTCTGTCGGCTACAGAAAATCAGCGGAGGCGCCTTTGGAACACACCAAGGAAACCGGGTTCCACACCTGCTTTGCCAGGCACACAAGGGACTTTGTCGAGTATAACGGGTACTGGCTCCCGAATTCCTTCCCCTCGGTCGGCACGATCGGCGAATACTGGGCCTGCCGCGAGAAGGCGGCGATCATGGACCTGTCGCCCCTGCGCAAATACGAGGTCACCGGCCCCGACGCCGAGGAACTGATGCAGTATTGCGTGACCCGCAACGTCAAGAAACTGGCCGTGGGCCAGCTGGTCTATACCGCCATCTGCTATGAACATGGCGGCATGATCGACGACGGCACGCTCTTCCGCATGGGCGAGAATGCCTTCCGATGGATCGGCGGCAACGACACGTCGGGGCTGTGGATTCGCGAACAGGCCGAGAAACTGGGCCTGAACGCCTGGGTCCGCAACTCCACCGATCAGCTGCACAACGTGGCAGTGCAGGGGCCTTTGTCGCGGGATATCCTGAAACAGATCATCTGGACCGCCCCCGCCAATCCGACGCTGGAGGAGCTGGGCATGTTCCGCTTCACCCCGGCGCGTCTGAACGATTTCGACGGCACGGCGGTGGTCGTGGGCCGTGCGGGGTATTCCGGTGAACTGGGCTACGAGATCTTCTGCCACCCCAAGGACGCCGAAGAGGTCTTCGACACAATCTGGACCGTGGGCGAGCCGATGGGGCTGAAACCGCTTGGCCTCGCCGCCCTCGACATGATCAGGATCGAGGCGGGACTGATCTTCGCAGGCTCCGAGTTCGACGACCAGACCGACCCGTTCGAGGCCGGCATCGGCTTCACCGTGCCGCTGAAATCCAAGAACGACGATTTCATCGGGCGCGCCGCGCTGGAAGAGCGCAAGGCCCATCCGCAGCGCAAGATGGTCGGGCTGGAACTCGAAGGCGGCCGCGTCGCCAGCCCCGGCGATTGCGTCCGCATCGGCAAGGCCCAGGTGGGCGAGGTGACCTCGGCGGTGAAATCCCCGATCCTCGGCAAGAACATCGCGCTGGCCCGCGTGGACGTGACCCACGCCGAGCCGGGGACCGATATCGAGGTGGGGCAACTCGACGGTCTGCAGAAACGCCTGAAGGCGAAGGTCGTGCCCTATCCCCATTTCGACCCGACCAAGGAACGGGTGAAGGGCAATTACGGCTGATCGCTTTCCTGTCATCCTCGGGCCTGACCCGGGACCTCTCCGACCCGGAGATCCCGGATCAAGTCCGGGATGATGGTCACACCTTCGCCCCGCCGCGTAGGGCGGGGTTCCACCCCGCCATCGCCCGCCTGTGCCGGGTCACTGCGCGACCCCGCTGGCCTGACCCGGGGATCTGTTCCGACCAGAAATCCCGGATCAAGTCCGGGATGACGGTCAACTTTCACCCTCGCGGGGCGGGGCTCCCCCCGCCGCCCCCGGTGCCGAGGGACCCGGCCTGCCTCCTCCCTGGCCTGACCCGGGGATCTCTCCGACCCGGAGATCCCGGATCAAGTCCGGGATGCCGGTCACACTTTCGCCCCGCCGCGTAGGGCGGGGTTCCACCCCGCCACCGCCCGCCTGTGCCGGGATGAACCCCGGCCTGCCTCCACCCCGTCCCGGGCCTGACCCGGGACCTCTTGCTGGTCCGCGATCCCGCGTAGGGTGTGTGAAAACCCACGCGCCCCGCGCGCGCCCCGTTAACCACGCGAAACGCGAAAAATCGCACCGTCGCGATACCACCCGGATACCGACGCAATACCGACATCTCATTTTCGGCCAATTCGCCCTTTTAACCTTTTGATTCGTCTACGCAAACCGCCCCTGGCAGAACCACCCCGACGACATCGTCCCGCCATGGGCATAATACAGCCACAACCGTTCCCCCCGCCCGGTGATCACCTGCCAGTAATCCCTGACCCCCGACCGCCAGTTCGGATCGTCGAGCCACCACTCCGGCGCAATCCGCTCGGGGCCCTTCGCCTCGGCCAGCGCATGCGCCCGCCCGCGCCACCGGAACATGGCCGACAGGTGCGGTATGTCGGGGGCGTTGACCGGCTCGGGCGACCACATCAACAGCGGTCGCTGCGTGGCGGGGCGGGGCCAGTCCGTCGCCGGATCGGACCAGGCGGCCGCCAGGATTTGTGACGTCTTTTCAGGGATATGGCTGCTGGCCGGGTGCAGGCGGGTGATCGACTCCAGCCCGATCCGCCCGCCGATCCGCCCGATCAGATCCTCCACGCCCGTGTCCCGCGCCAGACGCGCGCGGGCGGCTTCGGTGGCGTCCAGATGCCCCCCCGCGGTGCGGTGCTGCACCGGCTCGGTCACGGCGGCCACGAGGCGCAGCATGTCGATGCCGAAGCCCGCGTCGATCTCGTCCAGCCGCATCGCCAGAAGGGGGCGGATGCGGTCGGGCTGGTCTGTTGCCCGCGCCAGCCCCGCCTCGATCCAGCCCATGGTGCCATCGGCGCGCCACGCCTCCAGCCGGACCTTGCGCACCCCCTGTCCCTGGTCCGCCAGAAGCTGGCACAGGCGCGGCACCAGCCGGTCCAGACCGGCCTGCAAATCGTCAATCAAACCAATGGGTTCCGGCAGGGTCAGCCGGGTCGCCAGCCGGGGCTTCACCCGTGCCGGAGAGACAGGTTCCGGTGCCGCTCCCACCGCCTGATCCATCCGCAACAAGAGCCCCCGGCCAAAGCGCCGCGCCAGCGGCCCGCGCGGCTGGTTCAAGAGGTCGCCCACCTTGCGCAGGCCCAGCCGGTTGAGGGCCGCGACCTGCTCTTCCTCCAGCCGCAGGGCGGCGATGGGCAAGGGGTACAGAAACGTGCGCGCCTGCCCGGGGGGTGCGATGGAAAACGGCATTGAATTTGAACGGCTTACGCCCGCCACGGGCGCGGCCCCCCCGCGTTCCCAGTGCCGCCGCTTGGCCGCGCGGGACCGGGTCGCGCGGGCCTCCTGGTCGATGGCGTCACCACTGCGAACCGCGCCGGGTGCGGCCCCGGCATAGCGGGCCAAAGCCCAGGCCGCGCCCACGGTGCCGGCCAGCCCGCAGCGCGTGGTCAGGCCTGAAAGTGACGCCTCTTCAATGACTTGGCATGCCATTGCCTCTTCCCCGCCGAAAAGATGCGCGCAGCCGGTGATGTCCAGCAGCAGCGCATCGGGCGGCTGCGTCGCCACCCACGGGCTCAGCCGTTCGGCCCATCGCCCGAGGCTGGCCAGGAACGTGGCCTCCTGATGCGGGTTTTGCAGTTTCGTGACCAGCGTGGCGCACATCGCATGGGCATCGCGCAAGGGCTGGCCCACCCGCAGCCCCGCGGCCTCGGCCGCGCCCGACAGGGAACACAGTACCTGCATCTGCCCGGTGTCGCGCACCACGGCAAAGGGCACGTCCGAATCCAGCCCGGTCCGCCGCAGCAGCCGTTCGGCCCCCAGCCGGGGGAACCAGACAGAAAGGATACGCCGTTCGGGCATGGCAGCGGGACCGGATCATCAGCAGGCAAATGTTCTTGATATGTTCCAAATTAGGGCGCCCCGGCAGCGGAGTCGAGTCCGCAATGCCGCCCCAAGGCCCAAGACAGTTGACGCGACCTGTGCCGCAAGGCTTAAACGGTACACCATGGCCCGATCCCTAGATACCGTCTTTGCCGCGCTGGCCGATCCCACCCGCCGCACGATCCTGTCGATGCTGCTGGAGGATGACATGGCCGTGACGGATGTGGCGGAACCCTTCGAGATGTCGCTGGCGGCGGTGTCGAAACATCTAGGCATCCTGACCCGCGCGGGCCTGATCAGCCAGGAACGGCGGGGCCGCGTGGTGTGGTGCAAGCTGGAGCCAGATGCGCTGCGCGACGCGAGCATCTGGATGCAAAGCTTCGGCCAGTTCGAGGCGGTGCACCTGGATGCGTTCGAGCAGTTCCTGGCGAAAGAGTTCCGCGATGACGGATGACTTGGCGCCGGGCGCGGCGCTGGACCCGCGTGTCTTGCCGGAGCCGCATGTCGAGACGGTGGAGCAGGCGCAGGTGGTCCCCATGTCGCAAGGCCGGGACCTGGCCTGTGGCGTGGTCCGTGCGGATGGCAGCTTTGTCGAGCAGTCGCGCACGCTCTATTCTGCCAATCGCTTTACCGCGCAGCCGAATGTGCCGGAGGCGGTGGAGGTCTTGCCAGGGCGGCATCTCTTCATCGGGATCGGGCGGCATCATTTCGGGCATTTCCTGCTGGAATGCATCTCGCGGATGTGGCCCTTGGGGCAGCGCAGCTATGACGGTCTGGTCCTGATCCCGATGCATGGCATCGATTTCGGGGCGGTATTCCAGCGGCGACTGAAGGCGTTCGTGGACCTTCTGAGCGGCGTTTTGCCGGTGCATTTCGTGGAAACCCCGGTGCGGGTCGAGGTGCTGGACGTGCCGACACAGGGCATGGGGCATCGCGACTGGATCACCGGCACGCCGGAGTTTCGCCGCTTCATTCGCGGGCGGCTTCAGGCGGCGGTGACGCCCGAGGGCGACGAGAAGATCTACCTTTCAAGGTCCCTGCTGAAACGCGCGGGTCAGATGGTGGACCAGGAAGAGCGGATCGAGCGGCTGATGCACAAGGCGGGCTATACGATCCTGCACCCGCAGCGTCACAGCCTGCCGGAACAATGCGCCCATTACGCCGCCGCGCGGCAGATCGTGGGGCCTGATGGCTCGGCCTTTCACCTGGCGCCATTCCTGATGCGGCCCGGCACGCGGGTGGGCCTGATCCAGCGGCGCTGGCGGCAGGGGGCGTTCGACGCGCTGGCCAATCAGATCGAGGCGTTCTGCGACGTGGAACTGGTGAAAATGAACCCGCTGATCCGCCCGGACGACGGACAGGTGTCAGAAGAGGTGCCGCCGCCCATGGATTATCGCCGCCTTGTGCGGAAACTGGAGGCGGGTGGGTTTCTCTGACCAACAGGAGGACCCTTGCCATGAAGTCATCTGCCCTGACCCTGATGCTGGCCCTTGGGGCCGCCCCCGCCCTTGCCCAGAACGCCTGCGTCGCGCCGCCCCCGGTGGGCGATCCGTGCATGGTGGGGCACTGGGTCGGAGAGAACACGGCGCCCGCACGGATCCGCGCCGCGTTGCAGGGGATGGTGCCGGAGGACGTCATTCGCGACATCGCGGCAGGGGCCTCGCCGACCTTGGGAATTTCCATCTACGCGGACGGGTTCTATCACACGCTCCCGTTTCACCAGGGCACGGAATTCACCGATACGTTCGTCGAGACCGGCGATGTCGTGGATGTCCGGCTGGACCTTGCCGCGCCGACGCAAGTGGGGTTCATCAACGGCGAGGCAGGGCGGGTCACCTTCTGCGACGCAGGGTCCGCCCCGGCCATGTTTACGATGACGGCCAATGGTGATGTCGTGACCACACCGGTTGCGGGAGCGGAGCGGTACGAGCCGACGATCACCTATACCTGCCGTGGCGACACGATGGGCATGGATGTGCAACTGCCGGCACCGATCGGCACGGTGCAGTATTTCCTGCGCAGGGTTCCAGAGGATGCGTTCGGCGACGAGTTCCGGAGAATTCGCGATGCGGCGCGGGACCTGGCCGAGTGACTATTCGTCCTTCAACAGCAGCATCAGCGCCACGATGGTCAGTCCCACGCCCACGAGGATCATGCGTGGCGGCAGGCCGTGGCCAAGTGCTGCCTGCCAGCAGATCACCCAGGTGGGCGTCAGGTAGGTATAGGCCATGACCTTGGCGCTGGGCAGGCGCAGGGAGGCGTATTGCAGCAGCACGAAGGTGATCGCCGTGGCCGCGACGGCGGTGTAGAGAATCGTGATCCAGACGATGGCCGGCAGGCCGGGCCAGTCGGTGCCGCGCATGTCGTGCCAGCCCGCCAGCGCGATCAGCCCGGCAGCGGCGACCATCGCCCCGAAGGAAAAGACGACGGGCCGTTCGCCCCGGTTCAGCTTGCGCACCATCGGTGTGTAAAGCGCGTGCGCGATGCAGCCGAAGAAGAAGATGACCTCGCCCCGGCCGATCTCGAACCGGGCCAGTGTCTGGAGGTCGGCGTCGAAGATTACCCACAGCGCCCCGGCGGCCCCGACCGCAAGCGCCAGTGACATGCGCGGCGTCACCACCTGCCGCAGGAGCAGGAAGCCGAACAGGCCCGACAGGATCGGCGTCAGGGTAAAGACCGCCGCCGCGCTGACCGGCGCGGCGGTTTTCAGGGCTTCGAACATCAGCACGAAATACAGCCCCATCGAGCCACCCAGGAGGAGATAGCGCCACGGCGCCTGCCACGTGCTGCGCGGAATTCCGACGGTCAGCGCCGCGGCAAGGCCAAGCAAGCCCGAGGCGATGAAGAAACGCACGGTATTCAGCGCGGTGGGCGCGATATGCGGCGCGGCCATGGATCCCAGGGCGAACGACCCTGCGATGAGCGCGGAAAAGGCCAGCATCGCGGCATGGCCGCGAAGGCGGTCGTTCATTCGAAGTTCCAAGCCTTGGCGCGGTCCTTGAGGAACCGCAGGAACGCCTGGACCTTGGTGGTGCGGTGCAGATCCATGTGCGTCACCAGCCAGATCGAAACAGACCATTCGTCGCGCGCGGGCAACACTTCGGTAAGGCCACCGATCTGGTTGGCAAGGATCTTGCTGAGAAAGCCGATGCCGGCCCCTTCGAGGATCGCATTGCGCTGAGCGTGGCCGTCCTGACTGCGGAAAATGATGCGCTCTTCGGCAACTGCCTGGCGAAGCCACAGGTTGAAGGGCGCACGGTTCTTGGGGTCGTCGGCGCTGACGAACCAGTGCTGGTCGAATTCGTCCTCGGAGGCGGGCAGGCCGTGCCGGTCGACATAGGATTGCGCGGCATAGAGCGTGTGGGCCTGCGTATAGAAGGGCTGCACCACGTTGTCCGGCTGATCCGGGGCACGGCCCGCGCGGATGGCCACATGCGCCTCTCCGTATTCCAGACGGAACAGTCGGTCGCCGGTCAGGTAGCGCAGGATGATATCGGGATATTCCTGCCGGAACTCGGTCAGGACCGGCACCAGAAGATGGCTGAACCCGCCCAGTGAAGTGACCACCAGTTCGCCGGAGACATCATTGCCGCGCCCCCTGATCCTGCCGGCAAGCTGGCTGAACTGGTCGTCGGTGGCTTGTGCCACCCGCAGCAGGTCCTCGCCCGCCTCGGTGGTGGAATAGCCGCGGGCGTGGCGCTGGAACAGCTTGACGCCCAGCCGTTCCTCCAGCGCGTCGATATGCCGGATGACGGTGGCATGGTGCACTCCCAGTGCCTCGGCGGCGCCGCTTACGGTGCCGACCCGCGCCACGTGAAAGGCTGTGCGCACTTCATCCCAGTTGTCCATGATCTGCCCTGCCGTCCTGTGCGAAATCAAACACTACAGGTGCGGAAATATCAATGGCGTGTGGCAGAGCGCAAGAATTGATTCACCCTATGCCTGTGTGGCGGATGCGGTCGCGCAGATGACCGGGGGTGTCAGCCGCACCAGAAGCGGACGATGTTGTCGGCATCGTCCAGGTCGATATTCAATCGGCGCGGGGTGTATTCCATGGTGACGATGCCGCCGGGAGGGATCACCCGCACCGGCTGGTCGAGGGCGTCCTGGTCGAACGCGCCGATCGGCTGTCCCACGAACTCGGCATGGGCGGCGGATTCGCAGATGTCGGGGCCGTCTTCCTCTGCCCGGGACGGTCCATCGTCGGTCATCGACTCGGGCCCGCAGCCCGCCACGGTCATCATTGCCAGTATCGCCCACCAACGCATCTGTCTTACTCCTTCGCTCACCCGGTCAAAGCTTTGGCCCAAGCCCGTGGCCTGTGCAAGCCCCGGACCGGACGATGCGCGGAAAGGTTGCGTAAAATCGCCGGAACGCACGGCTTGCCCTGGTTCAGCCCGCGCCTGTCCTTTCCGGCCGGGATGTGGCGCGGTGCCGGCCATTGCACAGATTTCTGTGCAGCGCTGCACCTTGCCTTGAGGACGGTAATCTATACCTCTTGTGTCGATAGACATTCAGAGAGGCCGCAATGACCGACGACACGTATACACCCCCCGAAGTCTGGACATGGGAACAGGAAAACGGCGGGCAGTTCGCCTCGACCAACCGCCCCATTGCCGGCGCCACCCATGACAAGGATCTGCCGGTCGGCGCGCATCCTTTCCAGCTTTATTCGATGGGCACGCCCAACGGGGTGAAGGTGACGGTGATGTTCGAGGAGCTTCTGGCGGCCGGTCACGACGCGGAATACGACGCGTGGCTGATCCGCATCGGCGACGGGGACCAGTTTGGGTCGGGATTCGTCGACGTGAACCCCAACTCCAAGATCCCGGCGATGGTGGATCGCTCGGGGACCGACCCCGTCAAGGTTTTCGAATCCGGCTCGATCCTGCTGCACCTTGCCGAGAAATTCGGAGCGTTCTTGCCCAAGTCGGGCCCGCAGCGGACGGAAGTCATCAACTGGCTGATGTGGCAGATGGGAAGCGCGCCCTATCTTGGCGGCGGTTTCGGCCATTTCTATGCCTATGCGCCGGAGAAGTGGCAGTATCCGATCGACCGTTTCGCCATGGAGGCCAAGCGCCAGCTTGATGTGCTGGACAAGCAGCTTGCCGACCGTCCCTATATCGCGGGGCGGGAGTACAGCATTGCCGACATGGCGATCTGGCCCTGGTACGGCAACCTGGCCCTGGGCCGGCAATACGATGCCGGCAAGTTCCTGAGCGTGCATGAATACAAGAACGTGGTGGCCTGGGCCGAGAAGATCCTGGAGCGTCCCGCGGTGCAACGCGGCCGCATGGTGAACCGCACGATGGGCGAGCCGCACGAGCAGCTGTGGGAACGGCACGACGCCTCGGATTTCGAGACGAAGACGCAGGACAAGATCGGCGACCAGGGCTGAGTGCGTATAATCGGCTTTCGCCGGAGCGGCGGATAGGGCAGGGTGCGCCCTGAAAAGGAGTGCCCATGCCCGACCGTTCCCACCTGCTTGCCGTATTGATCGACGCCGATAACGTGCCGGCCAAATATGCCGAGTCGATCCTGAAGGAAGTCACCAGTTATGGCGAGCCGGGATTGCGCCGTGTCTACGGCGACTGGTCGAGCCAGCAGCTGAGCGGCTGGACCAAGACGGCGCAGAACCTCGGGCTGGTCCAGCATCAGCAGACGGCGAATACCAAGGGCAAGAACGCGTCGGATATCGGCCTTGTGATCGACGCCATGGACATCCTGCATGCGGGGCATTTCGACGGGTTCGTACTGGTCTCGTCGGACAGCGATTTTACCCGGCTGGCCAGCCGTATCCGTGAACAGGGCCTGACGGTCATCGGCATCGGAGAGGCCAAGGCGCCCGATGCGCTGAAGAATGCCTGCAACCGCTTCGTGGCGATCGAGAACATCTATCAGGAGGTCGGGTCGTCTGCGCGTGCCAAGGCACAAACCGGGCTGGACTCGAAATCGGCCGCCACCGCGCGGAACCTGATCTTCGATGCGATGGAAAAGATCGACCAGGAAGGCGAATGGTACCCGCTGGGCCGGATCGGGCAGCAGATCCAGGCGGACAAACCGGATTTCGACACCCGCAGTTTCGGCGAGAAGAAGCTGAGCGATCTTGTGGGCAAGCTGAAGGTGTTCGAGACCAAGTCGAGCGCCGGCAACCAGATGCTGGTGCGGCGGATCGACTAGAAGGCGCCCATTTCCAGGCCGGCAGCCAGGGCCTGCCCCAGGTCGCGGCAAGGGGCGAGGTCGTCTTTCGACAGGTGTTTTTCGGCCAGGATCTGTTCCTGCGTCTGGGCGTGGGTGCAGATGATGAAAGGCTCCTGCACCGCCTTCAGCCGCCAACCCTGCGCGATGCGGGCGATCTGTCTTTGTGCATTGGTGCCATCGGACCCGGCGCAGACCATCTGGGCATAGGGACGTCCCTCGATCCGGCCAAGCACGGGATAATAGCAGCGGTCGAAGAAGTCCTTCATCACCCCGGCGATGGCGGCCAGGTTTTCCGGCGCGCAGAAGATATAGCCGTCGGCGCGGAGCAAATCGTCCGGCCCGGTCTCTTCGGCGGTCTGTAGCGTCGTGGTCGTCTCGTCCCGCGCGGCCTGTGCGGCGGCCTCTGCCATCTGGCGGCTGCCGCCGGTCCTGGAATGGTAGACGATCAGAAGCTCTGCCATGCCGGCGCGGCTTAGTTCATCAGCCCGGCATGGCGCAGACCGTCATCGACCAGCGCCTTGGTTTCGTCGCTGAGTTCGGTGAGGGGCGAGCGCACCTCTGCGCTGCACAGGCCCAGGCGCGACAGGGCATATTTTGCGCCCACCAGCCCCGGTTCGGTGAAGATCGCCTTGTGCAACGGCATCAGCCGGTCCTGGATTTCGAGAGCCTTGGCATAGTCGCCCGCCAGCGTGGCGTTCTGAACCTCGGCCACCATCTTGGGGGCGACGTTGCCGGTCACGGAGATCACACCGACCCCGCCCTGCGCGTTGAAACCATGTGCGGTCGCGTCCTCGCCCGAGATCTGGCAGAATTCCTTGCCGCAGGTCATGCGCTGGAGGCTGACCCGCGCGAGATCGCCGGTAGCGTCCTTGACGCCGACGATCCGCGGCAGCCTGGCCAGTTCCCCCATGGTCTGGGGCGTCATGTCCACGACAGAGCGGCCGGGAATGTTGTAGATGATGATCGGCAGGTTGCAGCAATCATGCAACGCGGTGAAATGCGCGATCAGTCCCCGCTGGGTGGGCTTGTTGTAATAGGGCGTCACCACCAGCGCCGCATCCGCACCGACCTTTTCGGCGTGCTGGATGAAACGGATCGATTCGAGCGTGTTGTTGCTGCCCGCGCCGGCGATCACCGGCACGCGGCCGGCCGCGGCGCGCACGACTTCCGATACCACGGTTTCGTGTTCGGTATGGCTGAGGGTGGGGCTTTCGCCGGTGGTGCCGACCGGCACCAGGCCGTGGCTGCCTTCACCGATATGCCACTCTACCAGCTTCTTGAGCGTATCGAGATCCAGCTCGCCGTTCTTGAACGGCGTGACCAGGGCAGGAAATGATCCTTTGAACATGATACGCTCCTTTCTATGTCTTAGCCCATCGGGCTGGTGGCTGGCCGCGACGAAACCAATCGTCTCGCGCGGCGTTGCCCAGCTTGTGAATGGACGTTCCGTCCCCTTGAAACTAGGCTGGCTGTGTCTATCGTCGCTGGCCCGGGAAAATGCAAGAGATGTTCAGCGTGCAAAGACTTGTCCTTGTCGGATTGGCCGCGCTTTGGCCACTCGTCACGGTTGCGCAGACCGGGACCGGAAACCTGTCCGATGCGGATACCGGCGACGCGGATGTCGCCGAGACCGTGCCGGAGTCGATGTCTGAGGCCAATCCGAATTTCGACAAGGACGCGACGGTCATGGTCGCGCCCGCACCGCGCGTTCCGCCGCGTCCGCTGACCAGTGCGATGGAGGCGATGCTGGCCGGACGCTGGGCGACGGCGGCGCAGTTGGCCCGGCGCGCCGGTCCGGCGGCGGAAACGCTGATCGAATGGCACCGCCTGCGGACGGGAGATGGCGCGCCGGCCGATATTCTTGCCTTTCTGCGCGATCACAGCGACTGGCCGGGGCTGGATTACCTGCATACGCAGGCAGAGGCAGCGATGGCCGATGCCACCCCGGACGAGATCATCGCATTCTATGACGACCGTGTGCCGCAATCGGGCCTGGGGGCGCTGTCCTATGCCCGCGCCCTGCAAAAGGCCGACCGGTCCGGCGATGCCGAGGTCGCGCTGGTCCTGGCCTGGCGCACGCTGGATCTGTCGACGCCTGAACACGACGCCTTCATCCGGGCGCGGCCCGACCTGCTGGAACCGCATCACGCGGCGCGGCTGGACATGGCGTTGTGGCGCGGCCTGCAGGATGTACAGCAGATGCTCCCCCTTGTGGACGAGGTGACGCGCGACATTGCCGAGACGCGGCTGATGATCGAACGCGGCGCGGACGGTGCGGACAAACGGCTGGAACTCTTGCCCGAAT